>DASVDV010000022.1:0-47141 GCA_036380895.1 Gaiellaceae bacterium | reverse complement strand
TCCTGCAGGAGCGCTCGCGCGAGTTCGCCGTCCTCGAGTCGCTCAACGGCGGCAAGCCCATCCGCGAGTCGCGCGACGTGGATATCCCGCTCGCCGCGGCGCACTTCTTCTACTACGCCGGGTGGGCGGACAAGCTCGAGTACGCGTTCCCTGGCCGCACGCCGCGGCCCATCGGCGTGGCGGGGCAGATCATCCCGTGGAACTTTCCGCTGCTCATGCTCTCGTGGAAGATCGCGCCCGCGCTCGCGGCCGGGAACACCGTCGTGCTGAAGCCCGCGGAGACGACACCGCTGACCGCCCTGCTCTTCGCCGACGTGCTGCGGCAGGCGGAGCTGCCCCCGGGCGTGGTGAACATCGTGACCGGCGACGGACGCACCGGCGCGGAGCTCGTGTCGAGCGGCGTCGACAAGATCGCGTTCACCGGCTCGACCGAGGTGGGGAAAGCGATCCAGCGCGCGGTCGCGGGCACCGGCAAACGTCTCACGCTGGAGCTCGGCGGGAAGGCCGCGAACATCGTCTTCGACGACGCGCCGCTCGATCAGGCGGTCGAGGGCATCGTGAACGGCATCTACTTCAACCAGGGTCACGTGTGCTGCGCGGGTTCGCGGCTCTTCGTGCAGGAGTCGATCTACGAGTCCGTGATCACCAAGCTGAAGCGTCGCATGAGCACGCTGCGCGTCGGCGACCCGCTCGACAAGAACACCGACGTCGGAGCGATCAACTCGAAGATGCAGCTCGACAAGATCACCGCGCTCGTCGAGAGCGGCGTCGAAGAGGGTGCCGAGATCTACCAGCCGCCGTGCCGGCTTCCTGAGCGCGGCTACTGGTTCGCGCCGACGGTCTTCACCAACGTCGCGCAGTCGTACCGCATCGCGCAGGAGGAGATCTTCGGCCCCGTCCTGTCGGTGCTCACGTTCCGCACCCCGGAGGAGGCGATCGAGAAGGCGAACAACACGCCCTACGGGCTCTCCGCGGGCGTGTGGACGGAGAAGGGGTCGCGCATCCTCGCCATGGCGAACGCGCTCCGCGCCGGCGTCGTGTGGGCGAACACCTACAACCGGTTCGACCCGGCCTCGCCGTTCGGCGGATACAAGGAGTCCGGCTTCGGGCGCGAGGGTGGCCTGCAGGGGCTCGAGCCCTATCTCGCGCTGGAGGCGAAGTAGTGGCTCGCGTCGCCGTGAAGAAGACCTACAAGCTGTTCATCAACGGCGCGTTCCCGCGCTCCGAGTCCGGCCGGAGCATCGTCATCGAGGGCGCGAACGTCGCCCGCGCGTCGCGGAAGGACCTGCGTGACGCGGTCCGCGCGGCGCGGGCGGCAGGCAAGGGCTGGTCCGGCGCGACCGCCTACAACCGCGGCCAGGTGCTCTACCGGGTGGCCGAGATGATGGAGGCGCGCGTCGCCGAGTTCGCCGCCCTCTGCTCGGGCGAGGACGAGGTCGGCCGGGCGATCGACCGCTGGGTCTGGTACGCCGGCTTCGCCGACAAGCTGGCGCAGACGCTCGGCTCCACCAACCCGGTCGCCGGCCCGTACTTCAACTTCACGATCCCGGAGCCGACCGGCGTGGTCGCGATCGTCGCGCCCGACGAGCCGCCGCTCGAGGGGCTCGTCTCCCGCCTCGCGCCCGCGCTCGTCGCGGGTAACGCGGTGGTCGCGCTGGCGTCGGAGTCGCGGCCGCTGGCGGCGATCGAGCTGGCCGAGGCGATCGCCACCGCCGACGTCCCGGGCGGCGTCGTCAACCTGCTCACCGGCCGCCGCGCCGAGCTGGCCCCGTGGCTCGCCTCGCACATGGACGTGAACGCGATCGACGTGACCGGCGCCGACGGCCTGCGCGCCGACCTCGAGCGCGCCGCCGCCGAGAACGTCAAGCGCGTCGTGTCGGGCGCGCCGGACGGGCAGAGCCTCGAGGCGATCTCGGCCTTCTGCGAGCTGAAGACCGTCTGGCACCCGATCGGCCAGTAGTGGGCGCGTTCGATCATCTGGGCGAGATCGAGCCGCTGCGGATCTGGGAGGGCGTCGTCGGCCGGCCGGTGCACGGCGACGAGCTGACGCTGACGTTGATCGAGCTGGCGCCCGACAGCGTCGTGCCCGAGCACGCGCACGTCAACGAGCAGGTGGGCGTGCTGCTGCGCGGGTCGGTGCGGTTCAGGATCGGCGACGAGGAGCGCGAGATCGAGCGCGGCGCCACCTGGTGCATCCGCGCCCACCAGCCGCACGAGGTGCGCACCGGGCCCGAGGGGGCGACGCTGGTGGAGGCGTTCGCGCCGCCGCGCGCCGACTGGGCCGCGCTCGAGCGGCTGCCGGCCGAGCCGCCGCGGCTGTCCTAGACGGCCCTCACCTCGAGGCCGCCCATCACCACGATGCCGTGGATACGGATGCGCGGCGCGCCGGGCGGGGCGTCGGGCACCTGCACGTCGCGGCCGCCCATGATCGCCACGACGTCGTGGGCGTCGACCTCGAAGGTCGACGTCTCCCACGCCCCGACGTCTCGCCAATCGCCGGTCGTACGTCTACGCTTGCGGGCAGCAGGTGCCAGCTTCACGACGCCTCAGCCAGCGGATCTCCGAGGGAGACGGGATCGCGATCATCGTCCACGTCGGGGACGCCGCTGCCGCCCGCGCGGCCGAGCAGGAGGGGGCGAAGGCCGTCGCGGTCGGGGGGCGCATCGACGGCATTCGCGAGGCGACGACGCTGCCGCTGCTGTGGGTCGGCCCCGGCTCGCCCGAGGACGCCGACGCGGTGACGCTGCGGCCGGGGGACGACCATCACGGCGGACCGGCCTGCGAGCCCGTCGTCGACGTGCGCGACGAGGACGACGTCGAGCTGGCGCTCGGCCGCCTCGATCCGGAGATCTTCCTGCTCTCGGCCGAGGGCGCCGACGACGGGGACGACCCGCTCGACGCGGTGCTGGAGCTGCTGCCGGACGTGCCGGCGGGCAAGCTGGCGATCGCCGAGGTCGCCGTGACGAGCCGCGACGAGGTGCTGGCGCTCGAGCGGGCGGGCGTCGACGCGGTGCTCGTCCCGGCCGGGCCGGTCGCCATGCTCGTCGGCGAGCGGCCGCCGGACGTGTAAGTCGCCCGACTGCGGTCTACCATGGGCGCCGTGAAGACGGCCCTCGCCACCGCGGCCCTGCTGGGCGCCGTCGCGCTGCTGGCCGCGGGGTGCTCCGGAGGCGCGAAGCAGGCCGAGGCCGCCCCGGCCGCGCCGGCGAAGCCGAAGTGCGCGCACCCGGCGGGCTGGCAGAAGCTCGCGAACCGCATCGGCGCGCCGGTCTACTGCCCCGGCTGGCTGCCCGATCCGCTCGTGGCGCAGATCGGCGGCCGCTGGAACAACATCGACTCGGTCTCGAAGGACCGGAGCTACCTGGAGAGCTTCGTCTGGCAGGACGTCGACCTGGGCGGCACGAGCGGCGAGCTGCACGTGAACCTGCGCGGCTATCCGGGCCGCACGACGATTCCCACCTGCCGCACCGGCGGCGGCGACAGCCAGAACGTGCCGTGCTTCGCCGACCCGCACGGCACCGTGCGTGCGAACGGGCTCGACGCGACGCTGTACACGGTCAACCAGGACGCCGACCAGTGGCACCTGCTGCTCGCCTGGCACGCGCACGGCGGCCTGTACACCGTCTCGGAGCATCTCGCGCCGCCGCTCACCTACAAGCACCTGGTGCGGTACCTGAAGCACGAGCTGCGCTCGCTGGTGCTCGTGCGGCCGTCCGCGACGTGATGGTCAGGCTCACGCGCCGTGACCTGCTCGCGGGCGCCGCGGCCGGCGCCGTCGGCGCAGCGGGCGTCTACGAGCTGGTCGACCATCTCGCCGGCGCGGCGCCGAGCCGTGCGGCGGTCCCGGCGCCGCCGGCCGAGCAGCACCTGCTCGAGGGCGTGCGCGTCGTCCGCTCGGACGGGATCGAGGTTCTCGTGCCGCCGCTCCACCACGAGGTGCTGACCGCGCGGGTCGCCGTCGACAGCCCCGACCTGCGCGACGCGGCGCGCGCGCTCGAGCACGCGCTCGCCGGGCTGGACGCCGACTACGAGGCGTCGCCGGCCGGTCTGGGCGTGACGGTGGCGTGGGGGAGCCCGTACTTCGACCGGCTCGTGCCGGCGGCGGCGAGGCGCCTGCTCCCGCACGACCGCCGCGCCGACAGGCCGGTGCTGCTGCCGGGGGAGCGTTTCCCGAGCGATCCGCCGCAGACGCGGCTGGAGGCGAACGACGTGGCGATCCTGCTGCGCTCCGACACGCGCGCGCACATCGACGACGCGGTGGAGCGGATCCGCGGGACGAAGACGCTGGCGCTCACGTCGATCCGCCGCGGCTTCGCAGGCGGCGGCTTCGACGGCGGCAAGTCGCTGCCGAAGCGGATGGCGGTCGCGGCGGGCGTGCCAGGCGCCGACCTGATCCCCGACACGGCCGAGCTGTTCCTCGGTTTCACCTCGACGCAGCGGGCGTCCATGGGGCCGGGGAGGATCGCGAACTTCGAGACGCTGGGACTCGTCGACCTGCGCGGCAGCGGCTACTTCAGCCACGGCACGCACATGCACCTATCCCACATGGACGAGGACCTGGAGGCCTGGTACCTGAACTTCGACTTCGACGAGCGGGTGTCGACGGCCTTCCGGCCGAACCTGCGGATCCCGCCGAACCGGCAGACGGTGCCGGAGGGGCCGAAGCAGGCTCAGTCGGAGGCGCAGGTGCGGCGCGGCTACCGCGAGACCGGCCGGATCGGCCACAGCGGCGCGATCCAGACGGCGTCGCGGCTGCAGCGGCGCCACGTGGCCACGGACGGCACGGTCTACCCGAAGGGGACGCCGATCCCGGTGCGGGCCGACTTCAACACGCTCGACAACCCGTTCGCCTGGTCGGCGAAGGAGAGCGAGCGCGGCCCGCTGCCGGCCGCGGGCATCCACTTCGTCATCTTCAACCCGTCGGGCGACGACTTCCGCCGCAACCGGCTCGCCATGGACGGCGTCCTGCCGAGCGGCCCGAAGCTGCCGCTGGTCGCGCGCAGCGCCGCACAGGGCTTCAACGCCGTGCTGCGCACGACGCACCGCCAGAACTTCCTGGTGCCGCCGAGGCGGCACAGGAGCTTCCCGCTCGCCGAGCTGTAGCTCGCGGGCGCGCAACTGCGAGCCCTCACGTCTGTCGCGACGGGCCGGACAACCATTCGAGCCCGAAAGCGTCGGAGGGGTGGGCTCGGGAGAGGAACCGGAGGTGCCCCTTCCGACAACTAGCCGAAGAAGGCGCGGGCGACCTCGTACCAGTCGTCCGGCACCGTCTTGAGCTGCGCGGTCGCCTCGTCGAGCGAGACGGCGATCACGTCGTCGCCGCGTAGGGCGGCCATCTGGCCGAAATCGCCCTCCTCGACCAGGTCGGCGGCCTTCAGCCCGAACCTCGTCGCGAGCACGCGGTCGCGCGGCGTGGGGGTGCCGCCGCGCTGCACGTGGCCCAGCACCGTCACGCGCGTCTCGAAGCCGGTGCGCTCCTCGATCTGCCGCCCGATCGCCTCGCCGACGCCGCGCTTCGACAGGTTCACGTGGCCGAACGCGTCCAGCTCGGCGTCGTCCTGCGTGCCCGGCAGCTCGCAGCCCTCGCTCACCACCACGATCGAGAAGTTCTTGCCGCGCTCGTGGCGCTTGCGGATCTCGGCGCACACGTCGTCGACGTCCACCGGACGTTCCGGGATCAAGATCACGTCGGCGCCGCCGGCGATGCCGCTCATCACGGCGATCCAGCCGGCATGCCGGCCCATCACCTCCACGACCATCACGCGGTTGTGCGACTCGGCCGTCGTGTGCAGCCGGTCGATCGCCTCGGTGCACACCCACACCGCCGTGTCGAAGCCGAACGTGTAATCCGTCCCGGACAGATCGTTGTCGATCGTCTTCGGGACGCCGACCACCGGCAGCCGGTGCTCGCGGTACAGCCGCGCCGCCACGCCCAGCGTGTCCTCGCCACCGATCGCCACGAGCGCGTCCAGCTGCTCGAACGAGGCCCGCACCTTCTCGACGCCGCCGTCGAGCTTGAACGGGTTCGTGCGCGACGTGCCGACGATCGTGCCGCCGCGCGGCAGGATCCCGGAGATCTGCTGCGGCCCGAGCGGCTGGAACAGCCCCTCGACCATGCCGCGCCACCCCTCGCGCACTCCGACCACCTCGTGGCCGCGCGCCCACGCCCGCCGCGCCACCGCGCGGATGACCGCGTTCAGGCCGGGGCAGTCGCCGCCGCCGGTGAGCACTCCGATGCGCACGCGCCGGAGTGTACGCACAGAGGCCGTTCGCCACCCAACGTGAAGCGACAGGCGGCTGATCCGGAGCAAACGTTCCGCTAACAGGCGTCCGCCACCCTTTCGAGGTGAAGTGGGGAGGGGCTCTGGCCGGTGCGGCGGTGCTCGCGCTGGCGACGGTGGCGGGGGCCTCCGGCGCCTCGAAGCTGCAGGCGTCGGTGTACACCGGCTACGGCTTCGACACCTGCAGCGCGCCGTCGACCGCCGACCTGCAGGCCTGGCAGGCCTCGCCGTACCGGGCGATCGGCATCTACCTCGGCGGCGTCAACCGCGCCTGCGCCGACGGGAACCTCTCGGCCGGCTGGGTCTCGGCGGTGACGGCGCTCGGCTGGAGCCTGATGCCGCTCTACGTCGGCCTGCAGGCGCCCTGCGTCGCCGACAGGAAGCTCCAGAAGATCACGCCCGACGCGGCCGAGGCCCAGGGAGCCGCCGCCGCCGACGACGCGGCCGACCGCGCCGCCTTCTTCGGCATCCCCACCGGCAGCCCGATCACGTTCGACATGGAGGGCTACTCGACGAAGGACCCGAGCTGCACGCAGGCGGTGCAGGCGTTCCTCGCCGCGTGGGTGAACGAGCTGCACGCGCGCGGCTACGTGGCCAGCGTCTACGGCAGCGCCGCCTCGACGATCCGCGACGCGGCGGTCGTCTCGCCGCTGCCCGACCAGGTGTGGATCGCGAACTGGGACGGCCGCGCGACCGTCTTCGGCGACCCGTACGTGAGCGACTCGCTGTGGCCGGACCACCAGCGGATCCGCCAGTACAAGGGCGGCCACAAGGAGACGTGGGGCGGGGTCACCCTGAACGTCGACAACGACTACGTCGACAGCGCGGTCGTCGGCGCCGCCGCCGCGCCGCCGCCGCCGCAGCCGGCGGTCCCACCCTCGGGCTCGGTCGGCTCGGGCGACAGCCAGGCGAGCGCCGCCTGGCAGGCGGGCACCTTCCCGGCGACCGCGGTCGTCACGCTGACGCCGACGCCGCCGCCCGCGACGCTGCCGCCCGGCTACGGCGCCGGTGGCTACGCCGTCGCGCTGTCGGTCGTCGACGCCTCCGTCAGCCCGCCCACGCCGATCGCGAGCTTCCAGAAGCCGGTCGACGTGCACGTCGTGCCGCAGCCCGGCCCCCGCGTGCCGCTCCTCTCCACCGACGGCGGCGCCACCTGGCGGCAGCTGCCGAAGCTGAGCGGCTCGTTCGCGCTGCCCGCCGGCGTCCGCGCCGCCTACGCCGTCAACCCCGACGGCTCGTTCGACGTGCTCACGCTCGACGCCGGCATCCTCGCGCTGCTTCCCGACGCCTCGCCGCCCGCGAAGCCGGTCGTGCAGGGGCGCTTCGTGAAGGGCGCGCTGCGGCTGTCGTGGAAGCCGGCCGCCGACAACAGCGGCCGCATCGGCTCCTACCAGGTGCTGCTCGACGGCCGGCTGCTGAAGACCGTGCCGGGCACGGCGCGCCTCGCGACGACGAAGGCGTTCCACCCGAAGGGGATCACCGTCTACCGCGTGCAGGCGGTCGACGCCGCCGGCAACGTCGGCAAGCCGTCGCGGCCCGTGGTCGTCGTCCCGGCGGCGAAGCCCACCGGGGTGCCGCGGCCGATCCCGCACTGGGCCTGGCAGCTCTTCGCCTTCCAGCACGAGCATTCGGGCGTGCGTCCGAAGACGCCGCGGCCGTTCCCGTCGTGGTACTGGCGCTGGGCGGGCTGGCGGCTCCAGCCCTTCAGGCTGAGGAGTTGACGCCGAACGCCCACCGGAGCGCCGCCCCCACCTGCGCCCGCCATACGCCGCGCTCATGCGCGTAGCGCCGGAGGACGACGGGAATGCGGAGCCGGTGCAGCTCGCGCGCGAACGCGACGGTCTGCGCCGGCCTGAACCAGTGGCTGTGCGCCGGCCCGGTGGAGAGGAAGAAGCGCGTGCCGGCCGGGCGGAGCGCCGGCGCGGCCTGCGGGGCGAGCAGCACCGGGTCGTTCGCCGCGAGCGCGGCCGGCGAGGCGTGCCGGAACGGCCCGTCGCGGAGCGGCTCGAAGTAGCCGCTCCACGAGGCGACGCGCCCGAACAGGCCGGGGTGGCGCAGCGCGATGTCGACGGCGCCGAAGCCGCCCGCCGACAGGCCGCCGATCGTGCGTCCGGCGGCGTCGGCCTCGGTCGGCAGGTGCGCGTCGACCCACGGGACGATCTCGCCCACCAGGCTCCGCTCCCACGGCCCCGCCCATTCCCCGTCGTACCGGTCGCGCGGTCCGGCCGCGGGCATGGCGGCGACGAACGGCCGCAGCGTCCCGTCGGCGATCCCCTCGTCGGCGGCGTCGAGGAAGCCCGTGCCGGCCGGGTACTCGCTCGGCGACCCGGGCATCCCGTGCAGCAGGTACACGACCGGGTACCGGCGGCCGGTCGAGAAGCCGGGCGGAAGGTACACGAGCCCCGGTCGCAGCTCGCCCGGGAACGTCCCCCGCAGCACCCGCCCGCCGCGGGGGCCGGCCTGCACCTGCGAGAATCCCGGCAGGAGAAACGCGGCGGCGACGCTGGCGAGCACGGCCACGAGGTCGAGCGTAGGCGTCGTCTCGCGAATGCCTCGTTAATGGTTCGCGTTCTTCTCGTAGCGCTCGTGGCGCTCGTCCTGCCGCTGGCCCTCGTGCCGGCCGTGTCGGCGCGTGCGCTCGACGAGCAGATCGCCTCGAAGGCGCTGCGCGGCACCGTCCACGCGCGCGTGGTGCTGCCCGCCGGCTACGCCTCCAGCGGCGAGCGCTACCCCGTCGTCTACTTCCTGCACGGGCTGCCCGCCGGCCCCGACGCCTACGACCAGAGCCGCTGGCTCGGCCGGACGCTGCGGCAGCTGCATCGCGCGGCCATCCTCGTCGAGCCGCAGGGCGCCCGCGACGGCGACTCCGATCCCGAATATCTCGACTGGGGCAGCGGCCGCGACTGGGAGACGTACGTCGCGCAGGAGCTGCCGCGCTGGGTGGACGCGCACTTCCGCACGATCCCGACGCGCGCGGGCAGGGCGATCGTCGGGCTCTCCGCCGGCGGTTACGGCGCCTCGCTCGTCGGCTTCGACCATCCCGGGCGGTTCGCGGTCGTCGAGTCGTGGTCGGGTTACTTCCATCCCACGGACCCGACGGGACACAGGCCGCTCGACCGCGGCTCGGAGGCGAAGAACGCGCAGGCGGACGTGCATCTCCTCGTGGCCGCCGACGCGCGGGCGAGGACGCTGCCCGCGTTCTTCGGCTTCTACGTCGGCTCGCGCGACACGCGCTTCCGCGCCGAGAACGCCCGGCTGAACCGCGAGCTGAACGCCGAGCGCGTCCCGCACGCGTTCACGGTCTATCCCGGCGGGCACACGACGGCGCTCTGGCAGGCGCATGCCGCCGAGTGGCTGCGGATGGCGCTGAACCATCTCGCAGGCGCGCGCTAATCGGCGCGTAACCGAAGCGCAACAGCGGCGGCCTTACAACTCGGTCCGTGATCGCGCCTGCGCTGCCGCGCGCCCGCTGGCTCGTCGTGCCGCCGCTCGCCGCCTTCCTGGCGGTCGGGTTGATCGCGGTCTACCGCTATGCCGACAACTTCTGGGTCTACCGCGGCTTCCAGCCGCCGCGCGATCCGGCCTGGGTGGCCGGCCGGGGCACGGCGGTGCGGTTCTACGTCGCCAGCCCGGCGCTCGGCGGCCGCCGCCAGCCGGTCGACGTCTACCTGCCGCCCGGCTACGCGACGCACCCGCACCGCCGCTACGGCGTCATGTACCTGCTGCACGGCGTGCCCGGCCGGCCCGGCGCGTTCCTCGACACGGTGCGGATGGGGGTCGTCGAGGACGAGCTGGTCGGGCTGCACCGCGCGCGGCCGCTGATCCTGGCGATGCCGTTCGGCTCCACCGGCTCCTTCACCGACGAGGAGTGGGCGAACGGGGTGCGCCCGCGCAGCGCGTGGGCGACGTTCCTCGCCCGGGACGTGGTGAACGCCGTCGACCGGCGCTACCGCACGATCCGCTCCGGGGCGGACCGCGTCCTGGCGGGGCTGTCCGAGGGCGGGTACGGCGCGTTCAACATCGGCCTGGCCCACCCCGGCGAGTTCCGCGTGCTCGAGAGCTGGTCGGGCTACGAGCGCGCCGACGACCTCGGCGCGATCTTCGGCCACCGCCGCTCGCTGCTGCGGGCGAACTCGCCCCTCGACGCGGTCGGCCGCGAGGCCGCCACCCTGCGCCGCGACCACGCATACCTCTGGTTCTACAGCGGCGACGAGGACCGCTTCCGCACCCAGAACGCCGCCTTCGCCGCCGAGCTCGCGCAGCTGCACGTGCCGCACCGCTTCTTCCTGGTGCGCGGCGGCCACAACTGGGCGCTCTGGCGCGGCAACGCCGCCCGCGCCTACCTGGCGGCCTCCCGCCATCTGGGGCCGGTCCATGCTGCGTAGGACGGTCTCGCTGCCGCTCGCCCTCGCGGTCGTCGTCGCCGCCAGCGGCTGGCTGTACGTCGTCCGGCCGGCCCTCGACCTTCGGCCGCTCGTGGGCGAGGCGCTGCCGCTCGACGAGCTGGCGCGGCACTCGACGGTGCCGTTCCTGCTCTTCGTCGTGGTGTGGGCGGTGGCGGCCGGCTTCCTCGGCGCGATCGCGCGCTGGGCGCGGATGGAGCGGCTCGTCGCCGCAGTGCTGCTCGCGATCGGCGTCGGCGTCTGGCAGTACGCGCAGACCGCGTTCGCGATCGCGGTCGTGCGCCAGGTGTCGGCGCAGGCGGCCCTCGACGCCGCCTCTCACGTCGAGGCCGTGTATCTGCCGGCCGCGCTCGCGGGCGTGGCCGGCGCGCTGCTCGCGCTGCCGCGGCGGCGCCGGCACCGCGCGCCGCTGCTCGTGGCGACGCTGGTCGCGGTCGCAGGCGGGCTCGACCTCGTCCACGCAATGCTGCCGGGCGAGAACGAGGGTCTCGTGCGTACGCTCACGCCCGACGCGGTGGGCCCGCTGGCGCGTGCGTCCGGGGCCCTCGTCGGGCTCGCGCTGCTCGTCGCCGCGCGCGGGCTCGCGCGCCGCCGCTGCCGCGCCTGGCGGGTGGCGCTCGCCTGCGCGGCGCTCTCCTCGACGCTGCACGTGCTGCACGGCCTGAACGACGGCACGCTCGCCTCCACGGTCGTGCTCCTGCTCCTCGTCGCCCGGCGCCACGACTTCGACGGGCCGGGCGACGAGGAGACGAAGCACCTGGTGCTGGCACGCGGCGCGCTGGTCGTGACGGCGATCGCCGCGTACGGGACCGCGGCGCTGTGGGTGAACCAGATGGCGGCCGACCAGCCGCTCAGCGCACGCTTCGTCGTCAGCGAGATCGGCGCCGGCGTGCTCGGGCTGCACGCGAGCGGCTCGCCGCACCTCGCCGGCTTCTTCGGCGACTGGTACCCGCTCTCGCTGCTGCTGCTGGCGCTCGCCGGCACGGCGTGGGTGGTGGCCGGCTGGATCGCGCCGTGGCGGCACCGCGTTCGCTCCGACGCCCGCGAGCGCGGGCTGGCGCGCGAGCTCGTGCGCGCGTGGGGAAGCGACACGCTGGCGCCGTTCGTGCTGCGGCGCGACAAGGCGTACTTCTTCGGCGGCGACGAGCGCGCGTTTCTCGCCTACCGGGTGGTGCACGGCGTCGCGATCGTCTCCGGCGACCCGATCGGCCCGCCCGAGCTGCTGCCCGCGCTCGTCGACGCCTTCGTCCGCCACGCGCGCGAGCGCGCCTGGCGGGTCGCGGTGCTGGGCGCGTCGGAGCGGCATCTCGACCTCTACCGCGCGCACGGCCTGCACGCGCTCTACCACGGCGACGAGGCGATCGTCGAGACGGCGTCGTTCTCGCTCGAGGGCCGGCCGATCCGCAAGGTGCGCCAGTCCGTGCACCGGCTGCAGGCGGCGGGCTACACGGTGCGGCTGCTCGCGCCGGGCGAGCTCGACGGCGCGCGCCGCGCCGAGCTGGAGGCGATCCTGCGCGACTGGCGCGGCGGCGCGCCGGAGCGCGGCTTCGCGATGGCGCTCGACGCGCTCTTCTCGCTCGGCGACGACGAGGCGGTGTTCGCGGTCGGGCTCGACCCGGCGGGCCGGGCGGCCGGCTTCCTCCACTTCGCCGTCTCGCGTCCCGGCTCGGCGCTGTCGCTGTCGTCGATGCCGCGGCTCGCCTCGACCCCGAACGGCTTCAACGAGTGGCTGATCGTGGAGACGGTCGCCTGGGCGCGCGACCACGGCTACGCTCGCGTGTCGCTCAACTTCGCGCCGTTCGCCGCGCTGCTCGCGCCCGAGGCGGTGCTGACGCCGTCGCAGGAGCTGCAGCGGCGTGCGCTGCTCGCGCTGAAGGGGCACTTCCAGCTCGACAACCTGCTGCTCTTCAACCGCAAGTTCTTCCCGCAGTGGGAGCGCCGGTTCGTCGTCTTCGAGCACCGCCGCGACCTGCCGCGCGTGGGCATCGCCGCGCTCGCCGCCGAGGCGTACCTGCCGTTCGGGGGCGGGCGGAAATGACGATCGCCGGCGGGCTCGTCCTGGCGCTCGTGTCGACGCTGGCGCTGAACCTCGGCTGGGTGGTGCAGCACGACGCGGCGGGCCGGCTGCCGGCGCTGCGGCTGCGCCGGCCGCTGCGCTCCCTGCGGCTGCTGTTCGGCGACCGCCGCTGGGCCGCCGGCTTCGCCGCCGGGATCGGCGGCTGGGCGCTCTACGTCGCCGCGCTCGCGCTGGCGCCCCTCTCGCTCGTGCAGGGCGTCTCGGCGGGCGGGATCGGCCTGCTCGCGCTGCTCGCGCGGCGCTACCGCGGCGCGGCCCTCGCCGGGCGCGAGCAGCTGGCGGTGCTGCTCGCGCTCGCCGGGCTCGTGGCGCTCGCGGCGTCGCTGGCCGGCGGCGTCGAGCGGGGCAGGGTCGCCTCCTCGCTGGCGGTCGGGCTGTGGCTGGTCGCGTCGGCGGGCGCCGTCGCGGTCGTCGCCGGCCCCGCCGGGCGGCTCCTCGCGGGCGGCGCCGGGCTCGGGCTCGCGGCCGGGACGCTGTACGCCGCCGGCGACGTCGCGACCAAGGCGGCGGTCGGCGGCCGCTGGGCGTTCGTCGCGGCGGTGCTGGCCGCGCACGGCGGCGCGTTCGTCGCGCTGCAGCTGGCGTTCCAGCGCGGCGGCGCGCTCGTCACGGCCGGGCTGAGCACGCTCGCCACGAACGCGCTCCCGATCGTCGCCGGCGTCGCCCTCTACGGCGAGCGCTTCCCGTCCGGCGCGGCCGGCCTCGTGCGCGGCGCGGCGCTCGCGGCGACCGTCGCCGGCGCCGCGCTGCTCGCCCGCAGCGAGGCCGGGTACGGTTCGGAGCCGTGGCCTTCGCAGCCGACGAGCGCACGCACGCCTACTACGAACGGCGCGCCGCCGAGTACGACGACTGGTGGACCGGCGCGGGCCTCTTCGCCGATCGCGACCGTCCCGGCTGGCACGGCGAGGTCGACCGGCTGATCGAGCTCGTCGAGGAGCTCGAGCCCGCACGCACCCTCGACGTCGCCTGCGGCACCGGCTTCCTCACCCGGCGTCTGCGCGGCCTCGTCGCCGGCCTCGACCAGAGCCCCTCGATGGTCGCGATCGCCCAGTCGCGGCTGCCAGAGGGGATCGCCTTCGTCGGCGACGCGCTCGACCTGCCGTTCGCCGACGGCGCCTTCGACCGCGTCTTCACCGGCCACTTCTACGGGCACCTGCCGCCCGACGAGCGCGAGCGCTTCCTCGCCGAGGCGCATCGCGTCGCGCGGGAGCTGGTGGTCGTCGACAGCGCGCTGCGCGAGGGGGTCGAGCCCGAGCAGTGGCAGACGCGCGTGCTCAACGACGGCTCGGAGCACCGCGTCTTCAAGCGCTACCTGACCGCCGGCGGGCTCGCGGAGGAGATCGGCGGCGAGCCGCTCCTCGCCGGCGACTGGTTCGTCGCGGCGCGCTCAGCGCACGGCGATTAGCTTCGAGCGGCCGAGCGCGTTCCCGTGCCGGTCGAGCGCGACGACCGAGGCGCGGCGGGCCCCGGCCGGCAGCTCGAGCGCCGTCTCGAAGCCGCGCTTCGGCTGCGTCCGCGCGGCGCGCAGCCGCTCGGCCGAGGCGCCGGCCTCGAGGCGCCAGGCGGCCACGTCGGTGGCGCCGTTCCAGCTGACGTGGAGCGTCCGCCCGACGAGCGCCACCGCCGGCGGCTCGAGCGGCTTTCCCTGCCAGGGGAAGCGGAAGGCGCGGTAGCTCTCGCCGCCGTGCGGGAGCGTCGCGTCGAAGCGGACGCCGCCGTCGGGGGCGAACTCGGTGAAGTGCGGGTCGGCGCCCCAGCCGACGAAGGCGTTCCCGTTCGGCAGGAACTGCACGTTGCCCATCACGCGTCCGAAGACCGGCGGGTGGTGGAGGTACTCGCGGGCGACGGTCGCGCGCCGCCGCCGGTGGTCGAGCGCCAGCACGAGGCCGCGCGACTGCGACTCCACCTGCGTCCGCTCGGCGCCGCCGTTGTCGAAGACGCTGATCAGCCGCCCGCCGTCGTGCCAGCGCGCGTCGTGCTGGTAGGCGAAGCGGGCGCCCTTGCCGAGCGCGAAGTCGCTGCGCTTGCCGCCGAGGCGCCAGACGATGCGGCCGCTCGGGCGGTGGATCTTGTAGGCGGTCCAGGTGTTCCGGCCCGAGATCAGCAGGTGGTCGTCGTCGATCGGGTCGATCGCGTTGATGTGGAAGTAGTCCCACGGGTAGCCGACCGGGTTGTAGGCGTCGGTCACGGGCACGTGGTCGAGGCTGCGCCACTCGAAGAGCACGCGCGCGCTCGGCACCTCGAGCTCCTGGGCGACCCCGCCGGTGACGAGCCCGTGCTTCGAGTGGCCGACGTTCCGCAGGTCGGCCCGGCGCGTCTCGAAGCTCGTCACGAGCGCGGTGCCCTGCGGGGTCAGCAGCAGCTCGTGCAGGTCGGCGGGGCGGCCGCCGCCGGCGGGGAAGCGGGCGAGCTCGCGGTAGTGCTGGTCGACGATCACGTGCCGGCCGTCGCCGAGCGCGCCGCCGCCCTCCAGCGACTCCCACCAGGTGAGGACGGGCTTGCCGCGGTAGATCGAGACCTTGAAGTCGGTCGCCGTGCGCGGCTCGGTCTTGCGGAACCAGATCGGGTCGCCGGCGTCGTCGACGATCATCACGCCGTGGTGGCCGGGCCCCGAGGTGGGGGCGACGAAGAGCCGGCCGGGCGCGGTGTCCTCGGCGCGGTGCAGCACGGTCACCCGCGGGGGCTGCAGGTGGGGCAGCGTGTGGAAGCGCCACGCGTGTCGGCCCGTCCGGGCGGCGCGGGCGTCGTTCCCGGCGAGGAGCCGATCGAGTCCGTAGCCGCCGGCGGAGGCGAGGGCGAGGCCGGCGCCCGCTGCGGCCGAACGGCGCAGGAAGCGGGCCCGCGTCAGGCGCTCCGGCGGCTCCATGGGGCGCGGACGATAGCCGGCGCGTGTCGTCGCCGGCGAGGTGGTGGACGACGAGCGGCTCGCAGCCGCGGCGCAGCGGGCGGGCATCGACGTCGTCGCGCCCGCGTGAGGGGTCTCAGCCGCCCGCGTCCTCGACCGCGAGCAGGATCCCGCTCGGCGCCTCGAGCGCGGGCAGCGTGCGACGAGCTGCCTCGTCGACGTGGATGCGCGGCGGCGGGGGCGGCTCCTGCTCGTGGTAGGTGCCCGGCCCGTAGAACCGGCCGTAGCGGATCGCGACGCCGCCGGCCGCGAGCACGGCGGCCTCGAGCTCGGCGACGGCCGCGGCGCCGTCGTCCGACAGCTCCCACGCCACGCTCTGCGCGACGAACCGCGTCGCTCCCGCAGCGTTCGCCGCCGCCAGCAGGTTCCGGGTGCCCTCGCGCCGCATGCGCGCGTTCGCACCGCGCCGCTCGGCCAGGAGGGCGGCGTCGTCGGGCAGGTCGGTCAGCTCGTGCACGACGGCGTCGGGGGCGAACGCGACCACTGCGTCGCGCAGCCCGTCGGCGTCGTAGACGTCGGCGACCGCCGGCTCGGCGCCGAGCGTCCGCAGCAGATCGGCCTTCGCCGGATCGCGCGTCAGCCCGGCCACCTCGTGGCCAGCCGCGACCAGCAGCGGCACCAGCCGCCGGCCGATCACGCCGGTGGCTCCCGCGACGAAGACCCGCATCGATGCCGAAGGCGGGGATCGAACCCGCACGCCCCGAGGGGCACCGGATTTTGAGTCCGGCGCGTCTGCCAGTTCCGCCACTTCGGCCGGCGCCCGGATCGTAGCCCTCTGCCCGCCGCCGAGGCACCGGCCGGTCCGGGGAGTAGGAATTCTCCGCCGAACGCAGTACAGTCCCCCCGCGGCGTCGACGCCGCGTTGCTCGAGGATGACAACCGCAGCTTCCCGCCACCCCCTCGCGACGCTCGCCGGCCGGCGCCCCAGCACGGTCGCGCTGCTCGGCTTCCTGTTCGTCGCGATCATCGTCCTCTGGCTGATCGTCAACCTGGTGAAGGATCCGGCGATCTTCTTCGAGGTGACGGCCATCGGCGTCACGAACGGGTGCGTCTACGCGCTCGTCGCGCTCGGCTACACGCTCGTATACGGCATCCTCGAGCTGATCAACTTCGCGCACGGCGACGTGTTCATGCTCGGCGGGATGTTCTCCGTCACGTTCGCCACCTCGTGGTTCGGCCTCCACCAGGGCCAGGGCTGGGTGATCGTGCCGATCGTGATCGGGACGCTCGTGCTGGCGATGGCCGCGTGCGGCGCGATCAACGCGGCGATCGAGCTGGTCGCCTACCGCCCGCTGCGGAACGCGCCGCGACTGGCGCCGCTGATCACGGCGATCGGCATGAGCTTCATCATCGAGAACATCGGCCTCGCCTGGAAGGGCCCGAACTACGTGACGATGCCCGACGTCCTGCCGCGCTCGGACGTCTTCCACATCGGCTCGTTCGACTACGAGTGGAACAAGCTGATCGCGGTCTCGATCACGGTGCCGGTGCTGTTCGCGCTCACCTACCTGATCCAGCGGACACGCCAGGGCAAGGCGATGCGCGCCACCTCGCAGGACATGGACGCGAGCGCGATGATGGGCATCAACGTCAACCGGACGATCTCGTTCACGTTCCTGCTCGCCGGTGCGCTCGCCGGCGCCGCCGGGCTCGTCTACTCGCTCTACTTCACCTCCGTCCGCTTCGACCAGGGCTTCCAGCTCGGACTGATCGCGTTCACCGCGGCAGTGCTCGGCGGCATCGGCAACCTGCCGGGCGCCGTGCTCGGCGCGATGCTGATCGGCCTGCTGCAGGGCTGGAACGAGGGGCTCGGCTGGAAGGCGCCCGGCTCCGACTGGACGGAGTCGATCGTCTTCTCGATCCTGATCCTGATCCTGGTCTTCCGCCCCGAGGGCCTGCTCGGCGAGCGGACGCCGGAGGGGGGATGAGCGTCGGCTTGAGCGAGCGTCCTGGTAGCGGAGGCGCCGACTTGTCGGCGCTGGAGCGGACATGAGCGTAGGCTTGACGGAGCGTCCTGGTAGCGGAGGCGCCGACTTGTCGGCGCTGGAGCGGGCATGAGCGCCGCGGCCACCGGTGCGCACGCCGGGCAGACGCTGCAGCCGGGCGAGGAGATCGGCCTCCGCAACCAGCTGCGCGCACGCTGGCGCGCGGTGCCGGAGCCGACGCGCATCGCGATCGTCGCCGGCGTCGAGCTCGCGCTCGGCGTGCTGCTCTTCTTCGTCGACCATTCGCTGGGCTACGCGGTCTGGATCGTCTCGGGCCTCTTCTGGATGCGGCGCATGCGGCCGCTGCCGCACCGGCTGGCCGCGGAGGCCGGGCTGGTGGCGCTGCTCGCGATCCTCGCCGCCGTCTCGAGCACGCCGTGGTCGCTCGTCCTGCTGCTCGCGATCTTCTTCGCCGTCTTCTGGATCCCCGAGCGGCGACGGCCGTGGGCGATCCCGGTCGTCGCGATCGTGGCGACGGCCTTCTACCCGTTCTACGTGGGGCACATGTTCACCATCCCCGTCTTCGGGGCGTGGCCCGACGTCCCGACCGGGGTCTACATGCTCGTGTTCGTGATCATGGCCGTCGGGCTGAACATCGTCGTCGGCTACGCGGGGCTGCTCGACCTCGGCTACGTCGCGTTCTACGCCACGGGCGCCTACACCGCCGCGTGGTTCGCGTCGGAGCAGTTCGCCGGCGTGAAGTGTCCCAAGGCCGGCGTCAGCGTCGCCGACTGCCCGGTGGCGACCGTGCCGGCGCACTCGTTCAGCCTCGGCGCGGTCGGAACGCTGCCGGGTCTCGGCGGCATCCACGTCTCGATCTGGCTGCTCCTGCTGCTCGCCGGCGTGATCACGGCGTTCTTCGGGGTCGTGATCGGCCTGCCGACGCTGCGCCTCCGCGGCGACTACCTGGCGATCGTCACGCTCGGCTTCGGCGAGATCCTGCCGCAGATCGCGCGCAACGGCGACAACCTGTTCGGTTACAACATCACGAACGGGCCGAACGGGATCACGCCGATCGACTCGCCGGGCTTCGGCCACACCCTCTCGAGCGCCACCGGCGGCTTCCTGCCGTCGAACTACCTGCAGTGCTGCTCGGCGACGATCTTCCACCACCAGATCCAGTCGGCCGACGTCTTCTTCTGGACGGCGATCGTGCTGCTGCTGATCACCGTCTTCTGCTCGTTCCGGCTGCAGTTCTCCCGGCTCGGGCGGGCGTGGATCGCGATCCGCGAGGACGAGACCGCCGCCGCGGCGATGGGTATCCCGCTGATGCGGACGAAGACCTGGGCCTATGCGAGCGGCGCGTTCTTCGGCGGCATCGCCGGCGCCTACTACGCCGCGTTCAAGAGCAACACGTTCCCGGGCGACTTCTTCTTCAACATCTCGGTGTTCATCCTCTGCATGGTCATCCTCGGCGGCATGGGGAACATCTGGGGCGTGATCGTCGGCGGGGCGTTCCTCGCCTACCTGAACCAGGAGGGCCTCGCCAACACCGGCTCGTGGATCGACGCGAACATCCACGTCGGCGGCTGGCACCCTAACCTCGACGTGCCGCTGTACGCGGCGGGCATCTACGGCGTGATCATCGTCGTCACGATGCTGTTCCGGCCCGAGGGGCTGATCCCGTCGAGACGCAGGGCCGCCGAGCTGCACGAGGGCGTGCACGACGAGCCGCTCTACGACACCGAGCACGCCGGAGCCGAGGCGTGAACGAGGCGAACGGCAACGGCGCGAGCGGCGACCTGCTCGTCGCCGAGTCGCTCCGCAAGGAGTTCGGCGGCCTGGTCGCGGTCAGCGACGTCACGTTCACCGTCCCGCACGGTCAGGTGATCTCGCTGATCGGGCCGAACGGCGCCGGCAAGACGACGTTCTTCAACATGCTCACGGGCGTCTACAAGCCCACGTCCGGGACCGTGACGCTGCTCGGCGAGAACGTCACCGGCAAGCCGCCGCACGCGATCACCGCTCGCGGCGTCGGCCGCACCTTCCAGAACATCCGCCTGTTCCAGAACATGTCCACGCTCGAGAACGTGCTGGTCGGCATGCACGCGCGCATGAAGGCGAACCTGTTCAACTCGATCGTCCGCACGCCGTTCGTGAAGCGCGAGGAGCGCGAGGCGCGCGAGCGGGCGCTCGAGCTGCTGGCGTTCACCGGGCTGCGGCGGAAGGCGGGCGAGACGGCGAAGAACCTGCCGTACGGCGACCAGCGCCGGCTCGAGGTGGCGCGGGCGCTCGCGACCGAGCCGAGGCTGCTGCTGCTCGACGAGCCGACCGCCGGCATGAACCCGCAGGAGTCCGCCGAGTTCACGACGTTCGTGGCCAAGCTGCGCGACGAGCAGCACCTGACGGTGCTGATGATCGAGCACGACATGCGGGTCGTGATGGGCGTCTCCGACCGCGTCTCGGTGCTCGACTACGGCCAGAAGATCGCCGAGGGGACGCCGCGCGAGGTGCAGAAGGACGAGCGCGTCATCGAGGCGTATCTCGGCAAGGCGGCCGTCGAGGACATGAAGCGGCAGGGGCTGGCGTGACGGCGACCGCGAACGGCAACGGCGCGGGCGGGCCGATCCTCGAGCTGCGCGACGTGCACACCTACTACGGCTCGATCCACGCGCTGAAGGGGATCGCGCTCGAGGTGCGCGAGGGCGAGGTGGTGACGCTGCTCGGCGCGAACGGCGCCGGCAAGTCGACGACGCTGCGCTCGATCAACGGGCTGAACCGGCCGCGCCAGGGCTCGATCCGTTTCGACGGCCGCGAGATCACGGAGGTTCCGGCCCACGAGATCGTGAAGCGCGGCATCGCCCAGTCGCCGGAGGGCCGGAGGCTGTTCCCGCGCATGACGGTGGCCGAGAACCTGGAGATGGGGGCGTTCCAGCGGAGCGACCGTACGGGGATCCGCGAGGACATGGATCGCGTCTTCGATCTGTTCCCGCGGCTGCAGGAGCGGCGCAACCAGAAGGCGGGGACGATGTCGGGCGGCGAGCAGCAGATGTGCGCGATCGGCCGCGCCCTGATGGCGCGTCCGAAGCTGCTGCTGCTCGACGAGCCGTCGCTCGGGCTGGCGCCGATCTTCGTCGAGCGGATCTTCGACATCATCCGGCAGATCAACGAGCAGGGGACGTCGATCCTGCTGGTGGAGCAGAACGCGCTGATGGCGCTCGACCATGCGCACCGCGGCTACGTGCTGGAGACCGGCCGCATCGTCCTGGCCGACACGGCCGAGGCGCTGAAGACGAACGAAGAGGTGCGCAAGACGTACCTCGGCGAGACCTGAGCCGACGCTCGTAGCGAGCCTCGAGGCCGCCGCCGCGGTTAGCCTTTCGGCACACGCTCGTAGCACTTCCCACAACCGGGGTCAGACCCGGGTCTGACCCCGGGTTTGGCCCCGGCACACCGTTTGCGGCGCACGGGCACAGTTCGGTGACGGGTCTGGGGAAAACGGAGTGCGCGTTTCGGCACACGCCGGTTGCACTTCCACGACCGGGCGCTCGGCCGTCACGGACGCTCGGGCTCGAAGGCCGGGCGCGGTTCCGTCTCTGGCGCCGGCCCGGCGGGCTCGGCCGCCGGCTCTGGCTCCGGCTCCTCGACCATCGCCTTCCGGGCGGCCGGCGCGGCGCCGTTCCTGACGAACACCGTTGCCGCGTCCTCGCCCTGCAACAGCCGCTCGAACTGGTCCTTCTCGATCGTCTCGTGCTCGATCAGCAGCTCCGCGATGCGGTGCAGCGCCTCCTCGTGCTCGCGCAGCACCTCGAGCGCCCGCTGGCGCGCCTCGTCGACGAGCCGGTAGATCTCCTCGTCGATCTCCTGCGCCATCTCCTCGGAGTACGGCGCCTCGCCGCCCAGCTCGCGGCCGACGAACGGCAGCTGCGGGTTCGCGCCGAACACCCGCGGGCCGAGCTTGTCGCTCATCCCGAGCCGCGTGATCATCTGCCGCGACATCGCGGTCGCCTTCTCGAGGTCGTTCGCCGCGCCGCTCGTGATCTCGTGGAACACGAGCTCCTCCGCGGCGCGCCCGCCCAGCGTCATCGCCAGCTGGTCGTACAGCGACGAGCGCGACGTGAGGAATCGATCCTCGGTGGGGAACGACAGCGTCAGGCCGAGGGCCTGCCCGCGCGAGACGATCGAGATCTTGTGCACCGGATCGGTGTGCTCGAGGAAGCGCCCGACGAGCGCGTGCCCCATCTCGTGGTAGGCGGTGATGCGCCGTTCCTTCTCCGAGAAGACGCGCGCCTTCTTCTCCGGGCCGGCGACGACCCGCATCACGCCCTCTTCCAGCTCCGACTCGCCGATCGTCTGCCGCCCGCGCCGCGCCGCCAGCAGCGCCGCCTCGTTGATCAGGTTCGCGAGCTCCGCTCCGGTGAAGCCCGGCGTCGCGGCGGCGAGCCGGTCGAGGTCGACGTCCGCCGCGAACGGCTTGCCCTTCGCGTGCACCGCCAGGATCTGCCGACGGCCGAGGCGATCCGGCCGGTCGACCACGACCTGCCGGTCGAAGCGGCCCGGCCGCAGCAGCGCCGGGTCGAGCGTGTCCGGCCGGTTCGTCGCCGCGATCAGGATGATGTTCTGGTTGACGTCGAAGCCGTCCATCTCGACGAGCAGCTGGTTGAGCGTGTGCTCCCGCTCGTCGTGGCCGCCACCGAGCCCGGCGCCGCGCTGACGGCCGACCGCGTCGATCTCGTCGACGAAGACGATGCACGGCGCCGCCTGCTTGGCCTGCTTGAACAGGTCGCGCACCCGCGAGGCGCCGACGCCGACGAACATCTCGACGAAGTCCGAGCCGGAGATGGAGAAGAACGGCACGCCCGCCTCGCCGGCGACCGCCCGCGCGAGCAGCGTCTTGCCGGTGCCCGGAGGCCCGTAGAGCAGCACGCCCTTCGGGATCCGCGCCCCCAGCGCCTGGAAGCGCTTCGGCGCCTCGAGGAACTCCTTGATCTCCTGCAGCTCCTCGACCGCCTCGTCCACGCCGGCCACGTCCTTGAAGCCCACCTTCGGCGTCTCCGGGCTCAGCCGCTTCGCCTTGCTCTTCGCGAAGTCCATCACCTGGCCCATCCCGGAGGCGCCGCTGCCTGCGCGCCGTGACAGGAACCACCAGAGGCCGCCGATCAGGAGGACGGGGATGAGGATGCTCAGCACGGAGCCCCAGATCGAGCCGTGGCTCGGCGCCTTCGAGGCGAAGTCGACCTTCTGCTTCTGCAGCAGCTGCTGCAGCGCGAGCGCCGACTGGTCGCTGGGGTAGTTCGCCCGCAACGCGTCGCCGCCCGCGAGCGTCGCCGTCACCTCGCGGTTCCCCGGATCGAACACGACGCGGTCGATCGAGCTCGGCTTCTGCTCGATCCGATTGATGATCTTCGACAGGTCGGCCGAGCGGGTCGAGTGGTTGTTCGAACCGCCGGAGCGGGCGAACACGTTGAACGCGACGAGCGCCAGGAACGCCAGGGCGATGACGATTCCCCAGCCCCCGACTCCGGTGCGCTTCTGCGGCGTCACCGACGGAGTTTTCCCGTCCGGCGCGCCGCGACAAACAGCCGCTACGCCGAGCCGGTGTAGACGAGCGGGAAGTACGGCGGCGCGACGAGGTAGCCGATGCGCTGCGCGCCGCGGCCGCGGGCCATGTCGAGCGCGGCGGCGAGTCCGTGCACCGGGACGAGCCCGAGCTGGCGCGCCGACTGCCAGTCGCGGCAGCCGGCCACGAGCACGGCCCCGAGGCGGTGCGCCGACGCGTCGCAGGCGCTCCACTCGACGAACGGCTGCAGCGGGTGGCACGCGCGGCCGGCGCGGTAGTCGCGGAGCGCCCGCGCGTCGGCGGCGGCCGCCTGCTCGGCCTCGCGCATCGCCCCGCTGTCGCGTGCGGTGCGGGGGTCGAAGAAGAGCGCCCGGTACGGCGCCTGCGTCGGCCGCGGGAACCGGCGCGGCAGCGGGTGCGCGAGGATCGCGGTGCCGCCCTCGACGATCGGCGGCGCGTTCCGCCACAGCCGCAGCGCCAGGCCCAGCCCGAGGTAGGCGGCGCTGACCGGGTTCGGCCGCTCGCGCGGCATGAACGGCGTCGTCGGAGGCACGCCGATCACGAGCGCGTCGAGCTGCTCGGCGAGCTCCGCGCCCTTGAAGACGGTGCCGCGGAGCAGCGCCTCCGTGTGCGCGACGGAGGGCGTGCCGCCGAATACCGCCGCCGCGGTCTGCTCGCGCGGCAGCCGGTCGAGGAGCCGCCGCCGCATCCGGCCGGGCGCGAGCTGGAACACCCGCCGGGCACGCGACTCGACGAGCCGGTCGACGTCGTGCGGATAGCCGGCGAACGGCCCCGCGACGCGCGGCACGTTCAGCGTCAGCGACACGCCCGCCACCGGGAGCCGCTCCGCGAGCGCCCGCTCGAGCGCCACCGCGAGCTCCCAGCCCTGCGACGAGCTGTGCTCGAGCAGCGAGAGCGCTCCGGCCGCGCGCAGCGCCTCGGGCGACGCCGCCGCAAGCAGCGCCGCCGGCCCGCCGTGCAGCACCGTCTCGGCGGCGGTGACGCACACGACGAGGTCGGTCTCGACGAGCGCCGGGTTGACGCGCAGCGGAACGTTCGCCGCCGCGCCCACCTCGACGAGGTCGTCGGCCTCGACGTCGTGGACGATCACGCGGCCGCGGAAGCGGCGGCGGAAGTCGGGCGGCACGAGCAGGCCGATCTCGCGCGGGCTCGTCCGCCGCTGCAGCCCGCCCGCGACGAGGATCGTGATGCGGCTGACGCCGAGCCGCTCCAGCTCGCCCACGACCGTCGCGACCGCGGCGTGCCGCGGGCCGACCGTCACGCCCGGGATCGGCAGCGCCGGCTGCTCGAGCACGACGGTGGCGGTGCCGCCGGGCGTCGCCAGGGCGGCGAGCGGCTCGCCGGCGAGCGGGTAGCCGAGCGCCTCGCGCACCGCTGCCGGCACGTCGTCGAGCGGCTCGGGGCGCGGCGGCGGCCGCAGGACGACATCCTCCTCGCCGGCCTCGACGATCAGCAGCCGGGAATCGGCGAGCAGCGGCACACGTGTCACAGGTGGCAGACCACCAGGGGGCGACGATACCCGGCGCCGCGGCCTCGGCCGCTGCGCGCGGGCAGCGGAAGGCGGCCGCCCGGGCACGTGCTAGCGCGGCTGCCGCCCCCGGATCCTGCCTGCGACAGGCGACCGGCGTGGCGAGCCCGCGAAGGTTCGAGGGTCGTGGCCATGTTCGCCTTCGCGGTGGCGGCGGCGGGAAGCCGCCGGCGCCGAGGCGCGGAGCGAGACCCGTGAGCGTGCTCATGTCCGCTTCGGCGCCGGCGAAGCCGGCGGCTCCGCTCCTTGGTCGCCTCCGTCGAGCCTACGCCCCAAGAGGAGCCTTCACGCCGACTCGGAAACGCCTGTGGATACAGTCGACGTGTGCCGAAGACCCTGACGGGTGCCGAGCTGGAGCTGGACGACGCGCCGGCCCGCGACTGCGACCTCTTCCTCGTCGACGGCAACAACCTCGCCTACCGCGCCTTCTTCGCGCTGCCGGAGGAGCTGGCCACGACCGACGGGCAGCCCACGAACGCGCTGCTCGGTTTCACGAACATGCTGTTCAAGCTGCTCGCCGACTACCGGCCGAAGGGAGTGGCCGTCGCCTGGGACTCGCGGCCGGTGCATCGCGCGGCGGTCGCGCAGGCGGCCGACGTCGTCTACAAGGAGGGCCGGCGGCCGATGCCGGACCTGCTGCGCGAGCAGTTCCCGCACTTCCGCCCGATCGTGGAGGCGTTCGGCTACCGCAACCTCGAGTTCGAGGGGTGGGAGGCCGACGACGTGATCGCGACCCTCGCGACCCGCGCCGACACCGCCGGCATCCGCACCTGCGTCGTCTCCACCGACCGCGACGCGTTCCAGCTGTGCAGCGCCGGCGTGTGCCTGATGATGACGCCGCGCGGCGTCGCCGACGTCAACGTCTACACGCCCGAGCGCGTGCAGGCGCGCTACGGGGTGACGCCCGACCAGGTGCCGGACTTCATCGGCCTGAAGGGCGACACCTCCGACAACATCCCCGGCGTCCCCGGCATCGGCGACAAGACCGCGGGCCAGCTGATCGCCCAGTACGGGACGCTCGAGGCGGTGATCGAGCACGCCGACGAGCTGTCGCCGGCGCGCCGCAAGAACATCACCGAGCACGCCGAGACGGCGCGGCTGTCGAAGGAGCTGGCGACGATGCGCCGCGACCTCGACATCGACTGCGACCCGGCCGAGCTGGTGCTGCAGCCGCCCGACCGCTCGCAGCTGAAGGAGATCTTCCGCCGCTTCGAGTTCCGTGCGCTGCTCGGGCGCGTGGACGAGCTCGACGAGGCGGTGCCGTCGGCGCCGATGCGCGTCACCGGCGTCGAGGTGCCGTGGCGCGAGGGCGAGCTCGACTTCCGCGGGGTCGTCGGCTACGCGGCCGACGCCGACCGTGCCGCGGTCGCGAGCGACGAGGGCGTCGTCGTGGGGCCGAAGCCGGCGCGCGTCGAGGGCGACCTGGTGGTGCACGACGCGAAGGCGCTCGGCGTCGCCGCGCGCGACGACACGCTGCTGGCCGCGTACCTGATCGACCCCGGCCGCGCGTCCTACGCGCTCGACGACCTCGCCGCCGAGTACGGGGTCGAGCTGCTGCCGACGCCGGAGGCCGAGGAGGAGACCGCCGCGCTCGTGCGGCGCGCCGAGGCCCCGCGGCGCCTGGTCGAGCCGCTGCTCGAGCGGCTGCGGGAGCGCGGGATGGAGGATCTGTACCGGAACGTCGAGCTGCCCCTCACCGCGGTGCTCGAGCAGATGGAGTCAGCGGGCGTCCGCATCGACACGTACCGGATGGGCGAGATCACCGCGCGGCTCGCCGACCGCGTCGAGGAGCTCGAGCAGCAGGCGTACGAGCTGGCGGGCGAGGAGTTCGTGCTCGGCTCGACCCAGCAGGTGGCGCGGATCCTCTTCGAGAAGCTCGGCCTGACCGCCGGCCGCAAGGGCAAGACCGGCTACTCGACCGACGCGCGCGTGCTGCGCGCGATCCGCGGAGATCACGCGATCGTGCCGGTGATCGAGGAGTGGCGCGAGTACTCGAAGCTGCTCAACACGTACCTGCAGCCGCTGCCCCAGCTGCTCGGCGCCGACGGCCGCCTGCACACGACGATCAACCAGCACGTCGCCTCGACCGGCCGGCTCTCGACGACGAACCCGAACCTGCAGGCGATCCCGATCCGCACCGACCTCGGCCGCGAGATCCGCTCCGCGTTCGTCGCCGACGAGGGGCACCGGCTCATGAGCGCCGACTACTCGCAGATCGAGCTGCGCATCCTCGCGCACGTGTCGGGCGAGCCGAAGCTGCGCGAGGCGTTCGAGCGGGGCGAGGACATCCACACCGCCACCGCCGTCGAGATGCTCGGCGTCGACCCGGCGCGGCTGACGAGCGGGCAGCGCAGCGTGGCGAAGATGATCAACTTCGGGATCGTCTACGGCATCTCGGCGTTCGGGCTCTCGGAGAACCTCGAGATCCCGCGCGAGGAGGCGCAGGCGTACATCGACGCGTACCTGGCGCGCTTCCCGCACGTGCAGGACTTCATCGCGCGCACGATCGAGCAGGCGAAGCGCGACGGGTTCGTCACGAGCCTGCTCGGCCGCCGGCGGCCGGTGCCCGAGATCCGGGCGATGAACCGGCAGACGCGCTCGCTCGGGGAGCGGCTCGCCGTCAACTTCGTCATGCAGGGCTCGAACGCCGACATCATCAAGGTGGCGATGATCCGCATCGCCCGGCGACTGCGCGAGGAGGGGCGCGGCGCCCGGCTCGTGCTGCAGGTGCACGACGAGCTGCTGCTCGAGGTGCCCGAGGTGGAGGTCTCGCAGGTGCGCGAGCTGGTGCGGCAGGAGATGGTCGGCGCCTACGACCTCGACCCGCCGCTCGGCGTCGACGTCGGCGTCGGCGACAACTGGGCGGAGGCCAAGAGCTGAAAACCGATCGGGGCCGTCCCCGGTACGTTCCTTCGACGTTCCGTCCCTAACAAACCACGTGCGCGTCAGTCGTATCGGGAGACACGCACGACCGGGCTATACTTCGCGGCCGCTTTGGTAACCAACGATCTCATCCAATCCGAGCCCGGCGTCTGGGTCGAAGGCCCCGACGGCGAGCTGATCCCCGATTACGACTCCACCTTCCCCGAGATCAACGAGGGGCAGGTCGTGCACGGCACCGTCGTCCGCGTCGACAAGGACGAGGTGCTGGTCGACATCGGCTACAAGTCGGAGGGCGTCATCCCGGTCTCCGAGCTGTCGATCCGCCGGTCGGTCAACCCGGCCGACGAGGTCTCGCTCGGCGACGAGATCGACGCGCTCGTCCTCACCAAGGAGGACGCCGAGGGCCGCCTGATCCTGTCGAAGAAGCGCGCGCGCTTCGAGCTGGCCTGGAAGAACATCGAAGGCGCCGCCGAGTCCGGCGAGCCCGTCACCGGACGCGTGATCGAGGTCGTCAAGGGCGGCCTGATCCTCGACCTGGGCGTGCGCGGCTTCCTGCCGGCGTCGCTCGTCGACATCCGCCGCGTCCAGGACCTCGACGAGTTCCTCGGCCAGGAGCTGCGCGCGAAGGTGATCGAGCTGAACCGCTCGCGGAACAACGTGGTGCTCTCGCGGCGCGCGGTGCTCGAGGAGGAGCGCAAGGACCAGCGCCAGAAGATCCTCGACCGCCTGCAGCCCGGCGACGTCGTCACCGGCACGATCTCGAACATCGTCGACTTCGGCGCCTTCGTCGACCTCGACGGCATGGACGGCCTCATCCACATCTCGGAGCTCTCGTGGTCGCACGTCAACCATCCGAGCGAGGTGCTGGAGATCGGCCAGGAGGTCAGCGTCAAGGTGCTCGACATCGACCGCGAGCGCCAGCGCATCTCGCTCGGCCTGAAGCAGACGCAGAGCGACCCGTGGCAGCAGGTGCTCGACAGCTACCACGAGGGCGACGTCGTCGAGGGGCGCGTCACGAAGGTCGTCACCTTCGGTGCGTTCGTCGAGATCCTGCCGGGCGTCGAGGGCCTCGTGCACATCTCGGAGCTCGCGCAGCACCACGTCGAGAACCCGCGCGAGATCGTCTCGCAGGCCCAGCCGGTGAACGTGAAGATCATCGAGGTCGACGGCGACCGCCGCCGGCTCTCGCTCTCGCTGAAGCGCGTCGAGGACACCGACCCGGTGCAGCCGCGCGCCGACGGCGGCGAGTCGGTCCACGCCCGGCCGAACCTCGACCTGTCGGAGGAGGTCTTCGCCGAGGCGCCCGTCACCGAGCCGGAGGGCGAGGACGAGCCCGCGGCCGAGGACGCCGCGCCGGTCGAGGCGCCGACGGCCGAGTCCGGCGGCGGCGAGGCCGATGCGACCGGCGCCGGCAACGCAGCCGTCGCCGACGACGAGGCACCCGCCCCCGCCGAGGAGTGAGCCGCCCGTGGTAGTGCGCCCGGCCGCACGTGGCGCCGGGTTCCCGGCGGCGTCTCGCCGCCCGTGGCTGCGTCCTCGGTCGACTCGATAGCTTCGCTATCGAGTCTTCCTGCGTCCTTGCCACAGACGCCGAGTCACTCGCCGGATACCCCACCGAACGCGCGGCCGGGCGTACTCGCCGTCGCGATCACCGGCGGCATCGGAGCGGGGAAGAGCGAGGCGCTGCGCGCGTTCGCGCGGCACGGCGCCGCGACGGTCTCGAGCGACGAGATCGTCCACCACCTGCTGCGCCGGCCCGAGGTGCGCGACGCGGTGATCGGGCGGATGGGCAACGGCATCGTCTCGCCGGTGGACGGCGAGATCGACCGGCGGGCGCTGGCCACGGTCGTCTTCAACGACCGCGACGCGCTCGCGTGGCTGGAGCAGCTGCTGCATCCGCTCGTGGCGAGCGAGTACCTGCAGTGGCGCGACGACCTGGCGAAGCTGCCCGATCCGCCGCGCGTGTGCGTGACCGAGGTGCCGCTCCTCTACGAGGTGGGCGGCGAGTCGCGGTTCGACAAGGTGGTGGCGATCACTGCGCCGCGGAAGCTGCGGCAGGCGCGCTCCCCGGTGGCGGTCGACGAGCGCGAGGAGCGGTTGCTGCCCGACCGCGAGAAGGCGGAGCGGGCGGACTTCGCATACGCGAACACCGGCACGGTGGAGGAGCTGGACGCGTTCGTCGGGTCCGTGATGGACACTCTCACGGCATGAGGCGTCTGTCGGCGCTCGTCGTCGTGGCCGTCGTGCTGGGCGCGGTCGCGCTGGTGGTGGTCGAGACGCAGCCGGCCTGGTACCTGCGGCTGCGCTACCCGCTGCACTACGCCTCGTACGTGCGCGTGCACGCGCGGCAGAACGGCCTCGACCCGGCGCTGCTGGCAGCGGTGATCGATCAGGAGTCGAAGTTCGACGCGAACGCGGAGTCGAGCTCGGGCGCGATCGGGCTGATGCAGCTGACGCCGTCGACGGCGAAGGGGATCGCGATCCGCACGGGCGGCTCGGCGTTCCGCACCGACGACCTCTACAACCCGGAGATCAACATCCGCTACGGCGCCTGGTACCTGAAGAACCTGTTCCGCAAGTACGGGCAGGAGCGGCTCGTGCTGGCGGCGTACAACGCCGGGCAGGGGAACGTCGACCGCTGGCGGCGCGAGGGGCAGCCGATCCAGTTCGCCGAGACGCGCGCGTACGTCGACCGGGTCGAGCACCTGAAGCGCGTCTACCGCGATGCGTGGGGCAAGGAGCTGGGGCTGGCGTGACCGATGCGCTCGTCTCGGCCGAGGAGATCGCCGAGAACGCGAACGCGTACACGCCGCTGGGCCCGCGCGACGAGCGGATCGGCGACGAGCGGTACGTGCTGTGGCTCGGCGACGGCGACGACCCGCGCCTGAACGTGGCGCAGCGGTTCCGCCTGCGCGCCGACGAGGTCGAGGCGGTCCGGGAGGAGATCCACGGGCATCTGCGGGAGCGCGGCCGGCGCGTGTGCACCTGGGAGGTGGGCTCGCACGCGACGCCGAGCGATCTCGTCGAGCGCCTGCGCGGTCTGGGGCTGGCCGACGACGAGCCGGATGCGCTGGCGGTCGGGATGGTGCTGCGCGAGCCGCCGCGGCTCGAGGCGCCGGAGGGCGTCGAGGTGCGCGTGGCGGAGAGCCCGGAGGAGCGGCTCGCGGCGGAACGGATCGCCGCGGCGGCGTTCGGCGGTCCGGAGCCGGAGGAGGCGCCTCCCGCGCGCGACCCGTCGAATCGGGTGTACGTGGCGTACCTGGACGGCGAGCCGGTGGCGCGGGCGTCGGCGATGTTCGGGCAGGCGGCGGTGTCCCTGTTCGGTGGCGCGACGCTGCCGGCGGCGCGCGGGCGGGGCCTCTACCGCGCGCTCGTGGCGGCCCGCTGGCGCGACGCCGTCGAGCGCGGCACGCCGGTGCTGGTCACGCAGGCGGGCGCGATGTCGCGCCCGATCCTGGCGCGGGTCGGCTTCCGCGAGGTGTGCGAGATCCGCATCCTCGTCGACCGCTTCTGAGCGTCGGCAGAATCCGTCCGTGCGCGTCTCGGCCAAGGCGGACTACGCGGTGCGGGCGGCGGCCGAGCTCGCGGCCGCCGGCGACGGCCCCGTCAAGGCCGAGCGGATCGCGCAGGCGCAGGAGATCCCGATCAAGTTCCTCGAGTCGATCCTGCTCGACCTGCGCCACGGCGGCATCGTCCTCAGCCGCCGCGGCGTCGACGGCGGCTACTGGCTGGCGCGGCCGGCCTCGGAGATCTCGCTCGCCCAGGTGATCCGCGCCGTCGACGGCCCGATCGCCAACGTGCGCGGCCTGCGCCCCGAGGACGTCAGCTACGAGGGCACCGCGGCGCCCCTCCGAGAGGTCTGGATCGCCGTCCGCGCCAGCCTCCGCGCAGTGCTCGAGCACGTGACGCTGGCGCACGTGGCGCGCGGCGAACTGCCCGACTCCGTCGAGGCGCTCACGACCGATCCGGACGCGTGGTCGCCGCACTGACGCCGGGCACGCTCGAGCCGGGCCTGGCCGCGCTGGCGGAGGCGCGGCGCCATCTGGGCTACCACGAGTCGCCGCCGGGCTCGAACCGCACGATGTTCGGGCGCTGGTTCGGCCTCGACGGCGAGCCCTGGTGCGCGATCTTCGTCTCGTACTGCTTCGCCGTCGGGGCAGGGGTGATCCTCGGCGGCGGCCGCTCGTTCACGCACGGGGTGGCGTCGGTGCCGCAGCTCGAGGCCTGGCTGCGCGAGACCCGCTGCTGGCGCACGCGCGCGCCGGCGAGGGGCGACATCGTGCTGTTCGACTGGGACGGCGGCGCACCCGATCACGTCGGCATCGTCGAGCGGGTCGGCGGCGGCCGCGTCGGCACGATCGAGGGCAACACGGGCGTGGCGAGCAACACGGACGGCGGCGCGGTGATGCGGCGCAGCCGGCCGACGAAGGCGGTCGTGGGCTACGGCCGCTTGCATCGCGCGGCCATCTCCGCCACGCTGTGAGGGACGGAATCGGCGCTACCCTTGAGTACACAAATGTCTGTGGCACAGATCCAGCACGATCGCCTAGCCGCCTGGGTGTTCTTTTTGCGCGCCCACGCGGCCGTCACCCGCGAGCTGTCGGGCCGCCTGCAGCGCGGCCAGGGGCTGACGCTCAACGACTACGAGGTGCTGCTCAAGCTCTCGCAGGCCGAGAACGGCATGATGCGGCGCGTCGACCTGGCGGCCAGCGTCCTGCTGACCGCGTCGGGGATCACGCGCCTGCTCGACGGCCTGGAGCGGAGCGGCTTCGTCGAGAAGGCGTCGTGCGCGAAGGACGCGCGCGTCTCCTACGCCAAGATCACCGACGCCGGCCGGGACAAGCTGGCCGCGGCGGCGTGCGGCCATCTCGCCGACGTCGACGAGCTGTTCACGAGCAGCTACTCCGAGGAGGAGCTGACGACCCTGGCCGACCTGCTGTCGCGCCTGCCGATGACCGGCGGCGGCGACTGCCGGCCGTCCTGCGGCTGAGCGTCCTCCAGCTCGCGCGCCAGCCGGCGGAACGGCCCGTCGGCCGACAGGAGATCGTCGAAGCCGCCGCGCTGGACGACGCGACCGTGCTCGAGCACGAGGATCTCGTCGGCGCGCCGGACGGTGGCGAGCCGGTGGGCGATGATGATCGAGGTGCGACCGGCGAGCAGCCGGTCGAGCGCCGCCTCGATCAGCCGCTCGCTCGGGCGGTCGACGTTCGAGGTCGCCTCGTCGAAGATCAGGATGCGCGGGTCGGCGAGCAGGGCGCGCGCGATCGAGATCAGCTGCCGCTCGCCGGCCGACAGCCCGGCGCCGCCCTCGCGCACCTCGTGCGCGAGCCCCTCGCGGAAGCGGCGCGCGATGCGCGTGACACCGACGGCCGCCGCCACCTCGGCCACCTCCTCGTCCGTCGCCTCGGGCCGCGCGAAGCGGACGTTGTCGGCGATCGTGCCGGAGAAGAGGAACGGGTCCTGCAGCACCACGCCGAGCTGCCGGCGGTAGGAGCGCAGCTCGAGCTCGCGCAGGTCGATCCCGTCGACCCGCACCGCGCCCTGATCGGGGTCGTAGAAGCGCCCGACGAGCTTCGCGGTCGTCGATTTGCCGCCGCCCGACTCGCCGACGATCGCCAGGCAGCCGCCGGGCGCCACGTGGATCTCGATCTCGTGCAGCACCGGCTCGCGCCCGTAGGCGAACGTGACGCGGTCGAGCAGCAGGTCGCCGTCGAGCCGCGGCGCCGGCCGCGCGCCGGGCGCGTCCGCGAGCTCGGGCTCGGTGTCGAGGACGAGGCTGATCTTCTCCATCGCCGCGCCGGCCGACTGCAGCTGGCCGTACAGGTCGGACAGCTCCTGCAGCGGCTGGAAGACGAGGTTGAGCACGAAGACGCTGGAGACGAGGGTGCCCAGCGTCAGCGAGTCGTGCGTGATCAGCCGGCCGCCCACCCACAGCACGGCGGCCATCGCGACCGAGCCGAGCAGCTCGATGCCGGGGAAGAAGAGGCAGTTGAGGAACTGCGCGTAGGTGTTGGTGCGGCGATTCGCGTCGTTGGCGGCGTCGAACTCGGCGAGGAACGCGCGCTCGCGGTTGAACGCCTGCACGATCGCCATGCCGGCGATCGACTCGGCGATCTGCGCCGTCATCGTCGCGATCGTCTCGCGCACGCGCAGGAACGCCGTGTGCGAGCGCACCGTGAACCAGCGGGTGGCGACGAGCGTGGGCGGCAGGATCACCATCGCGACCGCGCCCAGGCGCCAGTCGAGCACGAACAGGCCGACGACGGCGGCGAGCAGCGTCAGCGTGTTCACGACGAGCGTCGTCAGCCCCTGCGAGAGCACGTCCGAGAGCGCGTCGACGTCGGAGGTGAGGCGCGAGATGATCCAGCCGGCCTTCTGCTGCGAGAAGTAGCGCAGCGACAGCGTCGTCAGGTGGTCGAACAGCTCGCGGCGGAGGCCGAGCACGAGGCTCTGGCCGACGCCCGCGAGGCCGCGCACGAGCGTCGTCTGCAGCGCCCAGGCGGCCGCGTTGACGCAGACGTAGAGGGCGACGTCGCGGCCGAGGCGGCCGCGGTCGTGCGCCTGCATGCCGTTGTCGATCGCGTCCTGCACGATCAGCAGCGCCGTCACGGGCGCCGCGGCCATGCCGAGGCCGGCGAGGCCGAGCAGCGTCACGCGGACGCGGTGGCCGCGCAGGTGCCGCGCGAGGCGGGTCAGGCCGGTGCGGTTGCGTCTAGGCAGCGACGACCTCCTCGCCGAAGAGGGTTGCGAACGCCCCGCCGCGGTCGAGCAGCTCGCCGGCGGTGCCCGACTCGACGACCTGCCCGTCGTCGAGCACGACCGCGCGGTCGGCGACCTCGACGGTCGAAAGGCGCTGCGTCGCGATCAGCACCGTGCGGCCGGCGAGCGCGGGGCGGAGGTTCTCGACCAGGTGGCGCTCGGTCTGCGTGTCGACCGCCGACATCGGGTCGTCGAGCACGACCACGCGCGCGCCGGCGACGAGCGCGCGGGCGAGCGCGACGCGCTGGCGCTGGCCGCCGGAAAGGTTGACGCCGCGCTCGCCGATCAGCGTGTCGTAGCCCTCGGGCAGCTCCGGGGCGAAGTGGGCGACGCCCGCCGCCTCGCAGGCGGCGAGCACCTCCTCCCAGGGCGCGTCGGGCCGAGCCGCGAGCAGGTTGTCGCGCAGCGGGATCGAGAAGAGGATCGGCCGCTGGGTGACGACCGCGACGGCGTCGCGCAGCTCGGCGAGTCGCACCTCGCGCACGTCGACGCCGCCGAGCAGGACGCGCCCGGCGGTCGGGTCGTAGAAGCGCGGCAGCAGGTTGAGCAGGCTGGTCTTGCCGACGCCGGTGGGCCCGCAGACCGCGATCACCTCGCCGGGAGCGACGCGCAGGTCGACGCCCGACAGCACCTCGCCGCCCGTCCCGTAGGCGAAATGGACGCCGTCGAAGCGCACGTCGAGCGGCCCCTCGGGCAGCGACACCGGCCGCGCCGGCTCGGGGATCTCCTCGATCCCCTGCAGCCAGGCGAAGCTGCGCGACGCCGACGCGGTCGCGCGCTGGGCGAGCGAGAGGATCCAGCCGAGCGCCTCCAGCGGCCAGACCATCTGCAGGAGCAGCTGGTAGAAGAGGAAGAACTCGCCGTAGGTGAGCGCGCCGCCGATCACGTCGCGGCCGCCGAACAGGACGACCGCGGCGATCGACACGGTCGGCAGGAAGAGCAGCCCCGGCAGGAACGCCGCCTCGACGCGCGCCTGGCGCAGCACCCCGTCGCGCACCGCCTCGGCCTTGCCTGCGAAGCGCGCCTGCACGTCGTCCTCGCGGCCGAACGCCTGCACCATCTCGATGCCCACGACCGCCTCGTCGGCCGCCTCCGTCACGTCCGCCTTCAGCTGCTGCACGTGCCGCGAGATCGGCATCACCCGCCGCGCGAAGCCGAACGCGACCACGAACACGAACGGCATCGCGACGAGCGCGATCGCCGCCAGCTTCACGTTCACGAGGAAGAGGACGACCGCGATCCCCGCGATCGTCATCAGCGACTGGAGGCCCTGCGTCATCCCCCAGCCGATGAAGTAGCGGATGGGGTAGAGGTCGTTCGTGGCGCGCGAGACGACCTGGCCGGTGGCGTGGCGGTCGTAGAACGCGCGCGGGTAGCGCAGGTAGGCGCCGTAGAGCAGCTCGCGCATGCGCGCCTCGATGCGGATGCCGGTGCGCGAGGTGGCGTAGCGGCGGGTGAAGTTGAGGCCGAAGCGGACGGCGGCGAGGCCGACCACGGCGACGAGGTACGGCCAGAGCGCGGCCCGGTGGCCGTGGCGCGGCGCGATCGAGTCGTCGATCGCGTGGCGCACCACGATCGGGATGGCGAGCGACAGGGCGCTGTACCCGAACGCGCAGAGGATGCCCGTCAGCACGAGCCGTTTCTCGGCGCGCCAGAGCCCCGCGAGGCCTTTCGCGGTCGGCCAGAGGCCGAGATCGGGCGGATCCACGCGCAGCGGAGTCACCCGCTGCACGCTACCGATCACGAACGTCTGTACGTCTGGGTTCTAACGGGCGGAGATGTAGTCGTGCAGGTACTGCAGCTGGAAGGTCTGCTCCCTCGACTGGAACTTGACGACGTCGCCGATCGAGATGACGCCGACCACCTCGCCGCCGTCGGCGACCGGCAGGTGCCGGATGCGGCGGTCGGTCATCAGCGCCATGCACTCCTCGACGGGCGTCTCGGGCGCGACCACGATCAGCGGCGCCGTCATGATCTCGCGCACCGTCGTGTCGTGGTCGGTGCGGCCCTCGAGCGTCACGCGCCGCAGGTAGTCGCGTTCCGTGACGATCCCCTCGATCCGGCCGTGCCCGGTGACGAGCAGCGAGCCGACGTTGGCGGCGACCATCTGCTCCACCGCCTCGTAGACGGTGGCGTCGGCGTCGATCGACAGCACCTCCGCGTGCGCCTTGCCGGCGAGCACGTCCGCGACCTGCTGGCCCATGGTACGACCTCCCCTGTGGCAGATTGTGACTACTGCCACGTGGAGTCTACACGAGGGTGCGATCCGTCGAGTGCCGCGGCAGGCCCGGCGGCGTGCCACCGGGCCTGCCTACCGCGTCCGCGCCGCCGCTACCGGTCGAGCGGCTGGACGACGATCAGCGAGTTCCCCTCCGGGTCGCGCACCCAGAACATCGGCGGCACGGGGTCGCCCATGCGGGAGATCTCCTCGTCGACGTCGACGCCCGCCGCCTTCAGCGCGGCGTGGTCTGCCTCGATGTCGGTGGTGTCGAGGACGATGCCGGTCTGGGCGCCGCCGGTCGGGACGCCTGGCGGCGGCGGGGCGATCGCGATCGTCGTCTCGGCGCCGCGCACTTGCACCTCGACCCAGCGCATGTCCGGGCCCATCGGCACGTCGACGATCTTCTCGAAGCCGAGCGTGCCGACGTAGAAGTCGAGCGCGCGGTCGGTGTCGGCGGTCGGGATGCAGACCCGGCCGACACGCTTCAGGTGCAGGGTGGTGGAGACTCCGGCTGCCATCTGATCCTCCTCTTCCTCGCGGTTGTCGACCCTAATGACCGCGGCCGCGCACGGGAATCATCGGTCGGCTCACGCGAAGCCGAGCCGCACGTCGCCCGGCGGCAGGACGAGCGTCTCGGCCGCGGCGAAGCGATCCGCCTCGTGCTCGGACACGAGGGCGGCGAACTCGGCCGCGAGCTCCGGGTCGTCGACCACGGCCTTCGCGAAGTGCGCGACCGGATGCGCGATCGCGTTCCGCGCGTTGCCCGTGAACCGCGGGTGCCGCACGGCGAAGACGACGCCGGTCATCGTCACGTTCATCAGCAGGCTGAGCGCGTTCGGCAGGATCAGCGTCAGGTTCCCGAGCAGCAGGCCGTAGACGTTCCAGACGATCGAGTTCGTGAGCGCGCCGACGACCCAGACGAGCGAGATCCCGTCCGAGTTGCGGTCGTGCCAGAGCTTCGCGATCTGGATCGCGGGGAGGGAGCCCGACGCGAGCGCCGAGACGGTGGCGATGGCCGCAACGAACGAGAGCATGATCCGCAGTGAGGAGCTTCCCGCCGCACAAGGTTCGGCGGTTTTCGCTCCGGCAAAGGGATCGGCATGTCACAAGCTCGGGTCGAGTCCCCGGAACGGCGCGATCTCCTCGCACGTTCGGGGGAGCGATCGACGGAAACGGCCCCGCCGCCGGGCCACCCTTCCGCGACCGCCGATGGAGCGTACCGGGATCGAACCGGTGACCTTCGGCTTGCAAAGCCGACGCTCTCCCAGCTGAGCTAACGCCCCGCGGGGCGAGTGTAGCCGCGCGTCGGCGCGCGCGGGCGCCCGCTCTCGCGGGTCGCCAACGCTCGCGCCGGTGGGCGGCCTAGGCTGCCCGGGAGAGCCGCTCTTCCTGCCGGGCCCGCTGGATGATCACGTCGCGATCGCCATTGCGGAGCGTGGCCCGGGCGGCGCGCTGCTCTTCCCACAGCTGCGCGATCCGCTCCTCGAGCTCGAGATGCTCCGTCGTGAGCGTCGAGTCGTGTCCCTGGGCCAGCGCCCGCATCACCTGCGAACGCCGGTCGGAGAGCCGATCGATCTCGTGCCTGATGTCGGTCAACGTACGCATACCCGCCACAACGCGCGACACGGGGGTCGCATTCCCGCGCCGTCGAGGCGTCACACGTCGGGGGAGAATCAGCCGCGAAGACCCTCGGCGACGCGCTCCGCGACCGAAGCCATCTCGAGTCTCGCGCCCGTCACATCGCGCAGCAGCTCGTCGGCCGTCGGGCCCTGCCCGAGCGACCAGAGCTCGCGCAGGAGCTCGCCCGCCTCCCGCCGCGCGAACCAGGCGTTGCCGAACTCGCTGCGCAGGAAGTCGCGCAGTTGCGCCTCGAACGCCCACGAGCGCAGGTAGCTGATCACGTAGAAGCCGCCGTCGATGTCGTCGAGGTAGCTCTCCGGGTGCACCGGCATCTTCAGCGCGTCGCCGAGGATCTCGGCGTAGCGCGGCCGCATCGACGCGACGTCGGTCGACTGGAAGAACTCGATCTCGTACAGCAGCTTCGCCGAGTAGCGGCGCGCGAAGAAGAGGTTCGTGATCGCCCCGTCGCGCGCGAGCTCCTCCGGCCGCGGCACGTCGAGGCGGCGGCTCAGCCAGGCCGGCTCGGTGACCAGGTTCTCCATCAGCGCCGCCCAGCCCTCGGTGACGGCGTTGTCGCCGAGCCGCCGCGCCTCCACCGGCAGGTCGGCGCTCGTGTGCGCGTAGTGCTCCGCGTGCCCCGCCTCGTGGAAGAGCGCCTCCCAGTCGTCCTTGCCGCCCGTCGGCTGGATCACGAGCATCACCCGCTCCGGCACCTCGATCGGCGCGCAGAACGCCCTCGGCGACTTGTTCGGCCGCTGCTCCACGTCGAGGTGCACGTTCTCCTGGCCGTGCAGGTCGACGCCGAGATCGGCCAGCGTCGCCGTCAGCGCCGGCAGCATCCGGTCGGACGGATAGAGCTGGTCGAGCTGCGGCGCGCGGAAGAGTCGCGCCATGTCCCACGGGCGCAGCTCGTCGAGTCCGAGCCCCAGCCGCTCGCGGACGAAGCGGTCGCCCTCGCGCTCCCACAGGCGTTCGGTCTCGTCGAGCAGCTCGCGGCACTCGTCCGCCAGCGAGTCGAGGCGGAAGCCGAAGCGGCCGTAGAGCTCGTAGAGGTTCGGCGCGCCGAGGCGCGTGACCGCCTCGCGGTCGATCTCCGCCGCCTCCAGGTGCAGCGGGTTCAGCTGCTCGTCGAGAAGCCGGATGCGCTCCACCTCCAGGCGCTCGCGCCGGTCGCGCTCCGGCTCGTTCGCGAGCCGCACGCGCAGCATCCGGTAGGGGGTCGTCTCCCCGTCCACCCGCGCCTCCAGGCCCGCCTCGGCGGCGGCGATCCGCTCCGCATGGCTGCGCGTGAGGCCGCCGAGGAAGCCCTCGCAGGCGAACCGCCACAGCTCCGTCGGCCCGCCCTCGAGCGCGCGCGCCGTATCGACCTCGGTCAGCTCGGCGTAGCGCTCGTAGATCGGCCTGAGGTCGAGCGTCTCCTTGTGGCCCGCGTAGTGGAGGTAGTACTCCTCGTCCAGCTCGGCCACGAACCGGTCGGCGCGGTCGCGCACGGCGTCGATCTCGCGGGTGGTCGGCGGCGGGCTTGACACGCCGCACTAGGATACGGCCCCGTGCGCGAGCTGAAGCTGAAGACCGAGCGGCGAACCCAGCTGATCGAGATCACCGAGCAGGTACGAGAGGCGCTCGACGGCGCCGACGGCAGCGCGGCGCTCGTCTACGTGCCGCACACCACGGCCGGAATCGCGATCAACGAGCGGATCGACCCCGAGCTCGTCGACGATCTCGAGCGGGCGTTCGGGCGCGTCGTCGGCGACGACTGGGAGTGGAAGCACAACGACGAGGACGGGCCGAACGCGCCCTCGCACGCGCGCGCGTCGCTGGCCTCGAGCCCGCAGGTGCTGATCCCGCTGCGCGAGGGCGGGCTCGCCCTCGGCACCTACCAGGGCCTCTTCTTCTGCGAGTTCGACGGGCCGCGCGACCGCAAGGTCTACGTCTCCGTGCTCCAGTAGTCATGCCAGCCCCGGTCGAGCGCGACCAGGAGCTGGAGCTGACGATCGACTCGCTGGCCTACGGCGGGAACGGCGTCGCGCGGCTCGACGGGTTCGTCGTCTTCGTGCGGCGCGGGCTGCCGGGCGACACCGTCCGCGCGCGCGTGACGAAGGTGCAGCGGCGGCACGCCGAGGCGCTCGCGACGGAGGTGCTGCACGCCGGCCCGCACCGGGTCGACGCGCCGTGCGCGCACTATCCGGCCTGCGGCGGCTGCCGCTTCCAGGACCTCGCCTACGACGCGCAGGTGCGGGCGAAGGAACAGTGGGTGCGCGACTCGCTGCAGCGGCTCGCCGGTCTCGCCGAGCCCCCCCTCGAGCCGATCCTGCCCGCCGCCGAGGCCTTCGGCTACCGCAACAAGATGGAGTACTCGTTCGCGCAGCTCGCCGACGGGCCGGCGCTCGGGCTGCACAAGGCGGGGCGCTGGGACGAGGTGCTGGAGATCGAGAAGTGCTGGCTCACGTCCGATGCCGGCAACCGCATCCGCAACCGCATCACGGAGTGGGCGCGCGAGGAGCGGCTGCAGGCGTACGACCAGGCCACGCAGGAGGGCTACCTCCGGCATCTCGTCGTGCGCGAGGGGCGGGCGACGGGCCAGGCGCTCGTGCAGCTCGTGACGGCGCGCGGCGAGCGGTTCGACCGCGAGCGGTTGATCGAGGTGCTGCGCGAGATCCCCGAGGTGCGCTCGATCCACTGGTCGGTGAACCGCGGGGTCGCCGAGGTGACGAACCTGCCCACCGAGCTGCTCTGGGGCGAGGACGCGATCGAGGAGGAGATCGGCGGCCTGCGGTTCAGGGTCCGGCCGAACGCGTTCCTGCAGACGAACACCGAGATGGCCGGCCGGCTGTACGCGATCGCGCGCGAGTACGCGGCGCTCGGCGGCGGCGAGACCGTCTACGACCTCTACTGCGGCATCGGCACGATCGGCCTCTCGATGGCGGCGGACGCGCTGACGGTGTGGGGGATCGAGATCAGCGAGGAGTCGGTCGCCTGCGCCATCGAGAACGCCGAGCTGAACGCGATCGGCAACGCCGCCTTCTTCGCCGGCAACGTCGGCGAGGTGCTGCGCGAGCTGCGCGACCGGGCCGGGGATCCCGATGTGGTCGTCGTCGACCCGCCGCGCGCCGGCCTCGCCGGCAAGGCGCTGAAGCGGCTGGGGGAGATCGCCGCGCCGCGCCTCGTCTACGTCTCGTGCAATCCGACTACGCTCGCCGGCGACCTGAAGCGGCTCTCCGACACGTGGGGCTACCGGCTCGTGCGCGCCCGGCCCGTCGACATGTTCCCGCACACGCCGCACGTCGAGTGCGTCGCGCTGCTGGAGCGCGACCCGGACGGCTGACGGCGGCGGTCGGCGGCGGGGCGAACGTCGGATTCCGAGGCGCGGCTAGGCTCGAGAGGTGCCGACCTGGGTCTGCAAGGCGTGCGGGACGCAGTACCCGCCGAGCGAGGAGCCGCCCGGCGCCTGCCCGATCTGCGAGGACCCGCGCCAGTACATCCCCCACGACGAGGGGCAGGTGTGGCTGCGCTGGGAGGAGCTGCTCGCGTCGCACCGCGCCGACGTGCGCGACGACCACGGCATCCTCGGCGTCGGCTGCACGCCCGACTTCGCGATCGGCCAGCGGGCGCTGTTCGTCAAGAGCGCCGCCGGGAACATCCTCTGGGACTGCATCGCGTACTTCGACGACGAGCTCGCGACGCGCATCTCCGACGAGGGCGGCCTGCAGGCGATCGCCATCTCGCACCCGCACTACTACACGGCGATGGTCGAGTGGGCGCACGCGTTCGGCTGCCCGATCCATCTGCACGAGGCCGAGCGCAAGTGGGTGATGCGGCCCGATCCGTCCGTGCGCTTCTGGGAGGGCGAGACGCTGCCGCTCGGCGGCGGGCTCACGCTGATCCGCTGCGGCGGCCACTACGAGGGCGCCCAGGTGCTGCACTGGGCCGAACGGCGCGCGCTGCTCGCGGGCGACGTGGTGCAGGTGATCCCCGACCGCCGCTACGTCTCGTTCATGTACTCGTACCCGAACCTGATCCCGCTGCCCGTCTCGCGCGTGCGGCGGATCGCCGAGGCGCTCGAGCCGTACGAGTTCGACACGATCCACGGCGCCTGGTGGGGCCGCGTGATCGAGCGCGAGGGCTCAACCGTCGTGCGGCGGTCGGCCGACCGGTACGTCCGGGCCGTCACGGAGCCCGGGCTGCCCTCGTAGCCGCCGCAGCAGCAGGTCCGCGTTCGGCAGCAGGAAGCCGAGCGAGATCGCCGGCAGCGCCGGCAGGCCGCTCAGGTCGAGCCAGACCGTGATCGCGATCGTCGCGCCGAGGAGCGCCACCATCGCCACCCAGGTGCCGGGCACGCGCAGCCGGAAGCGGGCGGCAGCCGCGAGGAAGAGCGCGAAGAAGAGCAGGTCGGGCACGCCCAGGTTCGCCGCCGCATGCTCGCCCGGCACCGGGAACGCGAAGGAGAGGGCGCTGAAGACGTGCTCGTGGTGCGCCACGATCGTGCGCGTGGGGCCGCGCCACACCGAGTAGGCGTCGACCCACGGGATGATGCAGGCGACGAGCACCACCCAGGCCACCGTCTCGAAGTAGCCGAGGAACCACCAGCCGAGCAGCGTCGTCGCCACCAGGCGGGCGAAGTTGGCGGAGATGTCGGCGTGGACGGCGGTCAGCACGCCCGCGAGGACGGCGACCGCGGCGCCGACGGGCAGCAGCCAGCGTGCCTGCCGCAGGGGCAACGCGCACAGCACCAGCCCGAACACCGCCGGCATCAGCACGACCGCGATCCAGGCCACGTCCCACCACAGGCTCGCGTCCCAGAGGTAGAACGAGACCTCGAAATAGACGATCAGCCCGACAAGCAGGGCCGCGCCGGCGATCGTCCTCAATACGGCGGGTGGGCGGTCCACCAGTCGCCGAGGTGGTGGAAGGCGTCCCAGAATGCTCTCTTGGCCGATTGCTCGTCGAGGCTGCGGTCGATGTCGGGAACCGGGAGCGCCTCGATCGTCGGGGTGAAGCGCTGCAGCTCGCCCACCTTATCCGCGACGGCCTCCGACAGGGGGAAGCGCATGCTGTTCAGGAACTCGAGCGCGTCGTCGCCCATCACCACCACGAGGCGTGGCTGGACGATCCGCAGCTCCCGCGCCAGCCAGTCGCGGGCGAGAGCGAGGTCGCAGCCGGCGAACTTCACGCAGTTCGTGCCGTACACCTCGAGCGGGTCGATCCGCAGCCGCTGCATCGACTTGATCAGCGCGGCGCCGGCGCGGCCGTGGAAGGCGACGCCCTCCTGCAGCTCCTGGGCCTGCGGGCCGTACTTGAGCAGGAAGATCGAGGCGAGCGGATGGCCCGTCGGGAGCGCCGTCGGCGCTCCGTCGGCGGCGTGCGCGATGTCGTGCGAGAGGCGATTGACCTCGTCGATCGCCTTCCGCAGATAACGCTCGTAGATCTCGTCTGTCGTCACGGCGGTAGCCACGCGGCAGGGGGTCCTTTCGTCGCTAGCGGACCCTCTCCTTGACCTGCGCCACCCACTTGAGCGACTGGAGGTACGCCAGGCTCTTCGGGCGTCGCAGCACCTCGGCGCTGCGCAGCGAGATGAGGAACTCCTCGGGCCCGTCGAAGGCGCGCATCCGCAGCGCACCCGTGCCGACCCCCTGCAGCACGTGCGCGTCGGAGCCGGCGCCCATCGTCAGGCCGTATTTCCGCGCGAAGCGCAGCGCCTCGTCGTTGAAGCCCTCCAGCAGAAGCCGGGCGTTGTACACCTCGAGCACGTCGATGTCGGCCAGGTGCCGGTGCAACGTGCGCGGGTCGGGGATCGCGTGCAGTCGGTCGAAGGGGTGGGGGACGTACACGAGCCCACCCTGGTCGCGGATCGCGGCGACCGTGTCGGCGAAGCTCATGCCGCGCGGGATCTCCTGCTCCAGGAACAGGCCGATCACCTCGCCCTGGTTGTCGGTCTTCACCTCCTCGCCGGGGATGACGATCAGGTCGCGGTCGCGCGCGTAGTCGGCGGCCTCGAGCGCGCCGCCGAAGACGTTGTGGTCGGTGACCGCTATCGCCCCCAGCCCCTCCGCCTCGGCGTGGTCGACGAGCTCGTCGGCGGACGTCGAGCAGTCGTGCGACCAGGAGGTGTGCATGTGCAGGTCGGCGACGATCCACGGCCGCTCGCCGAGCGGGTCGGCGGCGGGGCGCCGGCGGCGGCGCCGGCCGAGCGCCGAGTAGACGCCGTCGAGCTCGCGGGCGACTGCGGTGAAGTCCTGCCGCTCGGCCTCGGCGCGCGCCGCGGCGCCCTCGCGCCCGCGCAGCGCCTCGTCCTCGGCGAGCCGCGCGACCGCGGCGGCCGCCAGCTCCGGCTGGTCCTCGACCCCGGGAGGCGCCGCGACGGCGCAGCCGGCCGCCATCGCCTCGAGCCGCACGCGGGCGAGCCCTTCCAGGCCGGGGACGAAGACCGCGGCCTCCGCCAGCAGCGGCGCGCGCGAGGCGCCGTCGCGGGCGGTGCGCACGTGCACGCGGCCGACCAGGTCGCGAGGGATCGCCGGCCGGGCGATCAGCGGGCGCGTCCGCAGCAGCACCGCCTCCCAGCCGTCGAGCTCGCGCAGCGCGTGCAGCACCCCGCGGGCGACCGCGCGCTCGTTCGGGCGCAGCTCGACGACGATCGTGCGCCGCTTCGCCGCGGGCGAGAAGAGCGTCGTGTCGACGCCGGGGGAGAGCACGCGGTAGTCGCCGGGGAAGCGCTCCTCGGCCGCCTCCCGCGTCCGCTCCGAGAGCGCGAGCAGCGCGTCGATCCGTCCCAGCAGGCGCTCGCGCTGCGTCCGCGCGGGCGGGTAGCCGAGCCGGTTCGGCGACGAGAAGGTGGCGACGGCCAGCGCGCCCGCGTCGCGCAGCGCCAGGTAGGAGAGCGACGGCAGGCCCGGCTCGAAGCCGTGGACGACGTCGTAGGCGCCCTGCGCGAGCGCCAGCGAGAGGGCGGCGCGAACCCCCACCGGCACGCCCAGCTGGGAGCGGCGCGAGACCGGGATCGCCGGCCCCACCGCGATCACGTCGGCCTGCGTGCCCGCGTTGAGGGCGCGGCGGCCCTCCCGCAGCTCGCCCGCGCGGGTCGAGGGCGCCAGCACCGTCACCTCGTGCCCGAGCGCGCGGAGGCCGCCCGCGACCCCGGCGACGTGCTCGTTCACGTCGTGCGGCTGCGACCACGCGAACGGCGTCACCAGGCAGATCCGCATCCGCTTCTGAGCGTAGCCGAGGCGTCCCGGCAAGTAACACTTTGTTACTTGCCGGGACGCTCGAGGCCCGCGGCTACCTGCCGAAGAACTCGGTCATCGGCTTCACCTGGTTCGAGTCCGAGGCGTTGCCGAGGTAGCCGAGATCCCAGTTCCACTCGACGGTGGCGAGCAGGGAGTAGTGGTTGTACGGCGTGTCGGAGACGTACCCGCGCTTGCCGTCGCTCGTGACGACGATCGCCGGGATCTTGCCGCCGCCGTAGACGCCGCCCTGCCAGACGGTGCCGTCGGGCTGGCCGTTCGAGCCGAGGAACTGCGTCCCCTGCGGCAGGTAGGGCGAGTCGCAGCAGCCGTCGGCCGACTCCCAGCCGTCGGTCGTCTTGTCGCCGGTGAAGTCGTTCTCGTCGGTGACGACGAAGATCGCCGAGCGGCTCGTCTTCCAGACCGGCGAGGACATGATCGTGGTGACGGCGCCCTTCACGAACGCGTCGGCCTTCTGCTTCAGGGCCGCGTCGTTCGGGTCGTCCTTCGTCGACCCGTACGGGCACGGCGTGCCGTCGCTGCCGTCGGGCGCCACCTGCGTCTTGACGCCGCCGTGCATGTCGTGGCACTGGTTCGGGCTGATCCAGACGAAGCTCGGCACGTCCTTCGACGCCATGTCGTCGGCGAACTGGGCGTACGGCTTCACGTGCTGCAGCCGTGCCGCGTTCGACTTGATGTCGGTGAAGAGCACGAACGGGTTGTGCTTGTTCACGTAGAGCGCGGCGTCCGCCGGATACTGCTGGTCGGTGGCGTCGCCGACGGACGGCATCGACTCCATGTACGCCGCCCAGGTGAGATGCGCCGACTCCAGCTGGTCGACGACGTTCTCGTGGTCGTACTCGTAGTTCGGGTTGTCGGCGTTCAGGCCCCAGTTGGAGCCCGAGATGGCGGCGACGTAGTTCGGCTCGCTCGGGTGCGTGACGCCGTAGTAGTTCGACGCCTCGGCGTAGGTGTGCGCGAGGCTCGTGATGTACGGCGCGTTCGGGTCGTCGATCACGCTCGACTGCGAGTGGTTCTCGAGCATGATCACGAACACGTGGTCGAGCGCCCGCCCGTGGTGCGCCGGCGACTCGGGCGGCTTCCCCTTCGCGAGCGCCGCCGCGGCGACGCAGCCTGCCGCGACCAGCACGAGCGCCGGCCAGACGACCTTCCTCATGGGTCCCTCCCCTGACGTGGGACGTATGACCCGGCGAGTCTACGAAAGCCGGCCGCGCAGCTCGGCGGCGGTCAGCACGTCCGCCTGCCGCGGGAACACCTTCTCCGTCAGCACCCGGTGCACCTCGGCGTCGGCGTCGAGGCAGCAGTCGGAGAGCACCGCGAGCCGGTAGTCGCGGTCGGCCGCCTCGCGCAGGGTGGAGAGGACGACGCCGCTCGTCGCGATGCCGGTGAGGATCAGCGTGTCGATCTCGCGGCTGCGGAGCAGCACCTCGAGGTCGCTGCCGGTGAAGGCCGAGACGCGCTTCTTCACCACGACGGGATCGGCCGCCCCGGGGGCGACGGCCGGGTGGACCTGCGTGCCCTCGTCGCCGTCCTGCAGGTCGTCGCGGCCGGCCAGCGCGGCGAAGCTGCGGTTCCGCACGCTGGACTCCGGCGCGCCGGCGCGGAACGCGACGCGGACGTAGACGACGAGCGCGCCGGCCTCGCGCGCCGTCGCGATCGCATCGGAGAGCGGCTGCAGCAGGGCGCTCTCCGCCTCGCCGAAGCGGGCGACGATGCCCTG
>DASVDV010000021.1:0-47413 GCA_036380895.1 Gaiellaceae bacterium | reverse complement strand
GGCCGAAAACCGGGGTCAGCCCCGGGTCTGACCCCGGTTTTCGGCCCGGCACAGCGATTGCGGCGCAGGGTCACGCTTTTGTGACGGTTCGGTGGAAAACCGAGCGCGCACCGGGGCACGGTTCGGTTGCCGTTCCGTCTGCCCGTCGGCCATGGCCGGCGCGGACGGTCACTCTGCCCGCGCTTCCAGCTCGTTCGCCTTGTTCGTCAGGGCGGCGAAGCCCGCCTGCACGACGTCGTTGACGCCCGCCGTCGCCAGCGTCCACGTCAGCAGGCGGCCGAAGCGCGGCGCCAGGATCCGGGTCGCGCCGAGACCCGCGGCCACCCACGTGCCGACACAGCGCGAGCACGTGACCAGCTCGCCGACCGCCTGCCGGAGATCGCCGCTCGGCACCGGCTCCTCGCCGCCCTCGTGCGCCTGCCCGGCGACGAACGGGTCGCGGACGAAGCTCGCCACCTCGTCGCGCGCGATCGTCCGCGACGCCTTGAACGTCGCCGCGCCCAGCACGACCAGGTCGAGCGCCGTCTCCTCGCGCGGAACGCGCCCCAGCAGATGCGCCAGCGCGCCGGCCGCCGCGATGCCGCCCACGAAGACGCCCATGATCGCCGCGTACGCGGAATAGGGCGGGCTCGCGCCGGTCGCGTCCGAAGTCATCGGAGTACCCTGTTTCGACGTGCCGCCACTGCAAACATCCGGGCTCTACTCGCCGCTCGGCGACCAGCCCACAGCGATCGAGACGATCTCCGCCGGCCTGCGCGCGGGCGAGCGCTACCAGACCATGCTCGGCGCCACCGGCACCGGCAAGACCGCCACGATGGCCTGGATCATCGAGCAGGTGCAGAAGCCCGCGCTCGTGATCGCGCACAACAAGACGCTGGCCGCGCAGCTGTGCAACGAGTTCCGGGAGTTCTTCCCGACCAATGCGGTCGAGTATTTCGTCTCGTACTACGACTACTACCAGCCCGAGGCGTACGTCCCGCAGGCCGACCTCTACATCGAGAAGGACTCGTCCCGGAACGACGACATCTCGCGGCTGCGGCTCGCCGCCACCTCCGCGCTCTTCACGCGCCGCGACGTCGTCGTCGTCGCCTCCGTGTCCTGCATCTACGGCCTCGGCTCGCCGGAGGAGTGGCGCGAGCGGATGCTCTACCTGGAGGTCGGCCTCGACATCGATCGCGACCGCGTGCTGCGGAAGCTGATCGAGTCGCAGTACGTCCGCAACGACGCGGTGCTCGGCCGCGGCCGCTTCCGCGTCAAGGGCGACATCCTGGAGGTGCAGCCGGCGAACGCCGAAACGGCGTATCGAGTCTCGTTCTTCGGAGACACCGTGGAGCAGATCACCCACTTCGACCCTCTGACCGGCGAGGTCTACGCGAAGCTCGACAACCTCTCGATCTGGCCCGCCACCGAGTACGTCACCTCGCAACCCACCGTCGAACGCGCCGTCGCCGACATCCGCGCCGAGCTCGACGCGCAGGTGCGCGGCTTCGAGACGGAGGGGCGGATGCTGGAGGCCCACCGCATCCGCCAGCGCACCGAGTACGACCTGGAGATGCTGCAGGAGCTCGGCTTCTGCAACGGGATCGAGAACTACTCGCGCATCCTCGAGGGCCGCGCCCCGGGCACCCACCCGTTCACGCTGCTCGACTACTTCCCGGAGGACTTCGTCGTCTTCGTCGACGAGTCGCACCAGACGATCCCGCAGATCGGCGGCATGTACGAGGGCGACCGCTCGCGCAAGCAGACGCTCGTCGACTACGGCTTCCGCCTGCCTTCGGCGCTCGACAACCGGCCGCTGCGCTTCGACGAGTTCCTCGGCAAGGTGCCGCAGATGGTGTTCGTGTCGGCGACGCCCGGCGCGTGGGAGCTGCGCCAGTCGACGCGCATCGCCGAGCAGCTGATCCGCCCCACCGGCATCGTCGACCCCGAGGTCGAGCTGCGTGCCACCAGGAACCAGATCGACGACCTGCTGAACGAGATCCGCCGCCGCGAGGAGATCGGCGAGCGCGTCCTCGTCACCACGCTGACGAAGAAGATGGCGGAGGACCTGACCGACTACCTGCTCGAGGCCGGAGTCAAGACGCGCTACCTGCACAGCGAGGTCGACACGCTCGAGCGGATCCAGATCATCCGCGAGCTGCGCCTCGGCGAGTACGACGTGCTCGTCGGCGTCAACCTGCTGCGCGAAGGCCTCGACCTGCCCGAGGTGTCGCTCGTGGCGATCCTCGACGCCGACAAGGAAGGCTTCCTGCGCGGCCGCACCGCGCTCGTGCAGACGATCGGCCGCGCCGCCCGCCACGTGCACGGCAAGGTGATCATGTACGCGGACAAGCAGACCGAGGCGATCAAGGGCGCGCTCGACGAGACGAACCGCCGCCGCGCCGTCCAGATCGCCTACAACGAGGAGAACGGCATCGTCCCCGAGCAGATCCGCAAGGGCGTCTCCGACATCGCCGAGTTCCTCGCGCTCGAGTCGCCGCACGTGCCCTCGTCGCGGCGCCGGCGTGGCGACAAGGTCGAGGGCATGTCGCGCGAGGAGCTGGAGAAGCTCGCGATCACGCTCGAGGAGGAGATGTTCCAGGCCGCCGAGGAGTTGCGGTTCGAGTACGCCGCGAAGCTGCGCGACGAGCTGAAGGAGCTCCGGCGCGACCTGGAAGCGCTCGCGGAGACGGCGGCGTGACGGTCGGCATCGTCGTCGCGATCGTCGTCTCCGGCTTCCTGACCGGCGCGCTGGCCCGGCTGGCGATTCCCGGGCCGGACCCGATGCCGATCTGGCTGACGCTTTCCATCGGCCTCGTCGGCTCGATCGTCGGCGCGGTGATCGGCAACACGATCTCCGCCGACAACGGCTACGTGATCTCGTTCCTCTCGTTCGGGATCGCGATCCTGCTCGTGGCCGCCTACCGGCACTTCGTGCAGCACCGGCCGATCTTCGGCCCGGAGGCGCTGCGCTTCCCCGAGCGCGGCCTCGGCGTCGAGCAGCAGCGCGAGCGGCTGAAGAAGCTCGGCGTCGACCCGGACGCGATTGCGCCGTCGCGCCAGCAGACCGAGAAGGCGCGCCACCTGGCGATGCTGAACGAGCTGCACCGCGCCGGATTGATCGACGACGACGAGCTCGCCGCCAAGCGCGCGCTCGTCGAGCAGCGCGAGGGGTAGGAACCGCCGCGGCGGCGGCGAAGAGACGCACCCATGATCGGACGCATCATCGGCTTGATCATCGTGGGGCTGATCGTGGGCGGGCTCGGCCGGCTCGTGCATCCGGGGCGCGACCCGATGCCGATCTGGATGACGATCGCGATCGGCCTGGCCGCGTCGCTCGTCGCGGGGCTGCTGATCGGCGGCCTGCTCGGCTTCATCCTCGCGGTGATCATCGCGGCAGTGCTCGTCGGGGCGCTCGGCGGCGCCGGCCGCCGCCGCGTCGGCCTGTAGACGCCGAGTCGGCATGAAGCCTTGTGCCGCCCGGCGTCATGCTCACCCGGCCTCTAGTCGAACGCGGCCAGCGGCGCACGCCCGCGCGGGAACGTCCGCGTGGCCGTGAACGCCCAGTCGCCGTCGCGCCAGACGTACGTGTCGACGCGCAGCCGCTCCTCGGTCGCCGTGTAGACGACGACGCCGCGCGCCTCGCCGCGCCGCTTCGGGCGCGGCTGGCCGAGGCCGGGGGCGATCGAGACGACGACGCCGGGGGCGTCGCCGGCGATCACCTCGAACTCGCGCCGCTCGCTCACCGCCCCCTGGTGGATGTGCCCGCCCACGATCAGCTCGGCGCCGGAGTCGACGAGCCGGCCCAGCACACGCGTGCGGTCGGCGACCGGCCGCTTGCGCGTGCGCCAGGGCGCCCCGACGAGCTGGTGGTGCAGCGCCACCACGCGCAGCGCGCCGGGCGCGGCGCGCGCCAGCCTTTCGGCGACGCGGTCCAGCTGCGCGTCGCCGACGGCGCCCGACTGGTGCCGCCACGGCCGCACCGAGTTCACGCCCACCACGTGCAGCCCCTCCGACGCGTGCACCGGCTCGGCCGTCTGCCACAGCCGCTCGAACTCGCGCCACGGCGAGGTCAGGCGGGCCGGGAACGTCACCGGGATGTCGTGGTTGCCGGGCACCGCGAGCACCGGCGGCCCGAGCCGGCGCAGGAACCCGGCCGCCAGCTCGTGCTGCGCACGGCGCCCGCGATGCGTGAGATCGCCGGTCGCGACGACGAGCTCCGGGGCCGTCCGCTCGACCAGCGCGACGAGCGCGCGCTCCATCTCGGCGTCGCCACGCGCGCCAACATGGAGATCGGAAACATGCAGGATGCGCGTGAGCACCGGCGAAGCAGGCTATACAGTGAGTCACATGGCCGACGAGCAGTCGACGGAGATCTTCGACGACCTCTACCTCGGCCTCCGGGCGGGCGGCGCGCTGCGCAAGCAGCGGCGGGGCGAGCCGCTGACCGCGGAGGAGCAGGAGGCGCTCGGCCGCTGGCAGCGCCTCTCCGCCTGGCGCAAGGGTTTCGCCATCGGCGGCTTCGCCGTCGGCACCTTCGGTCTCGGCTTCACCCTCGGCGGCCTGGTGTTCGGTCGCTGGCGCAAGGCTTGATCGAGGTCGTCCGCGGCGACATCACGGCGGAGCGCGTCGACGCGATCGTCAACGCGGCGAACGAGTCGCTGCTGGGCGGCGGCGGTGTCGACGGCGCGATCCACCGCTCCGGCGGCCCGGCGATCCGCGAGGAGTGCCGCCGCCTGGGCGGCTGCGCCACCGGCGACGCGAAGGCCACCACCGGCGGCCGGCTGCAGGCGCGCTGGGTGATCCACACCGTCGGCCCGGTCTGGCGGGGCGGCGGGCGCGGCGAGCCGGAGCTGCTCGCCTCCTGCCACCGCCGCGCGCTCGAGGTGGCGCGCGAGCTCGGAGCGCGCAGCGTCGCGTTCCCGGCGATCTCCTGCGGCGTCTACGGCTACCCGGTCGAGCTCGCGGCGCAGGTCGCGCTCGCGGCGGTGGCCGGGCACGGGCTCGAGCTCGTCCGCTTCGTCTGCTTCGACGACGAGACGTACGAGGCGTTCGCCGCGGCCGCGGCCTAGTTCTCCACCTCTTTGGCCGGGAAGATGACGGTCGGCACCTCCTCCTCGGCCGGGTCCTTGTCGCGCAGCACCACGTCGAACAGAGTCGCCGTCACGGAGGCGAGCGGCACGGCGAGCAGCACCGCCCAGCCGCTGAACAGGATCCCCACCGTCGTCACCGAGACGAGCACGAGCAGAGGCGACAGGCCGACGCTCTCGCCCAGCACGCGCGGCATCACCAGGTAGTCCTCGCACAGGCGCACCGCGAGGACGCACACCGCCGCGAGGACCGCCACGTGCAGCGAGGCGGTGAGCCCCACCGCCACGGCGAGCACGCCGGCGGCGAGCGGGCCGATCACCGGCACCAGCTCGACGAGCCCGGCGAACGAGCCGACGAGGATCCAGTAGGGCTCCCCGACCAGCCAGAAGAGCAGCGAGAGCGCCGTCCCGACCAGCAGCACCAGCAGCAGCTGGCCGCGCACGAACGCCCCGAGCTTCAGGTCGATCAGCCGCCACGTGTCGCGGACGAGCTTGCGCCTGGGTCGCGGCAGGAGCGAGCAGACGAGGTCGATCACCCGGTCGCGCTCGAAGATCCAGTAGGCCGCGGTCGCGAACGTGAAGAAGATCCCGATCACCACCTCGAACGCCTTCCGCCCGATCTGCTCGGCGGGCGTGACCAGCTTGCTGCCGCTCGGGAGGTTCGACAGCCGCTTCCGCAGCGCGACCAGCACCTCGTGCTTCACGCCCGTCGACGTCTTCGCGGCGTGCGCGATCTGCGCCTTGCCGGACGGGCTGAGCGCGTGGTCCACCTGGTCGACGGCGCGAGGGACCGCGAACGACAGCCCGAAGGCGATCAGCCCGACCAGCACGAGGTAGTGGATCGCGAGCCCTGCCGGGCGCGGCAGGCGATGACGGGCGAGCGCCTCGATCCCGGGGCGCATCGCGGCCGCGATGATCGCCGCCGCGAACAGCAGCGCCAGCACGAGCCGCAGCTTCCACAGGGCGAGGGCGGCGACGACGATGCCGATGGCGACGAGGGTCGTCACTGCGGCGCGGCGGGCGGTTGACATCACCGCCGGAGGTGTTCCCCCGTCGGGAGAAACTCAGCCCAGGTGCGCGGGTTTCGTCACCGCCAGGCGGCGGCCGGCGGCGTCGAGGGCGGCCACCGCGAGGTACGGCGTCGGCGCGGGCAGCGGGATCGCCGTCTCGAAGCCGGCGCGCGGCACGGTCGCCACGGCCCGCAGTCGGCTCGGGGCCGTCCCGGTGCGCAGCTCCCAGCTCCGCACCTCGGTGGCGCCGTTCCAGCTCACGTGCACCGTCGACGGAACGCCGTTCTCGTCGGTGGTGACGACGATCGACGGCACCGTCGCCGGCCGCCCGACCCACGGGGAGCGGAACGCGCGGTAGGTCATGCTGCCGTCGGCGAAGCGCGCGTCGAGGCGCAGGTCGCCTTCCGGGCCGAGCTCCGAGTACGGGCCGGCGGTGCCCCAGCCGATGAAGACGCCGCCGTCGGGCAGCGTCTGCACGTCGCCCATCGCCACCGTCAGGCGCGGGTCGGGCGTCCGGTACTCGGCCACCACGGTCGCGGTGCGGGCCCTGTCGTCGACGGCGAGCCGCAGGCCGCGCGACGCCCTCTCGACCACGCCCTGCGGCCCCCAGGCGCCGTTGTCGAACACGGTGATCGTCCCGTCGGCGTGGCGGCGGGCGTCGTGCTGGAAGTTGAACGTCGCGCCCGGCCCCATCGCGAAGTCGCTCTTCCGCCCGCCGAGCCGCCAGAGCACGGCGCCGCTGCGGCGGTCGACCTTGTAGACGCAGCTCGTGTGGCGCGCAGAGACGAGCAGCTGGCCGTCGAGGTCGACGCCGATCGAGTTGAGGTGGAAGTAGTCGACGTTCGGCTGGTTGGCGAGATCCGTGCGGCAGGTCTCGTCGACGGGCACGTGCTCGAGGCTGTGCCACTCGAACACGACCCGCTTCGTCGCGATGTCGATCTCCTGCACGATCCCCTCGACGACGCGCGCCTCCGCCGGCCCGCCGATCGCGCTCGCGTCGCCGCCGACCTCGCTGAAGATCGCGATCAGGGCGGTGCCGCGCGAGGTGATCACGAACTCGTGCAGGTCGCCCTGCAGCCGGTGGCCCGCCTTGACGCGGGCGAGCTCGCGGTAGGAGTCGTCGGCGATCACGAAGTCGCCGCCGTAGCCGCTGCCCTGCGCCGAGACGTAGCCCTCGTACCAGGTCAGCACCGGCCGGCCGCGGTAGCGCTGCACGCGCAGGTTCATCGCGGTGCGGCCCTGCACGGGCAGGAACCACACCGGCTCGCCGCCGTCGTCGAGGATCAGCGGCCCGTGGCTGCTGCCCCCGGGCGTGCTCGTGGGGCCCGAGAAGGGGGCGACGAAGACGTAGCCGGGCGCGGTTGCGTTCGCCGGCGACGCCACGTCGACGAGCGGCGGCGTCAGGTCGGGCGCCGAGACGAAGCTGTGCAGGCCGTTCGTCGTGTCGGCGCCGCCGCTGCCGAACGGCCGGGCGCGGACGGCTCCCAGGGCCGGGGCCGCGACCAGCCCGGCCACCGCCGCGCCCGCCGCGCCGACGAAGCCGCGCCGCGTCATCCGATCGGCCGCTCGCACGGCGAGCGACGATACGTGCCCGCCCAGGCAACGTCCAGCCGGTTCCCGTAATCGCCGGCTCGTCTGGACGAACGTACGTTCGGGAGCTACAATGGCCCTCCCATGGCAGCCGACGAGCTGGTCGTCCACGGCGCCCGGGAGCACAACCTCAAGGACATCACCGTCCGGCTCCCGCGGAACGCCCTCATCTGCATCACCGGCCTCTCCGGGTCGGGCAAGTCGAGCCTGGCCTTCGACACGATCTACGCCGAGGGACAGCGCCGGTACGTCGAGAGCCTGAGCGCCTACGCGCGCCAGTTCCTGCAGATGATGGAGAAGCCCGACGTCGACTCGATCGACGGGCTCAGCCCGGCGATCTCGATCGACCAGAAGACGACGTCGCGCAACCCGCGCTCCACCGTCGGCACCGTCACCGAGATCTACGACTACCTGCGCCTGCTCTACGCGCGCGTCGGCCGGCCGCACTGCCCGGTCTGCGGGCGCGAGATCTCCGGCCAGTCGATCGACTCGATCGTCGAGCAGATCCTGGCGCTGCCCGAGGGCTCGCGCTTCACCGTCAACGCGCCGGTCGTGCGCGACCGCAAGGGCGAGTATCGCGACCTGTTCGAGGAGCTGCGCAGCGAGGGCTTCTCGCGCATCAAGGTCGACGGCGAGCAGCACCTGCTCGAGGAGCCGCCGACGCTCGACAAGAAGTTCAAGCACACGATCGAGGTGGTCGTCGACCGGCTCGTGATGAAGGAGGACCTGCGCACGCGGCTGACGCAGTCCGTCGAGACGGCCGCCGCGCTCGCCGACGGGCTCGTGGTCGTCGACCTCGTCGAGATGCCGGATGGCGAAGGACGGCAAGCCGGCTTTCGCAGCGGCGAGTCGACCACCTACAGCCAGAACTTCGCGTGCCCCGAGCACGGCGTCTCGCTGCCGGAGCTGCAGCCGCGCGTCTTCTCGTTCAACGCGCCGCACGGCGCCTGCCCGCGCTGCACCGGCCTCGGCGCGCAGCAGGAGATCGACCCCGACCTGCTCGTGCCCGACCCGTCGCTGTCGATCGACGACGGCGCGCTCGTGCCGTGGTCGGTGGGCGGCTCGGGCTTCTACGAGTCGGTGATCCAGGCGATCGCCGACCGCTACGAGATCCCCACCGACGTGCCGTGGCTCGAGCTGACCGAGGAGGAGCAGAACCGCTTCCTGTACGGCACCGACGGCGACAAGGTGTACGTCCAGTACCGCAACCGGATGGGGCGGCGGCGGTCGTACATGCTCGCGTTCGAGGGCATCGTCGCCTCGCTCCAGCGGCGCTACCGCGAGACGGACTCGTCGACGCAGCGGGAGCGGATCGAGGAGTACATGTCGTTCCGGCCGTGCCCGGTCTGCAAGGGCGCGCGGCTGAAGCCGGAGGTGCTCGCGGTCACGGTCGGCGGCAAGAACATCCACGAGTTCACGAAGCTGTCGATCACGCGCGCGCTCGAGTTCGTCGACGTGCTCGGGCTGAGCGAGACCGAGCAGCTGATCGGAGCGCGCATCGTCAAGGAGATCCGCGAGCGGCTCACGTTCCTCGACGACGTCGGCGTCGGCTACCTGAACCTCGACCGCGCGTCGGCGACGCTCTCGGGCGGCGAGGCGCAGCGGCTGCGGCTCGCGACGCAGATCGGCTCGCAGCTCGTCGGCGTGCTCTACATCCTCGACGAGCCGTCGATCGGCCTGCACCAGCGCGACAACGACCGCCTGATCGGCACGCTCGAACGGCTCCGCAACCTCGGCAACACCGTCGTCGTGGTGGAGCACGACGAGCAGATGATGCGCACCGCCGACTGGCTCGTCGACATGGGCCCGGGCGCCGGCGAGCACGGCGGCCAGGTGGTCGCCGAGGGCACGCCGCCGAAGGTGCAGCGCAGCAAGAAGTCGATCACCGGGCAGTTCCTGGCGGGCACGCGCTCGATCGCGGTGCCGGAGCGGCGCACGGACGAGCGCGGCTGGCTCGTCGTGCGCGGCGCGGCCGAGCACAACCTGAAGGGCATCGACGTCGAGCTGCCGGTGGGCAAGTTCGTCGCCGTCACGGGCGTCTCCGGCTCCGGCAAGTCGACGCTCGTGAACGAGATCGTCTACAAGGCGCTCGCCAACCGGCTGCAGAAGACGCGCACGAAGCCGGGCGCGCACGTGGGCGTGGAGGGGATCGAGGCGTTCGACAAGGTGATCGAGATCGACCAGCGCCCGATCGGCCGCACGCCGCGCTCGAACCCGGCCACGTACACCGACCTGTTCACGCACATCCGCGAGCTGTACTCGCTCACGCAGGACGCGAAGGTGCGCGGCTACAAGCCGGGCCGGTTCTCGTTCAACGTCAAGGGCGGGCGCTGCGAGACGTGCAAGGGCGACGGCCAGATCAAGATCGAGATGCACTTCCTGCCCGACGTGTACGTGCCGTGCGAGACGTGCAAGGGCAAGCGGTACAACCGCGAGACGCTCGAGGTGCGGTTCAAGGGCAAGACGATCGCCGACGTCCTCGAGATGTCGGTCGAGGAGGCGCTGCACTTCTTCGCCAAGATCCCGAAGATCCGGCGTCGCCTGCAGACGCTGCACGACGTCGGCCTCGACTACATGACGCTCGGCCAGCCGGCGACGACGCTCTCCGGCGGCGAGGCGCAGCGCGTGAAGCTCGCGGCCGAGCTCGGCAAGGTCGCCACCGGGCGCACCTTCTACATCCTCGACGAGCCCACGACCGGCCTGCACTTCGCCGACATCGAGAAGCTGCTCGACGTGCTGCAGCGGCTGGTCGACGCGGGGAACACGGTGCTCGTGATCGAGCACAATCTCGACGTGATCAAGCAGGCCGACTGGATCGTCGACCTCGGGCCCGAGGGCGGCGAGGCGGGCGGCGAGATCGTCGCCACCGGCACGCCCGAGGACGTGGTCGGCGTGGAGGAGTCGTACACCGGTCGGTTCCTGCGTCCGCTGCTCGAGCGGCGGGCGGTCGCGGCGGCGTGACGTGCGCGTGAACCTCCGCAGCCGCCGGGCCGTGCTGATCGGGCTGGCCGCCGTCTGCTTGGCGATCTTCCTGGCGGGGATGGGCGCCGCGTGGCACGAACGGCATCACACGATCTGCAAGGACGGCAAGCCGCCGGTGCGGCAGCGCGGCACCGCGTTCACGCCGACGGAGTACCAGTGCCACGACGGCCAGATGGTCACCCAGTAGGTTGGGAGTCGTGACGACCACCGCCTCGCACGGGTCGAACGGCGTCCGCGACTGGTGGCTGCGCACGCTGCTCGTGCTGCAGAACCCGCGGCCCGTGTTCGCGGCGCTGCGCGACGAGTCGCGCGAGGCGCTCTCCGACCGCAGCGAGCAGGTGCTGCTGATCGTCCTGCTCTCGGGCATCGCCTACTCGCTCGATACGCCGACGGCGTCGCACCTGATGGACGACTCGTCCTACGACGGGCTGCTGGTGGCCGTCTGGGCGTTCATCGCGGGCGGCATCGTCGGCTCGGCCGCGTACTTCGTGCTCGGGGCGCTGCTGCACGTCGCCGTGAAGGTGCTGGGCTCGCAGGGCACCTACCGGCGGTCGCGGCACGTGCTCGCCTTCGCGGCGGCGCCGCTGGCGCTCTCGCTGGTGCTGTGGCCGGTGAAGCTCGCGCTGTACGGCGAGGACTCGTTCCGCGCGGGCGGCGCAGACGCCGGAGGCGGCGCGCACGCGTTCCCGGCGCTCGAGGCGGTCTTCCTGGCCTGGGCGGTCGTGCTGCTCGTCGCGGGCGTGCGCGCGGTGCACGGCTGGACGTGGTCGCGGGCGCTCGCGGCGGTCGGGCTGGCGGCGGCGCTGCCGGTGCTGGCGGCGCTCGCCTTCTGGGCGTAGCCCGGTCCGTCCGACCGGCCCGCCACGATGGCGGTGCTAGGGTCTTCCACGGTGCCGATCTACGAATACGTCTGCATGAGCTGCGAGTCCCACTTCGAGGAGCTCGTCGGCATGCTGGATCCCGATCCGGCGTGCCCCGACTGCGGCAACGAGAAGGTGGCGAAGCAGATCAGTGCGTTCGCAGCGCACGGCACCGCCGGACAGCCCAGCTTCGGTGGTGGCGGCTGTTGCGGCGGGTCCTGTGGCTGCGGTCACTGAAGCAGGACTGAACCTCATCGCGTACGGCGACGCCGTCGCCGGCTGTACGCGCTGCGCGCTGGCGCAGACGCGCACGCAGGTGGTGTTCGGCGCCGGCGCGCCCGACGCCGACCTGATGTTCGTCGGCGAGGCGCCCGGCTTCCACGAGGACAAGCAGGGCGTGCCGTTCGTCGGCGCGGCCGGCAAGCTCCTCTCGAAGCTGCTCGAAGGCATCGGGTACACGAGGGACATGGTCTTCGTGGCCAATGTCCTCAAGTGCCGCCCTCCGGGGAATCGCGACCCGCTGCCGGACGAGATCCAGGCCTGCGAGGGGCATCTCTTCCGGCAGATCGAGCTGATCCGGCCGAAGGTGGTGGCGACGCTGGGGAACTTCGCCACGAAGCTGCTCTCCGGGCGCCCGGACGGGATCACACGGGTCCACGGCCGCGAGCAGCGCGTGACGCTCGGCGGCAACGAGGTGCTCCTCTACCCGATCTTCCATCCCGCCGCGGCGCTCTACACGCCGCGGATGCTGGAGGTGCTGGAGACCGACTTCGCGCGAATTCCGGCCCTGATCGGCCACGTCGCCGAGCCCGAGCCTGTCCCCGCGCCGGAGCCGCCCCCGGCGGCGTCCCCGGAGCCGGCGGTGCCTGTCCAGCTCGGCCTCTTCTGAAGAGCGCGCGGCGGTCGCGCCGCTCGAAGGCGCCCAGCGGTCACACTTCCGTGATGGTGGCAGCCACCCTCACGGAAGCGTGACGAACCTGTTGCGCGAGACGGTCACGGCGTCCACGGCCGAGACCGAGACGATCGCCGGGCGGCTCGTCCGGCACCTGCGCGCAGGCGACGTCGTCGCCGTCTCGGGCGAGCTGGGGGCCGGGAAGACGACCTTCGTGCGCGGGGCGGCGCGCGCGCTCGGCGTCACGGAGCCGGTGGCCAGCCCGACCTTCACCATCGGTCACCGCTACGACGCCGACCCGCCCGTCGCCCATCTCGACCTGTACCGGCTCGACGGGCTCGACCCGTCCGAGTGGGGCGACCTGGAGCCCTACTTCGACGGCACGATCGCCTTCGTCGAGTGGCCCGAGCGGGCGGGCGCCTGGCTCCCCGCCGCGCGCGTCACCGTTACCCTCAGTCACGTCGACGAGCGGCACCGCCGCATCACGATCACCGGTGACGACGATCTTGGCCTTTGACACCGCCGCGTCCGTGGCGACGTGCGCGCTCGTGGCCGGCGGCGAGCTCCTCGGGGAGCGCCGCACGCAGCCGCGCGCGCTGCTCGCCGACGCCGACGCGCTGCTCCGGGACGCCGGCCTCGAGCCGGCCGAGCTCGACGCGCTGGTCGTGGGCACCGGCCCCGGCAGCTTCACCTCGATCCGCATGGGCCTGGCGTCCGCGCGCGGGCTCGGCCTGGCGCTCGGGATCCCCGCCGCCGGCGTCTCCAGCCTGCTCGCGTACGCGGGCGGCGAGCCGGTGCTCGACGCGAAGCGCGGCGAGGTGTTCGTCGCCGGCCCGTCCGTCGTCCGGCCGGAGGATCTCGAGGTGGAGGGGAAGCGCCTGGTCGGCGACGGCGCCGTCCGCTACCGCGACGTCTTCGAGGCGGCCGGCGCGGTGGTGCCGCCCGACGACGACCCCGACCACGTGCCGCGCGCCCACCTGCTCGTCGCGGCAGCCGGCCCGCCGAGCGCCGTCGAGGCGATCGAGCCGACCTACGTCCGCGTGCCCGACGCGGTCGCCCGCGCATGACGGCGCTCGCGGTGGAGATCCGCGACCTGCGCCTCGGCGACCTGGCCGCGATCGAGGCGATCGAGAAGCGCGCCTACCCGACGCCCTGGTCGCGCTCGATGTTCGCGTCCGAGCTCGCGAAGCCGACGTCGATCTGCCTCGGCGCCTTCGAGGACGACCGGCTCGTCGGCTACACGATCAACTCGCGGTACGTCGACGCCTGGCACGTGATGAACGTCGCCGTCGACCCCGACTACCACCGCCGCGGCATCGCGACGGCGCTCCTCAACCGCCTCTTCGACCTCACGGCCGGCGACGAGCGGCGCGGCTACACCCTCGAGGTGCGCGTCTCCAACCAGGACGCGATCGACCTGTACGAGAAGCTCGGCTTCGAGTCGCGCGGCGTCCGCCGCGGCTACTACACCGACAACCGCGAGGACGCGCTGATCATGTGGCGCGAAGCCGCGCGCGAGGACTAGGGCGGTGCCGATCCTCGGTCTCGAGACGAGCTGCGACGAGACGGCCGCCGCGGTCGTCACCGACGACGGCGAGATCGCCTCGAGCGTCGTCGCGAGCCAGGCCGACCTGCACGCCCGCTTCGGCGGCGTCGTGCCCGAGGTGGCGAGCCGCCGCCACCTGGAGCTCGTCTCGCCGGTGATCCAGCAGGCGCTCGCCGAGGCGGACGCGACGCTCGACGACGTCGACCGGATCGCGGTGACGACGTACCCGGGCCTGATCGGCGCGCTGCTCGTGGGCCTCTCGGCCGCGAAGGCGGTCGCCTGGGCGCGCCGGCTGCCGCTCGTGCCGGTCAACCACCTGCACGGGCACGTCGCGTCGCTGTACCTGAAGCCGCTCGACCTGCAGCCGCCGTTCACGTGCCTGCTCGCGAGCGGCGGCCACACGATGCTGCTCGACGTCCAGGATCGCGGCGGCTACCGCGTGCTCGGCACGACGCTCGACGACGCGGCGGGCGAGGCGTTCGACAAGGGAGCGCGGTTGCTCGGCCTCGGCTACCCGGGCGGGCGCGAGATCGACCTGCTCGCGCGCGAGGGCGACCCGCAGGCGTACGACTTCCCGGTCGCGCGCCTGCCCGGGCTCGACTTCTCGTTCTCCGGCCTGAAGACCGCGCTGCTCTACAGGGTGCGCGACCTGCCCGCGGACGAGCTCGCCGCGCGGCGCGCCGACCTCGCCGCCAGCTACCAGCGGGCGATCGTGCGGGCGCTGGTGGAGCGCGTGGAGGCGACGGGCGCCGACCGGATCGCCGTCGTCGGCGGGGTCGCCGCGAACTCGGAGCTGCGCGCCGCGCTGCCCGGCGCGGCGCTCGCCCCGCTCGCGCTGTGCACCGACAACGCCGCCATGATCGCGTCGGCCGCGAGGTACGCGGGAGCCATCCCGTACCCGGAGTACCTTTCGCTCGATGCGCGCGCGATCGTCTAGGGCGCCGCTCCTCCTCCTCGCGGCGCCGGCGCTCGCCGCCGGCCTCGTCTGGGCGGTCGCCGCGGGCGGCGAGACGAAACAGGCCGCCACCGATCCGCCGAGCTGGCGCGGCCTCGTCGACACCCGTGCGAGGGTCGCGCTCGGGGAGCGCTCGATCGTGCTGCTGAAGACGCCGTCGCTGGCGCGGCACCTCGCGCGCGTCCACTTCGCGACCGAGTCGCAGGAGCGCGCGTGGACCTCGCAGGCGTTCGCGGCGCAGCGCCAGGTGCTGACGACGCTGGCGCTGGAGGGCGCCTCCGTGCAGCCGGACTTCACCTACGCGCGGGTCGTCGACGGCTTCGCGGCGACGCTCGACCCGCGCGCGGTCAACCTGCTGAATCGGATGCCCGAGGTGGCGGGCGTCTTCCCGGTGCGGGCGGCCTTCCCCGCGTCGGTCTCGGACGGCGTGCTCTCGGAGTCGCGCTTCGGCCCCGGCAGCGGTCGCCGGCCCGACGTCGACCTGCCCGGCTTCGACGGCCGCGGCGTCACGATCGCGCTGCTCGACACCGGGGTCGACCGCTCGCAGCCGTACCTGCGCGGCCGCGTCGAGCCGGGCTTCGACGTCGTCGGCGGAGCCGCCGACGCCTCCGCTCGCGCCGACCCGCAGGACCCCTCGCGGCTCGAGCGGCACGGCACCGAGCTGGCGGGGCTGCTCGTCGGCTCCGGCGGGCCCGGCGGCCTGCACGGCGTCGCGCCGCAGGCGAGCGTCCTGCCGATCCGCATCGCCGGCTGGCAGCCGGACGCGTCGGGCGCGGACGCGGTCTACGCCCGCACCGACCAGCTGCTGGCCGGGCTCGAGCGCGCCGTCGACCCGAACGGCGACGGCGACGCGCACGACGCCGCCCGCGTCGCGCTCGTCGGCGTGGCCGCGCCGTACGCGGCCTTCCCGGACAGTCCCGAGGCGCTGGCGGTGCAGGGCGCCTCCGACCTGAACACGCTCGTCGTCGCGCCCGCCGGCAACGACGGCGCCGCCGGACCGACGTTCGGCTCGGTCGCCGGGCCGGCCGCGGCGCCGGCGGCGCTCGCGGTCGCCGCCACGGACGGCCGTGCGGCGCTGCCGACCGCCCGGGTCGTCCTGCGGCGCGGGCTCGACACGATCCTCGACCGCGAGCTGCCGCTGCTCGGCCCGATCGCGCCGGGCCGCTCGCTGACCCTGCAGGCGGCGACGCCCCGCAGCACGCGCGGGCTCGCGGGCGCGAACGCCCGCGACTTCTTCGACCAGCGCGGCTTCAGCCTCGTCGCGGGCCGCGCCGTCGTCGCGCCGCTCGGGGACGATCCGCAGCAGACCGCCGAGGATGCGGCGCGCGCCGGGGCGGCGGCGGTGATCCTCTACGGCCGCGCCGTGCCGCCGGACGCGCTCCGCGTGGACGACCAGCTCGACGTGCCCGTCGTCGCCGTGCCGGCGGCGCCGGCGCTCGAGCTGCTCGCGGCGATGCGCGCGGGCATCGACGTGGGCGTGGCGATCGGCCGCGCCGGCGAGCCGGCGAACGCCGCGCGCGGCGCGGTCGCGTCGTTCTCGTCGCGCGGCCTCGCCTTCGACGGGCGCGTGAAGCCCGACGTGGCCGCGCCCGGCATCTCGCTCGCCACCTCGGAGCCCGGGCTGGCGCCCGACGGCAGCATCCGCTTCGGCACCGTCGACGGCACGAGCGGCGCGGCCGCAACGGTCGCGGGCGCCGCCGCGCTCGTCGCCCAGATGCGGCCGCGGCTCGGCGCCGCGGACCTGAAGAGCCTGCTGGTGGGCTACGCCCGGCCGGGCGGCGCGGCGGTCGCGACGGGTGGGGGGACGCTCGACGTGGGGGCGAGCGCGGTCGGCGAGGTGAGCGCCGCTCCGGCGACGCTCGGCTTCGGCACCTGGTCGGGGCCCCGCTGGCGCGGCGAGCAGACGCTCGTCGTGCGCAACGTCTCGACCCGGCGGCTGGAGCTGTCCGTCACCGCCGCGAGCGGCGGCGACTCGGAGGCGCTCCACCTCGACGTGAAGCCCGAGCGGCTGACGCTGCGCGAGGGGCGCGAGGCGAGCGTCACGGTGACGGTGACCGCGCCGAAGCGGCTCGCCTCGCCGATCGTCACCGGCGCGATCCGCATCGCGCCGGCCGGCGGCGCGACGCTGCGCGTGCCGTTCGCGATCGGCTTCCGGCCCGCGACGAAGGGGCTGCTGGGCCGCGCCAGGCTGAGCGAGACGTCGTTCCGGCCCTCCGACACCTCGCCGGCGATCCTGCAGCTCCGCGCCGGCGACGTCGTCGCCGACGGCGGTGTGCAGATCGAGCCGGTCGAGCGCCTCGACGTGCTCCTCTACGACGCTGACGGGCGCTTCGAGGGCGTGCTCGCACGTCTGCGCGACCTGTTGCCCGGCACCTACAGCTTCGGGATCACCGGCCGCGACCCGAGCTCGCGCCGGCTGGCGCCGGGCCGCTACGAGCTGCGCCTGGTCGCCTGGCCCGCGCCGACCGAGACGGCGCAGCCGACCCGCGAGCGGGTCGACTTCCGGATCGAGTAGCCTCACCATTCGTGGCCACGGCGGAGCGTCCGACGGAGTCCCGCGAGAACCCGTTCGCGCTGGCGCAGCAGCAGCTCGGCCAGGTCGCCGGCATCTTCGGCATCGACGACCGCCTCGTCGAGGTGCTGCAGCAGTGCAAGAAGTCCGTCGAGGTCTCGATCCCGACCTGCATGGACGACGGCAGCACGCACGCGTTCCAGGGCTTCCGGATCGCGCACAACAACGCGCGCGGGCCGTCGAAGGGCGGTATCCGCTACCACCCGGGCGTCACGCGCGACGAGATCAAGGCGTTCGCGATGACGATGACGTGGAAGTGCGCGCTGATGGGGCTGCCGTTCGGCGGCGCCAAGGGTGGCGTCGTCTGCGATCCGAAGGCGATGTCTCCGGGCGAGCTCGAGCGGATGACCCGCCGCTACACCTCCGAGATCATCAACGAGATCGGTCCGGAGAAGGACATCCCGGCGCCGGACGTCGGCACGAACGCGGCGGTGATGGCGTGGATCTTCGACACGTACTCGATGAACAAGGGGTACTCGGTGCTCGGCGTCGTCACGGGCAAGCCGCTCGCCATCGGCGGCTCGTTGGGACGCGAGGAGGCGACCGCCCGCGGCGCGCTCTACTGCCTGCAGTCGGCGCTCGAGCGCCAGGATCGGCGCATGGACGGGCTGTCGGTCGCGGTGCAGGGGTTCGGCGCCGTCGGCTCGTTCCTGGCTCGGTTCGTGGCCGAGCTCGGCGCGCGGGTCGTGGCGATCTCCGACACCTCTGGCGCGCTCCACAACCCGAACGGGATCGACGTCGAGGCGGCGGTGGCGCACAAGCGGGCGGGCGGGCGGCTGGCGGAGCTCGACGACGGCGAGGTCATCCCCCGCGACGACCTGCTGCTGCTCGACTGCGACGTGCTCGCGCCGTGCGCGCTCGAGCAGGCGATCAACGCGCAGAACGCCGACCGGGTGCGGGCGAAGCTGATCGTGGAGGGCGCGAACGGCCCGGTGACGCCCGCCGCCGACGCGATCCTCGAGGGGAACGGCGTGCTGGTGCTCCCCGACGTGCTCGTCAACGCGGGCGGGGTGGTCGTCTCGTACTTCGAGTGGGTGCAGGGCCTCCAGGAGTACTTCTGGAAGGAGGACGAGGTGAACCAGCGCCTGAACGCGATCGTCGGGCGCGCCTTCGACGAGACGTGGCAGACGTACACCGAGCGGAAGACGTCGATGCGGATGGCCGCCTACGGCCTGGGGGTGCAGCGGGTGGCCGAAGCAACGGTGATCCGCGGGCTCTACCCCTGAGCCGGGTCGCGCTCTTCCACGCGCAGGGCTGCCACCTCTGCGAGCGGGCGCGCGAGCAGCTGGCGCGCCTGCGCGACGAGCTCGGCTTCGAGCTCGAGGAGGTCGACATCACCGGCGTGCCCGAGCTCGAGGAGCGCTACCGCGAGTGGCTGCCGGTGGTGGAGATCGACGGCGAGCGGGCCTTCGTCTACTACCTCGACGAGGCCGCCTTCCGGCGCAAGGTCGGGTGTCACAAAGACCGACCCTTGTGACAACCGTCCGCCATTCTTAGAGCCTTCGGGCACAATGCTCGTGATGTTGCAAACTCCCACTCCGGGCGCCCCGTCCGATCGCGTCACCGTCGGGGTCGCCGCACGCCTCTCGCGGTACCTGCAGGTCCTCTCCCAGGCCAAGAAGATGGGCAAGGACCGGATCAGCTCGCAGGAGATCGCCGACTACACGAACATCAACGCGACGCAGATCCGGCGCGACCTCTCGAACTTCGGCAAGTTCGGCAAGCGGGGCGTCGGCTACTCGATCGACTCGCTGCTCGGCGAGATCCGCCGCATCCTCCGCACGCAGGGCCAGCACAACATCGCCCTGGTCGGCGCCGGCCGCCTCGGCCAGGCGATCGCCAGCTCGCCGATCTTCGCCGAGCACGGCATCAACATCGCCGCGATCGTCGACAGCGACCCGAACAAGGTCGGCATGCAGGTGGGCCACGCGACGGTGGAGGACGAGCGCCGCGTCACCGACCTCGTGCGCGAGCGGAACATCGTGGTCGGCGTGCTCGCCGTGCCGGCCTCGGCCGCGCAGAAGGTGGCGGACGACCTCGTCGACGCGGGCGTGCGCATCATCTTCAACTACTCGGAAGGCCTGCTCGACGTGCCGCCGGACGTGACCGTCCACACGTCGAACCCGGCCGTCGAGCTCCTGCACGCGCTGTATTTCCACCTCGCGTAGCGTTCCGCCGCGTGCGGGTTCTCCTGTGGCACGGCTACCTGCTGGGTGGCACGGGCTCGAACGTCTACAGCCGGGCGCTGGCCCGCGAGTGGAGCCGTGCCGGCCACGAGGTGGTCGTGGTGTGCCAGGAGCGCGCGCCGGAGCGGTTCGACCTCGGCGGCGCGCGGGTCGTCGTGCCCGACCTGCCCGGCGGGCTGCTGCCGGTGTTCGTGCTCGACCGCTACGAGGGGCTCGAGCCGCGCCTGCTGCAGGACTTCACCGAGGCGGAGCGGCTCGCGTACGTCGAGGCGAACGCCGCCGCGCTGCGCGAGCTGCTGCCCGCCGACGTCGTCTTCACCAACCACGTGCTGCTCGGCGGGCCGGTCGGGGCGGCCAGCGGGGCGCCGTTCCGCGTCAAGGCGCACGGTTCCGAGCTCGAGTACTCGATGCGCGGCCGGCCCGAGCTGGAGGCGTGGGGGCGCGAGTCGCTCGCCCGCGCCGACGCCGTCTACGTCGGCTCGCGCCACATCCGCGAGGTGCTGGAGCAGGTGGTCGGCCACGTCGACCGCGTCCACGAGGTGCCGCCCGGCGTCGACGTGGAGGAGTTTCGCCCGCGCCCGCGGGACGAGGCGCTCGCGGCGCTGCTCGAGGAGGCGCGGCGCGACCCGCCGAACCCCGGCAACGCGAACGAGCGCCTGCCCGACGAGGGCAACGCGCCGCGGCTCGAGGCGTTCCTGGCCGGCGACGAGCCGACCGTCGTCTACTTCGGCAAGCTGATCGAGCAGAAGGGCGTGCAGGTGCTGCTGGAGGCGATGCACGGGATCGACGCGCGCCTCGTCGTCGTCGGCTTCGGCCCGTACCGGCCGGTGCTGGAGGGGCTCGCGCCGCCGCGCACGCTGTTCACCGGACCGCTCGAGCACCGGCATCTGACGGGCCTGCTGCCGCTGGCCGACGTGACCGTCGTGCCGTCGGTCTTCCCGGAGGCGTTCGGGATGGTCGCCGCCGAGGCCGCCGCCGCAGGCTCGCCGCCGCTCGTCGCGCGCCACTCGGGCCTGGCCGAGGTGGCGGCCGGGATCGAGGGGGAGCTGCCGGAGCGGCTACGCCACCTGGTCTCGTTCCGCACCGGCGACGCCGACGACCTGCGCGCGAAGCTGCGCGAGCAGCTCGCGCTGAACGCGGCCGACCGGCGGGAGCTGACCGCCGGCGCCCGCCGCGCCGTCGAGCAGCGGTGGTCATGGGCCAGCATCGCGGCGCAGCTGCTGGCCCCTGGATGAGTACGCTAGACCGCTCATGGGCGAGGAACAGCGGGGCACCTGGCAGGCGCTGCTCTCGGGCACGCACGAGGCGTTCGAGAGCGGCACCGACTTCACCGTCTCGGTGGAGGAGGAGTTCGCGCTGCTCGACCCCGACTCGCTCGAGCTGGTCGACCGCTTCGAGGAGCTGCAGGCGGCCGCCGCCGGCAGCGAGCTCGAGCCGCACCTCGTCGGCGAGCTGATCGCGTCCGAGATCGAGGTCCGCACCGGCCGCTGCGACGACTTCGGCGCGGCCGCGGCGGCGATGCAGGAGCGCCGCGCGCAGCTGCACGCGCTCGCGCGCGACCGCGGCGTCGCCCTCGGCGCGACGGGCACGCACCCGTGGAGCCGCTGGCAGGACCAGCGGATCATCGACACGCCGCACTACCGCCGCAACGACGAGATTCTCCGCTACGTCGTCTGGCGCAACAACACCTTCGGCCTGCATGTGCACGTCGGCATCGCCGGCGCCGACCGCGCGATCGCAGTCCACGACGCCCTGCGCGTCTTCCTGCCGGAGCTGCTCGCGCTGTCGGCCAGCTCGCCGTTCGTGGAGGACGTCGTCTCGGGCCTCCACTCGGCGCGCACGCAGATCTTCACGCGCATGTTCCCGCGCTGCGGCATCCCGGACGCCTACGGCGACTGGCGCACCTTCTCCGACTACGTCTCGTTCCTCTACCGCACCGGCTCGATCACCGAGCACACGCAGCTGTGGTGGAGCGTGCGGCCGCACCTCGCGTACCCGACGGTCGAGATCCGCATCTGCGACGGCCAGCCCGACCTCGGCGAGGCGCAGTCGCTCGCCGCGTTCGCGTACGCGCTCGCCGCGCGCTGCGCCCGCGCCCTCGACGAGGGCGAGCCGCTCGCCGACCCGCCTCGCCGACTGCTGGAGGAGAACCTGTGGCGGGCCATCCGCTACGGCGTCTCGGGCGACCTGCTCGACTTCCGCCGCGGCGAGCCGGTGCCGGCCCGGAGGCGGCTCGAGGAGCTGCTCGACTGGGTGCAGCCGGTCGCCGACGAGATCGGCGCCGCGCCGTTCCTGGCCCTGCCCGAACGGAACGCCGCCGAGCGCCAGATCGCTCGCGCGGCCGACGGGGCGAGCCTGCGCGAGATCTACGCGGAGCAGGTCGAGGCCGGGGAACGGGTCGGCTGAGAGACTCTGCGAGCCGGAGCTTGTGATACACAATCGCCCGCGTCGAAGCCCTTCGGCGCTTGACTTTGTGAGGGAGCGAAACCGATGGATTGGTTCATGCATCACCCGGTCCTGCTCGGTCTCGTCTGTGCAGGCGTGGCCGTCGGGTACGGGATCTACCTGACCCTGTGGCTGCTGCGTCAGCCGGACGGCAACGAGCGGATGCGCGAGATCGCGGGCGCCGTGCAGGAAGGCGCCGCCGCGTATCTGCGCAAGCAGTACACGACGATCGCGATCGTGGCGATCGTCCCGTTCATCCTGCTGGGCGTCTACCACAAGCTCGGGTGGGGAACCGCCTTCGGCTTCCTGATCGGCGCCGCGCTGTCGGCGGCGGCCGGCTTCATCGGGATGAACGTCGCCGTGCGCTCGAACTCGCGCACCGCCGAGGCGGCGCGGGGCGGCCTGAAGCCGGCGCTCGGCGTGGCGTTCAAGGCCGGCTCGGTGACGGGCCTGCTCGTCGCCGGTCTCGCGCTGCTCGGCGTCGCCGGCTACTACTGGATCCTCACCGCGGGCTTCAACCGCTCGCCGAGCGCCGCGATCCACGATCTCGTCGGCCTCGCGTTCGGCGGCTCGCTGATCTCCGTGTTCGCCCGGCTCGGCGGCGGCATCTTCACGAAGGCCGCCGACGTCGGCGCCGACCTCGTCGGCAAGATCGAGGCGGGCATCCCCGAGGACGACCCGCGCAACCCGGCCGTGATCGCCGACAACGTCGGCGACAACGTCGGCGACTGCGCCGGCATGGCCGCCGACCTGTTCGAGACCTACGCGGTCACGGCGGTCGCCGTGATGCTGCTCGGCACGGCCGCGGGCCTCGACGAGGCGAAGCTCTACCTGTACCCGCTGGCCCTCGGCGGCGTCTCGATCGTCGCCTCGGTGATCGGCACGTTCTTCGCCCGCATGGGCCGCGGCGAGAACGCCGTGATCAACGCGCTCTACAAGTCGGTGATCGTCGCCACCCTGCTGTCGGCGGCCGGCTTCATCCCGATCACGATGGGCTTCGACGGCGGCAAGTACGGCTTCACCGACCTGTACGTGTCGGGGCTGGTCGGCCTGGCCGTGACCTTCGCCCTGGTCGCGATCACCGAGTTCTACACGGGCAGCCGCTGGAACCCGGTCAAGTCGATCTCGAAGGCGTCGCAGACCGGGCACGCGACGAACATCATCGAGGGCCTCGCCGTCGGCATGCAGGCGACGGCCGCCCCCGTGATCGCGATCACGATCGGCATCCTCGTCGCCAACCACCTCGCCGGCCTCTACGGCGTCGGCGTCGCGGTGATGGCCCAGCTGTCGATGTGCGGCCTGATCGTCGCGCTCGACGCGTTCGGCCCCGTCACCGACAACGCGGGCGGGATCGCCGAGATGGCCGACCTGCCCGAGGAGGTCCGCGGCGTCACCGACCCGCTCGACGCGGTCGGCAACACGACGAAGGCCGTCACGAAGGGCTACGCGATCGGCTCGGCCGCCCTGGCCGCGCTCGTGCTGTTCGACTCGTACACGACGGGCCTGCGCGACAACGGGCTCTCGACGGCGTTCGACCTGTCCGACGCCTGGGTCGTGGCCGGCCTGTTCATCGGCGGCCTGATGCCGTTCCTGTTCGCGTCGCTCGCGATGCAGGCGGTCGGTCGCGTCGGCGGCCAGGTGGTCGAGGAGGTGCGGCGCCAGTTCCGCGAGGACCCGGGGATCATGGCCGGCACCTCGCGCCCGGAGTACGGCCGCGCGATCAACATCGTCACCGGCTCGGCGATCCGCTCGATGCTGCTGCCGGCGCTGATCCCGATCGCGTTCCCGATCGTCGTCGGGATCATCAACGCCAAGATGCTGGGCGGGCTGCTGATCGGCACGATCGTCACCGGCCTCTTCCTGGCGATCGCGATGACCTCGGGCGGCGGCGCCTGGGACAACGCGAAGAAGCTGATCGAGGACGGCGCGTTCGGCGGCAAGGGCTCCGAGGCGCACGCGGCCTCGGTCACCGGCGACACCGTCGGCGATCCCTACAAGGACACGGCGGGCCCGGCGATCAACCCGATGATCAAGATCGCCAACCTCGTCGCGATCCTGATCATCCCGCTCGTCGTCTCGATCCACACCTGAGAACGGGTGCGAGGGGCCCGGCCGGCGCGGTCGGCCGGGCCCTCCGCCGCTCAGGCGTGCGCCTCGACCCGGTCGTCCGAGCGATCGCGGCCGATCGGCTCGTCGACGTCGGCGCCGAGGTCGACCTGGATCTGCTCCAGGGTGCGGTCCTTCGTCTCCGGCACGAGCGTGGCGATGAAGATCGTCGCGCAGACGCCGAGGAACGCGTAGACCCAGAACGTGCCTTCCTTGGTCGCCACGTCCGTCAGCGACAGGAACGTGTACGAGATCAGGAAGTTGAAGCCCCAGTTGAACATCGTGCAGACGGCCATCGCCGGGCCGCGCGCGTGCAGCGGGAAGATCTCGGAGATCATCAGCCAGAACACCGGCCCCAGCCCGATCGCGAAGCCCATGATGTAGACGAGCAGGGAGGCGAGCGCGAGCCACGGCACCGCGTTCTGGACGGCGCTCGAGGCGAAGAAGACGCCCAGCACGACCAGCGCGACGGTGAGGATGCTCGTGCCGGTGAGCAGGAAGAAGCGCCGGCCGAGCTTGTCGAGCAGCAGGATCGCCACGATCGTGAAGAAGACGTTCGTGCAGCCGATGTAGACGCTCTGGGTGAGGGCGCCCGTGTTCTGCTGGCCGGCGAACTTGAGGATCGTCGGCGCGTAGTAGATGACGGTGTTGATGCCGACGATCTGCTGGAAGATCGCCAGGCCGATGCCGACGAGCATCATCCGCCGCAGGCTCTTCGCGGCGAGCGCGCGCAGGTTCAGCTCCTCGCGGGCGACCTTCTTGATCTCGTCGACCTCCGCGTCGATGTCGTCGTCGGCGAGGCGGTATCGCTCGAGCACCTCGCGCGCGTCGTCCTCGCGCCCCTGCTCGATCAGCCAGCGCGGCGAGAACGGCAGGAAGTACATCCCGATCGCGAGCGCCGCGCCCGGGACGACGCCGAGCGCGAACATCCAGCGCCAGTTGTCGCCGAACGACGCGAAGCCCCAGTCGACGATGTACGCGACCAGGATCCCGAGAGTCACCATCAGCTGGTTGAAGCTGACGACGCCGCCGCGGATCCGCGCCGGCACCATCTCGGCGATGTACATCGGCGCGACGAACGAGGCGGTGCCGACGCCGAGGCCGAGCCAGAAGCGCCCCGCCAGGATCTCCCAGTACGACTGGGCGAAGGCGCAGCCGAGGGCGCCGATCACGTAGACGGAACCGGAGACGATCTTCGTGCGGCGGCGGCTGATCCGGTCGGCCGACCAGCCGGCGATCAGCGCGCCGGCCATCGCGCCGAGCAGCAGGATCGCCACCGTCAGCTGCTGCTGGCCGTGGCTGTGCAGGCCGAGGTCGCCCTTCATGAAGAGCAGCGCCCCGCCGATGACACCGGTGTCGTAGCCGAAGAGGAACCCGCCGATCGCGGCGATCGCCGCGATCCCGAGGAGGCGCCTGTTGCGCAGCGCCTCGCGGACGAAGCCCTTGCCCGAGTTCCTGGAGTCCGTGGTCGTCGCGGTCATACTCATCGCCTCCCGATGTTGTTCGGTCTCCGGGAGAACGGCTCGGGAGCGCGGTTCGATACGCGCACTCATACGCGATCACTCCTTCCAGGCGTTGACCTTTGTGCGATCCCGTGCTTAGCTCGAGTCCAGGCGTGCGGGCGAGGGAACCGGAGACCAGGCTCCTGCATCGGCTGATGCCGAATCTCTCGCTCGTCCGCGGCAACCCGAGCTTCCGACGGCTGTTCGTGGCCGCCCTCGGCTCCGGCGTCGGCACCTGGTTCGCCACCGTCGCCCTCTCGATCGACGTCTTCGACCGGACGGGATCGACGACGTGGGTCGGCGCGCTCCTGATCGCCAACCTCGTGCCGACGATCGTGGTCGGCTTCCTGCTCGGCTCGCTCGTCGACCGGCTGAAGCGGCGGCGGCTGATGGTGGGCTCCGACCTCGTCCGCTTCGCCGTCTTCGCCGCGATGCCGTTCGTCGGCAGCGCCACGGCGATCGTGGCGCTGGCGCTCGTCGCCGGCGTCGCCACCGCGTTCTTCCGGCCGGCGGTGCTGGCCGGGCTGCCGAACACGGTCGCCGAGCACGAGCTGGCGCACGCGAACGGGCTGCTCCAGTCGGCCGACTTCCTGACCACGGCGATCGGGCCGGTGCTGGGCGCCGTGCTCGTGTCGGCGACGGATCCGGGCACCGCCTACCTCGTCAACGCGGCCTCGTTCCTCTTCTCGGCGGCGCTGCTCGTCGGCATCCCCTGGAAGTTGCTGCAGAGCGAGCAGAGCCTCTCGCGTGGCCACCTCACCGACATGAAGGAAGGCCTGCAGATCGTGCTGCGCTCGCCGGCGCTGCTCACGGTGCTCGTCACGTTCACGATCGTGATGGTCCCGGCGGCGTTCCTGAACGTGGCCGAGATCGCGCTGGCGAAGCGCTCGCTCGATGCCGGCTCGATCGGCTTCGGCCTGCTCTGGACGGCCTCGGGGATCGGCATGGTCGCCGGCAGCACCGCCGCAGGCCGCATCCTCGAGCGGCTGGGGCCGCGCGTCGTCTACCCGCTCTCGATCGCCTCGTTCGCGCTCGGCATGGGCGCCACCGGGGTTGCGCCGGACATCTGGGTCGCCCTCGCGACGATGGTGCTGAGCGGCTTCGGGAACGGCGTCGTGGTGGTCACGAACATCACGCTCGTGCAGAACGGCGCCCCCGACCGGCTGCGCGGCCGCGCGTTCACCACCATCATCAGCACGAACTACGTCGTCTCGGGCCTCGCGATGGCCGGCGCCGGCCCGCTCACCGCCTGGCACGGGGCCCGCTGGACGTACGAGATCGGCGCCGCTGTGATGGCGGCCGCCGCCCTGGTCGGGGTCGCGCTCGCGCGGCGCATCCCGGACGCGCCGCCGCCGGAGATCGTCGAGGCGGCGCTCGAGATCGACGAGCCGGTCTCGGTCCCCGTCTGAGCGGTACCGTCCCTCTCATGCGCGGCCACGCCGCCTCGGGTGTGGGCGCGGCCGCCGCTCTGGCCGCGGCGACCGGGCTGGTCTATGCGCTGCGGCCGATCGCGCCGACGCTCAGCCTCGGGGTCGTCTACACGCTCGCGGTGCTGGCGGTGGCGGTCGCCTCCGGCATCGGGTGGTCGATCGCGGTCTCGCTCGCCTCGATGCTGCTGTTCAACCTGCTCTTCCTGGCGCCGATCGGGACGCTGACGCTCGCCGACGGCCGCAACTGGACTGCCCTCGCCGTCTACGTCGCCAGCGGCATCGTCGCCGGTGAGCTGGCGACGCGGGCGAGGCGGCGCGCCGAGGAGGCCGAGCAGCGCGAGCGCGAGACGGCGCTGCTCGCCGACGTCGCCGCGGAGCTGCTCGTGCCGGGCGCCGCCGGGCTGCGCCTCGAGGACGTGCAGGCGCGCGCCGAGGAGGTGCTGCGCCCGCTCGACCCGCTCGCGCGGACGCGGCTCGAGGCGGCGCTCGCGGCGCTCGTGGAGACGGCGCGCGAGCGCACGCGGCTCGAGCTGGAGACGCGGCAGGCCGACGCCCTCCGGCGGTCGGACGCGGTCAAGACGACGATCCTCCAGGCCGTCTCGCACGACTTCCGCACGCCGCTCGCAACGATGCGCGCGGCCGCCGACGGCCTCGCCGGCGGGGCGACGGACGCCGATCGCGCCGTCTTGCTCGAGACGCTGCGCAGCGAGCTCGATCGCCTGACGCGCCTCGTCGTGAACCTCCTCGACCTCTCACGGCTCCAGGCGGGCGCGGCGGAGCCGCGGCCCGAGCTGTGGACGGCCGACGAGCTCGTCGCGATGGCGCTCGACGGGCTGCCGGGCGCGGAGCGCGTCGACGTCGACGTCCCGGACGGGCTGCCGCCGGTGCGTGCCGACGCGACGCAGCTGCAGCGCGTGCTCGCGAACCTGTTGCAGAACGCGCTCGAGTTCTCACCGGCCGCCAGCCGCGTGACGGTGCGGGCGCGCGGCGAGGAGGGGCGGCTCGTGGTCGAGGCGCTCGACCGCGGTGCGGGAATCGACGACGCCGAGGCCGTGCTCGAGCCGTTCGTGCGCGGCAGGCGCACCGGCGTCCCGGGGACCGGGCTCGGACTGGCGATCGCCTCCGGCTTCGCCGCCGCGAACGGCGCCACGCTGTCGCTCGAGCCGCGCGCGGGCGGCGGCACCGCGGCTCGCGTCTCGCTGGCCGTGGAGACGATCGGAGCGCCGGCGTGAAGACGCAGCTGCTGGTGGTGGACGACGAGCCGCAGTTCCTGCGCGCGCTCACCACCAACCTGCGCGGCGCCGGCTACGACGTGGCGACCGCCACCACCGGCGAGGAGGCGCTGTCCACCGCGGCGCTCCGGCCACCCGACGCCGTGGTGCTCGACCTGCTGCTGCCCGACCGGACCGGGGTGGAGGTGTGTCGCCAGCTGCGCGCCTGGTCGGCCGCGCCGATCGTGCTCGTGTCGGCGATCGGCGAGGAGCGGCGCAAGATCGAGGCGCTCGACGCGGGCGCCGACGACTACGTGACGAAGCCGTTCGGGATGGGGGAGCTGCTCGCCCGCCTGCGCGCGGTCCTGCGCCGCTCCGGCCCACCCGGCGAGCCGGTGGTGCGCGTCGGCCCGATCGAGGTCGACCTCGATGCGAACGCGGTGCGCGTCGAAGGCGAGCTCGTGCACCTCACGCCGAACGAGTTCCGGCTGCTCCGCCTGCTCGCGCTCAACGAGGGAAAGCTGCTGACCCACCGCACGATCCTGCGCGAGGTGTGGGGGCCCGCCTACGGCGACGAGTCGAACTACCTGCACGTCTACGTCTCGCAGCTCCGCCGCAAGCTCGAGCCCGAGCCCGCCCGGCCGCGCTACCTGCTGACGGAGCCCGGCGCCGGATACCGGCTGGTCGATCCCACCGCTTGAGAGCTTCTTGAGGCGGCGTCCCTCGATCCTGAGGGGCGGCTCAGGCTGGCCGGCCTACGGTGGACGGCGTGCTCCTCGATCGTCTCGCCGCCCCGATCCGGGACCGCCGTCTGCGGCGGGAGCGGCGAGCAGCGCGCGCCAGCGCCGACGCCGAGCTGCTCGCCGCGCGGCTGCCCTCGCCGCGGCTCGCCTGGCGCACGGCCGAGCTGACCGGCGAGGCGCACCGGCTCGCGCTGGCGCGGGCGCTGACGGACGCGGTGCACGAGGCCGACGGCCGCTCGCTGCCGGGAGCGTCGCCGCTCGACCGCGTCGCCGTCCGCGCCTCCCGGGCCCAGCTGCTGCTCCTCGCTGCTCGACTGGCCGAGCTCGAGCGGCCGGTGCGGCCGCGCGGCGTCCTCCTCGTCGAGGCGCTCGTGAGCGGCCCCGGCAGCCCGCTCTACGACCCCGCCGCCGTCGAGCCGGCACGCGCCCGCGCGGTGCTCGCGCTGCTCGCGCTCGACGACTGAGATTCGTGCAGCGCTGGAAGCGCTACGTCGTCGGCCGCCCGATGGCGACCGACGAGCTGGAGGAGACGCTGTTGCCGAAGACGCTGGCGCTGCCGATCTTCGCCTCCGACCCGCTGTCCTCGGTCGCGTACGCGACGGAGGCGGCGCTCGTCGTCCTGGTCGCGGCCTCGGCGGGCGCCGCCCACGTCGTCTTCCCGATCTCGCTCGGGATCGCCGCGCTGCTCGCGGTCGTCGTCGCCTCGTACCGCCAGACGGTCTTCGCCTACGAGAGCTCCGGAGGAGCGTACGTCGTCGCGCGCGAGAACCTCGGGCGTCTGCCGAGCCTCGTCGCAGCGGCCGCGCTGCTGACCGACTACGTGCTCACCGTAGCCGTCTCGGTCGCCGCGGGCGTGCTCGCGCTCACCTCGGCCGTCACCGGCCTCCGTGGGCACGAGCTGCTGCTCTCGCTCGTCGCGGTTGCGCTGATCACGCTCGCGAACCTGCGCGGCGTGCGCGAGGCGGGCGTGCTGTTCGCGCTGCCGACCTACGCGTTCGTCTGCTCGGTCCTGGTGCTGATCGGAACCGGCGTCGGCCGCTGCGCCGCCGGCAGCTGCCCGCAGGCGGCGGTGACCGACCCCCTTCCGGCCGGCACCGGCGCGATCGGAGCCTTCGTCGTGCTGCGCGCGTTCGCCTCGGGATCGACGGCGCTCACCGGCGTGGAGGCGATCGCGAACGGCGTCAACGCCTTCCGCCGCCCCCACGGCCGGAACGCCGCCGCGACCCTGGCGATCCTCGGGACGATCGCGATCGCGATGTTCCTCGGCGTCTCGTGGCTGGCGGTGCACATGCACGCGCGGCCGAACGCGACGGGCACACCGTCGGTGCTGTCGGAGATCGCACGCGGCGTCTTCCCGGCCGGGTCGTGGAGCGGCTTCATGTACTGGGTCGTGCAGGTGCTGACGCTGGCGGTGCTCGTGCTGGCGGCGAACACGTCCTTCCAGGGCTTCCCGCGACTGGCGGCGCTGCTCGCGCGCGACCGCTTCTTCGCGCGGCAGTTCACGAATCTCGGCGACCGGCTCGTCTTCTCGAACGGCATCGTCGTGCTCGCGGGCATCGCCGCGCTGCTGCTGTGGGCGTACGACGCGAGCGTCGACTCGCTCATCCACCTCTACGTGATCGGCGTGTTCACCGCCTTCACGCTCTCGCAGGCCGGGATGGTGCGGCGCTGGCGGCGGTTGCGCCAGCCGGGCTGGTGGCGGCGCGCCGCGATCAACGGCGTCGGCGCGACGGCCACGGGCGTCGTCACGCTGGTCGTGATCTGGACGAAGTTCGCGGAGGGCGCCTGGCTCGTGCTGGTCGCGATCCCCGTCCTCGTGCTGCTGTTCCTCGGCGTGAACCGTCACTACCGCCGCTTCGGGCGGCGGCTGCGCGCCGGCGCGAGCGCCGTGCAGGCGGCGGGACCGGCGAGGAACCGCGTGCTGCTGGCCGTCGAGGCGATCGACGACGCCACCGGCGACGCGCTGCGCTACGCGCGCAGCATCGGCGACGGCGACGTGCGCGCGCTCCACGTGCCGGGACGGCGGACCGATCCGGGGATCAGACCGCGGTGGTACGACTTCGCCGGCGGTGCTCCGCGGCTCGAGGTGCTCGCGGGTGACGAGGGCCGTGTGCAGCGGCTGCTGGAGGAGGTGTGGCGCCTCCCGCGGGGCGAAGCCGACTTCGTCACCATCGTCGTCCCGGAGCAGTTCCAGCGGCGGTCGCTGCTCTCGGCGGCGGGCCGCAGCTCCTTCCGGCTGAAGCTGCGCCTGCTCTCGGAGCCCGGGATGGTGGTCGCCGACGTGCCCCTCGTCGCCGCCGAGCGGAACGGCCCGGTGGCGCCCGTGGAACGGCTGCTCGTGCGGGTGCTGCTCGCCGACGTCCACGGAGCCGCGCTGCGCGCCGTCAACTACGCGCGCTCGCTCCACGTCGCCGACACGCGGGTGGTCAACTTCGCGTTCGACCAGGACGACGCGCGGCAGTTCGAGCGCGCCTGGGCCGACGCGGGCGCGCCGATCGCGGCCGACGTGAGCGCCGCCCCGTACCGCGACATCGGCACGCCGCTGCTCGCCTACCTGCGCGGCCTCACGGCCGAGCCCGGAACGCTCGTGAACGTCGTCATGCCCGAGATCGTCGTGCGCGGCTGGCCGCGCCTCCTGCACAACCAGCGGGCGCTCTACCTCAAGCGACGGCTGCTCTTCGAGCCCAACGTGATCCTCTCGTCCGTGCCGTACCAGGTGTTCCGCTAAGCGCTCCGGCCTGCGGCGTACGATGGGCCGTCGTGCCGAGGCGGCGGCAATCCCACGGGCTCGAACGGGTACTCGGCGCGCCGGCGCTGTTCGCCACCGCCTACGGCAACGTCGGCTCCTCGATCTACTACGCGCTCGGCCTGGTCGCGAGCGTCGCGCTCGGGCTCACGCCGCTCGTCTTCATCGTCAGCGGCCTGATCTTCGCCGCGACGGCCGCCACCTACGCGGAGGGCACCGTCCGCTTCCCGGAGGCGGGCGGCTCGTCGAGCTTCGCGCGGCACGCCTTCAACGAGCTCGTGTCGTTCGCCGCGGCGTGGGCCCAGATGCTCAACTACGTGATCACGATCGCCATCTCGGTGATCTTCGTCCCGCACTACCTCTCGATCTTCTGGGGGCCGCTGAGGACGACGCCGTGGGACGTGATCGTGGGGATCGCCTTCACGTGGCTGCTCGTCGCGATCAACATCGTCGGGATCAAGGAGGCGGCGCGCCTCAACGTCCTGCTGGCGGTGATCGACTTCGCGACGCAGCTGGTGCTGGTCGCGCTCGGCTTCGCCCTCATCTTCAGCCCGCACACGCTGACGTCGAACATCCACTTCGGTATCGCCCCGACGTGGACGGCGTTCCTGCTCGCGATCCCGGTGGCGATGATCGCCTACACCGGCATCGAGACCGTGTCGAACCTCGCCGAGGAGGCGCGCGACCCGGTGCGGTCGATCCCGCGCGCCATCTCGTGGGTCGCGATCGCGGTCTTCGCCATCTACTTCACGCTGCCCTGGGTGGCTCTCTCGGCCATGCCCGTGGCGCACAAGGCGGGGAAGTACGTGACGCAGCTGGGGCAGCCGCCGCCGCTCGGCTTCCAGAACGACCCGGTGCTCGGCCTGGTCGAGAACCTCGGCCTGCACGGCCTCGTCCTCTCCGTCGCGAAGATCTACGTCGGCGTCCTGGCGGCGACGATCCTCTTCATCGCCACCAACGCGGGCGTGATCGGCGCGTCGCGGATCACGTACTCGATGTCGAGCTACCGCCAGCTGCCGGAGATGTTCCGGCGGCTTCACCCGACGCTGAAGACGCCCTGGCTGGCGCTGATCGTCTTCGCCGGCGTCGGCCCGACGATCTTCCTGCTCTCGGGGCAGGTCACGTTCCTCGGGAACATGTACGCGTTCGGCGCGATGCTGTCGTTCACGATCGCGCACGGCGCCGTGATCGCGCTACGGCTCAAGCACCGCGACGAGGAGCTGCAGTGGCGCGCCCGGCCGAACTGGCGGTTCCGCGGGGTCGACTGGCCGGTGTTCGCGATCCTCGGCGGCGTCGGCACGTCGCTGGCGTGGCTGTTCGTAGTCATCGAGAAGCCGGGGCCGCGCTGGGCCGGCCTCGGGTGGCTCGCCGCCGGCTTCGTCTTCTACCCGCTGTACCGGCGCCGTCTGAAGCTGCCGCTGCGCGCGACGGTGCGCACGCCGGTGCCGCTCGGGCCCGCGCTGGCGCTCGAGTACCGCTCGATCCTCGTCCCGATCGTCGCCGGGCCGCAGTCGCGCGAGGCGGTTGAGCTGGCTGCGCGGCTCGCCACCGAGCGGGCGGGGATGATCGTGTTGCTGCGCGTGGTCGTCGTGCCGCTCGAGCTGCCGCTGGACGCCGATCTCCACGAGCAGATGCAGACGGCCGACGAGCTGCTCGACCGCGCCGCCGCGGTGGCCGAGCCCTACGGCGTCCGCGTGGTGGAGCGCATCGTCCGCGCGCGGCAGGCGGGGCGGGCGATCGTCGACGAGGCCGAGCGGCGCGGCTCCGAGATCATCGTGCTCGGCGCGCCGCGCGGGCAGCATCGGGCGATCTTCGGGCATACCGTCGACTACGTCCTCAAGCATGCCCCATGCCGCGTGATGGTCGCCGCCGGCCGGAGGGCGGCCTGACGCGCGTGACGGTGTACCGGCGGTTCGTGGCTCTGCTGGCGCTGGTGACGCTCGGCCTCGGGGTGGCGATCCTCGCCGTCACGCTCGCGCACGGCGTCGGCGAGACGGGCCTGCTGGTCGGCGCGCTGTTCGTCGCCGCCGGCGCCGGGCGGCTCTACCTGTTGAAGCGGGGGCGAAGGTAGTGGCCCGGAAGCTGCCCGGCCTGCGCCGCGAGCTCGACGCGCGCGCCCTCTTCTCGGTCGCCTACGGCGAGATCGCGTCGTCGATCTACTTCGCGCTCGGCGTGCTCGCCGCGCACGCCTACGGCTTCACGCCGCTCGTGCTGCTCGGCATGGGCGCGCTGTTCCTGGTCGTCTCGCTGTCGTACGCGGAGGGGACGGCGGCGCTGCCCGAGACCGGCGGCGCGGCCACGTTCGTGCGGCGCGCGTTCAACGACCTCGCCGGCTTCCTCACCGGCTGGGCGCTCTTCCTCGACTACCTGATCGTGATGGCGCTGGCGGCGCTGTTCGTGCCGCACTACGTCGGCGGCGCGTTCGGCGTGCAGGCGCTGGAGCGGCAGCCGTGGGACGTCGTCTGCGGCGTCGCGGTGATCGCCGGCGTGGCGGTGGTGCGGCTCGTGCGCCGCCCGTCGCTGTACGGCGCCGGCATCCTCGTGCCGGCGCTCGACCTGCTGACGCAGGTGCTGCTCGTGGTGCTCGGGTTCGCGCTGCTCTTCTCGCCGCACGCGCTCGTCTCCGGCACGTCGCTGGGCTCGACGCCGACCTGGCACTCGCTCGCCTTCTCGTTGCCGCTGGCGATGCTCGCGTACACCGGGCTCGAGACGGTCGCGAACCTGGCCGAGGAGGCACGGCGGCCGGGCGTCGACCTGCCGCGCTCGGTGTTCGGCGGCATCGCCACGGTCGTCACCACCTCGGTGCTGATCGCGCTCGTCGCGGTCGCCGCCTTCCCCGGCCCGCAAACCCAGCTCGGCGGCCGCTGGATCCGCGCGCCGCTCGTGGGCGTCGCCTCGAGGATCCGCGACCACCTGCCGCTCTGGCTCGGCGACCTGCTGCGCGGCTACGTCGGCGCGACCGGCGCGCTGATCCTGCTCGTGGCGGTCACGACCTCGTTCTCCGGCTTCGCCCGGCTCGCCTACTCGCTCGGCGAGCACGGGCAGCTGCCGCGCTCGTTCGGGCGGCTCAGCCGCCGCTCGCGCGTGTCGCCGCACGCGATCGTCGCGGCGGCGCTCGTCTCGTCGGGGATCGTGGTGGCCACCGCCTTCCTGAAGAACGACGTCACCTCGCTCGCGAGCCTGTTCTCGTTCGGCGTGCTGCTCGCGTTCACGGCGGCGCAGCTGGCCGTGATCCGGCTGCGGGTGTCGGAGCCCGACCTGCCGCGCCCCTACCGCACGCCGTTCAGCGTCACGATCGGCCGGGCGGAGGTGCCGCTGCCGGCGCTGATCGGCGCGCCGCTGACGTTCGCGATCTGGATCGTCGCGATGGCGACGCACCCGGCGGCGCGCTACGCAGGCCCGGTCTGGCTCGCGGCGGGGGTCGGCGTCTACACGCTGGTGCGGCGGTCGCGCGGCGAAGGGCTGATGGAGCGCGTCGTCGCGCACGACGAGCTGCCGGTGGAGGCGGGCGCGTCGTACCGGCGCATCCTCGTGCCCATGAAGCTCGGGATCATCGGTGAGGAGATGCTCGCCACGGCCGTCAAGCTGGCGGCCGAGCGCGGCGCGGTGGTGGAGGCGCTCCACGTGATCCGGGTGCCGCTCTCCGAGCCGCTCGACGCGCCGCTCTACGACCAGGACGAGCGCGCGGAGGCGTCACTCGCCGAGGCGCGGCTGCTGGGGGCCGACCTCGGCGTCGAGGTGGAGGGGACGACGGTGCGCGCGCGGGCGATCGGGCACGCGATCGTCGGGCACGCGATCGAGTCCGGCGCCGACCTGATCGTGCTCGGCTCGGCGCCGCGCTGGCGGCGGCAGTCGCGCTTCTTCTCGCCGACCGTGGACTACGTGCTGCGGCGGGCGCCGTGCGAGGTGTTGATCGTGGCGTTCCCGCAGCCGGTGGTCGACGCCGAGCTGGCCGCGACCTGAGACCGGAAGCTACGCTGCGCGGCTGTGAAGGCGATCGTGATCGGCTGCGGACGCGTGGGCGCGAACGTCGCGTTGCAGCTGGACGCGTCCGGCTGGGACGTGACGGCGGTGGACGAGAACGAGGACTCGCTCAGCCGGCTCGGCGAGTCGTGGACCGGCGGCTTCGTCGTCGGTCACGGCATGGATCAGCAGCTGCTGCGCGACGCCGGCGTCGAGGACGCCGATGCGGTCGTCGTCACCACCGACGGCGACAATACGAACATCGTGATCGCCCAGGTCGCGCAGAAGCACTTCCAGGTGCCGACCGTGGTCGCGCGCGTGCTCGACCCGGCGCGCGCCCAGTTCTACTCGGAGCGCGGGCTGCGGATCGTCTGCCCGACCTCGGCTGCCATCGAGACGCTCGTCGAGACCGTCCGCGCCACGGAGCCCGTCTGATGTACATCCTGATCGCGGGTGGCGGCAAGGTCGGGGCGAATCTCGCGCGCTCGCTGCTGCGCGGCGGTCACGAGGTGACGCTGATCGAGCGGCACCAGTGGCGGTTCGACAAGCTGGAGGCGGAGTTCGAGCACCAGGTGCTGCGCGGCGACGCGACCGAGCTGTACGTGCTCGAGCGGGCCGGAATCAAGCGGCCGCCCGACCTGCTCGTCGCGGCGACCGGCGACGACGAGGACAACATCGTCATCTGCCAGCTCGCGCGCGAGCGGTACGACGTCGCGAAGGTGATCGCGCGCATCAACGACCCGCGCAACCAGCCGTACTTCGACCTGCTCGGCATCTCGCCGACGATCTCGCCGACGGGCGCGATCATGGCGCTGATCGAGCACGAGGTGCCGGAGCACGGGCTGATCCACCTGCTCGAGCTGCGCAAGGAGAACCTCGAGATCGTCGAGGTGCGGGTCGACAAGGGCGCCGCGTGCGAGGGCAAGCGGGTGCACGCGGTGCGCCTGCCGGAGGGTGCGCGACTGATCTCGGTGGTGCGCGACGGCCGGGCCGAGATCGCGGGCGACGAGACGCAGCTCGAGGCGGGCGACCAGGTGCTGGCCATCCTGGAGCCCGGCAAGGAGGACGAGCTGCGCAACATCCTCCTCCGCTCGTAGGCGGCCCCGCGCCGTCCGCGGCGCGGCGCTACTTTGTCGGTGTGCGCCGCCCGGCGACGCCCACCTTTCTCGCCTGGTTCGCCGCCGCGGCCGGCCTGCTCTCGATCGTCTCGGCGCTGACGCCCGAGATGAGCGACCGCGTCCAGCTCGTCGACGGCGTGCTGCCGCCGGGCGTCCCCGAGGCGGCCCGCACGCTCGCGCTCGCCCTCGGGCTCGGCGCGATCTGGCTCTCGCGCGGCCTCGCGCGGCGGAAGCGGCGCGCCTGGACGCTCGCGATCGTGCTCGTCGCGCTCTCCGCGCTCGCGCATCTGGCGAAGGGCCTCGACGTGGAGGAGGCGGCCGTCCACCTGCTCCTGCTGGCGCTGCTCTGGCGGGCCCGCCGGCAGTTCGTCGCGCCCGGCGACCCGACGATCGTGCGGCCGCTGGTGCAGGTCGGCGCCGCGCTCGCCGTCTTCGTGCCGCTCGTGCTGGTGCACGTCTACGACACCGACGCGTACTCGAACCGCATCGAGGGCGCGTTCCTGATCGTCGTCGCCGGCCTCGCCGCTCGTGCCCTGTGGCTGTGGTTCCGGCCGCTGCCCGGGACGGTGGCCGCCGAGGGCGACCACGCGCGCGCCACCGAGCTCGTGCACGAGCACGGCCGCGACTCGCTCGCCTACTTCGCGCTGCGCCGCGACAAGAGCTACTTCTTCTCGCCGAGCGGTCGCTCGTTCCTCGCCTACCGGGCGATCAACGGGACGGCGCTCGTCGCCGGCGACCCGATCGGCGACCCGGCCGAGCGGGCCGAGCTGATCGCCGAGTTTCGCCGCGTCGCGAGCCTGAAGGGCTGGCGCGTCGCGGTCGCGGGCGTGTCGGCCGACGCGCTCGCCGACTACGTCGGCCTCGGTTTCAAGTCGCTCTACCTGGGCGACGAGGCGGTGGTGAAGCCGACCGAGTTCAGCCTGGAGGGACGGCCGATCCGCAAGGTGCGCCAGTCGGTGACCCGCCTGGCGAAGTGCGGCTACACGGTGCGGATGCTCTCGACCGCCGACGCCGACGAGCGCCTGCGCGCCGAGCTGCGCGCCGTGTCGGAGGAGTGGCGCGGCAACTGGCCCGAGCGCGGCTTCACGATGGCGATGGACGCGCTCTTCCGCTACCCGGACACCGTGCTCGCCGTCGCGCTCGACGGCGACGGGCGCGTCGGCGGCTTCCTGCAGCTGGTGCCCTCGCCGGCGAGCGACGGCTACTCGCTCGCGTCGATGCGGCGCCGCCACGAGACGCCGAACGGGCTGATGGAGTTCCTGATCGTCGAGTCGCTCGCCTGGGCGCGCGAGCACGCCGTCGGCGAGGTGTCGCTCAACTTCGCCGTCTTCGCGGACTTCCTGCACGCCGACGACGGCGCGCCGGCCGGGACGCGCGCGCTCCGCTGGGGGCTCCTGAAGGCCGACCGGCTGTTCCAGCTCGAGCGCCTGCACAGCTTCAACCGCAAGTTCTTCCCGCACTGGCGGCGGCGCTACTTCTGCTTCGAGCGCTGGAGCGACTTCCCGCTCGCGGGGCTCGCCTACCTGCACGCGGAGTCTCTGCTCACCCCGCCGGGCCCCTGGGCCAGGTCGAGAGAAGACCTCGCGGCGCGGTGAGGGCGCCGCTCGTCGCGCTCGCTCTGCTGCTGGTGCTCGCCGTACCGGCCGCTGCGGGACGGCTCGCGGCGCCCGCCGGAACCGACTGGCCCACCTTCGGGTTCGACGCCGCCCGCAGCTCGGCGGGGCCGGCCTCGACCGGCATCACGGCGTCGACCGTCCGTCACCTGAAGCGGCAACGAGTGCGGCTCGACGGCACGGTGGACTCGGCGCCGATCTACCTGCACGACGTGCGGGTGCGCGGCCGGAGCCGCGACGTCTTCCTGCTCACCACGACCTACGGCCGCACCGAGGCGCTCGACGCGACGAACGGCCGGGTGCTGTGGCGCTTCACGCCGCCCGGCTTCGCGGACTGGGTCGGCACCGCGCGGATCACGAACGCGACGCCCGTCGCCGACCCGTCGCGAACGGCGATCTACGCGGCCACCCCGGACGGCCGCGTCCGCAAGCTGCGCCTCTCCGACGGCAAGCAGCTCTGGTCGGCGTCCGTGACGCGCGACCCGACGCACGAGAAGCTCACCTCGGGGCTGAACGTCTCGCGCGGCCTCGTGATCGTCACGACGGGCGGCTACATCGGCGACGCGCCGCCGTACCAGGGTCATGTGGTGACGCTCTCGCAGAAGACCGGCAAGATCGCTCACGTCTGGAACTCGCTCTGCTCCGACCGGCACGCGCTGATCCAGCCGAGCACGTGCGGCTCGAGCGACTCGGCGATCTGGTCGCGCGGCGGCGCGGGCGTCGACCCGGACACGGGCGAGCTCGTCGTCGCGACGGGCAACGCCCCCTGGAACGGCTCCACCGACTGGGGCGACAGCGTGCTCGTGCTCTCGCCCGACGCCTCGAAGCTGCTCCGCCACTACACGCCGGCCGACCAGGACAACCTGAACCGCTCCGATCTCGACCTCGGCTCGACGAGCCCGGCCTTCCTGCCGGGCGGCTACGCCGTCCAGTTCGGCGGCAAGGACGGCATCCTGCGGCTGCTGAACTTGCGGACGCTCTCGGGCGCCGACACACGCACCGGCGGCGAGGTGCAGACGATGCTGGTGCCGGGCCCGACGGCGGCGTTCTCGCAGCCGGCGGTGTGGCGGAACCTCGTCTTCGTCGCCGACTCGGCCGGCACCGAGGCGCTGTCGTTCCGCGGCGGCAAGCTGCACGAGCTTTGGTCGAACGCCACGGGCGGCACCTCGCCGGCCGTCGCGGGCGGGCTGCTCTACGTGGCGACGAGCGGCGGGCTGCACGTCTACGTCCCGTCCTCGGGGAAGCTCGTCGCGACGCTGCCGCTGGGCGGCATCCACTGGCAGAGCCCGATCGTCGCCGACGGCCGGATCGCGATCGCCGAGGGCAACGCGAACGACCACGCCCGCTCGGGCGCGCTCGACATCTACCGCGTGGGTTGAACCAGCTCTGCTAGCCCGTCCGCCGGCGGCGCACCTGCGGGCCCTGGTGGCCGAGCGCCGCGTAGGCGAGCGCCTGCAGCGACTCGTTCAGGTTGCGCAGCTCGTGCGCGATCACCGTGAGCTCCTCGCGCCGCTCCTCGCGCGCGTTCAGCCGGGCGAGCTCCTCGACGACCCGGTCGAGCCGGCCGAGCAGCGCCTCCAGCTGACGATCCGTGACCTCCGTGTGCTCCACGTCGTCAAGCTTAGATAGACTCGCGCCCTCAACGGGCGAGCGGAAAGGGAAGCCGGTGCGAATCCGGGACGGTCCCGCCGCTGTGAGGGGAGATGCCTTTCGCCACGACGCCACTGGGCCGTACGCCCGGGAAGGCGGCGGAGGGGGAGCCCCGAGTCAGAAGACCTGCCGGTCGCCCTCCATACCGATCCCCTCGCGGAAGGAGGAATCGTGCTTCGCCGTTCACGTCTCGCCCTCGCGACCCTGCTGGTCGCGCTGCCGGCGGTCCTCGTCTCGTCTCCGGTCGCCTCGGCGCGACCCCGGGCGGCGCACGCGACGCCGCACCGCATCGTCTCGCTGTCGCCGACCGCGACCGAGACCCTGTTCGCGATCGGCGCCGGCAAGCAGGTCGTCGCCGTCGACGACGACTCGAACTACCCGAAGCAGGCGCCGCGCACGAAGCTCTCGGGGCTTACGCCGAACGTCGAGGCGATCGCCGCCTACCGGCCCGACCTGGTCGTGATCGCCTACGACCCGGGCGGGCTCCGTGCGGCGCTCGGCCGGCTGCACATTCCGGTGCTCATGCAGGACGGAGCTCCCACGCTGGCGGCCGCGTACGGCCAGATGCTCGCGCTCGGCCGGGTCACCGGCCACGTCGCCCAGGCGCAGGCGCTGGTCGCGCGCATGAAGACGCGGATCGCCCGGCTGGTCGCGGGCGCCCACGGCCGCGGCAAGGGGCTCGCCGTCTACCACGAGCTCGACCCGACGCTCTACTCGGTCACCTCGAAGACGTACATCGGGCAGATCTACGCGCTGTTCGGGCTGCACGACATCGCCGACGCCGCCGACAAGAGCGGCTCCGGCTACCCGCAGCTGTCCGACGAGTACGTGGTCGCGTCCAATCCCGACCTGATCGTGCTGGCGGACGTCGTCTGCTGCGGCCAGAGCGCGAAGACGCTGCGCGCGCGGCCGGGCTGGGACCGCATCGCCGCCGTCCGCAAGGGGCTCGTGGTGCGGATCGACGACTCGATCGCCTCGCGCTGGGGGCCGCGCACCGTCGACTTCGTCCGCGCGATCGCGAGCGCGCTCCAGCACGTGCGGACGTGACCGCCGCCGCGATCCCCCGGCCGCACCTGGGCGCGGCGCGCAGCTTCCGGCCGGTCTGGCTGCTCGCTGCCGCCGGTTTCCTGGTCGGCTCGATGCTCGTCGGCGTGCTGGTCGGCCCGGCGAACCTGGGCGTGCTCGACGTGATCCGCTCGCTGCTCGCCCACGCCGGCGTCCCCGGGGTGCATTCGGGGCTGTCGCAGACCGACGAGACGATCCTCTGGCAGATCCGGGCGCCGCGGGTCGTGCTGGGCGGGCTCGTCGGCGCGACCCTCGCGACGGCGGGCGCCTCGTACCAGGGCGTGTTCCGCAACCCGCTCGCCGATCCGTACCTGCTCGGCGTGGCGGCCGGCGCCGGTCTCGGCGCGACGATCGCGGTCGCGTACGCGCCGTCGCGCGAGCTGCTGCCGCCGGCGGCGTTCGCGGGCGGGGCGGTCGCCGTAACCGTCACCTATCTGCTCGGCAGCGCCGCCGGCCGCGAGCGCTCGGGGGCGACGCTCGTGCTGGCCGGCGTCACCGTCGTCTCGTTCTTCACCGCCGTGCAGACGTTCGTGCAGCAGCAGCACGCCGACACGCTGCAGCAGGTGTACTCGTGGATCCTCGGCAGCCTGCCCAGCTCCGGCTGGAGCGACGTCGTCCTGCTGCTGCCGTGGGTCGGCGTCTCGCTGGCGGCGCTGCTGCTGCACCGGCGGCTGCTCGACGTGCTCAGCCTGGGCGAGGAGGAGGCGGCGACGCTCGGCGTCGACGTCGGCCGCGTGCGGCTCGTCGTCGTCGTCGCGGCGACGGTCGGCACGGCCGGCGCCGTCGCGGTGAGCGGCCTGATCGGCTTCGTCGGCATCGTCGTGCCCCACGCGATCCGGCTGGTCGTGGGCGGCAGCTACCGCCTCGTGCTGCCGCTGTCGGTGGTCGTCGGCGCTGGCTTCCTCGTGCTGGCCGACGTGGTCGCCCGCACGGTGCTCTCGCCGGCGGAGGTGCCGATCGGCGTGATCACCGCGTTCTGCGGTGCGCCGTTCTTCGCGGTCGTGCTGCGGACGAGCCGGAAGGGCTTCCGGTGATCGACCTCGAGGGCGTCTCGGTGACGCTCGACGGCCGTCGCGTCGTCGAGTCGGTGTCGCTCGCCGCGGCGGCGGGCGAGTGGGTGACCCTGGTCGGTGCGAACGGCGCCGGCAAGTCGACCCTGCTGCGCGCGGTCGCCGGGCTCGTGCCCGCCGAGGGGAGCATCCGCGTCGGCGGCGACGAGGTGGCGCGGCTGCGGCGGCGCGAGCTGGCGCGGCGCATCGCGGTCGTACCGCAGTCGCCGGCGGTGCCGCGCTCGATGAGCGTGGGCGAGTACGTGCTCCTGGGTCGCAGCCCGTTCGTGTCGTACATGGGCAGCGAGGGCCGCGACGACCTGACCGCGGCGCAGGCGGCGCTCGAGCGGCTCGACCTGGCCGACTTCGCCGGCCGCGACCTGACGTCGCTGAGCGGCGGCGAGCGGCAACGGGCGATCCTGGCGCGGGCGCTGGCGCAGGAGGCGCGGGTGCTGCTGCTCGACGAGCCGACGACGGCGCTCGACGCGGGCCGGCAGCAGCAGGTGCTGGAGCTGGTGGACGAGCTGCGCGTGGAGCAGGGGCTCACGGTGCTGAGCGCGATGCACGACCTGACGCTGGCCGGGCAGTACGCGCAGCGCGTCGTGCTGATGGCGCACGGACGCGTGGCCGCGCAGGGCGAGGCCGAAGCCGTGCTCACCGTCGAGGCGATCGCCGAGCACTACGGCGCCGCGGTGCGGATCCTCGAGGGCGCCGTCGTGCCCGTCCGCCGGTGACGCTCGCGCTCTCGTGGAGCGGCGGCAAGGACTCGGCGCTCGCGCTGCAGGCGTTGCGGGGGCAGGGGGTCGAGCCCGCGGCGCTGCTGACGACGCTCACCGAGAGTTACGAGCGCATCAGCATGCACGGCGTGCGGCGCGCGCTGCTGGCGGCGCAGGCGCGGGCGGTCGGCGTGCCGCTCGTCGAGGTGTGGATCCCGGCGGTGTGCGGCAACGAGACCTACGAGGAGCGGATGGGGGAGGCGTTCGCGACGGGGCTGCGCGACGTGGAGGCGGTCGCGTTCGGCGATCTCTTCCTCACCGACGTCCGCGCCTACCGCGAGGAGCGGCTCGCGCAGGCGGGCCGCGAGGCCCTGTTCCCGCTCTGGGGGCTCGACACGGGTGCGCTGGCGCGGTCGTTCGTGACGGACGGCTTCGAGGCGACGCTCGTCTGCGTCGACCCGCGGCGGCTGGACGCCTCGTTCGCGGGCCGCGCGTATGACGCGGAGCTGCTGCGCGACCTGCCGCCGGACGTCGATCCGTGCGGCGAGAACGGCGAGTTCCACACGTTCGTGCACGCGGGGCCGGTGTTCGCGGAGCCGGTGGCGACCGTGCGCGGCGCGGTCGTCGAGCGGGACGGCTTCGCGTTCTGCGACATACTCGCCGCGTGATCGCGGCCATCCTCACGATCGGCAACGAGCTCGTCTCGGGCGACGTCGCAAACACGAACGCCGACTGGCTGGCGAAGCGGCTGGAGCCGCGCGGGGTGCGGATCGTGCTGGCGGCGGCGGTGCCCGACGAGCCGCCGCGGATCGTCGACTTCGTGCGCCGCGAGCGCGAGCGGGTCGACCACCTGCTCGTCACCGGCGGCCTGGGCGGCACACCCGACGACGTCACCCGCGAGGCCCTCGCGGAGGCGTTCGCCGTGCCGCAGGAGGTGGTGCCCGAGCTGCGCGATGACCTGCGGGCGCGCTTCCGCGGCGATCCCGAGTACGCCGCGCTCTGGGCGGCGCTGCCGGCCGGCTCCGAGCCGCTCGTCAACCCGCTCGGCGGCGCGCCGGGCTTCCGGCTCGCGAACGTCTGGGTGCTGCCGGGGCTGCCGCGCGAGATGGAGGCGATGTTCGACCGCTACGCCCACCGGATCGGCGGCGGTGCCCCGATCGGCTCCTGGCGGGGCCGCTTCCGCACCGGCGAATTGCGCATCGCCGACCTGCTCGTCGAGGCGACGGGCCGCTGGCCGGAGGTGGCGGTCGGGTCGTATCCGAGCTTCCTCACCGACGGGCCGGAGGTGGAGATCGTGCTCAAGTCGGCCGACGCGGGCGCGCTGGGCGCCGCGGCCGCGTGGCTCGAGCCGCGGCTCGCCGAGCGCAGCCGCCCCTGACCCGGCCGGCGCTACGATCGACCGGGTGGCCTCGACCGCTCCGGAGACGTACCTCGCCGACCTGAATCCGGCCCAGCGCCAGGCGGTGCTGACCACCGAGGGGCCGCTGCTGGTGATCGCCGGCGCCGGCTCCGGCAAGACGCGGGTGCTCACGCACCGCATCGGCCACCTGATCGCGGCCTGCGGCGCGAAGCCGAACGAGATCCTCGCGATCACCTTCACGAACAAGGCGGCGGGCGAGATGAAGCAGCGGGTCGAGGCGATGCTCGGCCCGGTCGCGCGCGCGATCTGGATGCTGACGTTCCACTCGGCCTGCGGCCGGATCCTGCGCCGCGAGGCGGAGCGGCTCGGCTACCGCTCGAACTTCACCATCTACGACCAGGCCGACCAGGTGCGGCTCGTCAAGGCGTGCCTGGACGAGCTCGATCGCGACCCGAAGCGGTTCGTGCCGCGCGGCATCCACGCGCAGATCTCGAACGCGAAGAACCAGCTGGTCGGGCCGGACGAGTACGCCGCGCGCGTCGCGAGCTTCTACGACCAGACCGTCGCCGACGTCTACGGCCTCTACCAGCGGAGGCTGTTCGGCTCGAACGCGGTCGACTTCGACGACCTCCTGATGCTGACCGTGCAGGTGCTGCAACGGTTCCCCGAGGCGCTGGAGCGCTGGTCGAAGGCGTTCCGCTACATCCTCGTCGACGAGTACCAGGACACGAACCACGCGCAGTACGTGCTGCTGCGGCTGCTCGCCTCCGGGCACGGCAACGTGATGGGGGTGGGCGACCCGGACCAGAGCATCTACGCGTTCCGCGGAGCCGACATCCGCAACATCATGGAGTTCGAGCGCGACTTCCCCGACACGAAGACGATCCCGCTCGAGCAGAACTACCGCTCCACGAACACGATCCTCGCAGGCGCCAACCACGTCATCTCGCACAACCGCGAGCGCAAGGAGAAGAACCTCTGGTCGGAGCGCGGCGAGGGCGAGCCGATCCGCGTGGTCGAGACCGAGGACGAGCACGCCGAGGGCCGGTTCGTCGCGTCGGAGATCGCGGCGCTGATCGAGGGCGGCTACTCGGCCGGCGAGATCGCCGTCGTCTACCGGACAAACGCGCAGAGCCGCGTGCTGGAGGACGTGCTGGTGCGGCAGGGGATCGCCTACCAGGTGATCGGCGGCCCGCGCTTCTACGAGCGCGCCGAGATCAAGGACCTGGTCGCGTACCTGCAGGCGATCGACAACCCGTACGACGCGGTCAGCCTGCTGCGGATCGCGAACCGGCCGCGGCGCGGGATCGGCGACACGTCGCTCTCGCGGCTCGTCGCCCACGCGGACGGGCTCGGCGTGACGCTGTGGGAGGCGATGGCCGACCCGGAGGCGGCGGGGCTGGGTGCGGCCGCCGTGAAGGCGGTGAGCGGCTTCCGCTCGATCATGGAGACGCTGATGGCGACCGCGACCGACGCGAGCGTCCCGGCGGTGCTCGAGGCGACGCTCGACCGCACCGGCTACCTGGAGGCGCTCGAGGCGGAGCGGACGATCGAGGCGCGCGGCCGGATCGAGAACCTGGAGGAGCTCGTCGGTGTCGCCCGCGAGTACGAGGCGGCCGCCGACGAGCCGACCCTGTCGAGCTTCCTGCAGGAGATCTCGCTCTACTCCGACCAGGACGCTCTGCGCGACGCCGAGGCGGGCGAGGGCGGCCAGGTGACGCTGATGACGCTGCACAACGCCAAGGGGCTGGAGTTCCGCGCCGTGTTCATGCTCGGGATGGAGGAGGGGATCTTCCCGCACGCGCGCTCGCTGGAGGAGCACGCGCTCGAGGAGGAGCGGCGGCTCTGCTACGTCGGCATGACGCGCGCGCAGGAGCGGCTGACGCTGACGCACGCGATGCGGCGGTCGCTGTACGGGCGCAGCGAGGCGAACCTGCCGTCGAGGTTCCTCGACGAGTTGCCGGAGCTGGGCGTCGAGCGCGAGCGCCTGCGGCCGGCGTCGTGGTCGGACTACGGCGCGCGGATGGCGCGCGAGGTGCGGCCGCGCGAGAACCTGCCCGACCTGTCGACGGGCGACGCCGTGCGCCACGGCACGCTCGGCACCGGCATCGTCACGCGCATCGAGGCCGGCGGCGTCGTCACCGTCCGCTTCGAGGACGGCAGCGAGCGGCGGCTGATGCTCGAGTACGCGCCGCTCGAGCGCGTAGGTTAGGCGATCGAAGTCCGCGCCTGCTCCTCGGAGGAGGAGCTGGCCGCCGCGCTGAACGCGATCAACCACCGGCGTTGGGGCGCGGCCGCGCGGGCGGACGACCTCTTACACACCGGCATCCAACCGTGGTGCACCGAGATCTTCTGAGCAGGTCCTGGAAATCCTGGACTTGCAACTTCTGACGTCTATGACATAGAACGGAGGCTCCTGACGAAGGGAGGCCGCCATGGCACGGGTCATGGCCGATTGCCGTCGGTTCGAGAGCGACTCGAACTGCTCGCTGACGATCATCGGCGAGGAGGACGAGGTGCTGAAGACGGCCGTCGAGCATGCGCAGTCGGTGCATGGGCACGACGACACGCCCGAGCTGCGTGACCAGGTGCGGGCGATGCTCGAGCCGGCTGACGCATACAGCCCCAGCCGAGTCGCGATGCCGTTCCCGGGGTAGGCAGGTGCGTGGGGCGAGGCGGCGGGTGGGGTCGCCCGCCTCGCCCCGGCGCGCCGCCACCGGGGCGCGGCTACAATGCCGCCCGACCCGGGGCGGTTAGCTCAGTTGGGAGAGCACCAGCTCGACAAGCTGGGGGTCACTGGTTCGAGCCCAGTACCGCCCATAGAAAAAGGCCCTGGAAACAGGGCCTTTGCTTTGCCTCGGCAGAGAACGCGCGGCGGTCAGTGCTACCACGGTGCTACCAGCTCGTGCGGCTGTGGTCGACGAGCTCCCGCGTCAGGCTCCATCCGACGAGTGCTGTAGGACCTCCGGCACGACGTCAAGCGGTCTCATCCCAACCTCGCGAGCGAGCGCGGCAGCGTTGGCGTCCTCTTGTG
>DASVDV010000020.1:0-32974 GCA_036380895.1 Gaiellaceae bacterium | reverse complement strand
GTGCGCGGGCGAGAGCGGCAGCGAGAGCAATTCTCTGCCCGCACGCTCCGTCACGGGCAGCGGCGGCTGGTGCGCCGCCAGCCGGTCGTGGTACGCGCTCAGGCGGTGCACCGGCAGGAAGTGGATCGACGTGCCGATGTTCTCGTCGGCGAGCGCGCGCTGGTAGTCGTCGCGGCTCGCGCCGGCGCGCGCCGCCTCGACGCGCACCACGTAGAGGTGGTTCGCGTGCGTGTCGCGCGGGTCGCGGGCGACGGGCTCGATCCCGTCGAGATCGGCGACCCCCTCGTCGTAGAGGGCGACGTGGCGGCGGCGGATCTCGCCGTGCGCGCCGAGCTTGGCGAGCTGGACGAGCGCGATCGAGGAGAGGACGTCGGAGAGGTTCGCCTTGTAGCCGGGGACGGCGACGTCGTAGAGCGATCCGTGGCCGCGGCGCATCACGCGCAGGTCGTCGAGCGCCTCGGCGAGGTCGTCGCGGTTCGTCGCGATCAGGCCGCCCTCGCCGGCGGTCAGGTTCTTCGTCGCGTAGAGCGAGAAGCAGGTGGCGTCGGCGATCGAGCCGACCTTGCGGTCGCGGTAGCGCGATTCGGCGGCGTGCGCCGCGTCCTCGACCACCGGCAGGCCGAGCGCGAGCAGCGGGTCGAGGTCGCACGGCTGCCCGTAGAGGTCGACGGGCACGATCGCCTTCGTCTTCTCGGTGACGAGCTCGGCGACGCGGGCCGGGTCGACGTCGAGGGTGTCGGGGCGGACGTCGGCGAAGACGGGGGTGGCGCCGCAGTGGACGATCACGTTCGCGGTCGCGGGCCAGGTCAGCGAGGTGGTGATCACCTCGTCGCCGGGCCCGACGCCGAGCGCGACGAGCGACAGGTGCAGCGCGGCCGTGCACGACGAGACGGCGAGGACGTGGCGCGCGTCGAGGTAGTCGCGCATGCGCGCCTCCAGCTCCGCGGTGCGCGGGCCGGTGGTCAGCCAGCCGGAGCGGAGCGTCTCGGCGACGGCCTGAACCTCGGCCTCGTCGATCGCGGGCGGCTGGAACGAGAGGAAGGTCGAGCGGCGGGTCGCCTCCACGCGCGGAAGCGTAGCCAGGCCCGAAAGTCGTGACCGAAGCGTCACGAGCCCGTGCCCCAATGCGCGCACCGTTTTCCACCGAAGCGTCACGAAAGGCGCGCTCTGCCGCGCAATCGCTCTGCCGGTGCGAAAACCGGGGTCAGACCCGGGTCTGACCCCGGTTGGAAACAGAACGCGAAGAAGAGTGGGTCGATTCTGTGACCGGTGGTGCGGTTCGGAAGCGGATCGCCGCTGCGGCACGCTCGGCTCGCTCGAGCGCCTGCTCGCGCGAGTCGCCGACGGCGAGCACCGCGCCGGCGCGGTCGGCGCCGCGGCGCAACGGCGTCAGCACGTAGCCGGGCTCGCGGTAGATCCGCACCCGGACGATTCCCTCGAGGTCTTCCGGGACGTCGACTCCTTCCAGGACGCCCGGCGGCGGGACGAGGAAACGCGTCACGGCGCCGCCGACGCGCGGCTCCGGTCGCGGCGGCGCCAGCGGCTCGCCCAGCGCCGCGTCGATCGCCAGGTCGTTCAGCGGCACCCCCGTCACCGCCTCGACGAGCTCCGCGTCGTGGCCGCCGCCGAGCCGCGCCGCCACCTCGATCACCTGCGGCCCCTCCGGCGCGAGCCGCAGCTGCGTGTACGACGGGCCGCTCTCGATCCCGAGCGCCGCGACCGCCGCGCCGGCGACCGCGGCCGCCTCCTCGGCGGCCGCGCCCGGCCAGACATGCGCAAGCGCGACGCCGAACGCCGGCGGCTCCGCCACGACCCGGTCGGTGACGACCAGCGGCACGAACGTCCCGCCGGCCGAGAATCCGACCACGGTCACCTCCGGTCCGTCGACGAGCTCCTCGACGAGCACGGCGCCGGTGCGCGCCGCGCTGCGCGCCGTCTCGATCGCGGGCCCGTACTCGTCCAGGGTCTCGACGAGCGTCAGCCCCTTCTGCCCCTGACGGTCGGGCGCCTTCACCACGCACGGCAAGCTCGGGTCGGGCGGATCCTCGGCGCCGCCGACCACCCACGAGCGCGGCTGCGGCACGCCCGCCTCGGCGAGCCGCTCGCGCTGCCGGAGCTTGTTCGTCGCCAGCACGGCCGTCGCGGGCGCGATCGGATGCGGCAGCCCGAGCCGCTCCGCGATCCGGGCGGCGACCGCGACCGGCCAGTCGGTTCCCGGCGCGACGACGCCGTCCACGCGCAGCGCGCCCGCGAGCCGCTCGATCGACGGCTCGTCCTCCGTGGAGAGGATGCAGCGGCGGTCGGCGAGCGGGAAGCCGGGCGCGCCCGGGTCGCGATCGACCGCGGCGACCCACAGGCCGCGCCGCCGCGCCGCCTCCAGCAGCCCCAGCTGCGCCGGGCCGGCGCCTAGGACGAGAAGGCGCGGCTGTCCCGCGCGAGCACCGCTCTCCACCACGCCTCATTCTCGCGGTACCAGGCGACGGTGCGCTCCAGCCCGTCGGCGAACGACGTGCGCGCGCGCCAGCCGAGCAGCCGCTCGGCCTTGTCGGTGGAGCCGATGTGGCGGTCGACCTGACCGGGCCGCTCGTCGACGTGCACCTTCAGGTCGCGCGGCTTGCCGAGCACGTCGAGCACGAGCTCGGCGATCTCGCCGACGGGGATGTCGACGCCGGTGCCGATGTTGATCACCTCGCCGGCGACGTCCTCGAGCGGCGCCTCGAGCACCGCCTGGATCGCCTCGGCGTCGTCGCCGACGTACAGCCAGTCGCGCGAGGCGTGGCCGTCGCCGTGGATCGTCAGCGGCCGGTCGTCGAGCGCCTGCGTGATGAAGCGCGGCACGACCTTCTCCGGATGCTGGTGCGGCCCGTAGTTGTTGAACGGCCGCACGATCACGATCGGCAGCTCGTAGGTCGTCCAGTACGAGTACGCGAGGCGGTCGGCGCCCGCCTTCGTCGCGGCGTACGGGGAGCGCGGGTTGAGAGGGTGCTCCTCGTCCATCGGCGCGCGCTCGGCGGTGCCGTACACCTCCGACGACGAGATCAGGACGAAGCGCTCGACCGGCGTGTCGCGGATCGCGTCGAGCAGGATCTGGGTGCCCTCGACGTTCGTGGTGACGAACTCCGAGGCGCCGTCGGCGATCGACTTCTCGACGTGCGACTCGGCGGCCGCGTTGACGATCACGTCGACGCCCGAGACCAGCTCGCGCACCAGCGACGAGTCGCGGATGTCGCCGTGCACGAACGACAGCCGCGGGTGGCTCATCACCTCGGCGAGGTTCTCGAGGTTGCCGGCGTAGGTGAGCGCGTCGAGCGACACGACCTCGTACGGCGTCGCGTCGAGCAGGTGGCGGATCAGGTTCGACGGGATGAACCCCGCGCCGCCGGTCACCAGAACGCGCCTCACAGCTCTTCCTCGATCGTGTACAGCGGTCGCCCCTCCACGTCGCGCTGGATGCGCCCCAGATACTCGCCGATCAGGGCGAGCACGAACCCCTGGACGCCGAGCACGAGGACGATACCCGCGCCCGCGAACAGCGGCCCCGGGAAGTTCGCCGCCACGATCCAGTAGACGACGCCGTACACGAAGACGATCGCCGCGGCGAGCGTGCAGAGGACGCCGAGCGTGGCGCCGATCCACTGCACCGGCTGCGGCCAGAAGCCGGCGACGACGTGCAGCGCGAGCCGCACCAGCCGCAGCGGCGAGTAGCGGGAGCCGGCGCGCGCGGCGTGCGAGACGTCGACCTCCTCGACCGAGGCGCCGCTCGAGAGGACGAGCGCCTTGGTGAACTTCTGCCGGCCGATCGCGCCGAGCAGCGGCTCGATCGCCTCGCGCCGGTAGGCGTTGAAGGCGCAGCCGTAATCGGAGATCTCGACGCCCGTGAACCGTCGGAGCAGCCCGTTGATGACGCGACTCGGCAGCGTGCGCCCGGCGCCGTCGCGGCGGTCGACCCGCCGCCCGGAGGCGACGTCGACCCGGTCGAGCGCCTCGAGCAGCTTCGGGATGTCCTCCGGCTCGTTCTGCAGGTCGCCGTCCATCGTCACGATCCGCGCACCGCGCGCCCGCGCGAGCCCGGCGTGCATCGCCGGGTGCTGCCCGAAGTTGCGCTTGAAGCGCACCGCCCGCACGCGCGCGTCGGCGTCGTGCAGGGCGCGCAGGCGCACGAACGTCTCGTCGGTGGAGCCGTCGTCGACCAGGATCGCCTCCCAGTCGAGCCCTTCGAGCGCGGCCGTCAGGCGGTGCACCAGCTCGTCGACCGAGGCCTCCTCGTTCAGCAGCGTGACAACCACCGAGACGTCCATTTACAGGACACTAACCCGCGCTCCGCAGGGTCGATCCGTGGACGTCGGCGACCCGGTCCATCGGACGATGCACCGACGAGCGAGGTGCGTGGCTGCCGTGGCGGCCCCTACGCGGTGACCGGCTCCGGCACCGGCTCTGCGCGGCGGCGCCGGATCGCGAACGACGCCAGGGCGCCCACCGCCACGAGCGCGGCGCCGACCTCGACCGCCGGCGTCAGCCCGTGCACGAACGTCTGCGGCGTGCCGTAGCCGCCCGCACGCGAGAAGATCGACGCCAGCACGGCCACGCCGAACACGCCGCCGAGCTCGCGGATCGCGTTGTTCGCGCCCGAGGCCTGGCCCTGCTCCTCGGGCCGCACCGCCGACAGCACCACGTTCGCGACCGGCGCGAAGAACAGCGCCATGCCGACGCCCGAGATCGCGAACGGCAGCACGAGCGACGAGTACGGCGTCGAGGCCTCCGAGACCGCCGCGATCCAGGCGAGCCCGGCGGCCTGCAGCGCCAGGCCGGCGCCCATCAGCTTGTGCCCGCCGATGCGGTCGGAGAGCGCGCCGGCGATCGGCGCCACCACCATCGGCATCGCCGTCCACGGCAGGATCCGCAGGCCGGACGCGAGCGGCGAGTATCCCTGGGCAGTCTGGAAGTACTGCGCCAGCAGGAAGATCGAGCCGAACATCCCGAAGTACATGAGCAGGCTCGCCGCGTTCGCCAGCGCGAACGTGCGGTCGCGGAAGAACCGCATCGGCAGCATCGGCGCGTCCGTCCGCAGCTCCCACGCCACGAACGCGGCGACGAGCATCGTCCCGGCCGCGAGCGCGGCGACGATCTCCGTGGAGCCCCAGCCCAGCGCGTTGCCGCGCACGAGGCCCCAGACGACGCCGAACAGGCCGGCGCTCGCGAGCCCGAGGCCCGGCAGGTCGAGCCGGCTCGACGGGCCGCGAGTCTCGTCGAGCCGCAGCAGCGCGAGCGGCACGAGCACGATGCCCAGCGGCACGTTCAGCCAGAAGATCCAGTGCCACGAGATGCCGTCGACGACGGCGCCGCCGACCAGCGGCCCGAAGGCGACGGCGAGGCCGCTGATGCCGCCCCAGGCGCCGAGCGCGAGCCCGCGCCGCTCGGCCGGCACGGCCGCGGAGAGGATCGTCAGCGTCAGCGGCATCAGGATCGCGCCGCCGAGCCCCTGCACCGCTCGCGCCGCGTCGAGCGCGCCGATCGACGGCGCGACCGCGGCGGCGGCGGAACCGAGCGTGAAGATCGAGACGCCGATCGCGAAGACGCGGCGACGGCCGAAGCGGTCGCCGAGCGCCGCGCCCGTGAGGAGCAGCACCGCGAAGGTGAGGGTGTAGGCGTTGACCGTCCACTCGAGGCCGCTGATCCCGGCGTGCAGGTCGCGGCGGATGACGGGGAGCGCCGTCGTGACGACGAGGTTGTCGAGCGTCGCCATGAAGAGCGCCAGCGAGGTGATCGCGAACGTCCACCCGATGCGATGTTTGTGAGCCATCACTTCCTTTACGTCGAAAAAAACTACGCGCTCCTGCAGCCCTCGAGCAGCCGCTGCGCCCAGGGCTCGGTCGACTCGGCCAGGTCCATCGAGGCGAGCACGTTGAGGAGCATCCCCTTCGAGAAGAAGCTCGAGATCTCGGCGGCCGGCAGCCCGCTGACCCGCTCCGCGTAGGCGACGAGGTCGCCGTAGCCGGCGCGGGCGACCTCGCAGATCGCGGGATCGTCGCACGCGGCGTACGCCTGCATCTGCGCCCGCAGCCGGACGCGGTCCGTGGCGAGCAGCTCCATGTACGCGTGACCCATCGCCTCGAGCGCCTCCGGGCCGCGCTTGCCCTCCGCCGCCCGCTGGAACAGCTCCAGCGTCTGGCGGAAGCAGCGAGCCACCACGCCCTGGAACAGCTCCTTCTTCGTGCCGAAGAGCCGGAAGACGTACGGCTGCGAGATGCCGGCCCGCCGGGCGATCTCCTCGGTCGAGGCGCCGTGCAGGCCCTGCTCGGCGAACACCTCGAGCGCCGCGTCGAGGATCTCCTCGCGCCGCTCCGCCTTCGTCTTCCGCTCGGTCTGCACGACCATGCGCGGAAGGTTAGTGGTGACTCACTACCTTGTCAAGCACCTCGGCCACGCGGTCGAGGTCACCGTCCGTGAGGCGCGTGTGGAAGGGCAGCGCGAGCGCACGGTCGAAGACGCGGTCGGCGCCGGGGAAGTGTCCCTGATCGGCGTACGCCCCGAGCCGGTGGAGGGCGTAGGTGCCGATCTGCGCCTCGATCCCCGCCTCGCGCAGCCCGGCGAGCACGCGGTCGCGGTCGTCGACCTGCAGCACGTAGGCCTGCCACCCGTGCACGTCGCCGTCGTCGGCGCGCGGCAGCAGCACCGGCAGGTGCGCGAGCCGCGCGGCGTACCCCTCCGCGATGCGCGTGCGCGCGGCGAGCAGCTCGTCGAGACGGCGCATCTGCGGGATGCCGACCGCGCAGAGGATGTCCGACAGGCGATAGTTGAGCCCCGGGCCCGGCATGTCTCCGAGCGTGCGCCAGCCGTGGTTTCGCTGCTCGCGCACGATCTGGGCGATCCGCTCGTCGTTCGTCGTGATCGCGCCGCCCTCGCCGGTCGTGACGATCTTGCGCGGATGGAAGCTGAAGCAGCCGAGGGCGCCGAGCCCGCCGCACGGCCGGCCGCGGTAGCGGGCGCCGAGCGCGCCGGCGGCGTCCTCGAGCAGCGGCAGGTCGGGCAGCTCGTGCAGCCGGGCCGGCCGCCCGAACAGGTGCACCGGCAGGATCGCCTTCGTCCGCGGCCCGACCTCGATCTTCGCCGCGTCGAGGTTCATCGTCTCCGGGTCGACGTCGACGAGCCGCGGCCGGAGACCGCAGAGCGCGACCACGTTCGCCGTCGCCGGGAAGGTGTAGGCGGGGACGATCACCTCGTCGCCCGGCTGCAGCTCGAGCGCGAGCACGGCCAGGTGGAGCGCCGCCGTCCCGGAGGTGACCGCGAACGCGTGCTCGACCTCGCAGGCGGCGGCCAGGAGCTCCTCGAACTCGGCCACCTTCGGCCCCATCGTCAGCGTCCCCGACTCGAGCACCTCGGCGACGGCGGCCAGCTCGGCCTCGCCGACGTCGGGCCAGCCTAGACGGACGCGGCCAGCCGTTCCCTGTACCACGCGATCGTCCGCACGAGACCGTCGTCGAGCTCCACGAGCGGCTCCCAGCCGAGCAGCTCGCGCGCCTTCTCCACGTTCGGGATCCGCAGCTCCACGTCCGCGTAGTGCAGCGGCTGGAAGACGATGTCGCCCTCGCAGCGGGAGAGGCGCTTCACCCGCTGCGCCAGGTCGTAGATCGTGACGGCGCTGCGCGGGTTGCCGATGTTGAACGTCTGGCCGACCGCCTCGGGCCGCTCGAGGCAGAGCAGGACGCCGGAGACCATGTCGGTGACGTACGTCCAGGCGCGGATCTGCGAGCCGTCGCCGTGGATCGTCAGGTCGCCGCCCGCGAGCACGGTCTCGATGAACGCGCGGATCGCCCCGCCGCCGATCTGGCCGGGCCCGTAGACGTTGAACGGGTGCACCGTGACGGTGGGCAGGCCGAGCTCGTCGTGGTAGGCGTGCGCCATGTGCTCGCCGGCGAGCTTCGAGACCGCGTACGTCCAGCGCGCCTCGCCGACGGAGCCGATCGTCGAGACCTGTCCCTCGCTGACCCGGAACGCGTGCGTGCCGAAGACCTCGCTCGTCGAGAAGTCGACGAACCGCTCGAGCGTGTCCTGCGTCGCGACCGCCGCCTCGAGGGCGTTGTAGGTGCCGATCACGTTCACGCGCATCGTCCGGACCGGGCTCGCGAGCACGGTGTCGACGCCGGCGATCGCGGCGCAGTGGACGAAGTGGGTGGCGCCCGCGGCTGCTTCGCGCAGCGCGTCGGCGTCGAGGATGTCGCCGCTGACGAGGCTGAAGTTCGGGTGCTCGGCGACGTCGGTGCCCGAGACCGCGTCGCGGTGCAGGTTGTCGAATGCGACGACGGTGTTCCGCTCGACCAGCTCGCGCGCGAGCGTCGTGCCGATGAACCCGGCGCCGCCCGTGACGAAGATCCGCTTGCCCTCCAGCACGGGTGAAGACTAGCCGCGGGGTTGGCGGAGGGCCGCCAGCCGCAGCCGGAGCCGGTCGCGGCGGCGGCCGGCGGGGAGCGCGTGCACGGCGTCCCAGGGCCCGCGCGGTGCGCTCGCGGCCGCCTCGACGCGGAAGCGGTCGCGGATCCAGTCCGGCTTCGGCCCCACGACGATCGGCTCGAGCGCCGGATCGAGACCTGCGAGCAGCTCGTCGACGCGCTCGTCGTAGGCGGCGTCGCCCGGCGGCTGGCCGAGCAGGACGAGCGCACGCCGGCGCGGCCGCACCCGCACCTCGACGGGCGCCACGGCGCCGAACCAGCGTCGCCCCTCGTGCAGCACGTCGAGCTCGAGCACGTGCCTGCCCGGCTCGTCGGGCGCGCGGAAGGAGACCGGCAGCAGCACGGTCTCACCCGGAGCGACGTCGTGCGGGAACGGCGTCCGCAGCCCCTCGCCCTCGCGGCCGCGCCAGCGGTAGGCGACGCGGATCTCGGGGTATCCCTCTGCCGGCCACGTCGTCTCGCCCCCGTTCGTCACGCGCACGTCGAGCTGACGCACCTCGCCGGCGACCGGCTCCGGCGGCTCGCCCGGCTCGAGCCGCGCCCGGTACGCGGGAAGCGGCCGCCGGCCCCAGTGGGCGTCGATCTCCTCGCGCGTCGCGAGCCGCGCAGCGGGCGGCTCGACGGGCCGGAGCTCCGGCGCGTCGAGGACGCGCCGCGCGAGCGCGCGATCGGCCTCGGCGAGCGGCTCGACGCGCGGCGCGCGCGACTCGGGCAGGTAGTAGCCCTCGTTGAGCGACCGGCCGCCGAGCCGAAGGCCCGGGAGCACGCGCTCGTAGCGGCGGATCTTCTCCTCGCGCGCCGCGCGCTCGTTGACGGCGAGGTCGAGGTGCAGCAGCGGCGCCTCGAGGTACGCGTGCGGGCCCGTCGCCTGGATCGGCACGTGGACCCGCCCGGGGAAACGGGCGGCGGCCGGGCGGACGAGGCGGAGCTGCCAGTCGGGCCACCACGGCTGCTCGTCGAGCGCGCCGTCGCGCCACAGCCAGCGGCGCGGCACGTACGCGTGGGTCAGGGCCGGGTCGAGGCCGGCGCCCAGCAGGTCGAGGAGCGCCGCCGACGGCACCTCGTCGTCGTCGATGCGGAAGACGGCGTCGCCGCGGCAGAGCGAGTGCAGCCAGCCGATCGCCCGTTCCAGGCAATCGGCGAACGGATAGCGGACGAGCGTGTCGGCCAGCTCGCCGATGGGGCCGAGCCGCGCCGGGTCGACGCGGTCGTCGACGGCGACGACGAGCTCGTCCGCCACGGGCCGCAGCAGCTCGAGCAGGGCGGCGAGCCGGCGGGGCGGCCCGCCCGAGAGGCAGCAGACGGAGAGCACGACTCATCTAGCATCGCAGTGCGGTGGGCAGAACCGTCCTCTTCGTCGGCGCGGGCCGGCACCAGCGGCGCGCGATCCTCCAGGCGAAGGCGATGGGGCTGCGGGTGGCCGCGGTCGACCGGAACCCCGACGCGCCCGGGCTGGCCGAGGCGGACGTTGCCAGGGTTGTCGACTTCTCCGACCCGGAGGCGGTGCTGAAGGCGACGGCGCGGCTGAAGCTCGACGGGGTGCTGACGGTGAGCGCCGACCGCGCCGTGCCCGTCGTCGCCGCGGTCGCGGAGGCGCGCGGGCTGCCGGGCATCGGCGTGGAGACGGCGCACCTGCTGACGAACAAGATCGCGCAGCGGCGGCGGCTCGCCGACGCCGGCGTCCCGCAGCCGCGCTTCGCCGCATTGCGCACCGTTTCGGAGACGCGCCGCGCCGCCGACGAGGTCGGCTTTCCGGCGGTGCTGAAGCCGGCCGACTCGGGCGGGCAGCGCGGCGTGTTCCGCGTCGAGTCGGTCGACGACATCTACGCCCACCTGCACGAGGCGCTCGTCGCGTCGCCGACGGAGGAGGCGATCCTCGAGGAGTTCGTCGACGGCACCGAGATGAACGGCATCGTGCTGGCGCGCAACGGGGAGACGATCCCGCTGACGCTCTCCGACCGGCTGCGGCCGCCGGGAATCGGCTTCGGCGTCGGCTGGATCCACGTCTATCCCGCGACCGTCTACGGCAACCAGCTGGAGGAGTCGGAGCGGATCGCCCAGCACACCGTGCGGGCGCTCGGGCTGGGGACCGCGGTCGGCTTCCCGCAGCTGATCGCGGCAGCGGACGGGCGCGTGGTGGTGGTCGAGTGCGCCGCGCGGATCCCCGGCGGGCAGATGGCCGACCTCGTGCGCTTCGCCGTCGGCGTCGACCTGGTGGAGGTGCAGGTCCGGATGGCGCTCGGCGACGAGCTGCCGGACGAGCTCGTGCGGCCGCGGTTCTCGCAGCCGCTCGCGATCCGGTTCCTCACCGCCGAACCGGGGCCGCTCCCGACGGGGCGCGTGAAGCGGATCGGGCCGCTCGACAAGGTGCTCGCGTTCCCCGGCGTCGTGCAGGCGGACACCTATCTGACAGTGGGCGAGACGATCCGGCCGGTGCGGCTCGACGGCGACCGGCGCGGCTACGTGATCGCCGTCGCCGACACGAACCTGGAGGCGCTCGACCGCGCCGAGGCGGCCGCGCGCCTGCTCGACGTGGAGGTGGAGACCCCGTGAGCTGCGACTTCTCGCTCGACCACTACCGCGACCTGCTGCGCGCCGCGAAGGCGGGCGGCCACCGCTTCGCCGGCTTCGACCGGCCGCCCGAGGCGGGCGACCTGATCCTGCGGCACGACGTCGACCTGTCGCTGGAGGCCGCCGTCGCGCTCGCGGAGGTGGAGGCGGAGGAGGGCGCGTGGTCGACGTGGTTCCTGATGACGCGCTCGAACTTCTACAACCTGCGTTCGGCGGCCGGCGAGGCGGCGACGGCGCGACTGCGCGAGCTCGGCGGACGCGTCGCCCATCACGCGGTGTGGCCGCACGTCGACCTCGACGGCCGCTTCGAGCCGACGGTCGCCTGGCACAACCCCGAACCGGAGTACATGCAGGCCGAGATCGAGGGCGCGGTCAACGTCATGGGGGCTCCGTTCTTCGACCCCGACCACTACCGCTCCGACTCGAACCAGCACTGGCGTCACGGCTGTCCGCACGAGCAGCTCGCGGCGGGCGCGTTCGAGTGGCTGCAGCTGCTGACGCATCCGGAGATCTGGGCGTATCCCGGCGCGACGATGGGCGAATCGATGCGCGCCTTCCTCGAGGCGGACAAAGAGGCGCGACTCGAGCACCTGCGGCACGACCGCATCGATCTCGACTGATAGAAGGGCGCGAGCGTGGAGCCGATCACCGTCATGGTCACGGCCGCGGGCGCGCCGGGGACGGCCGCGCTGCTGAACGCGCTGCGCCGGAACGGCGAGCGCGAGGTGCGCCTCGTCGGCACCGACATGTCCGAGCGGTCGGTGGGGCGGCACCTCTGCGACGCGTTCCACCTCGTGCCGGCCGGCTCCGATCCGACGTTCCCGGACGCGATGCTCGCGATCGCCGAGCGCGAGCGCGTCGACGCGATCCTGCCGCAGTCGTCGTTCGACCTCGAGGGGCTCGCCGAGCACGTCGACCGCTTCCCGATGCCGGTGCTCGTCTCGGCGCCCGACGGGATCCGCCGCTCGAACGACAAGGCCGAGACGTACGAGCTGCTGCACCGCCTCGGCGTGCCCGCACCGGCGTTCCGGCGCGTGAACGGCGCCGGCGAGGTGGAGGCGGCGGCGCGCGAGCTCGGCTACCCGGAGCGCGCCGTCTGCTTCAAGCCGGTGTTCTCGTCGGGGTCGCGCGGCTTCCGGATCCTCGACCCGACGGTCGACCGGGCGCACCAGCTGCTGAACGAGCGGCCCGGCTCGGTGGCGATGCGCCTCGAGGAGGCGGTGGAGCTGCTGCCGGACGAGGGCGGGCCCGACCTGCTCGTGATGGAGCTGGCCACCGGCGGCGAGCGCACCATCGACGGGATCGCGAACGGCCGCGAGGTGGTGCTCGGCCACCCGAAGACGCGCGAGGCGATGCGGGCGGGGCTCGCGATGTACTTCGTCACCCTCGAGGACGAGGAGCTGATGCGGCTGGCCGACCTGATCGTCGCGGAGCTCGCGATCGAGCATTTCTTCAACATCCAGCTCGTCGGCGAGCACGTGATCGAGATCAACCCGCGGATCTCGACGATCGTCTACCAGGAAGATCTGAACCTGCCCTACCTGGGCGTGAAGCGCGCGCTCGGCGAGATCTCCGACGACGAGCTGCGCGGCTACGCGGAGCGCGTCCGCCCCGGCCGCACGGCGCTGCGCTACTTCGACCAGCTCGAGTTCGACCCCTCGTAGCCGATGGCGCTTCGGGTCACGCACTGCCCGGTCAACATCGCCGGCATCCCGTGGGAGAACGTCCAGGCGCTGCGGCGGCAGGGCGTCGACGCCCGGCTCGTCGTCTTCGACCGCGGCCGGCTGCACCACGAGGCGGACCTCTCGCTCGACCGCCGGGGCGGGCTCGCCCGCCGGCTCGCGACCCAGTTCGCCGCGTTCGCGCGGCTGGCGCCCCAGACCGACGTCTTCCACTTCTACTTCGGGCTCACGCTGATCCCGAAGTCGCTGCAGTTCCCGCTGCTGCGGGCGCTGCGCAAGAAGAGCGTCTTCCACTACCTCGGCTCCGACATCCGCGGCAAGACGCCGCAGCAGCTCGCCTTCGGCAAGCGCGCCGACGCCGAGATCGTCGGCTCCTACGACGCCACCCGCTGGGTGCCCGAGGCCCACGTCGTGCCGCCCGGGCTCGACCTGCGCCCCTTCACGCCCGTGCCGCCGTCCGACAACCCGCGCCCCCTCGTCGTCCACGCGCCCTCGAACCGCGAGAAGAAGGGCACCGCCTGGGTGATCGAGGCGTGCGCCCAGCTGCCGGTGGAGCTCGACGTGGTCGAGGGCGTGCCGCACGAGGTCGCACGCGAGCGCTACGCCCGCGCCGACATCGTCGTCGACCAGCTGAACGCCGGCTGGCACGGGGTGTTCGCGCTCGAGGCGATGGCCCTCGGCAAGCCGGTCGTCACCCACCTGAAGCCGGACGTGGTCGAGCGGAGCGCCGCGGGCTACGGCGTGCGCCTGCCGATCGTCCCGGCGACGAAGGACACCCTCGTCGACGCGCTGCGGCCGCTCGTCGAGAGCCCCGCCCGCCGGCGCGAGCTGGGCGCGGCCGGGCGCGCCTACGTGGAGCAGGTGCACGACGTCGATCGGGTCGCCGGCCGCCTGATCGACATCTACCGTTCCCTGTAGATGCGGCTGGGCCACGAGCTGCGGCGCCTGGGGCGCCATTCCGCCGTCTACGGCCTCGGCGGGCTCGTGTCGCGCATCCTCGCGACGCTTCTGCTGCCGCTCTACACGAGCTACCTCCCCACCAGCGCCTTCGGGCGCGTCGAGACGGTCACGGCCGCAACGGCGGTGCTGGCGATCGTCCTGCAGCTCGGCATCTCGAGCGCGTTCTTCCGCTTCTACTTCGACACGAAGGAGCCTCGCGAGCGACTGACCGTCGTCCGCACCTCCTTCTGGTTCACGATGGCCACCGCCACGCTCGGGCTCGTGCTCGGGCTCGTCTTCGCGGCGCCGATCGGCCACTGGATCGGTCTCGGGCACGACCCGAACCTCGTCCGCGCCGGCGCCGTCGGCCTCTGGGCGCAGACGAACTACCAGCAGCTGACCGCCCTCTTCCGCGTGGAGGAGCGGTCGAGCGCGTACGCCCTCGCGAGCGTCGCGAACGTGCTGATCACCGTCGCCGCAATGGTCGTGTTCGTGGCGGTCTTCCACTGGGGCGCGATCGGGCTCGTCGCCGGCAACTTCACCGGCACCCTCGTCGTCTACCTCGCCCTGCTCGCCTACCGCAGCGAGCAGCTCGGGCTGGAGTTCGACCGCGAGCTCTTCCGCCGGATGCAGACCTTCGGCATGCCGCTCGTGCCGTCGGCGCTGGCGCTCTGGACGATCAACTTCGTCGACCGCGAGTTCGTCGCCTGGTACAAGGGCCAGGGCGAGGTCGGCGTCTACTCCGCGGCCGTGAAGATCGCGAGCGTCATCACCTTCGTGATGGTCGCGTTCCGCACCGCGTGGCCCGCGTTCGCCTACTCGATCGAGGACGACCGCGAGGCGCGCCGGACGTACTCGTTCGTGCTCACCTACCTGCTCACGTTCGCCTCCTGGGCGGCGCTCGGCCTCGGCGCGCTCGCTCCCTGGTGGACGGCGCTGCTGACGAGCAAGCCCGGCTACCAGCGTGCCGAGCACGGCGTCGCGCTGCTGGCGTTCGCCGGCGCGATCTACGCGGGCTACACCGTGCTGGCGATCGGCAGCGGCCGCGCGCGCAAGACGCAGCTCAACTGGGTGGTCACGGGCGCGGGTGCGCTCGTGAACGTCGGCCTGAACTTCTGGCTGATCCCGCGCTGGGGCATGGTCGGCGCCGCGATCTCGACCGTCGCCGCCTACGCCGCCCTCTTCGTCGGGATGACGATCTACGCGCAGCACGTCTACCCCGTGCCGTACCAGTGGCGGCGCCTCGTCACGGCCGTCGGGGCCGGCGTGGCCCTCACGGTCGCGGCACGCGCCGCGCACCTGACGCTGGCGCCCTCCGCGCTGCTCGTCGTCGCCTATCCGTTCGTGCTGGCGGCGTTCGGCTTCTACCTACCGGCCGAGCGCGCGCGACTGCGCCGCCTCGTGCCGATTCTCTAGCCGCGCCTCTACGGGCGGCGGCGGTGCCAGCGGATGCCGCTGCCGATCGCGCCGGCCGCGATCAGCGCCAGCGCGACCGCGCCGAGGACGATCAGCGGGAGCGGCGTGCCCGAGCCGGAGTTGTCGACCGGCGGCAGCGCCTGGCCCGTGGGATGCCCCTGGGCCGGCGGCTTCGTGATCACGGGGCCGCCGGTGGTCGTCGTGCCGCCACCGTTCGTGCCGCCGCCGGAACCGGACACCGTCGTGCCGCCCTGGTTCTTCGTGTTGTAGTGCGTGCCGACGTCGAGCGGCACTTTCTTGTCGCCCTTCTGGCGCTCGAGCGCGGACTGCAGCGCGAGCTTGATGTCGTCGCCGAGGCTCGAGTACGTGCTCAAGTCGGCCTTGCCGTGCACGAAGGCGAGCGCGGCGCGGTAGCAGGCGATCGGGTAGGTCGTCTTGATCTTCCCGGTGCCCTCCCACTGGTTGATGATGCGGTTCCGGCACACGGTGGTGGCATGGCCGGACGCGGGCTTCTTGGCCGGCTTCGCCCCGAAGGCGGGCGCCGCGAGCGCGAGCGCAGCCAGGCTGACGAGGAGCAGGGGCCTCACGACGGTCGATTGTTCCCCATTTCGGCCCGACTTCCACACACGAGCGGTAAGGGTTCCGTAAAACCGTCAGGCAGGCAGGAAGCACGCGTCGTGGCAGGACGGAGCCACCTGGATGCGCGCGAGCGCCGTTCCCTGCGTGTCCAGCACGGTCAACGCTCCGTTGTCGAGCGACGGCGTGATCACCCGGCTCGGCCCGTTCTGGACGTTGTACGAGCCGACCGGGACCGGCGACGTTCGCAGCAGCCCGCCCGCCGCATCGTGGACGCGGCAGGTGCGCGAGTCGCCGCTGGTGACGAAGACGCGGCCGCCGGCGAAGGCGACGTGCTGCGGCGGCGCGTCGGCCGGAAGTCGCCGCTCGAGCCCGCCCGCGGCGCCGTAGATCGCCGTCTCGTTCGCGGCGCCGGAGGTGACCCAGACGCGGCGGCCGTCGGGTGCGAAGACGACGTCGTGCGCGCGGAACGGCGGCTGCACGAGCCGGCGCAGCCGCGGCTCGGCCGGCCGGCGCACGTCGACGAGCGCGACCCGCCGCGACGCCGTGCCGAGACCGACCCACAGGAGCTCGCCGGCGGGATCGATCGTGATGTGCCGCGCCCACTCGCTCAGCGCCAGGCGGCCGAGCTCACGGCCGGTGGCGCAGTCGATCGCGACGACGCGGCTCGGCGCCGAGTCGGTGACGTACGCGTGTCGGCCGTCCGGGTGCCCGGCGATATAGCGCGGCTCGCCGAAGCCGTGCAGCACGTGCCGCACCGCCAGGGTGCGCGCGTCGAGCAGCGTCACCGCGCCGGCTGCGGTGTGGCAGACGACGACGTGCCCGCCGACGAGCTGGATCGAGCGCGGGTCGGGCAGCGTCGGCACGTGACCGACGACCCGCGCCGCGGCGAGGTCGACCACCGCGAGACGCGCCTGCGAGTCGCACGTGACGAGCGCCCGCGGGCCGGCGGCCGCCGCGGCGAGCGCCGCCCGCAGCGCGAACGGCGCCGCTGCGGCGAACGCGAGGAAGCGGCGGCGGTCCACCTCTCCTCATACGGCCGACGGGCCGTACGGGGTCCGCGAACCCGGTCCGGGCCTAGACCCAGTAGTAGACCGCGACGGAGATGCCCAGGGCGACGCCCACGATCGCGAGCAGCCCGAGAAGGGTGGCTGCGAGCACGATCGGGAGGGTGGCCGGTGCGTACCCGTCGCGTGCGATGTCCGCGAGGTGGTGTTCCTCTGCGATCGCGCGCTGAACGAGGCTCATGTGGGAAGTATTCCCGGTATCGTGCTTTCTGACACGATCCGTCTCTTACAGATTCCGTACGCGTTTCCAACAGCTTTCGCCGAAGATGACGGGTGGGAGCGATGAGGATCGGCACCCGTACCCGCCGCCTCGCCGGCGTCTGCGCCGCCACCCTCGCTGCGCTCGCCGCCGGAGCAGTCGCCGGCGCCGCCAGCTCCCCCACGCCGCTCACCATCAGCGGCAACTGGTCGGGCTACGCCGTCAGCGGGAACGGCCAGTCGTTCACCGACGTGACCGGCTCGTGGACGCAGCCGAAGGTCGCCTGCCGCCTGCACCCCTCCAGCTCGTCGAGCTTCTGGGTCGGCCTCGGCGGCTTCGCGGCCGACGCGACCGGCGTGGAGCAGATCGGCACCTCGGCCGACTGCCGCGACGGCATGCCCGTCCACTACGCGTGGTTCGAGCTGCTGCCCGGGCCGGCGGTGCCGATTCGCGTGCGCGTGTCGCCGGGGGACAAGATCGTCGCGGAGGTGCGGGTGCGTGGCGCCTCGGTGAACCTGTGGCTGACCGACGTCACCACCGGCGCCGTCTACACGTCCACGAGGACCCTCGCGCAGCCCGACCTCTCCTCCGCCGAGTGGATCGCCGAGGCCCCGTCCCTGTGCGTCCGCCGCTGCCGCGCCCTCCCGCTCGCGAGCTTCGGCGCGACGACCTTCACGTCGCTGTCGGCCACCGCCGGGTCGCACACCGGCACGATCTCGGACGCCCGCTGGTCGGCCTCGAGCATCCAGCTGTCGCCGCGCGGCGCCGGCTCCGCCTGGGCGATGCCGTCCGAGCTGTCGCTGGACGGCACCTCGTTCACCGTGACGACGGCCGAGCGCCGCCGGCACCACCGGCACCCCTGAGCGCGCATCTGGTGTAGTTCGGCCGTGTCCTACACGGCGGCAAGCGACCGCTACGACCGCATGCGCTACCGGCGCTGCGGCGCCGGCGGGCTGAAGCTGCCTGCACTCTCGCTCGGCCTGTGGCACAACTTCGGCGGCGAGGCGCCGCTCGAGCGCAGCCGGGCGATCGTCCGCCGCGCGTTCGACCTCGGCATCACGCACTTCGACCTCGCGAACAACTACGGCCCGCCGTACGGCTCGGCCGAGGAGACCTTCGGCACGCTCCTGGCGCGCGACCTGCGCCCGTACCGCGACGAGCTCGTGGTCTCGACCAAGGCCGGCTACGACATGTGGCCCGGGCCCTACGGCGAGTGGGGCTCGCGCAAGTACCTGCTCGCGAGCCTCGACCAGAGCCTGCAGCGGCTCGGCCTCGACTACGTCGACGTCTTCTACTCGCACCGCTTCGACCCGGAGACGCCGCTCGAGGAGACGATGGGCGCGCTCGCCTCCGCGATCCAGCAGGGCAAGGCGCTCTACGTGGGCATCTCGTCGTACTCGCCCGAGCAGACGCGCGCGGCGCACGCGATCCTCGCGCAGCTGGGCGTGCGGCTGCTGATCCACCAGCCGTCGTACTCGCTGCTCAACCGCTGGATCGAGGACGGCCTGCTCGACGCGCTCGGGGACCTGCAGGTCGGTTGCATCGGCTTCTCGCCGCTCGCGCAGGGGGTGCTGACCGCGAAGTACCTCGACGGGATCCCGGCGGGCTCGCGCGCCAGCCGCCACACGTCGCTGAGCGAGGAGCAGCTGAACGAGCAGACGCTGGGCAAGGTGCGCGCGCTGAACGAGCTCGCCGCACGCCGCGGCCAGAGCCTGGCGCAGATGGCGCTCGCCTGGACGCTGCGCGACCCGCGGATGACCTCCACGCTGGTCGGCGCGTCGAGCGTCGAGCAGCTGGAGGAGAACGTCGCCGCGCTCGACCGGCTCGACTTCGCCGACGACGAGCTCGCCGAGATCGACCGCTCCGCCACCGACGCAGACATCAACCTCTGGCAGCCTCCGGCGACGTAGTCGAGCTCGAGGGCGTCGCGGTGCGCCGCGGCGGTCGCGCCCTGATCGAGGACGTCGACTGGACGGTCGGCGCCGGTGAGCACTGGGGCGTCGCCGGCCCGAACGGCGCCGGCAAGTCGACGCTGCTGCGTGTCGTGTCGGCGCAGATGCGCCCCTCGGCCGGCCGCGCCACCATCCTCGGCGGGCGCCTCGGCCGAACGTCCCTGCACGCGCTCCGCGCGCGCATCGGCGTCGTCGACCCCGGCCTCGGCCGGCGCTTCTATCCGCAGCAGCGGGCGATCGACGTGGTGCTGACGGGCGCGACCGGGACGATCCTGCCGGGACAGGAGCTCGCCGCTGCGACGGTCGCCCGCGCGCGCGGCCTGCTGGCGGAGACGGGGGTGGCCGAGCTCGAGACGCGCCTGTACGCGAGCTGCTCCGAGGGCGAGCGCGCGCGGATCCTGCTCGCCCGGGCGCTGCTGACCGACGCGGAGCTGCTCGTGCTCGACGAGCCCGCAGGCGGCCTCGACCTGCCGGGCCGCGAGCTGCTGCTGGCGGCCCTCGAGCGGGCGCTCGCGCAACGGCCCGGGCTGACCACGATCACCGTCACGCACCACCTGGAGGAGCTGCCGGCGGCCACCACGCACGGCCTGCTGCTGCGCGAGGGGCGCGTGGTCGCCGCGGGGCCCGTCGCCGAGGCGCTGACCGGCGCGACCCTGAGCGCGTGCTTCGGCCTACCCCTGCGCGTCGAGCGCGACGGCGGCGGCAGGCTCGCGGTGCGCGGCGCCGTCGACGAGCCCGCCTAGCCTCTCGGCCCGCTCGAGGCACCGCACCGCACGCAGCTCGGCGAAGATCGCGCGCGCCTCCGCCGCGAGCGGCTCCGCCTCCGGCGCGCCGGCGAGCGCCTCGGCGTGCTCGAGCAGCACCACCGCGAGGTTGAAGCGCATGCCGGCGTCGCGGTACAGGCGCTCGGCGCGCGCGAACTCCGCCGCGTCGCCGGAGAGCGCGCGGAAGCGGGCGTGAAGCGCCGCGGGCCAGGGCGCGCGCCGCGCCTGCAGATGCGCCTCGAGGGCCTCGAGCAGCTCCGCCAGCGCGACGTCGTCCCCGATCCGGTGCGCCGCCTCGAGCGCCGCCTCGATGACGGGCACGGCGAGGTTCGCGCCGACCACCGTCGTTCCCAGCCGGATCGCGCCGCGCGCCGTGGCCAGCGCCTCCGCCGGCCGGTCCTCCACGAGCGCGAGCGTCGCCCGTGCGAGCGCCGCGATGGCCTTCATCTGGCTGTCGCCCTCCTCCGCGCTCGCCGCCTCCCGGGCGAGCAGCGTGCGCACCGCGTCCAGCTCGCCGCGCGCGCACAGCACGTCGACCGCGTAGAGGTTCATCGAGGTCGCGAGCGTGCCCGACCCGCCCACCTCCACTGCCTCCTCGTGCCAGCGGAGCGCCTCGTCCCACGAGCCGAGCCGTGCATGCGCGTACACGAGATTCCCGATCAGCAGCATCTCCCACTCGCGGTCGCCGATCCGGCGCGCGACGACCACTCCCTCCTCCAGCCGCCGCACCACCTCCTCGAAGCGGTTCAGCGTCAGCAGCGTCTCGCTCAGGTTGTTCAGGGCGCGCAGCCAGGCCCACGTCAGCTCCTGCTCGGCGGCGAACTCGAGCGCGCCCGTGAGCAGCATCCGCGCCTGGTTCGGCGCCTCGCCGAGCGTGGCGATCGCCTTGCTGATCACCGCGTCGACGAGCACGCTGTCGAGGCCGAGCCAGTCCGCGATCGCGATCGCGCGGTCGAGGTGGGAGATCGCCTCCTCGGCCCGGTCGGCGAGGGCGAGAACCTGGCCGAGGGAAGCCTCGATCGCGGCCGTCGAGAGGTCGCGCGAGTCCGGGTCGAGCTCGGCGAGGGCCGGCTCGAGCACCGCGAGGGCGGCGTCGAGCCGCCCGATCGCGGTGGAGGTGCGGGCGAGCTGCACCACCGCGCGGAGCTTGCTCGTGCGGTCGCCGGCGGCCGCGAAGCGCGCGATCGAGCGCTCGAGCACCTCGACCGCCTCCAGCGGCCGCCCGGCCTTCGCGCTCAGCTCGCCGGCCCGGAGCTCGAGCTGGGCGCGCTCGACCTCGTCGCGCTCCAGCTCGGAGGCGCGCGCGAAGTACCGCGACGCCTCCTGCGAGGCGCCGAGCGACGCCGCGCGCTCGGCCGCGTGCACGAGGGCGCCGCAGGCACGCGTGCGGATCCCGTCGGCGTCCGGCGCGTCGGGGTCGAGCGCGTACGCCTCGGCGAGGTGCGCGGCCAGCACCTCCGCCACCTCCTCCTCCGGCATCGCCGCCGCGAGCGCGTCGGCGGCGGCGAGGTGGCGCGCCCGCCGCTCGCGCTTCGAGAGCGTCTCGTAGACGACGTGGCGGACGAGGTCCTGCAGGAAGCCGTACTGACCGTGCTCGGGCGACCGCGGGTCGGCCTGGACGCCGAGGATCTCCTTGCGCACGAGGCTCGTGAGCGACGGCTCGAGGGCGGCCGGCGGCGAGCCGACGAGCACCGCGAGCGCCGGCGCGGTGAACGTCTTGCCGAGGATCGCCGCGTCCTGCAGCAGCTGGCGCTCCTCGGCGGGCAGCCCGTCGAGCCGCGAGGCGATCAGCGCGTGCAGCGTCTCGGGCACCTCGAGCGAGCCGATCTCGCCGACGAGCCGGTAGGCGGAGCCCTCCTGCACGAGCGCGCCGCGGTCGAGCAGCATCCGCACCGTCTCGACCGCGTACAGCGGCACCCCGGCGGCGCGTTCGACGATCTCGGCGGCGAGGTTCGCGGGCAGCCCCGGCACCAGCCCCTCGAGCAGCTCGAGCATCGACTCGTCCGCGAGCGGCTCCAGGTGGATGGCGCTGAAGTTGCGCATCCCGGCGCCCCACGTCGGTCGCTTGTCGAGCAACTCGGGGCGTGCGAGCGTGACGACGAAGATCGGCAGGCTCCGCGACCAGTCGAGCAGCTGCTCCACGAAGTCGAGCAGCGAGGCGTCCGCCCACTGCATGTCCTCGAACACCATCGCCACCGGGAACTGTTCGGCCAGCCGCTCGAAGAACAGGCGCCACGCCGCGAAGAGCTCGTTGCGCTCGGCCGGCTGCTCGTCGCCGAGCCCCAGCAGCTGCGCGAGCCGCGGCTCGACCAGCGCCCGCTCGCCGGCGTCGGCGATCACGTCCTCGAGCGTCGCCCGCAGCTTCGCCAGGGCCGCCTCGGCGGCGTCGTCCTCGGCGATCCGGCAGCGCATGCGCACCATGTCGGCGAGCGCCCAGTAGGCGACGCCCTCGCCGTAGGCGAGGCAGCGGCCGCGATGCCACCAGACCTCGGCGACGAGGCCGTCGACGTACTTGTCGAACTCCCAGGCGAGCCGCGACTTGCCGATGCCGCCGATGCCGACGATCGAGACGAGATGCGCGCGCCGCTCGTCGGCGGAGGCGTGGAAGAGCTCCTTCACCTGGCGCAGCTCGCGGTGGCGGCCGACGAACGGCGCCTCGAGCCGCTCCGAGCGGCGCGACCCCTGCGCGCCCGAGACGACGCGCAGCGCCTGCCAGAGCTCGGTCTCGCCCTGCTTGCCCTTCAGCTCGAACGCGCCCGCCGGCTCGTAGACGATCGTGGCCTCGGTCGCGCGCCGCGTGGCGTCGCCGACCAGCACCGCCCCCGGCCTCGCGCTCGACTGGATCCGCGCGGCGGTGTTGACGAGATCGCCCGCCACCATCCCCTCGCCGACCGCGCCCACCGTGACCGCGGCCTCGCCGGTGAGCACGCCCACCCGCGCGCGCAGGCCCTCCACGCCCAGCTCGTCGCCGAGCGCGGTCACCGCCGCGACCAGATCGAGCCCGGCGCGCACGGCGCGCTCGGCGTCCTGCTCGGTGGCGAGCGGGGCGCCCCAGACCGCCATCACGGCGTCGCCGATGAACTTCTCCGGCGTGCCGCCGTAGACCTCGATCAGCCGCCGGCACGTCTCGAAGTAGCGCGAGAGCAGCTCGCGCACGTCCTCGGCGTCGCGGCCCTCGGAGAGCTGCGTGAAGCCGACGAGGTCGGCGAACAGCACCGAGACGACCCGCCGCTCGGCCACGGGCGTCGATGCCTGTGCGCCGGCGGCGAGCGGGCCGCCGCACGAGCCGCAGAAGCGCGAGCCGGGCGGATTGGCCGCGCCGCAGGCGGCGCACGGGGCGCCGAGCGGGCCGCCGCACGCGTTGCAGAACCGGTGACCGGCGGGATTCTCGACTCCGCACGCTGAGCAGTGCATGGCCCGATTGGAGCCTAGCCCGATATCGATGCCGGAACTAGCCCGGCGGGCGCAGGTCCCTGGCGGCGAGCGGACGCCGCGAGAGCGGGCGCGCGGCCTCCGGCCGCAGCCCGTCGAGCACGATGTCGAGGTAGCGCTTCCAGGCGCCGGGCACGCGCTCCTCCAGCAAGAGGCCGGCGTGGGCGACCGCCATCAGCAGCACCGGCAGGTCGTACGCGTTCACGTCCTCGCGCACCTCGCCCGCCTCCTTGGCGCGGGCGAGCAGGCGGTCGGCGTTCGCGATCAGCTCCTCGAAGCGCCGCTGGATCTCGGGGCGCAGCTTCAGGTTCGTCTCGGCGCAGTCGCAGTAGCCGCGGTCCTGCATGTGCGCCGCCGCGGCCCGCTGCATGAACTGGCGCAGCGCCCGGCCCACGTCCTTGGCCTCGGCGGCCGCGGCCGCCTCCGCGGCGAGGCGCGCGACGCCCTGCTCGAACATCGCGGCGAGCAGGTCGTCCTTCGTCGGGAAGCGGCGGTAGATGGTGGCGGTGCCGACGCCGGCGCGGGCCGCGATCTCGGCCATCGAGGCCTCCGACCCGCGCTCCGCCAGCACCACGTGCGCGGCCTCGAGGATGCGGGCGAGGTTGCGCGCCGCGTCGGCGCGTAACCTCTGCTCGACCCGTGGCACCTCAGACGCCAACGACGGCGGGCTCCTCCGCGTTCACGTTGGCGACGTCGCGCGACCGCACCAGCGCCAGCATGACGACAAGCCCGGCCGCCATCAACCCGGCGCCGACGGCGAAGGCGACGTGGAAGCCGCTGACGAGCGCGTCGGGACGGGCATGATGCGACCCGAGCAGGTGCGACGTGCGGCTCGCGGCCAGCGTCGAGAGGATCGCCAGTCCGAGCGCGCCGCCCACCTGCTGCGAGGTGTTGAAGAGGCCGGAGGCGAGCCCGGCGTCCTCCGCCGCGATGTTGGTGGTGGCCATCAGCGTCAGCGGCACGAAGGTCAACCCCATGCCGACCGACATGACGGCGATCCCCGGCAGCAGCTGGCCGAGGTAGGTGCCGTCGACCGACAGCCGCGTGAAGAGCAGCTCGCCGCAGATGGCGAGCACGAGCCCGATCGCGACGACGGTGCGCACGCCCAGGTTCCGGATCAGCTGCTGCGCCAGACCGGCGCCGACCACGATCCCGGCCGTGAACGGCAGGAAGGCGAGACCCGCCTTCAGCGGCCCGTAGCCGAGCACCTCCTGCACGTAGATGGACGCGAAGTAGAACATCGCGAACATCCCGGAGAAGACCAGCAGCATCGCCCCGTTCGAGGCGGTCAGCGAGCGGACGCGGAAGATGCCGAGCCGGATCAGCGGCGCCTTGGAGCGCGCCTCGATGCGGGTGAAGAGCGCCAGCAGCGCCACCGCCAGGAGGCCGAGGCCGATCGTCTTCCACGACGTCCAGCCGTACTCCTGCGCCTTCACGATCCCGTACACCAGCACGAGCAGACCGCCGGTGACCGTCACCGCGCCGGCGACGTCGGCCGACTCGGGCTCGTCCTCGGCCTGCGCGTCCGGCACGTAGCGCAGCGAGAGCAGGATCGCGACGATGCCGATCGGCAGGTTGATGAAGAACACCCAGCGCCACGAGAGCGTCTGCGTCAGGAGCCCGCCGAGCACCAGCCCGACGGCGCCGCCGCCGGCGGCGATCGCGCTCCAGACGCCCATCGCCTGCGTGCGCTCCTTGCCCTCCTTGAAGGTGGTGGTGACGATCGCGAGCGCGGCCGGCGAGACGAGCGCCGCGCCGAGCCCCTGCAGGGCGCGGCCGCCGACGAGCATGCCGGACGACTGCGCGACTCCGTTGACCGCCGAGGCGATCGTGAAGACGGCGACCCCGGCCAGGAACAGCCGCTGCCGCCCGATCAGGTCGGAGGCGCGGCCGCCCAGCAGCAGGAAGCCGCCGAAGACCAGCGTGTACGCGTTGACGACCCACTGCAGGCTCGAGGCCGAGAAGCCCAGGCCGTGCTGGATCGACGGGAGCGCGACGTTCACGATCGTCGCGTCGAGAATCACCATGAACTGGGCGATGCAGACGATCGCCAGGACGAGCCATCTGTTTCCTGCGCGCGCCCTCCCGCGCGCGAGCGCTGCCACTGCTTCCGCCACCCTTCGTTCTCCCCTCGTAAGCGAATTCGTCGTTCCGCTTAACCTAGCAAAAGCGGAACGGACGGTTCGGTTAGGGGACCGTCACGGCGGCCGCGGAGGCTGCTCGCTCCAGCCAGCGCGTCGCCCGCAGCCGGGCGAAGATCGAGCGGGCCTCCTCGAGGAGCGGCTCGGCTTCCGCCCCGGTCAGCGCCTCGGCGCGCTCGAGCAGCACGACGGCGAGGCGGAAGGGCATCTCGAGGTCGCGGAAGAGCCGCTCGGCCTCCTCGAGCTCCGCGGGCTCGCCGAGCCGGGCGGCGCAGCGGGCGCGGAGCGCGCGCAGCCAGCGGGTGCGAAAGCCCTTCGGCAGCGCGTCGATCTCGTCGACGACGACGGCGAGCGTGCCGGAGTCGCCCGTTGCGAGCGCCGACTCCGCGAGCTGTTCCAGCGCGAGCTTGAACCCCGAGCCCGAGATGCCGCCCTCCCGGGCCGTCTCGACGGCGGCGCGCGCCGTGGCGACCGCCGCGGCCGGGTCGCCGCGGGCGAGCTCGAGGCGGGCACGCGCGATCAGGAAGCCCCCGCGCGACTGCGGATCGTCGGACAGCTCGCCACGGCCGAACCGCGAGACGAGCTCCTCGGCGGCGGCGACCTCGCCCCGCGCGAGAAGCACCTCGACCACGTCGAGCAGCATCGTCTCGGTCAGCGTCCCCACCGCCTCCGCGACCTCCTCGGCCTGGGGCAGAGCCTCGAGCGCCTCGTCCCAGAGGCCGAGCAGGACCATCGGCAGGAGCTCACCGGTGAGACACATCGCCTCGTACGGACGGTCGCCGACCCGGCGGCTGTGACGCAACGCCTCCTTCCCGCGCTCGAGCGACTCGCGGAAGCGCTCGCGCATCTCGAACACGACGAGCAGGTTGTTGAACGCACGGAACCAGCTCCTCGACAGGCCGTGGCGGTCGGCGTGGGCCACCGCACCCTCGAAGAGGATCTCCGCCTCCTGCAGGCGCCCGACGCGCTGGCCCACGAGCCCGCGGGCCACGAGCGCCAGGGTGAACACGTCCGGCAGCTCCTGCTCCTCGGCGATCTGCAGCGCGCGTTCGAGGTACGACACCGCGGCTGCCGGGTCGCCCGTGATCGCCTCCATGCCGCCCAGGGCGGCGAAGGCCTCTCCCGCCGTCGGGCCCTCGAGCTCCGACTCGTCGAGCGCCGCGACTGCCGCCTCGACCCGCTCGCGAGCCGAGGTGTGCCGGCCTTCGCTGCGGTCGCTCTCGGCCAGGCGGAGCGCCGCGCGCAGCGCCTGCACGCGGTCGCCGCCCTGGGCCAGCCGCGCCGTGGCGCTCTCGAGCAGCTCGCGGGCGGTCTCGTTCTGGCCGGCGCGCAGCGCCAGCTCGCCCGCCCGCAGCTCCAGGTCGGCGCGGGCTCGCTCGTCGTCGACGAGCGACAGAGCCCGGGTCAGGTACCGGGTCGCCTCGAGCAACGCCCCGAGCGACGCGGCCCGCTCGGCCGCCTGCGCAAGCGCGTGCTGGGCGCGACCGCGGATCTCGGACGCGTCGGGCGCATCCGGGTCGGCGGCCGCGGCCTCGACCAGGTGCGACGCCAGCATCTCCACCGCCTCGTCGTCGGGCAGCCGCGCCGCGAGCTGGTCGGCGGCGGCCAGATGGCGCGCCCGCCGCTCCCTCCGCGAGAGGGTCTCGTAGGCGACGTGCCGGACGAGGTCCTGGAGGAAGCCGTACTGGCCGCGCGCGGGTGAGAGCGGATCGGCCTGCAGCGCGAGGATCTCCTTGCGCACGAGCGAGCGGAGCGTGCCCTCGACGTCGGGCACGGCGCCCGCGGCGAGCACGGCCACCACCTCGGCCGAGAAGGTCTTGCCGAGAACGGCCGCGTCCTGCAGCAGCCGCCGCTCCGCGGCCGGCAGGTCGTCGAGGCGGGAGGCGATCAGCGCGTGCAGCGTCGCCGGCACCTCCAGCTCGGCGACCTCCCCCACCGCGCGGTACGTCTCGCCGTCGCGGACGAGCGCGCCGCGGTCGAGCAGCATCCGGACCGTCTCGACGGCATACAGCGGCACGCCCTCCGCCCGCTCGAGGATCTGGGCGACGAGCGCCTGCGGCAGGCCGGGCACGAGGCCGTCGAGGAGCTGCCCCATCGCGTCCCCCGGCAGCGGCTCGAGGTACATGGAGCCGAAGTGGCGGAGGCCGGAGCCCCAGCCCGCGCGCTTCTCGAGCAACTCGGGGCGCCCGAGCGTCAGCACGAAGATCGGCAGCGTCCGCGACCAGTCGAGCAGGTACTCGACGAAGTCGAGGAGCGACGAGTCGGCCCACTGCACGTCCTCGAAGACCATGACCAGCGGCCCCTGGTCGGCGAGCCGCTCGAAGAACAGGCGCCAGCTGGCGAACAGCTCGAGCCGGTCGCCGGCGGTCGCCTCGCCCACGCCGATCAGCTGCGCGAGCGGCTGCTCGAGCTGCTCCCGCTCGCCGGCGTCGGAGACGAGCTCCTCGAGCGTCGCGCGCAGCTTCGCGAGCATCGTCGCCGGGTCGTCGTCCTCGCCGATCCGGCAGCGCATCCGGATCATCTCGGCGAGCGCCCAGTAGGTGACGCCCTCGCCGTAGGGCAAGCAGCGGCCGTGGTGCCACCAGATCTCCTGGGCCAGCCCGTCGACGTACTTGAAGAACTCCCAGGCAAGCCGCGACTTGCCGATCCCGCCGATCCCGGTGACGGAGAGCAGGTGCGCGCGCCGCTCCTCGGCGGCGGCGTGGAAGGTCTCCTTGACGCGCCGCAGCTCCCGGTCGCGGCCGACGAACGGCGCCTCGAGCCCCTCGGACCGCAGCGCCCCCCGGGCTCCCGAGACGACGCGCACCGCGCGCCACAGCGGCGTCTCGCCCGTCTTCCCCTTCAGCTCGAAGGAGCCGGCAGGCTCGTACACCACGGTCGCCTCGGTGACTTCTCGCGTCAGCTCGCCCACCAGCACCGTCCCCGGCTCGGCGACGGACTGGATGCGCGACGCGGTGTTGACCAGGTCGCCGGCGACCATGCCCTCGCCGACTGCGCCGATCGTGACCGCAGCCTCGCCCGTCAGCACGCCGACGCGAGCGCGCAGGTCGGGAGCTCCCAGCTCCTGCCCGAGCGCCGAGACCGCGGCGGCGAGGTCGAGCCCCGTCCGCACCGCCCGCTCGGCGTCCTGCTCCGTCGCCGCCGGCGCACCCCACACCGCCATCACCGCGTCGCCGATGAACTTCTCGACGGCGCCGCCGTAGGCCTCGATCAGCCGGCGGCAGGTCTCGAAGTAGCGCGAGAGCAGGTCGCGGACGGCCTCGGCGTCGCGCGACTCCGACAGCGTGGTGAACCCCACCAGGTCGGCGAAGAGCACCGAGACGAGCCGGCGCTCGGCGACCGGGACGCCGACCGGCGCGAGCGCGGCCGCAGGCGCCAGCGCGGCGCCGCAGCCGCTGCAGAAACGCGCGCCGGAACTGGCCACGGTGCCGCAGGCCGCGCAGGTGGCCGCCAGCGAGTTCCCGCACCCCTCGCAGAATCGCGCGCCGGCCGGGTTCTCGTTTCCACACGACGCGCAGACCATGAGCCTGCACGGAGCCTACTCAGCGAGTGGGCGGCGAGCCAGCCCCCGCGGGGAGGGACGTGGCGAGCACGCGACCGGCCGCGTCGAGCGCCCGCACCCTCACCACGCCCGGCGAGCCGCCGACGCCAATCGCCGTCTCGAGGCCGTTCCACGGCACGCTGGCGAGGCGGTGGAGGTGCGCCGCATCGCGCCCGCCCAGCACCTCCCAGCGGGCGACGCCGGTGGCGCCGTTCCAGCTCGCGTAGACGGTTCCGCGTGCAATGGCGACGAGCGGGCGCGCGACGGGGCGCCCGCGCCAGGGCTCGCGGTAGGCGCGATAGCTGTCGCCGTAGGGCAGCTCGAGCTGGAAGCGCAGCGACCCGTCCGGCCCGAACTCGCTCGCTTCGGGGATGCCGCCCCACCCGACGAAGGCGCCGCCGCCGGGAAGCAGCTGCAGGTTGCCCTCGTAGGGCGAGGCGATCCGCCGCGGCGGCACGAACGTCCGCACGACCCGCGCGCGCCGGTGCTCGAGGTCGAGGCGCAGCTCGAGCGGCCGCGAGGCGGGCTCGACGCGCGGGTCGCCGCCGTTGTCGAACAGCGTCAGCAGGCTGCCGTGCAGCCGCGGGTCGTGCTGGAGGGCGAAGCGGACGGCGCGGGCGGGGCCGAAGTCGCTGCGCTTGCCGCCGAGGCGCCACACGATGTGGCCGTCGCGGGCGAGCAGGTAGATCGTGCTCGTGTTCCGCGCCGAGACGAGGATCGTCCCGCCGGGGCCGTCGCTCACCGAGTTGACGTGGAAGTAGTCGAGCGGCTTCGCCTTCGTCGCATGGACCGCCGTCGGGCGGCGCGCCTGCACCGACTCGGCGAACGGCACGTGACCGATGCTGTGCCACTCGAACACGAGCCGGCCAGTGGCGATGTCGACCTCCTCGACGACGCTGTCGTAGGCCCAGCCGCGTCGCGGGCCGCCGACGCTGCGCAGGTCGGCGCGCACCTCGCGGTAGGCGGTCAGGAAGGCGGTGCCGCGCGGCGTCAGCTGGAACTCGTGCAGGTCGGCCTGCAGCCCGCGCCCGACGGCGCGCACCGTCGCGACGTGGCGGTAGCGGGTGTCGTAGATCTCGCCCACGCCCTGGCCGATCCCGACGGCGCTCTCGCGCCCCTGCCACCAGGTCAGCACCGGGCGGCCCCGGTAGCGCTGCACCCGGAAGTCGGTCGCCTGCACGGGCGCGGCCAGCTGGCCGTACCACACCACGCGGCCGCGGTCGTCGACGATCAGCGGCCCGCCCGGCTTGCCGCCCTGCTTCTCGGCGAGGAAGACGTAGCCCGGCGCGGTTCCGTGCGCCGCGTGCGTCACCTTCGGCACCGGCACGTGCAGCGCCGGCAGCGTGTGCGGCGTCACCGTCCCGGGCACGGCGAGCGCGGCGAGGGCCAGCAGCCTCATCCGCCGGACTCTACGACGGTCAGACCGGCAGCGGGTCGCGCGCGACGAGCGCCGCGTAGCGGCCGCCCAGGGCCAGCAGCTCCTCGTGCGTGCCCTGCTCGACGATCTCGCCGCCGTCGAGCACGACGATGCGGTCGGCGTCGCGGACGGTCGAGAGCCGGTGGGCGATCGCGATCGTCGTGCGGCCTTCGGCGAGCGCGTCGAGCGCCTCCTGCACCGCGCGCTCGGTGGCCGTGTCGAGCGCGCTCGTCGCCTCGTCGAGCACCAGCACCGGCGGGTTGCGCAGGATGGTGCGGGCGATCGCCATCCGCTGCTTCTCGCCGCCCGAGAAGCGGTAGCCGCGCTCGCCGACCATCGTGTCGTAGCCGTCGGGCAGGGAGGCGATCAGGTCGTGGATGCGGGCGGCGCGGGCGGCGTCCTCGATCTCCTCGTCGGTCGCCTCGGGCTTCGCGAAGCGCAGGTTCTCGCGCACGGAGGCGTGGAAGAGGTACGTCTCCTGCGAGACGACGCCGACGGTGCGGGCGAGCGAGGCGAAGGAGAGGTCGCGCACGTCGATCCCCTCGATCGCGACGCGGCCGCGGACGGCGTCGTAGAGCCGCGCGACCAGGTAGCCCATCGTCGTCTTGCCGGCGCCGGTCTCGCCGACGATCGCCAGCTTCGAGCCGGCGGGCACCTCGGCGCCGACGCCCGCGAGCGTCCACGGCGAGTCGGCGTCGTAGCGGAACCAGACGTCCTCGAACGACACCGAGGCGCGCTCGGCGTCGAGCTCGACGGCGCCCTCGCGCTCGTCGAGGTCGACGGCCAGGTCGAGGTACTCGAAGACGCGGTCGAACAGCGCCAGCGAGGTGTGCACGTCGACCTGCACCGAGAGCAGCTGGCCGATCGGGAAGAAGAGCCGCGTCTGCAGCGTCGTGAAGGCGACGAGCGTGCCGATCGAGATGTCGCCCGTCCAGCCGCCGACCCAGAAGACGATCGCGGGCATGATCGCGAAGGTCGCCTGGATCGAGCCCATCAGCCAGCGGCCGGCCATCGTCGAGGAGACCTCGAGCCGCGCCAGCTCGCGCGACTGCGCGCGGAAGCGCTCGGCCAGGTCGCCGCCGCGGCCCATCGTCTTGCCGAGCAGCACGCCCGAGACGCTCAGCGACTCCTCGACGAGGCTCGACAGGTCGGACATCGTCCGTTGGCGCGTCGTCGCGATCCGCCGGCGGACGGCGCCGACGCGGCGCGTCAGCAGCACGAACACCGGCACCAGCCCGAGCGCGAGCAGCGCGAGCCGCCAGTCGAGCAGGAACATCGCCACGACCGAGGCGACGACCGTCGTCACGTTGGAGACGATCGAGGTGGCGGTGGAGGTGACGACCGACTCGACGCCGCCGATGTCGTTCGAGATGCGCGACTGCACGTCGCCGGTGCGCGTGCGCGTGAAGAAGGCGAGCGAGAGGCGCTGCAGGTGGTCGTAGACGGCCGAGCGCAGGTCGTGCAGCACCTCCTGGCCCACCACGTTCGAGGTGTACGTCTGCAGCACGCCGAGCGCCTGGGTGACGAGCGCGATGGCGATCATCCCGCCCGCGAGCCACGACAGCAGGCGGACGTCGTGGTTCGGCAGCGCGTCGTTGATCAGGCTGCGCAGCAGGAACGGCGAGGCGATCCCGAGCAGCGACGAGCAGACGATCAGCACGAGCACGCCGCCGAGCCGCCAGCGGTACGGGCGGAACAGGGCGGCGACGCGCTTCAGGTTGGCCCGGCGGACGGCCGCGTCGGCGGGGCGGTCCGGCGCCCCGCGCGGGCTGAACGCCCGCCGGCCGCCCATCATGCTCACGGCGCGTGCTCCAGGCGGGCGAGCGCCTTCATCAGCGCCCGCAGACGGCGGCCGCGCTCGGTGAGGCGGTACTCGACGCGCGGCGGCCGCGCGTCGACGACCTCGCGGTCGAGGATGCCCGCCCGCTCCAGCTCGCCGAGCCGGGCGGTCAGCGTGCTCGGCGGCACGCCCTGGAGCGCCTGCAGGAACTCGTTGAAGCGGACGGCGCCGGAGTGCGAGGCGTAGAGGATCGAGACCATGTAGCGGCGCTCGAGGAGGTTCGCCGCGCGGCGAACCTCCTCGGGCACCGGCTCACAGCGTCTGCAGCGCATTCGGCTGTGCGGAGCTCCGCGGCTCCAGCGCCAGGTCGAGCACCTCGCCCAGGGTCATCACCGGGTGGAAGCGCATCTCCTCCTTCACCTCGGCCGGGACGTCGTCCAGGTCGGCGCGGTTGCGCTCGGGGATGACCACGTCGGTGAGCCCGGCCGCGTGCGCGGCGAGCGCCTTCTGCTTCAGGCCGCCGATCGGCAGCACGCGCCCCTGCAGCGTCACCTCGCCGGTCATGCCGACCGTGTGCCGCACGGGCCGCCCGGAGAGCAGCGACGCGAGCGCGGTCGTCATCGTGATGCCGGCGCTCGGGCCGTCCTTCGGGATCGCGCCCGCAGGGACGTGCACGTGGAACGAGCGGTCGTCGAAGGCGTCGTCGTCGATGCCGAGCTCCGCCGCGTGCGAGCGGATGTACGAGAGCGCGATCCGCGCCGACTCCTTCATCACGTCGCCCAGCTGGCCCGTCAGGACGAGCTCCTCGGAGCCCTTCATCGAGGTCGCCTCGACGAACAGCACGTCGCCGCCGGTGCCGGTCACCGCCAGGCCGGTCGCGACGCCCGGCACCGCCGTGCGCTCCGCCGACTCCTGGAAGAACCGCTGCCGCCCGAGCGCGTCGCGCACCGCCGCCGTGTCGATCTCGACGGGCGCCTCGCGCGTGCCGGAGACGATCGCCGTCGCCGTCTTGCGCAGGATCTTGCCGAGCTCGCGCTCGAGCTGGCGCAC
>DASVDV010000019.1:0-65585 GCA_036380895.1 Gaiellaceae bacterium | reverse complement strand
CGAGCTCGGCGCGGCGACCCGTCAGCAGGTTGACGACGCCGCCCGGGACGTCGCTCGTCGCGATCGCCTCTGCGAGCTCGATCGCCGCGAGCGGCTGCGTCTCCGAGGCGACGGCGACGACGGCGTTCCCGCCGGTGAGCGCGGGCGCGATGCGTGAGACGAGCCCGAGCAGCGGCGGCTCGTCCGGCGCGACGGTCGCGACCACTCCCGTCGGCTCCGGAATCGTGACGTTGAAGTACGGCCCGGCGACGGGGTTCGACGAGCCGAGCACCTGCGCGAGCTTGTCGGCAAAGCCGGCGTACCAGACCCAGCGGTCGATCGCGCGGTGCACCTCGTCCTTGCCCGAGCAGAGCTCGGCGAACTCGGAGACGCGCGCCTCCATCATCTCGGCGATCCGGTAGAGCACCTGCCCGCGGTTGTAGGCGGTCGCGCCCGCCCACTTCGGCTGGGACGCGCGCGCCGCGACGACCGCGTCGCGCACGTCCTTGCGCGAGGCGCGCGCGACGTTCTGGCCCTGCGCCTCGAGCGTCCGTCCCGACTCCGACCGCGGGAAGGCGCCGCCGATGAACAGCTTGTACGTCTTCTTGACCGGGAGGCGCGGCACCGCCCGGAGGTGTATCAGTCGGGCGGGCCGACGGTGGTGCGCCAGAGCCGGCGGGCGCGGCCCTCGGCGACCGCCCCGGCGAGCGCCTCGCGGAAGCGGCCCGGGCCGGCAGCGCGGCGGCCGAGCCGGCGGCCGACCCGAGCCAGAACGAGGGACCGCGACGATCTCGGGCGCCGCTCGTCGCCGGGCTGCCGCCGCGGCTCTGGCGGCTCCGGCGCAGCCGCCGCTAATCGAACGCGAGGTACGGCTCGAGGCCGTGCAGGCCGCCCTCGCGGCCGAAGCCCGACTCCTTGTAGCCCCCGAACGGGCTGGTCGGGTCGAAGCGGTTGAACGTGTTCGCCCAGACGACGCCGGCGCGCAGCCGCTCGGCCATCCAGAGGATCCGCGAGCCCTTCTCCGTCCACACGCCGGCGGAGAGGCCGTAGGGCGTGTTGTTCGCCTTCTCGACCGCCTCCTCGGGCGTGCGGAAGGTGAGCACGCTCAGCACCGGGCCGAAGATCTCCTCCTGCGCGATCCGGTAGCTCTGCGCCACGTTCGTGAAGACCGTCGGCGCGAACCAGTAGCCGCGCTCGGGCAGCCGGCAGGGCGGCTGGTAGATCTCCGCGCCCTCGTCGCGACCCGCCTGGACGAGCTCCTCGATCTTCTCCAGCTGCTGGCGCGAGTTGATCGCGCCGACGTCGGTGTTCTTGTCGAGCGGATCGCCGACGCGCAGGGTCGCCATGCGGCGCTTCAGCTTCTCGACCACCGGCTCGGCGATCGACTCCTGCACGAACAGGCGGGAGCCGGCGCAGCAGACGTGGCCCTGGTTGAAGTAGATGCCGTTGACGATCCCCTCCACGGCCTGGTCGAGCGCGCAGTCGTCGAAGACGATGTTCGCGGCCTTGCCGCCCAGCTCGAGCGTCAGCTTCTTGCCGCTGCCGGCGAGGCGGCGCTGGATCGCCTTGCCGACCTCGGTCGAGCCGGTGAACGCGATCTTGTCGACGCCGGCGTCGACGAGGGCGGCGCCCGTGGAGCCGTCGCCGGTGACGACGTTGACGACGCCGGGCGGCAGCTCGGCCTGGCGCAGCACGTCGCAGAACGCGAGCGCGGTCAGCGGCGTCGTCTCGGCGGGCTTCAGCACCACCGTGTTCCCGGCGGCGAGCGCGGGCGCGAGCTTCCAGGCGAGCATCAGCAGCGGGAAGTTCCACGGGATGATCTGGCCGGCGACGCCGAGCGGCCGCGGCCGGCGGTTCGGGAACGCGTACTCGAGCTTGTCGGCCCAGCCGGCGTAGTAGAAGAAGTGGGCGGCGGCGAGCGGCAGGTCGACGTCGCGGCTCTCCTTGATCGGCTTGCCGCCGTTCAGCGACTCGAGCACCGCCAGCTCGCGCGAGCGCTCGGCGAGGATGCGCGCGATCCGGAACAGGTACTTCGCGCGCTCGGCCGGCGGCAACCCGGCCCAGGCGGGGAACGCCTCGCGCGCCGCGGCGACCGCGGCGGCGACGTCGTCGGGGCCGGCCTGGCCCACCTCGGCGAGCGGCGTCTCGTCGCGCGGCGCGAGCGTCGCGAAGCGCTCGGCCGGCTCGACCCACTCGCCGCCGATGTAGAAGCCGTAGCGCTCGTCGATCGAGACGATCTCGGTCGACTCGGGGGCGGGCGCGTACGTCCAGTCGGTCGGGACCGGCGCGGAAGCGCGCTTCGAGATCTCAGTCATTCGTGAAGTAGTCCTTGCTCTGGTAGGCGCCGGTGCGCTCCTTGCGGAGCTGCATGAGGATGTCGTTGACGAGGCTGGAGGCGCCGATCCGGTACAGGTCGGGCGTGAGCCAGTCGGGGCCGAGCGTCTCGTGCACCTGCACGAGGTACTGGATCGCGTTCTTCGCGTTGCGGATGCCCCCGGCGGGCTTCATGCCGACGCGGCGGCCGGTCTCGTCGTGGACGTCGCGGATCGCCTCGAGCATCACGAGCTGCACCGGCAGCGTCGCCGCGCCGGGGAGCTTGCCGGTGGAGGTCTTGATGAAGTCGGCGCCGGCGGCCATCGCGAGCAGCGAGGCGCGGCGGACGTTGTCGTAGGTGCCGAGCTCGGCCACCTCGAGGATCACCTTCAGGTGGGCGTTCCCGCACGCGTCCTTGACGCGCACGATCTCGTCGAAGACCTTCGCGTAGCGGCCCGAGAGGAACGCGCCGCGGTCGATCACCATGTCGACCTCGTCGGCGCCGGCGGCGACCACCTCCTGCGTCTCGCGCAGCTTCACGTCCAGCGGGCTCTGCCCCGACGGGAACGCGGTCGCGACCGAGGCGACCTTGACGCCGCTGCCGCGCAGGCGCTCGACCGCGGTCGGCACGAGGTTCGGGTAGACGCAGACGGCGGCGACGGACGGCACGCTCGGGTCGGACGGGTCGGGCCGCACCGCCTTCGAGCACAGCGCCGCGACCTTGCCGGGCGTGTCCTGTCCCTCGAGGGTGGTGAGGTCGCAGCAGCGGATCGCCAGCTCGAGCGCCCAGACCTTCGCCTCCTTCTTGATCGAGCGCTTCGCGAGCGCGGCCGCGCGCTCCTCGACCGCGACCTGGTCGATCGAGCCGATGCGCGGCAGCCGCTGCTTCAGCGGGAGCTCGAAACCGCGCGGGAGGGCAGGCGCCTGCGCCATCCAGATGAGTGTAGACCGGGCCAGGCGTGACGAGGCTCCCGCGCGGGGAGGACTGCGCAGGTGGAGGAGATTCGCGCCGAATCGTGGACGCACCTGCACGAGCTGCTGTTCGCGGACTCGTGGCACGAGCGGCTGGCGCGGCACCGCTCCGACTACGCGTTCCGGGGCGAGGCGCGGACGACCGCCAGCCTGGCGACGAGCCTGCAGCGCCTCGGCGGCGACTACGCCGACGTGGAGCCGTACCTGCTGCGCAGCTTCCGCCGCTACGCGCACCGCACCTCGGTGCCGGACGACTCGGTCTGGTACTGGCTCGCGGTGGCGAAGCACCACGGGCTCGCGACGCGGCTGCTCGACTGGACGTACTCGCCGTACGTGGCGCTCCACTTCGCGACGGCGCACCCGGAGGAGTTCGAGCACGACGGGCTGATCTGGATGGTCGACTTCGTGCGGGCGAACAAGCTGCTGCCGCGACGGCTGCGGGACGCCGTCGAGCAGCAGGGGATGAACGCGCTCCCGGTCGAGGTGCTCGAGCACGTCGCGCTGACCCTGGCCGATTTCGACCGGCTCGGCGAGGGCTTCGTCGCGTTCCTCGAGCCGCCCGCGCTCGACGAGCGGATCGTCAACCAGTACGCGCTCTTCTCGCTGATGCCGAGCCCGCACGCCCGCATGGACGAGTGGCTCGGCGGCCACGAGGAGCTGGTGCGGCGGATCGTCCTCCCCGCCGGGCTGAAGTGGGAGGTGCGCGACAAGCTCGACCAGGCGAACATCACGGAGCGCGTCCTCTTCCCCGGCCTCGACGGGCTCGCCACCTGGCTGAAGCGGTACTTCTCGCCGCGCTCGGTTGCCTCCGGCGCCGATCCGCCCTAGGTTCCCTGCTTCATGGGCGGGTTCGAGCGGCCGAAGGCGTTCTGGCTCGGCGTGGCGGCGATCACCGCCGGTGTCGGTCTGCACCTGCCGATGTACCTCGGCGCGCGCGACGACGGCTACATGCTGGCCGGGATGCCGTGGGACGGCTGGATGATCGCCGGGATGGTGGTGATGGTCGCCGGCTACGGGTCGATCCTCTACGGGCTCGCGCCGCAGCTCTCGCGTCGGGACGCGACCGACGCTGCGGTCGAGCTGCGCGCGCTCGACGACGGCCGGCTCACCGGCGCGCACCTGAAGCTGATGGCGGCGCTGACCCTCGCGGTCGCGATCGACACGCAGAAGCCGTTCACCCTCACCTTCGTCATCCCGGGGGTCGCGTCGGAGTACGACCTGCGGTCGCCGTCGCACGCGGCGCCCGGGCACTGGCCGGTCGCGCTCCTGCCGTTCGTCGGGATCCTCGGCACCGTGCTCGGGTCGCTGATCTGGGGCCGGCTCGGCGACGCGATCGGGCGGCGCGCCTCGATCCTGCTCGCGGCCGCATTGTTCATCGGCACCGCGATGTGCGCCGCGATGCCGGCGTTCCACTGGAACCTCGTCGCCTGCTTCGCGATGGGGCTGGGCGCGGGCGGGCTGCTGCCGGTGGCGTTCGCCCTGCTCACCGAGGCGCTACCTGGTCGCCGCCGCGGCGAGGCGGTCGTGCTGGTCGCCGGCGTCGGCACGGCCCTCGGCTTCCTGCTCGCGAGCTGGACGGCGCACTGGCTGATCCCGCATCTCGGCTGGCGCGTGATGTGGCTGCTCGGCGTGCCGACGGGCCTCGGGCTGATCCTGCTGAACCGCTACGTCCCCGAGTCGCCGCGGTTCCTGTTCGCGAACGGCCGCGCCGACGAGGCCCGCGAGACGATGCGCGCGTTCGGCGTCGAGGTCGCCGCACGGCCTGCCGGGTCGCCGGCGGCGCCGGAGCCGAAGCTCGGCCTCGCGTCGATCTTCCGCGGCCCGTACCGCAAGGTCACGCCCGTGCTGACGCTGTACGGGGTCGCGTGGGGGCTCGTCAACTTCGGCTTCCTCGTGTGGCTGCCGGTCTACATCTCGCGGCTCGGCGTCTCGGCCGGCCAGGTGACGACGATCCTGGCGAAGGCGGCGCTGTTCGCCGTGCCGGGCGCGGTCGTCGTGGCCTGGCTGTACGGCCGCTGGAGCGCGCGCGGGACGCTCGTCCTCTCGGGAGCCCTCGAGGCGGCGGCGCTGGCGGTCTTCGCCGTCGACGGCCGCGGCGTCGCGCAGCGGCCGGGCGCGCTCGAGCTCGTCCTGATCGTGCTGCTCGTGGCGATGTGGGCGGCCGTCTCCGCGCTCGCCCCGTACGCCGCGGAGATCTACCCGACCGCCGGCCGCAGCGCGGGGTCCGGCGTGATCGCGGGGGCGACGAAGCTGGGCGGCGTCGCCGCGCTCGGCATGGCGGTGCTGTCGATCTCGCCGCCCGGGATCGGCGGAGCGGCGCTGCTGGCCGCGATCCCCGCCGGGCTCGCCGCGGTGCTGCTCGCCGCCGTCGGCATCGAGACACGCGGCCGGAGCCTCGAGGAGATCGGCGCGCCGGCGCACGAGCTGTCGGCGACCGGCTGATCTCAGAGGCCGAGCCGCTCGAGCATGGTGGCGTTACGGCGCCACTTCGGCGACGCCTTCACCTGCAGCTGCAGGAACACCTTCCGCCCCAGCAGCTGTTCCACGAACGGGCGCGCCGCCCGGCCGATCTCGCGCACCATCGAGCCGCCCTTGCCGATCATGATCTGCTTCTGGCTCTCGGTCTCCGTGTAGAGCCGGACGTGGACGCGGCCCTCGTCGATCTCGACGACCTCGGCGGTGAGCGCGTGCGGCACCTCCTCGCGTGTCAGCCGCAGCGCCTGCTCGCGCACCAGCTCGGCGATCCGCGCCTCGAGCGGCATGTCGGTCGTCTGCTCGTCGGGGTACAGCTGCGGCCCCTCCGGCAACAGCGAGACGAGATCGCCTCGCAGCTCGTCGATGCCGTCGCTGGTCTTCGCGCTCACCGGGTGCAGCGCGTGGAAGTGACCGAGCGTCGCCGCCTGCTTCATCTGCGTCGCGATGTGACCGGCCTTCAGCCGGTCGACCTTGTTCAGGACGATCACCACCGGCACGCCGAGCCCGAACACGCGCCGCGCCACGTAGCGGTCGCCGGCGCCGATCCGCTCGCGGGCGTTCACGACGAGCAGCACGGCGTCGACCTCCTCGCTCGTCATCGTCTCGTCGACGCGGCCCTGCATCCGCTCGGTGAGCGTGTCGATCGGCTTCTGCCAGCCGGGCAGGTCGACCAGCACGAGCTGCGCGCCCGGCTCGGTGCGGACGCCGCGGATCCGGTGCCGGGTCGTGTGCGGCACCGGCGAGACGATCGCCACCTTCTCGCCGACGAGGGCGTTCACGAGCGTCGACTTGCCGACGTTCGGCCGGCCGGCGACGGCGACGAAGCCGGACTTCAATCGGGGAGGTTCCAGGTGTCGGGGAGCAGGTCTGAGGCGGTGTACGTGGCGATCGTGCCGTCGTCGCGGCGGAAGCTGACCTCGGGCACCTGCCACTCGTGCAGCCACTGCCGGCAGCCGCCGCACGGCGAGGCGGTGATGCCCACGGCCGCGATGTCGCCGGGGCGCACGCCCGCGGTCGCCGCGGTCGCGATCGCCGTCTTCTCGGCGCAGACGCCGAGCGGATAGGCGGCGTTCTCGACGTTCACGCCGCCGAATTCGCGCCCGTCGCGGGTGCGGACGACCGCGCCCACCGGGTAGCTCGAGTACGGCGAGTACGACGTCCGTGCGACCTGCTCCGCGCGCTCCACCAGCTCCTGGCTCATCCGATTCCTTTCATGCGAACACCTGGAACACGATCAGGGTGGCGAGCGCGCCGAGCAGCCCGCCGTACACGACCTCGAGGAACGAGTGCACGCCCGACTCGATCCGCGTCTGCGCCACGAGGAACGCCATGATCAGCGCGATCGTCGAGACGAGGAAGCGGTGCTCGTTGCCGGCCGCGTAGGTGGCCGCCATCCAGCCGGCGAACGCGAGCGCCGCGTGGCCCGACGGCAAGCCGCCGCGCAGCGGCGTGCCGCGCCCCGTCCACGCCTTGGTGCCGATCACGGCGATCACCGTCAGCACGAGGGCGACGACCGTGAGCTCGGCGGGCGCGTTGCGCAGCCGGTCGAGCACGTCGGCGGAGCGGTTCGCCACCTTGTTCGCGAACACGAGGTAGCCGACCGCGATCGCGTTCATCGAGGCGATCAGCACCGCGCCGGCGGCGATGTCCTTGGCCAGCTTCGCCATCGGGTCGAACGACGTGGTGGCGATGTCGACGGCCCCTTCGACCGCCGAGTTGATCATCTCGGCGATCAGAACGAACGTGATCGAGATCAGCAGCGCGATCAGCTCGATCTTCGCCACGTTGACGACGAGCGCCAGCACGATCACCACGAAGCCGATCGCCAGGTGGATCCGCATGTTCCGCTGGGTGCGGAGCACGTGGATGATCCCTTCGAACGCGTAGTTGAGGGAATCGATCACGGTGGGCGCGCGGCCGGCGCTCATGCAGCTCCGGGCGCCGCCAGCAGCGCCTGCTCGCGCCGCTCCATCTCGTCGCCGTGGTCGTAGCCGAGCAGGTGCAGCAGCCCGTGCGCGAGCGGCCAGCGCCACTCCTCGCCGACGACGGCGGGGCAGAGGACGACGTCGCCCAGCGCCCGCGGCACCCCCGGCGGCAGCTCGTCGCGGCCGTCGATCGGGAACGAGAGCACGTCGGTGGGCTCGTCGACGCCCAGATGCTCGCGCTTCAGCGCCCGCATCTCCTCGGCGCCGACGAACGCGATCCCGAGCTCGCCGTCCTCGATCCCCTCGCTGCGCAGCACGCGCCCGGCGAGCTCGACGGCGCCCGCCTCGTCGACCACCGCGCCGCTCCGGTTGTCGACCTCGACGGCGATCATCCGCGGCCACGCTCGTCGGCGTGTTCCTTGTACGCCTCGACGATCCGCTGCACGAGCTTGTGCCGCACGACGTCGCGGTTCCCGAAGCGGATGAAGGAGATGCCCTCGATGTCGGCGAGGATGTCCTGCACCTGCACCAGGCCGGAGCGCTGGTCGCGCGGCAGGTCGATCTGCGTGACGTCGCCGGTGACGACGACCTTCGAGCCGAAGCCGAGCCGCGTCAGGAACATCTGCATCTGCTCCGGCGAGGTGTTCTGCGCCTCGTCCAGGATGATGAAGCTGTCGTTCAGCGTGTTGTGCGTGACGAGGAAATCGTCCGTCACGTAGAGCGAGTCGGCGGCCGCGACCTGGATGCAGACGGTCTCAGCCTCACCCGCGGGCTCGATCGATTCGATGAACCGCATCGGGCGACCGCCCCCGTGACGGCGGTACGTCTCGAGCTTGCGGGCCAGCCGGAACGGCTGGATCTCGCTCGGCAGCCGGATGTCGAGGATGAATGAGTCGTGGCGGTATTCGACGCTGCGACCCCGGGGGCGACCCGGCGGCCGGCCAGCGGCCGGCCTTCTCCGCCAGTAGGCGACCCCACCGAGGGAGCGAACCAGCCAGACGACGTCATCCCGCAGCCTCTCGGACGTCGTGCCGTACTGGATCCGGCACGAACGCCCGCGCTGCGTCACCGGGCCCCCGTCGCTGTCCAGCAGCCCCTGGAGGAGCCCGACGCGAACATCGACCGAATTGCGCAGGTAGGGCTCAGGGATGAACTTCGAGTGCGAATACGTTCCGGCTAGCCTGAGCTCCCGGAGAGCCGCCGTCACCGGGTTCGCGACGATCACGCCGCCGCGATGACCGTGCACGTGGCGCAGGACGTAGTCGTAGGCGGTCTTCCTGCGCAGCTCGATGTCGTCGAGCGCAGCTTCGAGTGCCTCGGCGAGCTCGGGGTCCGCGGTCGTGAAGCTCGGCGTAGTCCTGGTCGTGAGGCAGCCGTCGCCGAGGAGCAGTCCGAGCGCATAGGGATCGAGCGGAACGTCACCCTCCTCGGAGAGGGCCGGCGACGAGAGCAGCGGCAGCTCGTACCGGTGCTGGTGCGCGCGGCGCAGGTTTCTCGCCATCTCCTGCGTCATCAGGACGCGTCCCTGCTTGGCACGGCGCCGGTCATCGGGAGTGAAGACGTGCCACAGGTGCTCGGCGCAGCACTCGGTCGATGCGCCGTCCTGAGTCGTCACGCGGAAGATCTGCTTGCGGCCCTGCGGGAAGACGCCGAGCACGGGCGTGGGACGCCCGTCCGAGCCGGTCACCAGGTCGCCGACCCGCAGGCTGCCGATCGGCCGAAAGCCGTCCGGTGTCAGGACGCTGCTCGTGAGCGGCTGCGCCCGCCCGCGCATGAAGGCCAGGGGCGCCACCTCGATCGTGCCGCGCTCCATGTAGGCGTTCGCCTTGTCGGGGTCGAGCATGTCGTAGAGCGCGTCGAACAGCGGGCGCAGGTACGGATCGACCTTGGCGAGGATGTCGCCGGGCAGGAAGCCGAGCCGCTCGCCCGCCTCGACCGCGGGGCGCGTGAGGATGATCCGCGCTACCTGGCGGTCGTGCAGCGCCGCCACCGCGAGCGCCATCGCCAGGTACGTCTTGCCGGTGCCGGCCGGGCCGATCCCGAACGTGACGGTGGAGTTGCGGATCGCGTCGACGTACTGCTTCTGGGTCACCGTCTTCGGCGCGATCTTCTTGCCGCGATGGCGCCAGACGACCGCCTCGAACACCTCGCGCACGTCCGTCTCGGTCTCGAGCGCGCCGAGCACGGCGTCGACGGTGTGCGCGCCGATCTGGTGGCCGCCCTCGACCAGCTCGACGAGCTCGTCGATCACCGCGCGCCCGTTCGCCACGTGCTGGTCGTCGCCCTCCAGCGTCAGTTGGTTGCCGCGCAGGCGCACGGTGCAGTGCAGGCGGTCGCGCAGCGCGTCGAGCACGCCGTCGGAGACGCCGGCCAGCTCGGCCGCGACCGCATTCGAGACGTCGAGAGTCTCCTGCACCCGTCCAGTGTAGGGCGGGACGATTCCGGTACGAAGCCGGCGCACAGACGGCACGGAATCGGCACGGCTTCGGCGCAGTCGCGGGGCGTTGACGCCGCCCGATGCTGGCTGCGCTTGCATCGTGACCGCGAAGGAACGGCTTCGGAATCTCGTCGACGATCTCTCCGAGGAGGAAGCGGCCGCGGCGCTCCCGATCGTCGAGCGCCGCCGCGTCGATCGGATGTTGCAGGCGCACGCGGCCACAGCGCCCGATGACGAGGTGTCGTCGCCGGAGGAGGACGCGACGGCCCGGGAGGCACTCGCCCAGTACCGGCGGGGCGAGGCGCTCACGGCAGACGAGGTCAAGCGCGATCTCGGTATCGGTTGAGCGACGCCTGGTCGTACGCCGTTACGCCACCGCGATGCCGAATCCAACCGCGTTCGACCCGAGCTTCACGAAGAGGGCGCGTTCGGACTCGGGCACGAGCATCACCAGGAACGCGGTCGACGCCGACTTGAAAGGGGCTCCAGCCAACGACGCGATGGCCGCGAGGAGGACGAGCAGGACCGGCGCCTGCACGAACGCGAACGCGACGAAGACCGCCGCACTCGACAGGTCGGAGGCGATCATCACGATCCGGCGGTCGAACCGGTCCCCAAGCGACCCCGCCCAGGGCGCCGACAGGGCGTAGGCGCCGAACTGGGCGACGAGCGCCGCGGACACCCAGGCTCCGGAGTCGCCACTACGCTCGTATACGACCGCGACCAACGCGATCCAGGACGCGCGCGTGCCCGTCTCGGAGATCATCCGCGCGACCGAGAGCCGCGCGACACGCGCACGGAACGGCTCGCTCGCCCAGCGCTCGCGCCTGGCGGACAACCGGGCAGCCACGACCCGCACGCACCGACTGTACGACCGGTCGGAGCCGTCTCGCCACGAACCGCGCCCCCACGTCCCGGCGTCCGTCTATGTTCCGCCGATGGAGCGGAAGTGGTGGACGCTGGTCGCGGTCTGCGTGGCGATCTTCATGCTGCTGCTCGACATCACGATCGTCAACGTCGCGCTGCCCGACATCCAGCGGTCGCTGCACGCGTCGTTCTCCGACCTGCAGTGGGTGGTCGACGCCTACGCGCTCACGCTGGCGACGTTCGTGCTCACGTCCGGCTCGCTCGCCGACCGGTTCGGACGCAAACGGCTCTTCCTGGGCGGCGTCGTCCTCTTCACCGTCGCGTCCGCCTCGTGCGGCGCCGCGTACGACCCGCTCTCCCTGATCGTCTCGCGCGCCGTGCAGGGCATCGGCGGCGCGACGATGTTCGCCACCTCGCTCGCGCTGCTCTCCCAGGAGTTCCACGGCCGCGAGCGCGGCACCGCGTTCGGCATCTGGGGCGCAACGACCGGCGCGGCGGTCGCGATCGGGCCGCTGCTCGGCGGCATCCTCACGTCCGGCCTGTCGTGGCGCTGGATCTTCCTCGTCAACATCCCGATCGGCGCCGCGGCGCTCGTCATGTCGGTCTCGCAGCTGCACGAGTCGAGCGACCCGGAGCACAGCCGCATCGACCCCGTCGGCCTGGCCACTCTCACGGCCGGCCTCTTCTGCCTGGTCCTGGCGCTGATCGAGGGCAACAGCCACGGCTGGACCAGCGGGCTGATCGTCGGCCTGTTCGTCGCAGCCGCGGTGCTGATCGTCGCGTTCGTCGCCTCACAGGCGGTCGAGGAGACGTCGATGGTCGACCTGCAGCTGTTCCGCAAGCCGGCGTTCGTGGGGGCGCAGACGACGGCGTTCGCGATCTCGGTCTCGCTCTTCTCGATGTTCCTGTACCTGACGCTGTACCTGCAGAACATCCTCGGCTACTCGCCGCTGCAGGCCGGCCTGCGCTTCCTGCCGATCTCGATGCTCTCGTTCGTCGCCGCGCCGATCGCCGGCAAGCTGTCGGCCCACGCGCCGGTGCGCTTCCTGCTCGGCGGCGGGCTCGCGCTCTGCGCGATCGCCATGTGGCTGATGAGCGGCCTGACGGCGAGCTCCGGCTGGACGGGGCTGCTCGCCGGCTTCATCGTCGGCGGCGTCGGGATCGGCATGACGAACGCGCCGCTCGCTTCGACCGCGGTCTCGACGGTGCGCCAGGAGCGCGCCGGCATGGCCTCCGGGATCAACTCCACCTTCCGGCAGGTGGGGATCGCGACCGGGATCGCCACGCTCGGCGCGATCTTCCAGAGCCGCGTCACGTCGCACGTCGTCTCGGCGCTGCACGGGGCGCCGAACGCGCACCGCATCGCCGACCAGCTCGCGAGCGGCCACCAGGCGCAGGCGCTCGGCGCCGCGTCGCCGCAGGCGCGCGCCCACCTGGCGGAGGTCGCCCGCGCCAGCTTCGTCTCCGGCCTGAACGACATCCTGATCGTCGCCGCGATCATCGCCGCGGTCGGCGCGGTGCTCGCCACCGTCCTCGTGCGGCGGCGCGACTTCGTCGCGAGCGGCCAGGCGGCCGCCGCGGCTCACTGAGAGACGCCGTAGACCTCGCGCGCCCGCTCGGGCGTGACGAGCCCGTTCCGCAGGTCGTCGCGCACGCGCTCGCGCGGGCGCCGGCGCGGATCGCCGTGCCCGGCGCCGGTGCCGGTGCGGATCCGGATCACGTCGCCCTCGTCGACCCGCAGGGCCGTCACGACCGCGTAGCGCTCCACCCCGCCGCCCGCCCGGTGCACCTCGACGAGGTTCGGCGACCCCTCGCGGCCGCCCGCCTTCGGCCACGGCAGATGCTTGTTGCGCGTGTAGGCGACGGTGACGAAGCAGCCGTCGGAGCGCAGGCGGTAGTCGACGGCGATCCCGCGCCCGCCGCGGTGCTCGCCCTCGCCGCCGTCGACGACGTCCAGCTCGAGCCGGTCGACGTACATGCCGTACCGCGCCTCCGCCACCTCGGCCGGACAGTTGAACGTGTCGCCGTGGAACGGGCTGAACTGCGCGCTGTTGCCGTCGCGGAACGCGCTGCCGCCCCAGCCGCCCACCTGCGGCTCGACGATCGTGAAGTGCTTCCCCGTGTCGGGATGGCGGCCGCCGATGAACGTGCCGCACACCGACGTGAAGCCGCCGGCCGGCAGCCGGTCGCCCAGGTGCGGCGCCAGGCAGCGGCAGATCACGTCGTACAGCCGCATCCGCACCTCGTAGTAGATGGCGCAGGCGGCGGTCGGGTGCGGGTCGAAGACGCTGCCGGGCCGCGTCAGCACCCGCAGCGGCCGGTAGTGGCCCGCGTTCGCGCCGCCGCGCTCGCCGACGATGTTCATCAACGCCATCTGCGCGGCGATCGTCGCGCCGTCGCGCGACACGTTGCGCGGGCCCGCATCCTGGTCCGGCGCGTCGCGCAGGTCGACGACGAACGCGTCGTCGGAGAGCTCGACCGCGACCCGGTAGACGGAGCCGTCGTCCTGCTCCTCGGCCAGCTCGAAGCGGCCGTGCGGCAGCTCCGACAGCGCGTTCAGGGTCACCCGCTCGCCCAGCGCCATGAAATCGCCGAGCGCGCCGAGGAACGTGTCCAGCCCGTAGCGGTCGACCAGCTCGCCCAGCCGCCGCGCGCCGATCCGCGCCGCCGCGATCCCGGCCCAGAGGTCGCCGCGCAGGAACTCCGGCAGCCGGCTGTTCGCCTCGACGATCCGCAGGACGGGCTCGATCGGCTCGCCGGCCGCGATCAGCTTCACGGCCGGCAGCCGAAGCCCCTCCTGGAAGATCTCCGTCGCCTCGTTCGAGATCGACCCCGGCACCATCCCGCCCACGTCGTTCCAGTGCGCGATGTCCGCCGCCCAGCCGATCAGCTGCCCCTCCGCGAAGACGGGCATCGCGAGCACGACGTCGCTCAGGTGCGTGACGCCGCCGTAGAACGGGTCGTTCGTGACGAAGACGTCCCCCGGCCGCACGTCGTCGTTCAGCTCGACGATCCGCCGCACCGCCTTGTCGAGCACGCCCACGAACGACGGGATGCCCGCGCCCGACGAGATCAGGTTGCCGCGCGCGTCGGTGAGCCCGGTGCCCATGTCGAGCACCTCGTAGATGATCGCGCTCATCGCCGTCTTGCGGAACGCGAGGAACATCTCCTCGCTGATCGCGCGCAGAGAGCCCTGGATGATCTCCAGGGTGAACGGATCGGCCCTCGTCGCGGCCCTAGTCACTCCAGCCCGTAGACCTCGCGCGCGCGGCCGGCGTCGACGAAGCCGTTGCGGACGTCGTCGAGCACCTTCGCGCGGTCGCGCCGCCGCGGGTCGCCGAACCCGCCGCCGCTGCCGGTGCGGATGCGGATCACGTCGCCCGCGTCCACGCGCAGCGCCGTCACGACCGCGAACTCCTCGACGCTGCCGTCGCGGCGGATCACCTGGGCGTAGTTCGGCGCGCCCTCGTTGCCGCCCGCCTGCGCCCACGGCTTGTGCACGTTGCGCGTGTAGGCGCACGTGAAGAAGCAGTCGTCGGAGCGGACGCGGTAGTCGACGAGGATGCCGTGACCGCCGCGGTGCTCGCCCTCGCCGCCCGGCGCGGTGTTCAGCTCGAGCCGGTCGACGTAGAGGCCGTAGCGTGCCTCGGCCACCTCGGCGGGGCAGTTGAACGTGTCGCCGTGGAAGCCGCTGAAGATGGCGCTGTTGCCGTCGCGCACCGTGCTGCCGCCCCAGCCGCCCACCTGCGGCTCGACGATCGTGAAGTGCTTGCCCGTGTCGGGGTGCGGCCCGCCGATGAACGTGCCGCAGATCGAGGCGAAGTGGCCGGCCGGCAGACGCCCCTCGACGTGCGGCGCCAGGCAGCGCCAGATCAGGTCGTAGAGCCGGATCTCGACCTCGTAGTAGGTCGCGAATGCCGCCGGCGGGTTCGGGTCGAACACCGAGCCGGGCCGCGTCAGCAGCTGCAGCCGCCGGAAGTGACCGGCGTTCGCCGACGACTGCGCGCCGGTGATGTTCATGAAGATCATCTGCACTGCGACGAGCGTGCCGTCGCGCGAGGCGTTGCTCGGGCCGCGGTCCTGGTCGGGGTTCTCGCGCAGGTCGACCACGAACGCGTCGTCGGAGATCTCGACGGCCACGTGGTAGACGGCGCCGCTGTCCTGCTCCTCCGCGAGCTCGAACCGCCCCTTCGGCAGCGACTCGAGCGCCCGCAACACGACCTGCTCGCCGTGGTCCATGAACTGCGCGAGCGCGGTCGTGAACGTGTCGACGCCGTAGCGCTCGACCAGCTCGAGCAGCCGCCGCTCGCCGACCCGGACGGCGGCGATGCCCGCCCACAGGTCGCCGCGCAGGTAGTCGGGCAGCCGGCTGTTCGCCTCCATGATCCGCTGCACCGACTCGATCGGCCGGCCGGCGGAGATGAGCTTCACGGCCGGCAGCCGCAGCCCCTCCTGGTAGATCTCGGTCGCCTCGTTCGAGATCGAGCCCGGCACCATTCCGCCCACGTCGTTCCAGTGGGCGATGTTGGCCGTCCAGGCAATGAGTCGCCCGTCGGCGAAGACCGGCATCGCCAGCACGACGTCGTTCAGGTGGGTGACGCCCCCGTAGAACGGGTCGTTCGTCGCGAACACGTCGCCGGGCCGCACGTCGTCGTTCAGCTCGATGACGCGCTGCACCGCCTTGTCGAGCACCCCGACGAAGCCCGGGATGCCGGCGCCCGACGAGGCGAGATTGCCGTCGGCGTCGGTGATGCCGGTGCCCATGTCGAGCACCTCGTAGATGATCGCGCTCATCGCCGTCTTGCGGAACGCGAGGAACATCTCGTCGCTGATCGCCTGCAGCGAGCTCTGGATGATCTCCAGCGTGATCGGATCGGTTGTCGTGTCCGCGCGTGCGACGGTCACCGGTCGTCCTCCTCAGTGAGTTCGATCACCAGGTTGCCGTACCCGTCGACCGTGACGCGGTTGCCGGGGTGGATGACGACGGTGCTGCTCTTCATCTCCACGACCGCCGGCCCCGAGAAGACCGCCCCCGGCTCGAGCAGCTCGCCGACGTAGACGTCCGCCTCGTGGATGCCCTCGGTCGCATAGTCGACCGTGCGGCGGCCCTTGCGCGCCTCCTCGAGCGTGCGGCCGGTCTCGGGCAGCAGCGCCGGGCTGAGCTTGCCCACCTCGGCGACCGCCACCAGATGCGCGCCGACGAACTCCACCGGCGCGTCGAGGGAGTACGTGTACTCGCGCTCGTACGAGGTGCGGAAGCGCTCGGCCACCTCGGCGATCGCCTCGGCGTCGATCTTCCCCTCCGGCAGCAGCACCTCGACCGAGTGCTCCTGGTTCTCGTAGCGGAGCTTGCCGTAGCGCACGAACCGCACCTGCTCGGCGGCGAGCCCCTCCCGCTCGAACTGCGCGAGCGCGACCTGCGTCACCTCCCGCAGCAGCGCCTCCACGTCCTCGGCGCTCTCGGGAGCCAGCGGCAGCAGCCGCGTGATGAACGTGTCGCGGCGCAGGTCGCTCATCAGCATCCCCCACGCCGAGAACACGTCGGCCGCGTACGGGATCACGACCTTGCGCATGCCGAGCTCGGCGGCGAGCGCGACCGCGTGCATCCCGCCGCCGCCGCCGAAGGCGACGAGCGTGAAGTCGCGCGGGTCGTAGCCGCGGTTCACCGAGACGAGCTTGAGCGCGTTGACCATGTTGTTGTTCGCGATGCGGACGATGCCGCGCGCCGCCTCCTGCACGTCCACGCCGAGCTTCTCGGCGACCGCGCCGAGCGAGCGCTCGACCGCGGCCATGTCGGCCTCCACCTCGCCGCCGCAGAAGTAGTCGGGGTTGATGCGGCCCAGCGCGAGGTTCGCGTCGGTGGTCGTCGCCTCGGTGCCGCCGCGCCCGTAGGAGGCGGGGCCCGGCACCGCGCCCGCCGACTGGGGCCCGACGTGCAGCTTCCCGAAGTCGTCGACCCAGGCGATGCTGCCGCCGCCGTTGCCGATCTCGACCAGGTCGACGACCGGCACCTGGATCGGGTAGCCGGCCGAGAGGCGGCTGCGCTCGATCCAGTAGTCGGAGACGATCCGCACTTCCCCGTTCTCGATCAGCGAGCACTTCGCCGTCGTGCCGCCGATGTCGAGCGCCAGCACGCTCTCCTCGCCGATCAGCCGGCCGAGCTCGGCCGCGGCCCAGATGCCGCTCGACGGGCCCGACTCGACCATCGTGATCGGGATCTCCTTCGTCTTGTCGACCGAGTCGACGCCGCAGTTCGACTGCATGATGTAGAGCGGCCCGCCGAAGCCCTGGCCCTGCACGCCCGCGGAGAGCCGGCCGAGGTACTGCTCCGCCACGGGCTGGATGTAGGCGGAGAGCACCGTCGTGCTCGTGCGCTCGTACTCGCGCCACTCACGGCTGATCTGGTGCGAGGCGACCACCGACACCTCGGGCCACAGCTCGCGCACGCGCGCGAGCACGGCCTGCTCGTGGCGCGGGTCGGCGTAGGCGTGCAGCAGGCAGATCGCGACCGCCTCGACGCCGTCGGCGCGGAAGTCGTCCAGGATCTCCTCGACCCCGCTCAGGTCGAGCGGCTCCCGCTCGGCGCCCGTCTGCGTGAGCCGCCCCGGCACCTCGCGGCGCAGGTAGCGCGGCACGAAGGGCGGCGGCTTGACGTAGTGCAGATTGAAGAAGTCGGGCCGGTTGCCGCGCGCGATCTCGAGCGAGTCGCGGAAGCCCTGCGTCGTGATCAGCCCCGTCTTCACGCCCTTCCGCTCGGTGAGCGCGTTGATGACGATCGTCGTCCCGTGCGCGAGGAACGTCACCTCGTCGAGCGAGACTCCGCCCTTGCCGAGCACGTCCATCACGCCGCGCTCGAACTCGGGCGGCGTCGTGTCGGATTTCGCCGTCACGATCCGCTGGTGCCCGGCCGCGTCTTCCGAGAAGTAGACGAGGTCGGTGAAGGTGCCACCGACGTCGGTCGCCGCACGGATCCGCCGCTGCGTCATTCGCTCTCCCTCCAGGTGTCGTTCCTCATTCGGTCCACCTCGCCGCCGTCAGGGCGACGACCGTCGCCGTCTGCATCAGCGTCTCCATGTCGACCCACTCGTCGGTGCCGTGCAGGTTCCCCGCGTCGGGGCCGTAGCAGAGGCACGGCGCCTGCACGTAGCGCGCGTCGACGGTGCCGGTGAGCGCCGCCAGCTCCGGCTCGGCGCCCACGACCTGCCGGTGCGCCTCCGAGACCGCGTCCACGAGCGGGCCGTCGGTGGGATGGCTGTGCGCGTACGCGCGGAACGCCTCGAAGCGCACCTCCACGTCGGGCGCCGCGTCGGCGACCGCGGCGCGCATGCGCTCCTGCACCTCGGCGGGCGTCACGTCGCGGCCGAAGCCGAAGCGGATGTGCGCGGCCAGCTCGTGCGGCGTCGACGCCGTCCAGACGCCGCCCTCGATCTTGCCGACCGTCATCCCGTAGGGCCGCTCGCGCACGGCGGCGAAGATCGGGTCGCGCACCGGCTCGTTCAGCTCGGCCTCGACGCGCCGCAGCCCGGCGACCGCACGGCCGAGGCTGTCGAAGGGGCCGTCGCCGCCCGCGAGCATCGCGTGGCCGGCGGCGCCGCGTGCCGAGAGGCGCGCCCAGACGACGCCCGTGGCCGCGTGCGCGAGGCGCAGCGAGGTCGACTCGCCGATCAGCACGGCGTCGCCCTCGAAGCCCGCGCGCAGCACCGACCACATCCCGTTGCCGCCGCACTCCTCCTCGATCACGGACGAGAAGAGCAGGTCGCCGCGGCGCTCGCGGCAGACCTCCGCGACGGCCGCCGCGGCGACGAGGTAGGCCGCCAGGCCGCCCTTCATGTCGCCGGCGCCGCGACCCCAGATGCGTCCCTCGGCCAGCTCGGCCGACCACGGGTCGTACGTCCACAGGTCGGGCCGCTCGACCGGGACGACGTCGACATGGCCGGAGAGGTGCAGCGAGCGACCGCCGCCGCTGCCGGGCAGCCGGGCGACGACCGAGGTGCGGCCGTCGTACGGCAGGTACGGGTAGCCGGCGGTCTCGTCGGCGAGCGCCGCATCGGCGTCGGCCTGGACGCGCTCGACCTGGAAGCCCGCTCGGCGGAGGCGATCCTCGACCAGCTGCTGCACGGGCTCCTCGTTGCCGAGCACGCTCTGCTCGCCGACGAGCGCCCGGACGAGCCCGACCAGCTCGTCGCGCCGCCGCTCGACCGCCTCGCGCAGCGCGCTGTCGCGGGTCTCCACCGTCTCCGTCATTGCTCCTCCTCGCTCGGGACGACGTCCTGCACCAGCTCGTAGACGCGCGGCTCGGGGTCGCTCTCGAGGAACGGCGCCAGGTGCTCGCCGATCTCCTCGCGCACCGGGTTGTCGAGCCAGCCCTGGTAGGCGGCCGGCGAGTCCCAGTCGGCCGTGACCAGCACCTCGTCGGCGCCGTCGGCGCGCACCTGCAGCTGGCCGCGCCGGAAGCCCGGCTGGCTGCTCGAGCGGCGCAGCACCTCGAGCCGGCGGAAGGTGGCGACGAACTCGTCGCGCTTCCCCGGCAGCAGGCGGAAGAGCAGCACGCTGCGCGTCACGGGTCCCACTCCCCGTTCCGATGCTCGCGCTGGAAGCGCACGCAGCGCGTCGAGTGGCCCGGCATCACCTCGACGAGCTCGGCCGGCACCTCGGAGCAGATCGGCTGCGCGAACGGGCAGCGCGGCACCAGGTGGCAGTGGCGCGGCGGGTCGATCGGCGAGGTCGGCTCGCCGCGCATCGTGATCCGCTCGCGCGTCTGCAGCGGGTGCTCGACCGGGATGGAGGCGATCAGCGCGCGCGTGTACGGGTGCGCCGGCTGCTCGAGCACCGTCGCCTTCGGGCCGAGCTCCACGACCTGGCCCAGGTACATGACGGCCACCCGGTGCGCCATCAGGCTGACGACGGCGAGGTCGTGCGAGATGAAGAGGAACGTCAGCCCGCGCTGGCGCTGCAGGTCGCGCAGCAGGTTGATGATCTGCGCCTGCACCGACACGTCGAGCGCCGAGGTCGGCTCGTCGAGCACGACGAGCTTCGGCCGTGGCGCCAGCGCCCGCGCCACGCCGACGCGCTGCTGCTGACCGCCGGAGAGCTGGTGCGGCAGCCGGTCGACGTGCTGCGGGCCGAGCCCGACCATGCGGAAGAGGCTCTGCACCTCCTCGCGCACCATGTCCTTCGGCACCGTCCCGTGCAGCTGCAGCGGCTCGGCGACGAGCTCGCCGACCGTGTGGCGCGGGTTGAGCGAGTCGAGCGGGTCCTGGAAGACCATCTGCATCTCGTGCCGCAGGTGCCGCAGCTGCGACGACGACGCCTCCGAGACCGGCCGGCCGTCGAGCACGATCTCGCCCGCGGTCGGCTCCTCCAGCCGCAGCACGCAGCGGCCGACGGTGGTCTTGCCGCTGCCGCTCTCGCCGACGAGCGCCAGCGTCTCGCCGGCGTCGATCGTCAGCGTCACGCCGTCGGCGGCGACGAGCGACGCACGGCCGAACAGGCCGCGGCGCACCGGGTACACCTTGCGCAGGTCGCGCACCTCGAGGATCGCGTTGATCTGCTCGGGCGCCGGCGGAGCCGGCGCCTCCGCTCTCTGGTCGCCTCCGTCAAGCCTGCGGCTCATGCGACCCTGCCCGTCTCGACGAGGCCGGCGACCTTCCGCCAGAAGTGGCACTCGACATCGTGTCCCTCGGCGACCGTCTCCCGCGCGGGCGCGCGCTCGGAGCAGACAGGGCGCACGAGCGGGCAGCGCGGGTGGAAGACGCAGCCGCTCGGCCGGTTGCGCAGGTCGGGCACCTGGCCGGGGATCGCCCGCAGCTCGTCGCCCTCGACGTGCACCGTCGGGCGGGAGCCGAGCAGGCCGACCGTGTACGGGTGCCGCGGCGCGTCGAAGATGTCGAGCACCGGCCCCTGCTCGACGATGCGGCCCAAGTACATGACGCCGACGCGGTCGCACAGCTCGGCCACCACGCTGAGGTTGTGCGTGATCAGCACCAGCGTCAGGCCGTGCTCGCGGCGCAGCCGGCCGAGCAGCTCGATGATCTGCAGCTGCACGGTCACGTCGAGCGCCGTCGTCGGCTCGTCGGCGATCAGCAGGCGCGGGTTCGACGCGAGCGCGTACGCGATCATCACGCGCTGGCACATGCCGCCCGAGAGCTCGTGCGGGTAGCGGCGCAGCACGCTCCGCGGGTCGGGCAGGCCGACGTCGGCGAGCAGCTCGATCGCCACCGTCCGCGCCGCGCCGCCGCGCAGCCGGCGGTGCGTCCAGAGGACCTGCTCGAGCGTCTTCTCGACGCGGTAGAGCGGGTTCAGCGAACCACGCGGGTTCTGGAAGATCATCGAGATGTCGGCGCCGCGCACCCGGTTCATCTGCTTGCGGTCGAGCTCGAGCAGGTTCTCGCCGCGGAAGAGGATCTCGCCGCCCGTCACCTGCGCCGCCGCCGGCAGCAGCTGCAGCACCGAGAGCGCGGTGATCGTCTTGCCGCTGCCGCTCTCGCCGACGAGGCCGAGGATCTCGCCGTCGGCGACCTGGAAGTCGACGCCGTCGAGCACCGGCACCGGCCCGTCGTGCGACGAGAACGCCGTGCGCAGGCCCCGCACCTCCAGGATCGGCTCCGTCATCTCCGCCTCGGGTCGATCAGGTCGCGGAGGCCGTCGCCGACCAGGTTGAAGCCCATCACCGCGACCGCGATCGCGAGGCCCGGGAAGAACGACACCCACCACTCGCCGGAGACGATCCGCTCGATGCCGAGCGACACCATCACGCCCCACTCCGGCGTCGGCAGCCGCACGCCGAGGCCGATGAAGCTGAGCCCGGCGGCGTCGAGGATCGCGTAGCCGAACTGCAGCGTCGCCTGCACGAAGATCGGCGTCCACGTGTTCGGCAGCAGGTGCCAGCGCAGGATCCGCAGCGGCGGCGCCCCGACGCCGACCGCCGCGGTGGCGTACTGGCTGCGCTTGACGACGAGGAAGCTGCCGCGCATCAGCCGCGCGTAGATCGGCACGTTGACGAGCGAGATCGCGACGATCAGGTTGCGCAGGCTCGGCCCGAGCGCCCCGGCGATCCCCATGGCGAGGATGAAGCCCGGGAACGCCGAGAGCATGTCCATGATCCGCATCCAGATCTCGTCGACGGCCCCGCCGACGAAGCCGGCGAAGGCGCCGATCGCGCACCCGATGACGAGGCCGATCGCGACCGCGCCGAAGCCGATCAGCAGGTCGTAGCGGGCGCCGTAGAGGACGCGGCTGAAGATGTCCTCGCCGAAGTTGCCGGTGCCGAACAGGTGCGAGGACGACGGCGCCGCGAGCACGTTCGAGGGATCGAGCTCGTCGGCGCCGTACGGCGCGACCAGCGGCGCGAGCAGCGCGATAAAGATCAGCGCGAGGATGATCGCGAAGCCGGCCGCCGTGATCGGGTTGCGGCGGACCCAGCGGCCGACGGTGCGCAGGACGCGCCAGGCGTCCGCGCGCTGCGAGACGAGGACGGCCGCGCTCATCCGCCGGCGCGCGCGTGGCGGATGCGCGGGTCGATGGCCAGGTAGAGCAGGTCGACGACGAGGAAGAGCAGGACGTAGATCGTCGTCGCGTAGAGGATGAAGCCCTGCACCGAGGGGTAGTCGCTCGAGGTGATCGCGTTGAACACGTAGCGGCCGAGCCCGGGCCAGGCGAAGATCTGCTCGACCAGGACCACGCCGCCGAGCAGGTAGCCGTAGACGACGGCGATCATCGTGATCAGCGGCAGCGCCGCGTTCCGGAACGCGTGGCGCAGGACGACGGTGCGGTCGGGCAGCCCCAGCGAGCGCGCGGCGCGCACGTAGTCCGACTCGAGGGCCTCGAGCATCCCGGAACGGGTGATGCGCGCGATCGGCGCCATGACGCCGAACGCGAGCACGCCGACCGGCAGGATCAGCGCCTCGGCCGAGGAGCGGAACGCCGCCCAGTCGCCGGTGAACAGGCTGTCGATCGTGTAGAGGCCGGTGATGTGCCGCGGCGTCTCGAGGCTCGGGTCGATCCGCCCGTAGGGCGCCGGCAGCCAGTGCAGCCGCAGGAAGAAGACGTAGAGCAGCGTCAGGCTGAGCCAGAACACGGGCAGCGCGATGCCGCTGACGGCCAGGATCCGCGAGACGTGGTCGACGAGCCGGCCCTGCCGCACCGCCGCGGCGATCCCGAGCGGGATGCCGACGATCAGCGCCACCAGCATCGCGTACAGCGTCAGCTCGAAGGTGGCGGCGAAGCGCGAGGTGAGGTCGTGCAGCACCGGCTGGCTCGTCGTGAACGAAGTGCCGAGGTCGCCGTGCAGCAGGTCGCGGACGTAGTCGACGTACTGGACGTAGAAGGGCTGGTCGAGCCCGTGCTCGTGGATGAGCTGCGTCCGCTCCGCCGGGCTCGCGAGCGGGCTGATCAGCTGGTCGATCGGGTTGCCCGGGATCACCCGGGTGAGCGCGAACGTCACCAGCGTCACGCCCAGCAGCACCGGGACGAGCAACACGAGGCGGCGGGCGGCGTAGAACGTCATCGATCAGGCACCGGCAGAGAGCGACGGGCGGGAGGCGCGGCCGAGGCCGCACCTCCCGCCCGTCCGGGTCGCGTCCGTCAGGACTTGGAGATCCACTTGAAGCGGGTGAAGTCGTCGGCCGGGTAGTACACGTAGCCGTGCACGTTCGACCGCATCGCGACGATCCAGTCGGGCTGGTAGAGGAACACCCACGGCGCCTCGTTCACGATCGTCTTCTGCAGCTTCAGCGACGCCGCCGTCCGCGCCGGCCCGGGCCGGGTCAGCAGGTTGGCGTTGATCGCCTTCGTCACGGCCGGGTTGGAGTAGTTCGTGTAGTCGCAGCAGGCCGAGTCGAAGAGCCAGTACAGGTGGTAGAAGGGGTCGTTGTTGATCGAGACCCAGTTGTTGAAGAAGAAGAACGGCAGGTCGTGCTTCTGCAGCCGTGACGTGAAGTTCGCGCCCGGCAGCTGCTGGATCTGCATGTCGATGCCGATCTTCTTCAGCGACTGCTGAACCCAGATCGCGGTCTCCATCCCCTCGTCGACGCCGCTCGCGACGTACATCGTGGTCTTGAAGCCCTTCGGGAAGCCCGCCTGGGCCAGCAGCTTCTTCGCCTTGTCGTAGTCGGTCGTGTAGTGGAAGAACTTGCCGGTGTGGGTCGGCGTCCCCTCCGGGATCGGGCTCGTCAGCTGACGCCCGTAGCCGAGCAGCACCTGCTGGATGATCGTCTTGTACGGGACGGCGTACGAGATCGCCTGCCGCACCTTGACGTTGTCGAACGGCTTGACCTTCGAGTTCATGCCGAGGAAGACGACGTAGCGGCTCGGGTTGTCGGCGATCTGCACGTCCTTGTCGCCCTGGAGCTTCTTCACGTCCTTCAGCGGCAGGTTGTAGGCCATGTCGACGGCGCCGCTCTTGAGCAGCGCGAGGCGGCTCGACGCGTCGGGGATGACCTTGAAGATGACCTTGTCGAGCTTCGGCTTGACGCCGTAGTAGTTCGGGTTCGGCGTGAGCACCCACTGGCTGCCCGGCTGCCAGCTCTGGAGCACGAACGGCCCCTGCGCCGTCCCGTCGACGTTCGAGCTCAGCCACTTGTGGGCGTACGGGTCGCCCTTCGTGGCGTGCGCCTTCACGACCTTCGGGTCGAGGATCGAGTGCCCGAACTGGGCCATGTTCCCGAAGAGGAGGTTGTTCGCCTTCGTCAGCCGGAACTGCACCGTCGTCGGGTTGACGACCGTGACGGAGCTCTTGCCCTTGACGGCGGCCATCTCGGTGAGCGCCGCGGTGACGGCGTTCTGCTCGAAGATGCGGTCGTAGGTGTACTTCACCGCCGCTGCGTCGAGCGGGTCGCCGTTCGCGAACTTCGCCCCCTTGCGGAGGTGGAAGGTGAGGACGGTGTGCGCCTTGTTCCAGGTGAAGCTCTTGGCGATCGCGCCGACGAACTGGCTCGGCGCGCCGATGCGCTTCCCGTTCTGGGTGACGACCTTGTAGTCGATCAGCCAGTCGTAGACGTTCGTCAGCAGCTCCTGCGTGGGCGTGTCCGCGCTGGAGAGCGTCGGGTCGAGATTCTGGATGTCGCTCGGCACGGCGACGACGAGCGTCTTGTTGTCCGCCGTCTGCTTGGCCGTCGCGGCATCCGCCGGCGCCCCGACGTCCGCGGTCGCCACGGCGATGCCGGCGGCGACCGCGAGCAGCGCGACGCCGCCCAGCCACCGGGCCGGCCTGGTTCGCAGCCTTCTCATGTCCTCGCTCCTTCCCGTTCGTTCGATGTCGTTGGCCCCCCGGATGCCGCCAGGTCGACCGCGTGCACGTCGCGCGGCAGCCGGCTGAACCGCCGGCAGCCGTCCTCGGTGACGTGGACGATCTCCTCCAGGCGGATGCCGAGCTCGCCGGGCAGGTAGATGCCCGGCTCGATGCTGTGCACCATGCCGACGCGCAGCTCGGTCTCGTCGCCGCGCATGATCCACGGCGGCTCGTGCACCGAGAGCCCGAGGCCGTGCCCGGTGCGGTGGACGAAGTACTCGCCGTACCCGGCGTCGGCGATCACGCCGCGTGCGGCGGCGTCGACCTCGTGGCAGGTCGCGCCCGGCCGCGCCGCCGCCAGCCCGGCCTGCACGGCCGCCTCGACGACGGCGTGCACCTCGCGATATCTCTCGCTCGGCTCGCCCAGGTACGCCATCCGCGTGATGTCCGAGACGTACCCCTCACTGCGGCCGCCGATGTCGATCACGACGGCGTCGCCCTCCTCGAGCCGGCGCGAGCCGGTGTGATGGTGGGGGAAGGCGCCGTTCGGACCGCCGCCGACGATCGCGAACAGCGCCTCCTCGGCGCCGGCGCGGCGGAAGGCCGCGGCGACGGCGTCGGCGACCTCGAGCTCGGTCGCGCCCGGCCGGCACGCGGCGAACGCGGCGAGCACCGCCTGGTCGGCGGCCGCGGCGGCGACCTGCAGCGCGGCGATCTCCTCCGGCCCCTTCTGCGCGCGGAGCGGCCCGATGACCACGGTCGCGGAGACGGCCTCGGCGCCGGGGAGCGCCTGCTGCAGCAGGAGCAGGTGGTCGGCGCGCATCTCCGGGTCGACGGCGACACGCGAGACGCGGCCGGCGCCCACACGCTCCAGCGCCGCGCGGATCGCATCGCCCGGGCCCGCGTCGTCGCTCCAGCGGACGAGCTCGACCTCCGGCGCCTCCGCCGCGGTCTGCTCGGCGTTCAGGCTCGGCATCACGAACGCCGTGGCGCCGGCGCTCACGAGCAGGACGCAGGCGCGCTCGTCCGCCTTCGGCGAGAAGCCGAGCAGGTAGCGCAGGTTGTCGGACGGGGCGATCGCCGTGAGCTCGCACCCCGCCTCGTCCATCCGCTGCCGCAGCGCGTCGAGCCGCCGCGAGCGTGTCGCCTGGTCGATCATCCCTCTCCTCTCTCGGCCATCTACGCCGCCAGCGCCTCCTCCGGCGCCAGCCCGTAGACGTCCACTGCCTCGGTCGTCGTGATCAGCTCGTTGCGAAGGTCGTCGAGAACGCGATCGCGACTGCGCCGCCGCGGGTCGCCCCAGCCGCCGCCGTTCCCGGTATGGATGCGGATCAGGTCGCCCGCGTTCAGCTCCAGGGCCGTGGCGATGCCGTGCCGCTCGCGGGCGCCCCCGGCGCGGATCACCTCGACGTAGTTGGCCGAGCCGGCGCGACCGCCCGCCAGCGCCCACGGCAGCTCGACCGCGCGGGTGTACGCGCAGGTGAAGAAGATGCCGTCGCCGCGCACCCGGTAGTCGAGGACGATCCCCTTGCCGCCGCGGTGCTCGCCCTCGCCCCCGCCCTCGGGATTGAGCGCGAGCTGCTCGACGTCGAGCCCGTAGCGGGCCTCGGCGATCTCGACCGGGCAGTTGAACGTGTCGCCGTGCATGCCGGTGAACATCGCGCAGTTGCCGTCACCCGAGGCCGAGGCGCCCCAGCCCCCCAGCTGCGGCTCGACGACGGTGAAGTGCCGGCCGGTGTCGGGGTGACGGCCGCCGATGAAGGTGCCGCAGATCGAAGCGTAGTGGCCGGAGGGCAGGCGGCCGCCGGCGTGCGGCGCGAGGCAGCGCCAGATCAGGTCGTAGAGCCGGATCATCGTCTCGGCGTAGACACCGAACGCGGCCGGCTCGCGCGCGTCGAAGACCGAGCCGCTGCGGGTGAGCACGCGCAACGGCCGCAGGGTGCCGCCGTTCACCACCCCGTGCGGGTCGGCGACGTTCTTGAACGCCATCTGCGCCGAGACGACCGAGGCGTCGTGGACGAGGTTGGCCGAGCCGGGGTCCTGGTCGGGGTTGTCGCGCAGGTCGACGACGAACTCGTCGTCGGAGATCTCGACCGTCACCGTCCAGGTCGCGCCGTCGTCCTGGCGCTCGGCCAGCTCGAATCGGCCGTGCGGCAGCCGCCGCAGAGCCTGGCGCGCGACCTGCTCGCCGTAGTCGAGGTAGCGCTCGAGCGCGACGACGAGCGTGTCGGCGCCGTACTTCCGCACCAGCTCCTGCAGCCGCGCGGCGCCGAGGCGCACGGCCGAGATGCCCGACCACATGTCGCCGAGCAGGAAGTCCGGCAGGCGGCTGTTGCACTTCAGGATCTCGATCACCGGGCGGATCGGCTCGCCGCGGTCGATCACCTTGATCCCGGGCAGGCGGAGCCCCTCCTGGAAGAGCTCGCGCGCCTGGTTGGAGATCGAGCCGGGGACCATTCCTCCGACGTCGTTCCAGTGGGCGATGTTGGCCGTCCATGCGACCAGCCGGCCGTCGGCGAACACGGGCATGGCGAAGACGACGTCGTTCAGGTGCGTGACGCCGCCGTAGTAGGGGTCGTTCGTGGCGAAGACGTCGCCGGGCGCGATGTCGTCGTTCAGCTCGATCAGGCGCGTGACGGCCTTGTCGAGCGTGCCGACGAAGGCGGGGATGCCGGCGCCGGCGGCGGCGAGGTTCCCCTCGGCGTCGGTGACGCAGGTACCGAGGTCGAGGACCTCGTAGATGATCGCGCTCATCGCGGTCTTCCGCATGGCGCCGAACATCTCGTCGCTGATCGCCTGCAGCGAGCTCTCGATGATCTCGAGGGTTACCGGATCGTGAACCGGAGCGGTGGAAGCCTGTTCCATGCGAGAGGTTAGGTGTAATATAGAAGCTATGTCAAGCCCGGTCGTGCCGTCGGCCGCTCCCCTCGAATACGCCAGTTTGCGGGAGCAGGTACGGGGCGTCCTGCGGACGAGCATCGTCACGGGAGAGCTCGAGCCGAACCGGCTCTACTCGGTCGGCTCGTTCGCCGACCGCCTCGGCGTCTCGGCCACCCCGGTGCGCGAGGCGCTGGCCGATCTGGCCCACATCGGGCTCGTGGAGATCATCCGCAACCGCGGCTTCGTCGTCTCCGAGCCGACCGACCACGACCTGGACGAGATCCAGCAGCTGCGGCTGATGCTCGAGGTGCCGGCGATCGAGCAGGTGGCCGGACGGGTGCCGGCCGAGCAGATCGCCGCGTGCCGGCAGCGCGTCGAGCAGGGCAAGCAGGCGGCCGCCAAGGGCGACCTGACGCTCTTCCTGGAGGCCGACCGCGACTTCCACCTGCGGCTGATCGCGAACTACGGCAACGAGCGGCTCGTGAGGATCCTCGAGGAGCTCCGCGACCAGACGCGACTCTACGGTCTGCGCGAGCTGGCGGCCAACGACCGGCTGCTCACGTCGGCGTACGAGCACGAGACGCTGCTCGACGCCGTCGAGCGCGGCGACGCCCCGGCGGCGCGCACCGAGATCGAGCGGCACCTCCGGCACACGCGCGGCTCGTGGGCCGGCAAGGTCGAGCCGTAGCGGGCCGCTGAGCGCGTGTTCGTCGTCAGCGACACCGAGCTCAGGCGCCTGATCTCGATGGACGACGCGATCGACGCGGTCGAGCGGGCGTTCCGGTCGATCGTCGACGGCTCCGGCGAGCAGCCGAGCCGGCTCGGCTTCGGCGACGGGAGCGGGCTGGCGATGATGGCGCGCCGCGTCGATTCGGACGTCGACGACCGCGGCAGCGCGTTCAAGCTCGTGTCGATCTACCCGGGGAACCGCGAGCGCGACCTGCCGACGATCCACGCGGTCGTGCTCTGGTTCGACGGCGAGACCGGCCGCCCGCGCCTGCTGATCGAGGGCGCGTCGCTGACGAGCCTCCGCACCGGCGCCGCCAGCGGGCTCGCGACCAGGCTGCTGGCCGCTCCGGGCGCCGCTTGCGTCGCCATGATCGGCGCGGGCGGCCAGGCGGCCGACCAGATCCGGGCGGTCTGCGCGGTGCGCCCGATCGAGCGGGTGCGCGTCTTCAGCCGCGGCGGCGTCTCGGCGGGCGCGCTCGCCTCGCGGCTCGCGCCCGAGCTGCCCGGCGTCGAGCTCGCCGCCGCCGCGACGGTCGAGGAGGCGCTCGAGGGGGCAGACGTCGTCTGCTGCGCCACGGACTCGGTCGTCCCGGTGCTCCCCGCCGGCGGCGTCTCGGGGCGCGTGCACGTGAACTCGGTGGGCTCGTTCAGGCCAGAGATGTGCGAGCTGCCGCTCGACCTGCTCGGCCGTGCCGAGATCGTCGCGGTCGACCAGCGCGAGGCGGTGCTGACGGAGGCTGGCGAGATCATCGACGCGGTCGACGCGGGGGTGCTCGCCGCCGACGACCTCGTCGAGCTGGGCGCGCTCGCGGTCGGGCCGCCGCCGGAGCCCGAGGGCGTCTCGATCTTCAAGACCGTCGGTGTGGCGATGCAGGACTGGGCGATCTGCCGCCTGCTCGCGACGCGGATCGGCGCTGGCGTGCCGACCGTCGAGCTCTGGGCGTAGAGCCCGCCGCTCTTCTTCCGGCGCCGCGCGGCTCCGCCGGACCGGTCCCACCGGGCCCCCTGTGGAACGGGGTCAGACCCGGGTCTGACCCCGGTTTGCGGCCCAAGCGAAACAATTGTGTGCCAGATTCGCGCACCGCTTCTCGCGGCGGCGAGGTCACGCGAGCTTTTCGCGCACGAGCTGGCTCACCGCGGAGCCGTCGGCGCGGCCGGCGACCTGCGGCATCACGTCGGCCATCACGCGGCCCATGTCGCGCAACGAGGTGGCGCCGTTCTCGGCGATCGCGTCGTCGACGATCTGCTCGAGATCGTCCTCGGAGAGCGGCTCCGGCATGAACTCCTGGAGGATCGCCAGCTCGTTCTCCTCCTTGTCGGCCTGCGCGTCGCGGGCGGCGGAGCGGAACGCCTCGGCCGCCTCGAGGCGCTTCTTGCGCTCGCGCTGGAGCACCTGCAGCTCCTCGTCGTCGGAGAGCGGGCGCAGCAGCTCCTTCTCGGCCGAGCGAAGGCTCGCCAGGATCAGGCGCAGCGCGTCGCGGCGCGCCTCCGCGCGGGCGAGCATCGCGTCCTTCACCTCCTGCTCGAGCCTCTCGATGAGGCTCATTCCCTGCCGCCTCCGTCGAGCCTACGGCTCATACGATCCGCTCCGCGAACTGCCGGCCGCCGAGCACGTGCCAGTGCAGGTGGTAGATCGTCTGGCCGCCGCCCGGGCCGACGTTGACGACGACCCGGTAGTCGTCCAGCCCGACGGCCTTCGCGGTCTCGGCGACGAACTCGAGCATCCGCTTTGCCTCGTCGCCGTCGAACTCGCCGACGTCGCGGAAGGTGTCGACGTGGCGCTCCGGCAGCACGAGCACGTGCGTCGGCGCCTGCGGGTTGATGTCGCGGATCGCGACGAAGCCGTCGGCGGCGTGCACGTGGTCGCCCTCGCGGACGAGCGTGCAGAAGAGGCAGTCCTCACGCGGCGACGGCATGGATCCCCTCCTTGCCGACGGTGGTCGCGCGCGCCCGCACCAGCTCGCCGACGGGCGCGTCGACGAGCCACGGCGAGTAGTCGTCGCCGTACCCGCGCCCGGGCCGGTCGACGAGCACGCGGTCGACGGTGCCGAGCTTGCGCCGCCAGCGGCGCTCGCACAGCTCGTCGGAGAGGGCGCGCAGCCGAGCGCCGCGGGCCTTCTTCTCGGCGGGCGACACGGGGTCGTCGGCGGCGGTGACGGTGCCGGGCCGCGGCGAGTACGGGAAGACATGCACCTTCGTCAGCCCGGCGCGCTCCACCGTGCGCAGCGTGGCGGCGAAGGCTGCCTCGTCCTCGGCCGGGAAGCCGACGATGACGTCGCTCGTGAGGTTGAACGTGTCGGCGAGCGGCTCGAGCCGGCGCAGGTAGGTGGCGACGTCGTAGCGGCGGCGCATGGCGCGCAGGACGCCGTCGTCGCCCGACTGGAGCGGCACGTGCAGGTGGCGCGCGACCGCAGGCGTGTCGCGCAGCGCGGCGACGAGGTCGTCGGAGACGTGGTTGATCTCGATCGAGCTGAGCCGCAGCCGCTCCAGCCCGGGCGTCGCGCCCGCCTCGCGGACGAGGCGCGGCAGGTCGTAGCCGGCCTCGCGGTCGCGGAAACAGCCGAGGTTGATGCCGGTCAGCACCACCTCGCGGTGGCCCTGCTCGACCCGGCGGCGGATCTCGCCGAGCACGGCGGTGGCGCGGCGGCTGCGCGACGCGCCGCGGACGAGCGGGATCACGCAGAAGTTGCACGAGAAGGAGCAGCCGTCCTGGATCTTCACGAACGCGCGCACGCGGTCGAGCCGCGCGTCCGCCTGCACGCAGCCGAGCGCGCCGACGTCGCCGGCGACCGCCGCGGGCGTCTCCTCGGCGCGCTTCGCGATCACGGTGACGTTCTCCGGTAGGCGCGCGAAGGCGTCGCCGTCCAGATTGGCGGCGCAGCCCGTCAGGTAGACGCGCCGGTGGCTGCGCGCCGCGCGGGCGGCCGCCTTGCGGCTCTTCGCCACCGCCTCGTTCGTGACGCAGCAGGTCGAGATGACGGCGACGTCTGCCTCGGCGTGCGGGTCGTCGCGCTCGACGTGACCGTCGGCGAGCAGCCGCTCGCGCACGTCGTGCGCGTCGACGTGCGACACCTTGCAGCCGAGGAACTCGACGCGGAAGCTCGCCACGGTCGGGATTGAAACAGGTCCCCCTCCCCCGCGCGCACGCTCCGGGCGGCGCCGGCAAAAGGACATGTCCTTGCGGCGCATGCCCGCAGGGGCGCCCCAGGGGACCCCCGCGTCCCCTGGGAACACGCTAGCCCGAGCCGGCTGCGGCGCGTGTGCCGTCTTCGTGACGGTTCGTCCCCAGGGTCAGGCGCGGCGGTGCAGGTCGGCCACCCAGCCGTCGCGAAGACTGCGTTCGACGCGCCGGTAACCCGCGAGCTCCGGCTCCTCGCTCGCCAGGTAGCCGGACGTGACGAGCACACGCGCCTCGAGCCGCTCCGGCAGGTTTCTCACGGCGTCGAGCGAGATGTTCGCCACCGCGACGTCCGCCGAGCCGAGCTGCTCGTCTGCCGCGACGCGACGCGCAGCGACCGGCACGCCGTTGGCCGCGGCGTTCTCGAGCGTCGCGGCGACCGAGGCCTCCTCGACGTCGACCGCCGTCACCGGCCCGAAGCCGACCAGCGCGGCTGCGATCGAGAGCACGCCCGAGCCGCAGCCGACGTCGAGCAGCGAGCCGCGCTCGCTCTCGAGCAGGAGCTCGAGGCACAGCCGTGTCGTCGGGTGCGCGCCGGTGCCGAACGCGCGGCCCGGGTCGACGACGACGGCGGTCGCGTCGGCGTCCGGCGTCTCCCACGGCGGGCCGACCCACAGCTCGCCGAGGCGGATCGGGCGGTGAAAGGCGCGCCAGCGGATGTCCCAGTCGGCCTCGACGTCGCTCGCGCTCGCACCGCCGAACACCTGCCACAGACGCTCCTCGCCGGCGGCGTTCGTGTACGCGGCCAGCTCCACGCCGCCGGCCCGCTCGACCTCCTCGAAGCCCTCCGGGAACAGGTCGAGCATCGTCGCGCGCGCCTCCTCGGCCCGCTCGGCCCGCACCTCGACCGCGACTCTGCGCAGGCCGCTCAGCGGAACTGGCTCTTCAGCTTCTCGAAGAAGCTCTCGTCGTGGCGGTAGGTGTCGCCGTCGCTGCGCCGCTCGAACTCCTCGAGCAGCCGGCGCTGCTCGTCGTCGAGCCGGCGCGGCACCGAGACGTTGATCAGCACCCGGTGGTCGCCGCGGCCGAAGCCCTGCAACACCGGCATCCCCTTGCCGCGCAGCACGCGCACCTCGCCGGGCTGGGTGCCGGCCGCGACGTCGAGCTCCAGCTCGCCGTCGAGCGTCTCCACGGTCACGGTCGTGCCGAGCGCCGCCTGCACGATCGTCAGGTCGACCTGGGAGTAGACGTCGTTGCCCTCGCGAACGAACCGGTCGTCGGGCTTCACTCGCACGAGCACGTACGCGTCGCCGGCGCGACCGCCCAGGGACCCGGCGTGACCCTCCCCGCTCACTCGGATCCGCTGGCCGTCGTGGATCCCCGCCGGGATCTCGACGTCGAGCGAGCGCTCCTCGACGACCCGGCCGCCGCCGCGGCAGTGGCTGCACGGGTGGTCGATCGTGACGCCCCGTCCGCCGCAGGCCGTGCACGGCTGGGTGCGGACGAACTCGCCGAAGACGCTGCGCGACACGTGCTGGAAGCGGCCGGTCCCGCCGCAGCGGGCGCACGTCGCGGGCGGATGCCCCGGCTCGGCGCCGTCGCCGCCGCAGTGGCCGCACTCGACGGCGAGCTCGAACGGCACCGACACGGAGACGCCGCGGGCCGCCTCGACAAGCTCGATCTCGACCTCGGCGGCGACGTCGGCGCCGCGCCGCCCCGAGGGGCCGCGGCGGGCCGCGCCGAAGACGTCGTCGCCGAAGAACGCCGCGAAGAGGTCGCCCAGCCCGCCGATGTCGAAATGCGTCGGGGTGAAGCCGCCCGACCGCAGGCCCGCGTGGCCATAGCGGTCGTAGAGCGCCCGCGTCTCCGCGTTCGACAGCACCTCGTACGCCTCCGACACCTCGCGGAACCGCGTCTCCGCGTCGGGCGCCTCCGACACGTCCGGGTGCAGCTCGCGCGCCAGGCGGCGGAACGCCTTCTTGATCGCCGCGTCGTCGGCGTCGCGACGGACGCCGAGCAGCTCGTAGTAGTCGCGCTCCGTGGTCGCCATCAGTCCTCCGCGTAGACCTCGGCGATGAAGCGCGACAGCTCGTAGGCGGCGGAGCGCACCGACCGCAGCGCCTTCTCGTAGTCCATCCGCAGCGGCCCGAGGATGCTGACCGCGCCGAGCGTCTGGTGCGTGAGCCCGTAGGTCGCGCCGACGAGCGCGACCTCGCTGAGGCCGGACTCCTCGAGCTCCTCGCCGACGCGCGCGAACGACCGGCGCGGGTCGAGCCCCTGCGCCACCAGGTCGAGCAGCGCCGCCCGCTTCTCGAGCGCCTCCATCAGCCGCGTGTACGCGCTCATCTCCTCGGCCCGCAGGTCCTCGAGCAGCGACGCCGCCCCGCCGACGAACAGCCGCCGATCCTCGTCGGCCGCCTGCTCGAAGGCGTCGCGGATCGCGCGCAGGAACGCCTGCTCGCGCGCGGCCAGCGCCGGGTCGTCGAAGACGCGACGCAGCGTGCGCGCGGTGATCCGCGACCCGCACAACCGCTCGTTCAGGTAATCGGAGGCCCACTGGCTGAGTCCCGGGTCGACGGGCTCCGTGAAGACGTAACGCAGCTTCGTCACGCCCCCGGCGGAGGTGATCACGACCACCATGACGACGTTCGGCTGCAGCAGCAGCACCTCGACGCGGCGCACCGTCGCCGACTCGAACGACGGCGCCGAGACGAGCGCGAGCAGCCGCGTCACCTGGCCGAGCATCTCGGTCGTCGCCTGCAGCGCCTCCTCGACCTGGGCGCGCGTCGAGCCGAGCTCGAGCGGGAACTCCTGCGGCCGCGACTCCTGTCGCGCCAGCAGCTCGTCGACGTAGAGGCGGTAGCCGGACTCCGTCGGCACCCGCCCGGCCGACGTGTGCGGGTGCGTGAGCAGCCCGAGGCGCTCGAGCTCCGACAGCTCGTGGCGGACCGTCGACGACGAGACGCCGAGCCCGGCGCGCTCGACGAGCGTCTTCGACCCGACGGGAAGACCCGTCGAGACGAACTCCTCGACGAGGCGACGCAGGAGGTCGCCCTGACGTTCGCTGAGCGCGGCTGGCACGCCACCATGGTAGGCGGGCCCGAGGTCGACCCGGCGCGAGCGCGATCAGGCGAGCAGCCGCGCCGTGACCGCCCCGCCGAGGAAGCGGCCGCGCGGCGTCAGCGCGATCGCGTCGCCGGGCCGCTCGACCAGCTCGAGCCGTTCGAGCCGCGCCAGCTCGTCCTCGTCGACGACGTGCTCGAGCCCGGCCAGCGCGAGCGGCTCGTCGAGGCGCAGGCCGAGCATCAGCCGTTCGACCGCACGCGTGGCGGAGGGCAGCTCCTCGAGCTCGCGCGGCGGCCGCTCCGAGCGCTTCAGCGCCGCCAGGTAGCGCGGGAGCGAGGGGCCGTTCCGCCAGCGCCGGCCGGCGACCGTGCTGACGGCGCCCACGCCGAGACCGAGGTAGTCGCGGCCGAGCCAGTAGCCGAGGTTGTGGCGGGCACGCAGGTCGCGGCCGTCCTCCTGCCGGCAGAAGTTGGCTGTCTCGTACCAGCGGTACCCGGCGCCCGTCAGGCGGGCGACGACGCGCTCGAAGTACGACTCCATCGCCTCCGCCTGACGCGCGAACTCGCGGCCGTGCGCGTGCGTGAAGCGGGTGCCGGGCTTCGCCTCGAGCTCGTACGCCGACAGGTGCTCGGGCTCGAGCGCCAGGGCCTGGTCGAGGTCGCGATCGAGATCGGCGGCGGTCTGGCCCGGGATGCCGTAGACGAGATCGAGCGAGAGGTCGTCGAATCCGGCATCCCTGAGAACGTAGAACGCCCGGCGGATGTCTTCCGGCCCGGCAACGCGATCGAGCACGTCCAGAAGGGACCTGTTGAAGGATTGTGCGCCAATCGACACACGATCGACACGGTTTCGTCGCAGAAGCGCGGCCAGCGCGGGCGTGACCGTCTCGGGGTTCGCCTCCACGGTCAGCTCGCCGGTCGGCGGCAGCGCGGCGAGCAGGCGCTCGAGCGCGGCCGGCTCGGTGAAGGTCGGCGTGCCGCCGCCCAGGAAGATCGTCTCGGGCTCCGGGTCGAGCACGGCGCGCTCGAGCCGGAGCTCGCCGAGCAGCGCGTCGACGTAGCGGCCGTGGTCGGAGCGCCGGCCCACCGCCGTGACGAAGTCGCAGTAGCCGCACCGCGAGGAGCAGAAGGGCAGGTGGACGTAGAGGTGCCGGACGGCCACGGCCGCTCAGCCGGTACGGCGCGGCCGCGCCACCAGCTCGCCGCCGCAGTTCGGGCAGACGTGGTCGAGCGCCTCCGCGCACCCGGTGCAGAACGTGCACTCGTACGAGCAGATCGCCGCCGGCCCGTCGGGCGGCGTCGCCGCGCCGCAGCGCTCGCAGACGGGTCGCAGCTCGAGGGCCATCAGCGCTTCGCCGCCCCGTCGTTCAGGTTGAGCACGGCGAGAAACGCCTCCTGCGGCACTTCGACGCCGCCGACCTGCTTCATGCGCTTCTTCCCGGCCTTCTGCTTCTCGAGCAGCTTGCGCTTGCGGGTGATGTCCCCGCCGTAGCACTTGGCGAGCACGTCCTTGCGGCGCGCCTTCACCGTCTCGCGCGCGATCACCCGCGCGCCGATCGCCGCCTGGATCGGCACGTCGAACATCTGCCGCGGGATCTCCTCCCTCAGCTTCTCGACCAGCTGCCGTCCGCGGTCGTAGGCGAAGTCGCGATGGACGATCAGCGAGAGCGCGTCGACCGGCTCGCCGCCGACGAGGATGTCCACGCGGGCCAGGTTGCCCGGGCGGAAGCCGGCCAGGTCGTAGTCGAAGCTGGCGTAGCCGCGCGTGCGCGACTTCAGCTGGTCGTAGAAGTCGAGCACGACCTCGGCCAGCGGCAGCTCGTAGACGAGGTGGACGCGCTGCTCCGACAGGTACTCCATGTGGTCGAAGCGGCCGCGGCGGTCGTTGCAGAGCTCCATCACGGCGCCGACGTACTCCTTCGGGACGATCACCGACGCCCTGATGTAGGGCTCCTCGACCTCGTCGACCGCGGCGGGGAGATCGGACGGGGTGTGCACTTCGACCCAGTCCGCGTTCAGCGCCCGCACGCGGTAGGCGACGTTCGGCGCGGTGACGAGCAGGTCGAGGTCGAACTCGCGCTCGAGCCGCTCGCGGACGATCTCCATGTGCAGCAGCCCGAGGAAGCCGCAGCGGAAGCCGAACCCGAGCGCCTGCGAGGTCTCGGGCTCGTAGAAGAGGGCTGCGTCGTTCAGCTTCAGCTTCTCGAGCGCGTCGCGCAGCTCGGGATAGTCGTCCGAGTCGGTCGGGAACAACCCGGCGAAGACCATCGGCTTCACGTCCTTGTAGCCGGGCAGCGGCTCGGCGGCGGCGCCCGAGGCGGTCGTGAGCGTGTCGCCGACGCGGAGCTCGCTGACGTCCTTCAGGCCGGTGATCACGTAGCCGACCTCGCCTGCCCGGAGCGACTCCACCGGGCGCATCGCCGGCGACATGAAGCCGATCTCCTGCGCCTCGAAGCGGGTGCCGAGCGCCATCGCCTGCAGCTGCTCGCGCACCCGCAGCTCGCCGTCGACCACGCGTACGAAGGCGACGACGCCGCGGTACTGGTCGTAGGAGGAGTCGAAGATCAGCGCGCGCGGCGCGGCCTTCGGGTCTCCGGCGGGCGGCGGGATCCGCTCGACGATCGCGTCCAGCACCTGCTCGACGTTCAGCCCGGTCTTCGCCGAGATGCGGACGACGTTCTCGGGCGCCTCGCCGATCAGGTCGCCGACCTCGCGAGCGGCGCCGTCGGGGTCGGCCTGCGGCAGGTCGATCTTGTTCACGACCGGGACGATCTCCAGGTCGTTCTCGATCGCCAGGTACGCGTTCGCGAGCGTCTGCGCCTCGATCCCCTGGGCGGCGTCGACGACGAGCAGCGCGCCCTCGCACGCCTGCAGGCTGCGCGACACCTCATAGGTGAAGTCGACGTGGCCGGGCGTGTCGATCAGGTTGAGCTGGTGCCCGCGCCACTCGACGCGCACGGCCTGCGCCTTGATCGTGATGCCGCGCTCGCGCTCGAGCTCCATCGTGTCGAGCACCTGCGCGCGCATCTCGCGCTGCGTGACGGCATTCGTGAGCTCGAGGATCCGGTCGGCGAGGGTCGACTTGCCGTGATCGATGTGCGCGATGATCGAGAAGTTGCGGATCAGGCTCGGCTCCATGGCGTGCGGCGATGGTAGCCGTGCGCCCTCGGCTGCTCAGAGCGGCCGATCGAGGCGCAGGAGCCGGTGCGGGCGACCCTCCTCCTCGTAGTCGAAGACCGCCTGGAAGCCCGCCTTCGCGAAGGCGCGCAGCGAGCGCCGGTTGTCGACGTCGACACCCGCGACGCAGGCGCGGACATCCGGGTTCGCGAAGACGCGGTCGCGGGCGAACGCTGCGACGACGCGCGGCCCGACCCCGCGACCGATCGCGTCCGGCTCGCCGAGCAGGAGGTCGATGCCGGCGACGCCCGGCCCGACGTGCAGCAGCGCGTCGTACTCCGGATAGTCGGCGACGAGGTAGGTCTCGAGCATCCCGACGGGGCGCTCGTCGAGCAGGATCAGGTGCAGGTCGGTCGGCTCGCGCCCCTCGAGCGCCGGGCCGTAGTGGGCGGCGAGGCCCTCCGGCGGCAGCGGCCACCAGGGCCGGACGTGATCGCGCTCGAGCCAGGCGGCGAGGAGCGGCAGGTCGCCGGCCGTGAGCGGGCGAAACCCGATCGTCATCCGAGCCGGCCGCGCAGCTGCGCCAGCGTCCGCAGCTCGGGCACGCGCAGGGCCCGGCAGGCGAGCAGGTAGGCGGCGACGGCCGCCACCAGCGCCGCTCCGAGCGAGGCGATCTGGCCGGGGAAGGAACGGCCGAGCATCGAGTCGAGCGGATGCCAGACGATCCAGGCGACGCCGGCGACGGCCGCGGAGGCGACGACGACGCGGGAGACGCTCGAGGCGATCGCGCCGCCGTCGAGCCGGCCGAGCCGGCGCCGGAGCAGCACGAGGAGGACGAAGGTGCCGCCGACGTTGACGACGGCCGTGGACAGCGGGATGCCCCAGATCCCGAAGCGGTAGAACGCCAGATCGAGGAGCGCGTTCAGGGCCAGGTTCGCGAGCGCGACGGTGGTCGGGACCCAGTTCGCCTGCAGGCTGAAGAACGCCCGGTTGAGGAGCAGCATCAGGCCGTTGAAGACGAGCCCGGCGCTGAAGGCGGCAAGTGCGTCGGCGACGACCGGCGTCTGCGAGGGATGCCAGGCGCCGCGCTGGTAGAGCAGGCGGATGATCGGCTCGGCCAGCACCGCGCTGAAGACCGCCGCCGGGACGAGCAGGAAGGCGATCTGGCGGAGGCCCTTCGAGACGGCGTCGCGAAAGCCGGCGATGTCGCGGCGGGAGGCGAGGCGCGACAGGGTCGGGAAGAGCACCGTCGCCACGGCGACCGAGAAGACGCCCTGCGGGAGCATGTAGACGAGGAACGCCTTCTGGATCGCCGTCGGCGCGAGCTTCGGGTCGATCAGGGCGCTCGCGAAGAAGGTGTCGATCAGCGCGTTGACGTTGATCAGGCCGAGCCCGAGCGTCACCGGCACCATCAGCTTGAAGACGCGCCAGACGGCGGGATCGCGCCAGTCGAGCACGACCCGGAGCCGCTCCTCGCCGCGGTCGAGGCCTCGCAGCCAGGGCATCGGCAGGAACACCTGGACGAAGGTGGCCGCCAGGATCGAGCCGGCGTAGACGTACAGCTTCGCGTCGAGCCTGGTGGCGCTCGGGACGCCGATCGCGAGGCCGACGATGATCGCGAGGTTCCAGAAGACGGGCGAGATCGCCGGCACGGTGAAGTGGTCGTAGCTGTTCAGGACGCCGACGACGATCCCGGAGACGCCGAGGAGCGCGACCAGCGGGAACATCACCCGAGCGAGCCCGGTCGCCAGCGTGTGCTCGGCCGAGGGGAGCCGGAAGACGTCCATCACCCACGGCGCGATCACGATGAAGAGGGCCGTCAGCCCGCTCAGCGCGAGCAGCATCAGCCAGAAGAGGCTCGAGGCGACTCGCCAGGCCCGTCGGCGCTCGCCCTTCTCGAGCAGGTCGCTGAAGACCGGGACGAAGGCGGACGAGAGCGCCGCGTCGGCGACCAGCGCCCGCACGAGGTTCGGCACCTGGTAGGCGACCGTGAACGCGTTGATCTGGCCGGCGGCGCCGAAGAAGTACGAGGCGACCATCTCGCGGACGAGCCCGAGGACGCGCGAGAGCCCGGTCGCGATGCCGAAGATCGCCGTCGAGCGCGCGAGCCCTGCGCGCGCCGGCGCCTCGACGGCCGGGGCGGCGGCATCCGCGAGGCTCTGCTCGCGGAGCTGTCGCGCCGAGATGATCATCGTCGGCTGCTCGGACAGGTCGAGCGCGACCGGCCAGCGCTCGTCGAGGTCCCAGTCGGTATCCCACGCCGCCTTGCCCTTGGCGAGGCGGCGGGCGTTGCGCTCGCGGCGGCGCTGCGCGCGCTGGCGGGCGGCCTCGTCCTGCTCCACGGGGGCAGCATAGGGAGCGATCCCGCCGTCGCCCGGCCGCTGCTACCATCCAGCGCGCCCGCGGGGCTCGCGGGCGTTCCTTCCCATGCCGAACATCAAGCAGCAGCGCAAGCGTGTCCGCACCGCCGCCGAGCAGCGGCTCGAGAACCTGCGCTATCGCTCGACGATCAAGACGCTGACGAAGCGGCTCGGGACGGCCGTCGCCGAGGGCGACGCGGACGCCGTCGACACCGAGCACCGCAACCTCGTCAAGCTGATCGACCGGGCGGTCGCGCGCGGCGCGCTCCACCGCAACGCCGGTGCGCGCAAGAAGTCGCAGGCGGCGCGCGTCGTCGCCGGCGGCGGCGCCGACGAGGCGTAGCGAGCCCGCGTCGGCTCAGGCCGGCTGGGTGATCTCGATCAGCGCCCGCTCCAGCTCGAGGTCGCCGCGCAGGCGCGAGCCGCCCTTCAGCGCGTGGTCGAGCTCGGCGAGGCGCACCGTCGCGGCGCGCAGCTCGTCCGCGTCGAACCGTCGCGCCTGCGCGTAGAGCTTCTGCACGTAGAACGGGTGCATCTTCAGGCGCGAGGCGGCCTCCTTGGCGGGAACGCCCTCCGCGTCGAGCGCCTGGCAGCTGCGGATGCGGTTGACGTGGTTGACGAGGCTGCCGACGAGGCGCGGGATCGTGCGGGAGCGCGGGTCGCCGGTGCGGTCGAGCAGCCGCTCCGCGACGCGCAGCACCGAGGCGACGTCGCGGCTCCCCCACGCGTCGGTGAGCGCGAACCCCGGCGACTGCGCACGCGGCGGGACGAGCGCCTCCACCTCCGCCTCGCCGATCCGCTCGCCGGCCGCCCAGGTTGCGAGCTTGTCGATCTCGGTCGCGAGCTCGTAGAGGTCGTCGCCGACGAGCTCGAGCAGCAGCCGGCACGCCTCCGGATCGGTCGTCGCGCCGCGGGTGCGGAACTGCTCGGCCACCCAGCTCGGCAGCCCGCGCTGCGCGACGTCCCAGACGAGCACGTCGCCCGAGCGACCCACGGCCTTCGCGAGCGCCGAGTCCTTCTTCAGCTCGCCGCCGACGAGGGCGAGCGTCGTGCCGGGCGCGGGCGCGGCGAGGTAGTCGCCGATCGCCTTCGCATCGGCCGCCTTCCAGGCCTCGACGCCGTCGACGACGACGAGCCGGCTGCCGCCGCCGAACAGGCCGAGCGCGTTGCAGGCGGCCACGGCGTCCTCCCCGCTCGTGTCCGCGGCCTCGTGGAGCTCGACCGCGTCCGCCTCGAACCGGCCGCGCAGACGCGCCACCGCGCGGTCGACCTTCGGGCGGTCGCTGCCGCCGATCAGGTACGCGGGCTTCAGCTCGTCCGCCATCGTCGGCAAGCATAGGCGGCGAGCAGGAGCATCCCGGCGACGGCCAGGATCGCGCCGCGACCGGTCGCCTGCGCGAACGGCACGGCCGCGACGGCACGCGCGCACGCGGCGACGTAGAGCGCGACCCAACCGTTCAGCCACGCGAGCGCGGCCGCGAGCGGCGGCGCGACCGGGTCGAGCGCAGCGGCGCCGAAGGCGAGCGCGAGCAGCGCCGGCATCGCCGGCTCTGCGGCGGCGTTGGCGACCACGCCGAGCAGCGGCACCTGGTCGAACTGCAGCCAGAGCAGCGGCGCCGTGACGAGGGCGCACGCCGCGGAGACGGCCACGCTGGCCCGCAGCCCCGCCGGCATCGGGTACCCCTCGAGCCGGAGCGCCAGCGGCCGCGCGAGCAGGAAGATCGCCGCGACCGCCGCGAACGACAGCTGGAAGCCGGCGTCGAAGAGCAGATACGGGTTCCACGCCAGCAGGAGGACGGCGGCGAGGCCGAGCACGTGCCACGTCCCCCGCTCGCGCGACGCGAGCCAGGCGATCGAGACGGCGGCGCCCGAGACCGCCGCCCGGACCACGGATGGCTGCGGCCCGGCGGCCAGCACGTAGCCGCCGATCGCCGCGAGCGCGAGCAGGTGCGCCACGCCGCGGGCGATGCCGAGCAGCCAGGCGAGGCCGAGAACACCGCCTGCGAGCAGGACGACGTTCTCGCCGCTCACTGCGAGAAGGTGATAGAGCCCGGCTCGTCGGAACGCGTCCTTCAGCGAGGGCGAGAGCGCGTCGTCGTCGCCGAGCAGGACACCTTCGACGATGGCACGTCGCTCGCCGTCGAGGCCCGGCGCCGAGGCACGCTGCAGCCACCGTCGCAGACGGTCGCTGAGCCCGCCCAGTCCGCCGCGCCGACCGACGACGCGCCAGTCGTCGACGTGCAGCACGACGTGGACGCCCTGCCGGCGAAGCCACGTGCGCTCGTCGAAGCCGTTGCTCGGCCCGGCGGGCGCGCGCACCACCACGAGCGCGTCGACGAGCGATCCCTGCGGCGGCGCCCGGCCGAGCGGCAGCTGCAGCTCGACGCGTTCGTCGACGGGGTCGCCGTCGAAGGCCCGGATACGGGCCGGGAGACGCAGCGCATAGAGGCCGTGCCGGGCTTCGCCCGTGATCTCGAGCCGCGCCCGGCCGGCACGGTCGATCTCGGCGGCGAGCGGGCTGCGATCGAGGGTGCGCAGGCGGTGCGACCCCCACCACCAGCCCGCCAGGAGCACCAGCAGGCACACCGCGACGAGCGCGCCCCGCCGAGTGCCCGCGACCGCGCCGCCCGCGGCGACCATGGCCGCCGCGGGCGCGAGGACGTGCACGCCGGCGCGGGCGAGATCGGCGAGCGCGAGCCCGGCCACAGCCGCGGCGACGACCAGGTTCGCCGGGAGCAGACGCCGCGGGAGCAGGGCGTTCACGGGACGACCAACCCCTGGAGATCCTTGATGCGCGCAGGTCCGATGCCGGGAATGGCGTCGAGGTCGTCGGTCGAGCGGAACGGTCCGTGCTGCTGGCGGAAGGCGACGATCTTCTGCGCCGTGACGGGGCCGACGCCGGGAAGGGCGTCCAGCTGCTCCGCGGTCGCGGAGTTGAGATCGACCGGAGCCGACGCCGTCCCGCCGGCCCCTGCGCCGGCGGTCGCCGCGCCGGGCGAGCCGCGTGCCGCGACCACGACCTGCTCGCCGTCCGAGACCGGCGCCGCGAGGTTGACGAGGAGCGGGTCGGCGCGACGGGTCAACCCGCCGGCGGCGCGCACCGCGTCGGCGACTCGCGCCCCCTCGGGAAGGCGGTAGAGCCCGGTCGCGCGGACGGCCCCGACGACGTCGACGACAATCCGCTTGGCAGCGACCGGTTGCGGTGCGGCGCGCGGGACGAGCGGCGGCGGCGTCCGGGCGAGCGACGCCGCCGACGAGCCGCCGGCGAGGTGGCGCCAGGCGACGATCGCCGCGACGAGGCAGAGCAGCGCGATCGCGAGCCGGCGCCGCTGGGCCAGCGTGAGCGACCAGCCGAGCGGTCGGATCGGCGGTCGGATCGACGGTCGGATGGGCACGGTTCGAGCGTGCCGGAAGAACCGTCACGGGTGTGAAACGGCTCCGTGCCGAGACTGTGCCGATTCGTCCACAGGCACCGAGACGCCGGCCCGGCGCCGGCGCGCGCAGCCTCAGACGACGAGGTTGACGAGCTTGTCCGGCACGACGAAGGCCTTCGGCTCGACGCCGTTCAGGTGCGCCTGCACCTTCTCGGAGGCCTTCGCACGGGCGATCAGCTCGTCCTCGGGCAGGCCGGCGGGCACCTCGATCCGGTCGCGCACCTTGCCGTTCACCTGCAGGACGAGTTGCACGGTCGTCCGCTCCAGCAGCGCCTCGTCGGCCACCGGCCAGGGCTCCTGCCACAGCCGCTCCCGCCCGAACGCGCCCCATAGCTCCTCGCAGACGTGCGGCGCGTACGGCTGCAGCAGCGACACCGCGGTCTCGGCCGCGAACCGCGCCGCCGGGTCGTCGGGGGCCTTCGACAGGTCGTTCAGCAGCTCCATCACCGCCGAGATGGGCGTGTTGAAGACGAAGCGGCGGTCGATGTCGTCGGTGACGCGCGCGATCGTCTCGTGCGCCTTCCGGGCGAGCGGCGTGTCGACCCCCTCGGGCGACGCCGGCCGCTCCGCCGCCTCGTGCACGACGCGCCACAGGCGGCGGATGAAGCGCACGGTCGCCTCGATGCCGTCGGGCGTCCAGTCGATGTCCTGGTCGGCTGGGCCCTGGAAGAGGATGTAGATGCGGATCGGGTCGGCGCCGAACTGCTCGACGAGCTCGTCCGGCGAGACGCCGCCCTGCGATTTCGACATCCGCTTGCCCGCCAGCTTCACCCAGCCCTGGTGGAACAACCGCTGGAACGGCTCGCGCACGCCCAGCAGCCCGAAGTCGTTCAGCGCCTTTGCGAAGAAGCGCGAGTAGAGCAGATGCCCCTTCGCATGGTCGATCCCGCCGACGTACTGGTCGATCGGCATCCAGTAGTCGGCCAGGTCGCGCGCGAACGCCTCGTGCTCGTCGTGCGGGTCGGTGTAGCGGAGGAAGTACCAGGAGGAGTCGACGAACGTGTCCATCGTGTCCGCCTCGCGCCGCGCCGGGCCGCCGCAGCGCGGGCACGTGACGTTCATGAACTCCTCGCTCGCTGCGAGCGGCGGCTGCCCCTTGGGCCGGTAGTCGGTGATCTCCGGCAGCAGCACCGGCAGCTCGTCCTCCGGGACGGGGACGATGCCGTCGTCCTCGCAGTAGACGACGGGGATCGGCGCGCCCCAGTAACGCTGGCGCGAGAAGCTCCAGTCGCGCAACCGGAAGTTGACCGCCGGCTTGGCGGCGCCGCGACCCGACAACCACTCGGTGATCGCAGCCTTGGCCTCGACCCACGGCAGCCCGTCGAACCGATCCGAGGAGACGAGCGTCCCGTCGTCGGAGACGACCGGGACGATGGGCAGCTCGAATGCCTCGGCGAACTCGCGGTCGCGCTCGTCGTGCGCCGGCACGGCCATGATCGCGCCCGTGCCGTACTCCATCAGCACGTAGTCGGCGACCCAGATCGGGATCGGCTCCCCCGTCGCGGGATTGGTGGCGTGGCGGCCGGTGAAGACGCCGGTCTTCTCGCGGGACTCGCGCTCCTCGGTCGGCCGTGCGGCGGCGACGCGCGCGTACGCCCGCACCTCGTCGGCACGCTCCGTTCCCTCGACCAGCCTGTCGACGAGCGGCGACTCGGGCGCGACGACGAAGAACGTGGCGCCGAAGAGCGTGTCGGGCCGCGTCGTGAAGACCGGGATGTCGAGGTCGAGCTCCTCGACGCGGAACAGGATCTCGGCCCCCTCCGAGCGGCCGATCCAGTTCGTCTGGATCTTCTTCGTGCGCTCCGGCCAGTCGATCGTGTCGAGGTCGGCCAGCAGCTGGTCCGCGTACGCGGTGATCTTGAAGAACCACTGCGCCATGTCGCGCGCCTCGACGATCGCGCCACAGCGCCAGCAGCGGCCGTCGACGACGTGCTCGTTCGCCAGCACCGTCTGGTCGTTCGGACACCAGTTGACCGGCGCCTCCTTGCGGTAGACGAGGCCGTGCTCGAGGAACTTCAGGAACAGCCACTGCGTCCAGCGGTAGTAGCTCGGCTCGTGCGCCGACACCTCGCGCTGCCAGTCGATCGCCCACCCCATCCGCCGCATCTGCCGCGAGATCGACGCGATGTTGCGCTCCGTGATCTCGCGCGGACTGCCGCCCTCGCGGATCGCGGCGTTCTCCGCAGGCAGGCCGAACGAGTCGTAGCCCATCGGACGCAGCACCTGGTAGCCGTTCCGGCGCTTGAAGTGGGTGACCACGTCCCCGAGCGTGTAGTTCAGGACGTGCCCCATGTGCAGGTTCCCCGACGGGTACGGGAGCATCTCGAGCATGTAGAACTTCCGCGGGTCGCGCGGCGCTCCCGGCTCGGGGTTCGGGACCGAGAACGCCTGCTCGGCCTCCCAGACCGCCTGCCACTTCGCCTCGATCGTCTGCGCGTCGTACGTGTCCATAGCCTTCCGTCTCCAGAGACGAAAAAGCCTCTCAGGTCGAGAGGCCGGGGAAGCTCGCCGCGGCGTCGCCGCGTTGGCTTCCTGCGTCAGGTAAGGAGCAGCATCACCGTTTCCAGTGTAACGATGGGTTCGCGGTGCAGCCAGGGCTGATCGAGCTCCTGCCGGAGACGGCGCGCGTCGAGGACGGGGAGCTCGTGCTCGGCGGCGTCGGCGCGCGCGAGTTGGCGCGCAGCTTCGGCACGCCGCTCGTCGTCTACGACGAGGCGACCGTGCGCGCGCAGGCGCTCTCCTACCGCGATGCCGCGCCCGACGCCCTCGTCGTCTACGGCACGAAGGCGTTCCCGTCGGTGGCGCTGCTGCGGCTGCTGGCCGGCCTCGGCATCGGCGCCGACGTGTCCACCGAGGGCGAGCTCGCGTTCGCGCGGCGCGCCGAGATCGGCGGCGACCGGATCGTCGTCCACGGCAACAACAAGGAGGACGAGCTGCTCGCCGGCGCGGCCGCCGACGGCGCGCTCGTCGTGCTCGACTCCCTGGACGAGATCGACCGCGCCCGCGCGGCCGGCGTCAACCGCTTCCTGGTCCGCGTCACGCCGGGGATCGAGGCGGACACGCACGAGGCGATCCGCACTGCCCATCACGGCTCGAAGTTCGGGCTGCCGCCCGACGACGCGCTCGAGGCGCTCGCGCGCGTGCCCGAGTGCGAGGGGCTGCACGCGCACGTCGGCTCGCAGCTGATGCATTTCGGCGCGTCGCTGACGACCGTCGACTGGCTCGGCGCGTTCGCCGCCCGCGCCCGGGCCGAGCTCGGCTGGACGCCGCGGGTCGTCGACCTCGGCGGCGGGCTCGGCACCCGCTACGTCGCCGACGACCCGCGCTTCACCATCGGCGAGTTCGTCCACGGCCTGCTCGAGACGCTCGAGCGAGCCTGGGCGCTCCACGAGCTGCCGTTGCCGGCGGTCGTGCTCGAGCCGGGCCGGTCGCTGGTCGCGCGTGCCGGCGTGACGCTCTACACGGTCGGGACGGTCAAGCAGACCGGCACGGCGACCACGTACGTCACCGTCGACGGCGGCATCTCCGACAACCCGCGCCCTGCCCTGTACGGCGCCCGCTACAGCGCGCTGCTCGCGAACCGGGCCGATGAGGAGGTCGGCGGCGCCTACGCGGTCGCGGGCAAGCACTGCGAGTCGGGCGACCTGCTGATCGAGCGCGTGGAGCTGCCGGAGCCGCGGCGCGGCGACCTGCTCGCCGTGCCCGCCACCGGCGGCTACACGCTCGCGATGGGGTCGAACTACAACGCGGTCACGCGGCCCGCCGCCGTACTCGTCGCCGACGGCACGGCGCGGCTGATCCGCCGCCGCGAGACGATCGACGACCTGCTCGCGCTCGAGGCGTAGGCCCGCGACCGCCGCCACCCTCGTCCCGCGGGGCCGGTTGTGGAGCGATTGGTGCCGAATCGGCGCAGAGCCGGCACGGACACGGCACACCTTTCGGGGTACGTTTTGGTGGCTCGTGGGTGGACCCCCCGGGATGGGTGGGGCGCGGACCGCCGGGCCGGCTCGCCCCGCTACGCTGGCCCCATGGCCGCTGAGCAGCCGGCGCACGAAGTTCTCGTCTGGTCGGACTACATCTGACCGTTCTGCCGGCTCGGCCAGCCGCTGGCCGAGTGGCTCCGGGGCCGGTTCGGCGCCGTCGTCACCTGGCTCCCGTTCGACCTGCATCCCGAATACCCGCCCGACGGGCTGCCGCGCGCCGACCTGGTCCGCCGCTACGGCGACTCGTTCCACGACCGCCTCGCGGCCCGCTTCGCCGAGGAAGGGCTCGCGTTCAACCCGAACCCGGACGTGGTCCCCAACACGATGACGGCGCTCCGCCTGAGCGAGCTCGCCCGCGACCACGGCCTGCACGACGGCTTCCACGACCGGCTGATGGACGCCTACTGGCGCGACGCCGCGAACCTGTCCGATCCGGACGTGCTGCGGGCGCTCGCGCACGACCTGCCCGCGGACGAGGTGGAGCGGACGATCGCCGGCGACGCCTACCGCGACCGGGTGGCGGCGTCGACGCGGCAGGCGCAGTCGATCGGCGTCACCGGCGTCCCCGCCTTCCTGCTCGACGGCAAGCTCCTCGTGCTCGGCGCGCACCCGCGCGAGACGTTCGAGCGCGCGTTCGAGCAGCTCGCCGCCGCGTAGCGCTCAGTCTCCGGCGCGCGGGATCGGACAGGCGGCGGCGTCCGCCGGCGGGTCGAGCGCCAGCAGCTCCGGCACCGAGACCGCGCGGAGGCCGCGCCGGTCGAGCGCAGCGAGGATCCGCGGCAGCGCGGCGACCGTCCACGGGTGGATGTCGTGCATCAGCACGATCGCCCCCGGGCGCAGGCCGCGCAGCACCCGCCGCACCACCCGCCTGGCCGTCGCGTGCGGATCGGAGTCGCCCGAGTCGACCGACCAGAGCACGTCGAGCATCCCCGACCGCCGGACGACGCCGTCGACCGTCTCGTCGTGCAGCTCGTAGGGCGCCCGGAACAGCGTCGGTTCGCCGCCGAGCGCGCGCCGCACCGACTCCCGCGTCCGCGCCAGCTCGAGCCACACCGCCCAGCGCGGAAGCGTCGTCAGCGGCGGGTGCGACCACGTGTGATCGCCGACCGCGCCGACGAGCCGCTCGGCGGCGGCCGCCTCAGGCCAGTAGCCGATCCGGTTGCCGACCAGGAAGAACGTCGCGTGCGCGTCGTGCTCGCGCAGCTCGTCGAGCACCCGCTGCGTGAACGGGCCGGGCCCGTCGTCGAAGGTGAGCGCGACCGCGTCGCCGGCCGGGCCCGCGCAGAACACCGGCCGCCCCAGTCGCGTCAGCCGCGCGACCGCGTGACGCTGCGCCGCCGCCGAAGGCAGGAGCGGCTTCGCGTCGGGCTGCCACGCCAGGACCGGCGAGGCTGCCGCGACCGGCGCCAGGGCGAGCGCGACGATCCCGGCCGCGAGCGCGCGCCTCACGCCGCGGCCGAGCCTGCTCCGAGGTAGGCCTCGATCACGGCCGGGTCGCGCTGCACCTCCTCGGGCGTCCCCTCCGCGATCTTGCGGCCGAAGTCGAGCACGTGGATCCGGTCGGCGACGCCCATCACGAGCCCCATGTGGTGCTCGACGAGCAGCACCGACAGGTCGAAGTCGCGGCGCAGGTCGCGGATCGACTCGCCGAGGCGGGACACCTCCTCGTGGTTGAGGCCGCCGGCCGGCTCGTCGAGGAGCAGCAGCCTCGGCTTCGCCGCGAGCGCCCGCGCCAGCTCGACGCGCTTCAGCGTCCCGAACGGCAGCCCGGCCGCCGGCCGCGCCGCGACGTCGGCGGCGCCCACGTACTCGAGCAGCTCGAGCGCCCCGGCGCGCGCGCCGCGCGAGCGGAACGGCCGGGTGCGAGCGTGCGCGCCCACCAGGACGTTGTCGAGCACGGTCATCCGCGGGAACAGCTCGACGTTCTGGAAGGTGCGGGCGATGCCGCGGCGCACCACCCGCTGCGGCGGCGTTCGCAGCAGCGTGCGCCCGTCGAAGTCGAGCGCGCCCGCGTCGGGCCGGTACAGGCGCGTGATCACGTTGAACAGCGTCGTCTTGCCGGCGCCGTTCGGCCCGATCAGGCCCGCGATCTGGCCGACCTCGACCTCGAGCGAGACGCTGTCGATCGCCACGATCCCACCGAAGCGCCGCGTAAGGTTGCGGACCGAGAGGAGCGCCATGGACCAGGAGCTTACGGCGCGACACCCGACGGCGGCAAAGGTGCAGGAGCGACTGGCCGCACGGGGACTCCGCGTCGAGGTGCGCGAGCTGCCCGCGTCGACGCGCACCGCGCGCGACGCCGCGGACGCCTGCGGCTGCGAGCTCGGCGAGATCGTCAAGTCGCTCGTCTTCGTCGTCGACGGGGAGCCGACGATGGTGCTGTGCGCGCAGCCCTGCCGGCGGCGACCGTCGGACGCGTGTGAAGGCCGGAACCGGACGGGCCGCTCGTCCGTTTCCCTTACGACCCGTCTGTCCAGAAAGCGAGGCGAGATCGATGAGGGGAATGAGCAGAGCCATGTCGACGCTGATCGGAGCCGGAGTCGCGGGCCTCCTGCTCTGGCTGGCGTCGCAGTGGGGCCACGACTCGACCGGCGGCTACTGGGCCGCGATGGGCGTCGTCGCCGGAGCGGGCCTCGTGCTGGGGCTGTCGCAGCTCCGCGGCCGCGACGGCCATCCGCCCGCCACGTTCGGCCTGGCCTTCGTCCCGGTGCTGATCGCCGCAGGCTGGACGCTGATCGCGATGCAGCCGGACTCCAACTGGTTCCGCGACCACGTCGCGTCGGCGTCGCGGTACGTGCACATCCTCGGCGTCATGCGCGACGTCGGCGTCTGGAACGGCGTGCTCGCGTTCGGGATCGGCCTGGTGTTCGGCTTCGCGCTCGAGCCGGCGACGCTGCGTCGGCGGCGCGTCGTACACGCACCCGCCGCCGCGACTCCGGCCACCGCGCCGGTTGCGACCCACGACGCCCGCGCTGCCGACGAGCCGCTCACGGCCGAGCGGCGCACCGTCGACGACGGGCGCGCGCTCGAGGACGAGCGCGTCGTGGAACGCGAGACGACCACGCACCACGGGTGAGCGCACGGCGAGGGCCCGCTCGGGCGGGCCCTCGCCGTCTACAGCGCGGCCGGGTCGACGACCGGCGCGCGACAGGCGAAGCGCTCGCAGACGTAGACCGCGGGCCGCCCGTCGACGGCGGTGCGGCCGGCGAGCAACGGCACGTCCTCGGCCGGGCCGAAGGCGACCACGTCCGTGGGCGCGGCCCGCTCGAGCGCAGCACGTGCGACCGCGTCGCCGGGAGCGCCGACGATCGCGATCTCCCGCCGCGGTGCGAGGTGCTGGTCGAGTGCGACCAGCATCCAGCCGAACGCGCCCGGCACGCGCGTCAGCGCGTCCCGCACCAGGCGCAGGACGCCGGCGCCGCGCCGCTCGAGCTCGTCGTCGCCCCAGATGCGGCCGAGTCGCAGCAGCACGTGGGCGAGCATCGCGTTGCCGCTGGGCGTCGGGTGGTCGTCGAGCTCCTTCTTGCGCGCGACGAGCCGCTCGCCGTCGCGCGGGGTGGCGAAGAAGCCGTCGCCGTCCGGGTCGGCGAAGAGATCGACCGCCAGCAACGCGAGCCGGTGGGCCTCGCGCAGCCAGCGCGGATCGGCCGTCGCGACGTGCAGCTCGAGCAGCCCGTAAACGACGTCGGCGTAGTCCGAGAGATAGCCGGTTCCCCGCGCCTCGCCGCGGCGCCACGTCCGGTGCAGCCGCTCTTCGGCCGTGGACAGCGGGCCGAGCAGGAACTCGGCGAGCGCGACGGCGGCCTCGACCCAGTCGGCACGCTCGAGCACCCGGCCGCACTCCGCGAGCGCCGCGAGCATGAGGCCGTTCCAGGAGGCGATCGCCTTGTCGTCGCGCAGCGGCTGCGGCCGCCGGTCGCGCTCGGCGAGCAGGCGCACCCGCGTCTCCTCGTCGAGCTCCCCGCGCACGACGAAGCGGCCGTGCTCGAACGGCTCCAGCAGCTCGTCGGGAACCCCCTCCCCGCGCTCCCACGTGAAGGTCAGCCCCTCGACGCCGTCGGTGTCCGCGTCCTGTGCCGAGGCGAAGCCGCCGCCCTCGAGGCGCAGCTCGCGCAGGGCGTAGTCGAGCGTCTGCTCGACGACCGTCCGATAGCGGTCGTTTCCGAGCCGCTGCCAGCCGTGCAGGTACACGGAGGCGAGCAGCGCGTTGTCGTACAGCATCTTCTCGAAGTGCGGCACGAGCCACCGCTCGTCGACCGAGTAGCGGTGGAAGCCACCGCCGACGACGTCGTACATGCCTCCGAGCGCCATGCCGTCGAGCGTGCGCGCGACCATGTCCCGCTCGCCGCGCCGCAGCAGCAGCTCCAGCACGGGCGCCGGCGGGAACTTCGGCGCCCGGCCCCAGCCGCCCCACGTGGCGTCGAAGCCGGCGGAGAGCCCCGCGACCGCCTGGTCGAGCAGGGCGTCCGTCAGCGGCTCGGCCGACGCCCTGAGGCGCGTGCCCGACCGGACATGCTCGACGAGCTCGGCAGCCGAGCGGTGCACGTCGTCGCGCTTGTCGCGCCATGCCTCCGAGACGGCCACGAGCACCTGCCGGAACGCCGGCAGGCCGTGCCGCGGCTCGGGCGGGAAGTAGGTGCCGCCGAAGAACGGCTCGCGGTCGGGCGTGAGGAACACCGTCAGCGGCCAGCCGCCCTGGCCGGTGAGCGCGACCACCGCGTCCATGTAGACCGAGTCGAGGTCGGGCCGCTCCTCGCGGTCGACCTTGATCGGCACGAACCGCTCGTTCAGCAGGGCGGCGGTCGCGGCGTCCTCGAACGACTCGCGCTCCATCACGTGGCACCAGTGGCAGGCGGCGTAGCCGATCGAGAGCATGATCGGCACGTCCCGCTCGCGGGCGGCGGCGAGCGCCTCGTCGTCCCACGGCTGCCAGTCGACGGGGTTGCCGGCGTGCTGGAGCAGGTAGGGGCTGAGCGCGGCTGCGAGACGGTTCGGCACGCGGCTACGCCGGCGGTGCGACCGTCGCGTCGGGCCGGTTCGAGCGCCGCAGGGCGGCGCGGAAGGCGTCGACGCCCTCGTCGCCGCGCACGAGCGTCGCGTGCCGCAGCGTGCGGGTGAGGAAGAGGTCGTAGGCGGAGCCGCGCTTGACGCCGATCCGGACGCCGGCGCGGTCGACGGGGACATCGAGACGTGCTGCGACCTCGCGCGCGACGTCGACGCTGACCCCGGTGGGCGCGGCCTCGGTTCCTTGCGCCAGCACCGGGTTGCCGAGGTTGATGGAGGCGCGCAGGGTGCCGGTCGGCGCGAGGTCCTCGGCCACGTTCACGCCGTCGAGCGTACCTGGGTACCGTGCGGCGCGACGACGACGCTCCCGGCGGCTGGCGCGGGAGGCGTTCGGCCTCGTGAAGCTCGCCGTGTAGACGCTCGGAACGGCGCCAGCCGCTGTTCGTCAGGGCCAGCGCGCGGCCCGGTAGACCGAGCCTTCGAGCCGGCGGCCGAGCAGCTCCTCGAGCCGGCGGGAGATCGCGACCAGCGCCTCGACGTCGACGCCCGTCTCGACGCGCTCGCGCGCCAGCTGCCAGACGAGGTCCTCGGTCGCGATGTTGCCGGTCGCGCCGGGCGAGAACGGGCAGCCGCCGAGGCCGCCGACCGAGGCGTCGAGCAGCGTCGCACCGCCCTCGAGCGCCGCCCACGCCGCCGCGTAGCCCGTGTGCCGCGTGTCGTGCAGGTGGGCGCCGACCGGCGGGCCGAGGATCGAGACCCGCTCGACGAGCCGCCGCACCCGGCGCGGCGTGGCGACGCCGATCGTGTCCGCCAGCACCAGCTCGTCGGCGCCGTCGAGCCGCTCGCACAGGTCGGCGACGGCGCCGGGATCGACCTCGCCCTCGAACGGGCAACCCCACGCGCAGGAGATCGTGACCGTCACCGGGGCCGTCGCGGCGCCCGCGATCGCCGTCACGCGCGCCACCGCCTCGTCGAGGGTCGCGTTGCCGTTGCGCCGGTTGAACGTCTCGGTGGCGGCGAGCGTGCAGTTGACCCGGTCGAGCGCCGTGGCGGCGAAGCGCTCCGCCCCGCGCTCGTTGAGGACGAGCCCGACGAGCTCGCAGCCGGGGTGCTCGCCCACCGCGGCGACCACCTCCTCGGCGCCCGCCATCTGCGGCACGCGGTCGTCGCGGACGAACGACACCGCCTCCACACGCGGCAGCCCGGCAGCCGCGAGCCGCGTCACCAGCTCGGCCCGCGAAGCTGGTGCGAGCACGTCCGGCTCGTTCTGCAGGCCGTCGCGGGGCCCGACGTCGCAGATCGTGACGCGCACGCGGCTAGCCGGCCGCGAGCGCGGGCTCGCCGACGACGACCCCCGTGGTCGCCGGCCGCGACGGCAGCAGCACCACGACCGCGCTCGTCAGCGCCACGCCCAGCCACTGCCAGCCGGTCAGGCTGGCGCCGAACGCGATGTAGCCGACGAGCGCGGCGGTCACCGGGAACGCCAGCTCGGCGATCGCCGCCGCCGTCGCCGGCGTCCGCTGCAGCGCCCAGTAGTAGAGCGCCAGGGCGATCGCGCCCGTGACCAGCGCCAGCAACGCTATCCAGAGCGAGTCGTGCGCCGAGGCGTGGAACGACTGCCCGAGCACCGCCACCGCGATCGCCGTCGCCGGCAGCCCGAAGACGAAGCGCAGCGCCGTCACGTGCTCGAAGCGCAGGTCGCGCGAGAGGTAGCGCCCGAGCACCGTCCCGAGCGCCCACAAGACGGCCGCCGCCAGTGCGTACAGCGACGGCACGAGCGCGCTGTGCACGTCGATGCGCGTCGGGTTCGGGAACGCCATCAGCCAGGTGCCGACGAGCGCGACCAGCACGAACCAGCCGAAGCGCCGGCGCGGGCGCTCGCCCAGCACGAGCCGCGCGGCGAGCACCGCGACGATCGGCTGCACCTTCTGGATCACCACCGGGGTGACGGGGTCGCCGTCGACGAACGCCTGGGTGAACAGGATCGTCGCGGTCGCCGACGCGCCGGCGCCGACGAGCAGCGCCGCGAGCACCGCGCGCCAGCCGAGCCGCAGCACCGCTCGCAGCGCCGGCACGACGAACGGCAGGGTCACCAGCACGAGCACCACGTGCTCGCCGAACACGATCGTCGCGGCGCCGGTCGAGTGCGCGAGCGGCCGCCGGAAGAGGGCGTCGAGCCCCCACAGCGCCGCCGCGAAGGCGACGACCGCGACGCCGAACCGGCGCGCGCCGATCACGCGACCCACCCTAGTACCCGCTCAGCCCTGGAATCCGGACGAGTCGACCTTCTCCGGCGTGACCCGCACGGCCAGGCGCACCTCGCCGGGGCTGTGATACGGGTAGTCCTTGCCCAGGTACTTGTTCGAGAGACGGTCGATCCCCTCGTCGCCGCCCTGCTCGCTCACGGCCGCGCGGCCGCTCACCGACACCCACTTGTACTGGTCGGCGGGGTCGACCACCATCACCGACACGCGCGGGTCGTTCGCCAGGTTCACGTCCTTCGCGCGGCCGCGGGCGGTGTTGAAGATCACGTCGCCGTCCTGCTCGTCGATCCAGACGACGGTGGTGTGCGGCGACCCGTCGGGTCGCAGGGTCGTCACCACGCCCGCGTAGGCGTTGTCGCGCAGGAACGCGCGCTGGGCATCGGTCAGCGTTGCCATCCGGATCCTCCTCGTTCGTGGACTCGCAGGGGAAGAACGCCGTGCGCCGGCTGCGTCATTCCCGCTACTTCACGGTTGTGGGGATGTTCGTGATCTTGCCGCTCACGATCCGCTTGCGGACCTGGTCGACCTTGATCTCGATGCCCGCGGGCGTCTTCGGCGAAAACTTCCCGAGGCCGACGCCGTGGCCCTCGAGGCCGTACACCGCGTCGGTGCCGCCCTTGAACTTGCCCGCCTTGGCGTCGCGGATCGCGTCGTAGACGGCGGTGTCGACGCGCTTCTCGGCCGACGTGAGCACGTACGGGCCGAGGAAGCCCTGATCGGCGTCGACACCGACCCCCCACACGCCCTTCTCGTTCGCCGCGTCGAGCGCGCCGAGGCCGCAGCCGCCCGCCACCTGGAAGACGACCACCGAGCCGGCGGCGATCTGGTTGAGCGCGATCTCCTTGCACTTCGCCTGGTTGTTGAAGTCCTGCGAGTAGGCGTTCAGCGTCTTGATCCCCGGGACGGCGGCCCTGGCGCCCGCCTGGTAGCCCGCGATGTAGCGGTCGACCGGCGGCTGCTTCTGCCCGCCCACCGAGGAGACGACGTTCGCGTGGCGGTCCTTCGCCGCGAGCGCCGCGGCGTAGCCGGCGAGGTAGCCGACCTCCTGCTCCTTGAACAGCAGGCCCTCGACGTTCTTCAGCGAGCCCTCGTCCGCGTTCGACACGTCGACGATCGCGAAATGCGTCTTCGGGAACTGCTTCGCCACCGCCTCCAGGGCCTGGATCTCGGTGAAGCCGACGGCGACCACCAGGTCGTAGCCCTGGCGCGCGAGTGAGGCGAGATTCGGGATGTAGTCGGAGGTCGATGCCGAAAGCGTCACCTTCGTCTGCACGCCGAGCTTCGCGGCCGCCTGCTTGAGCCCGAGGTAGGCGAGGTGGTTGAAGCCGCGGTCGTTGAGACCGCCGGTGTCGGTGTTCAGGCCGACCTTGAACGCGCCGCCGGCGGAGGAGGAGCCGGCGGCCGCGGTGGTCGTCGCCGGCGCGGTCGTCGTCGACGAGGAGGACTTCTTCGAGGAGGAGCCGCAGCCGGCCGCGAGCAGCGCGACGGCGGCGACGAGCAGGGCGAACGGCAGCAATCTCTTCATCTCGGCGTCTCCTCGTCTCTCGGGCGGCTCGGGGGTTTTAGACTGTGGGACGAAAACCGTGCGGAATCCTACCGATCAGCCCACCCATCGTGCGCTCGGAGCCGTCCTCCGCGTGCGGGAGCGGCGGCTCGAGGTGCTGCTCGACGGCGATCGCCTGCCGGGCGCCGAGCTCGAGCGGCCGGAGCCGCTCGGCACGGCGCTCGCCCGCGCGCTCGACCTGGGGCGGCTGGCGCACTTCGAGCAGCTGGAAACGCGCAGCGATCCGGACCGCGCGCCCGGCTGGCAGCTGGCGACCGCCTACCTGGGCCTCGTGCCGGCCGACCGGGAGCTGCCCGGCGCGTGGGCGCCGGTCGACGAGCTGCCGCCGCTCGCCGACGACCACGCCGACATCGTCCTGGCGGCGCGGGCGCGCCTCCGCGCGAAGCTGTCGTACACGAACGTCGGCTTCGCGCTCGCGCCGGCGACCTTCACGATCTCGGAGCTGCGCAGGATCTACGTCGCGGCGCTCGGCCACGACGTCTCGGCGACCAACCTGCAGCGGGTGCTGGTGCGGCGCGGCGTGCTGGAGCGGATCCCCGGCCGGCGCGCGCCGGGCCGGGCCGGCGGCCGTCCGGCGGCGCTCTTCCGCTTCGTCTCGCAGGAGCTCGCGATCACCGACGAGTTCGCCGCTCTCCGCCCGCCGCGCTGACCGTCAGGACGCCGCGTCCGCCAGGATGTCGCGCCAGCGGGCGAACAGCAGCTGGTGGTTGCCCTCGACGAGCCGCAGCTCCGCGTTCGGGAGCGCCCGTGCATAGTCGCGCGCGATCGACGGCGGGCAGACGTGGTCCGACTCGCCCCACCACAGCGTCACGGGCACGCGCACGTCGGCCGGCTCGAAGCCCCACGGGCGCGCCAGGCAGGCCAGCTCCCGCGCGAGCCAGAGACCGCCGTGCCGGAACGACTCGACCCGCCCCCGCGCGTACGCGTCGTCGGTCATCGGGTCGCCGGTCGACGCGACCGGCTGCCGCCCCCAGCGCTCGAGCATCCGCGCCGCCAGCCGGGGCGCGAGCCTCGCCACGCGTGTCACGCGCCGCACGTCTACCGGCAGCGCGCCGGCGCCGGCGGGCGTCGGCATCGAGCCGACGAGGCCGACTCGGGTGGCGCGCTCCGGCAGCGCCGCCGCCACCGCAAGGGCGTGCGGCCCCCCGGCCGACCAGCCCACCACCCCGAACCGCTCGATCCCCAGCGCGTCGACCACCGCCGTCACCTCGTCCGCCCAGGCGAGCAGCGTGCGGCGGCGCCCGTGGCGCGCCGGACCGCAGCGGTCGATCGCGACGAGGCGGACGCCGAGCTCGGCGGCGATCGAGTCGTCCGGGTGGCGGGAGAGCCGCGAGTCGCCGCCGCCGTGCAGGTAGACGACGGGCCGTCCGCTCGGATCGCCTACGTCGTCGTGCGTCGGCAGCGGCTGCATAGGCTGACGATATGCGGATGCTCGTCCTCGGCGGCACGAAGTTCCTCGGCCGGCACGTCGTCGACGCCGCGCTCGCGCGCAGCCACGAGGTGGTGCTCTTCAACCGGGGGCAGACGCGGCCCGAGCTCTTCCCCGGCGTCGAGAAGCTCCGCGGCGACCGCGACGGCGACCTGTCGGCGCTCGCCGGCCGCGACTTCGAGGCAGTCGTCGACACGAGCGGCTACGTGCCGCGGATCGTCCGCCGCACGCTCGACGCGCTCGGCGACGTGGGCCACTACACGTTCGTCTCCTCCATCTCGGCGTACGCCGACCTGTCCCGGCCGCCGGTCGAGGACGATCCCGTCGCCGAGCTCGAGGAGCCGACCGAGCAGGCGGTCGGTCCCGCCTACGGCGCGCTGAAGGCGCTCTGCGAGCAGGCGGTGCGCGAGCGCTTCCCGGACGCCTTCGTGCCGCGCCCCGGGTTGATCGTCGGCCCCTGGGACCCGACCGGGCGCTTCTCGTACTGGCCCGGGCGGCTCGCCGACGGCGGCGACGTGCTCGCGCCGGCGCCGCCCGAGCGGCCGGCCCAGCTGATCGACGCCCGCGACCTGGCCGCCTGGATCGTCGAGGCGGCGGAGGGCCGGCTCGGCGGCACCTTCAACGCCGTCGACCGGCCGACGACGATCGGCGACGTGCTCGAGACGTGCCACGCGGTGGCCGGCGGCGGCGCGCGGCTCGTCTGGGTCGAGCCGGGGCACCTCCTCGAGCACGAGGTCGAGGAGTGGATGGAGCTGCCGCTCTGGATCGCCGATCCCGCCTACGCCGGGATGCTCTCGGCGCCGGTCGAGCCGGCGTTCGCCGCCGGCCTGCGCACGCGCCCGCTCGCCGAGACCGCCGCCGACACGCTCGCCTGGCTCCGCTCGGGCGAGGCGCCGGCCGACCCGCCGGCGGGCCTCGACCGCGAGAAGGAGCGCCGCGTGCTCGCGGCCTGGGAGGCTCGCCGGTGAGGCTCGACGGGCGGCGCGGCGTCGTCACCGGCGCCGGCACCGGGATCGGACGGGCGATCGCGAGGCGGCTCGGCGCCGAGGGCGCGCAGCTGACGCTCCTCGCGCGCGACGCCGAGCGGCTCCGCGACGTGGTCGACGGCGCCACGGTGGCGTCCTGCGACATCCGCGACCGCGACCAGGTCTTCGCCGCGATCGACGGCCCGATCGACTTCCTCGTCGCGAACGCCGGCATCGGCGGCCCGAACGCGCCCGGCCCCGGCGACCGCTTCGACGACATCGTCCAGACGAACCTCTACGGCACCTACTGGTGCTGCCGCGCGGCCGAGCGGCACCTGCCGGACGGCGGCCGCATCGTCGTCACCTCCTCGATCCTGGCGCGGATCGGCGTGCCCGGCTACACCGGCTACTGCGCCTCGAAGGCGGCGCTGCTCGGCCTCGTCCGCTCGCTGGCCGCGGAGCTGGCGCCGCGGCGGATCCAGGTCAACGCCATCTGTCCGGGCTGGGTCAACACGGACATGGCCTGGCAGGGGCTGGACGCGTTTCCCGGCATGACGCGCGAGGAGGCGTTCGCCGAGGCGATGCGCGAGGTGCCGCTCGGTCGCATGAGCGAGCCGGAGGAGATCGCCGGCACGGTGGCGTGGCTGCTCTCCGACGACGCGCTGGGCATGACCGGGCAGGCCGTCGACCACAACAACGGCGCCTTCATGATCTGAAGGTAAGGTTGCGACCGCGATGTTCTCCTTCGCACCCACGCTCGCCGCGCTCTCGACGAGCCACGAGATCGGCCTCGCCGCAGTCGCGGCGGCCTTCATCGTCTTCGCGCTCGTCTCGTCGTTCGTGATCCCGGCGCGCTTCCCGAACTTCCCGGGGCGCGGCATGGCGGGCTACGTGGTCCTCGTGATCGCGTTCTTCCTCGCGTTCATGGCAGCCGTGCTGGTGCTCGGCAAGGAGCGCCCCGAGGCGGCCGAGCCGCCGCGCGTGACGACGAACCCGGCGCCGATCGTCACCACCCAGAAGGCGCCGACCACCACCGCGAAGAGCGGCGGCGCCTCGAGCGGCGGCGGCACCGTCGGCGACCCGGCGGCCGGCAAGGCCGTGTTCGCGAGCGCCGGCTGCACCGGCTGCCACACGCTGAAGGCGGCGGGCGCGACGGGCAACGTCGGCCCGAACCTCGACCAGCTCAAGCCGTCCGAGGCGGCGGTCGCGCACCAGGTCGAGAACGGCGGCGGGGCGATGCCCGCCTTCAAGGGTCAGCTCTCGCAGCAGCAGATCCAGGACGTCGCGGCGTTCGTCTACGCCTCGACGCACTAGCTCCGCGAAAGGCCTCCTGAAACAGCGAACCCGCTCGGGGGAGGAGCGGGTCGCCGCAGTTGCATCTGCCGGTGTCAGGGGGAGCCGGCAATCGGATCCTGACCCTGCAGGTCAGGCCCGCCTATACCCCGTTCGGGGGATTTCAGCGGAGAAGGAGGGATTCGAACCCTCGAGGCAGGGATTCCCCCACCTAACGCCTTAGCAGGGCGCCGCCTTCAGCCACTCGGCCACTTCTCCCGGGCGGCCGCATCGTACCGCAGTCCCCCGTCGGTCTCGACCCACCGCCTGTACCCTTCTCGCCCGACCGGAGGGGTGGCAGAGCGGTCGAATGCGGCGGTCTCGAAAACCGTTATCCGTCGTTAGGCGGATCGAGGGTTCAAATCCCTCCCCCTCCGTACCCGGCGAGCCTGCGCGAGCAGGCTCGCTCTCGTTCGGCGGCGATACGATGCGCCGCGCGCGGAGAGATGTCCGAGCGGTCTAAGGAGCGCGACTGGAAATCGCGTACGTGCCGAAAGGTGCGTCGAGGGTTCAAATCCCTCTCTCTCCGTCGGGGACGGGGTCTGCACGCGGGCCCCGTCCCTCTCCCCCCGTCCGTCGCGCGTGCTTGACTCGGGTCATGCGTCTCGCAACAGCCTGCCTCTGCGCCGTTCTGGCGCTCGCCGCGGCCGCGGTCGCCGGCGCGCGCGGCACGGCGCCGAGCTCGTCCGTAGTCAGCCGCGACGCCGTCGGGGACGCAGGCACCGGCGCCGACATCTCGACGCTCGCCGTCTCGGTCCAGAACGCCTCGCTGACCCTGGCCGTGAGCTTCGCGAACCGCGCGTCGCTCGACGACGGCGAGTCGGTGCAGTTCTTCCTCACCGGCCCGGACGGCGGCTCGCTCGACGTCGCGACCTTCAGCGGCGGCGAGACGGTGCTCGCCGTCTGGCAGAACGACAACTGGCAGCGCGTGCACGGGGTGAACGGCAGCTGGAGCGACGACACGTTCACGATCACGCTGCCGCTCTCCGACCTCCGCGACTCGGTGCACCAGCCGGTCGAGCCGACCCTGAACGTCCAGGCCTTCTCGTACGCGGAGTCCGGCAACGCCGGCGCGCTGACCGCGGTGGACGCCGCGCCCAACACCGGCAGCGTGCCCGTGCGCACGCAGGGCGGCGGGCCGACCACGACCGCGCCGACCACGACCGCGCCGACGACGACGGCCGCCGCTCCGCCGCCGGCGCCCCCCACTCCGCCGACGACGACCGCGCCGCACCGGCGACCCAGACCGACGCTCGACCAGAAGATGCGGCGCCTCTCGCACGGCCGGCTCGAGTGGACGCGCCTGCGGGTGCGCGCCGTGCCCGCCGGGGCGACGACCACCATCGCCTGCACGAAGGGCTGCAAGCTGCTGGAGCGCCTGCGCGCCGTGCGCGGCGTCGCCACCAGCAAGCGCTTCCTGCGCGTGCCGCTCGGGCGCGGGACGACCCTGCTCGTGCTCGTCGTGCGGCAGAACGGCACGGGCTACTGGTTCCGGTCGACCGTCGTCGGCCGCCCGGCGCCGGCGCCCGAGACCCGCGCGGCGCGCGGCTGCGTCGCGCGCGGCGGCAGGCTGCTGCCGCTTTCCCGCTGCTGAGCGTCCCCGCGCGCGTCAGTCGTGCACGCGCGCGATCAGCTCCTCGCGCTTCAGCACCCTGACGCGGTGCGACGAGCGCGCGAGCCGCACCTCGAGGCCCGCCTCGCGCGAGAAGAGCACCTTGTCGCCCGGCTCGACCGCCGTCACGTCGGGGCCGACCGCCGCGACGATCCCGGTGCGGCATTGCGCCGCCTCGTTCACGGGCACGATCAGCCCCGTGGCGGTCTCGGTCTCGTCGAGCGGCTCCACGACGATGTAGTCGTCGAGCGGCTCGAGCGTCGCGCTGGTCATCGGCTGCCCGTCGAGCACGCCTCGAGGATACTCGCAGCCATGCGCGTCGGCTCCCGCGAGGTTCCCGTCACGAACCCCGACAAGCCGTTCTTCCCGCAGGAGGGCTGGACGAAGGGCGACCTCGTCCGCTACTACGTCGACGTCGCCGAGCACGCGCTGCCGCACCTGCGCGCGCGGCCCTTCCACATGAAGCGGTTTCCGAACGGCGTCGACGGCGAGTTCTTCCACCAGAAGCGCGTGCCGGCGCGCCACCCCGACTACGTCGACGAGGTGTTCGTCCGCTTCCCGAGCGGCCATTCGACGGTCTTCGCGGTGCTGCGCGACGCAGCCGGGCTCGCCTGGGTCGCGAACCTCGGCTGCATCGAGCTGCACACGTGGCACTCGCGCGTGCCCGAGATCGAGCGGCCCGACTACCTGCTGATCGACCTCGACCCGACGAGCGACGGCCAGTGGCCGCTCGTGCGCGAGATCGCGCTCGTCGTGCGCGAGGTGCTGGACGAACTGGGCCTGCGCTCCTACCCGAAGACCTCGGGCGCCACCGGACTGCACGTGCTCGCGCCGCTCCGCCCCGAGCTGCCGTTCCCGGAGGTGCGGCGGTTCGCCAAGGCCGTTGCGCAGGAGGTGGAGCGGCGGATCGACGACCAGCGCGTCGCGACGACGACCTGGCGCGTTGCCGACCGCGTCGGGGTCTTCGTCGACTACGGCCAGAACGCGCGCGACCGCACGATCGCCGCCGCGTACTCGGTCCGCCCCACGCCCGACGCCCGCGTCTCGGCGCCGCTCCGCTGGGACGAGGTGCCGGCCGTCGACCCGGCCGCGTTCACGCTCGGCACCATGCGCGCCCGGCTGGCGGCCGTCGGCGATCCGATGCGCGGCATGTGGCGAAGCCCGCCCTCGCTGCGCCGCCGCTTCGAGCGGCTCGGGCTCGAACCACCGCTCGAACCTCCGTCTGACAGTCCTGTACGGGATGCGTAACCGCTCCTAACGGACCGCCAACCTCGGCCCACTAGCGTCCCGGAGTGCGGAAGCTGCTGCTGATCGCGCTCTTCGCGCTCGGGCTGCTGGCGCCGGCGCTGCTCGCTCCGACGGCGTCGGCGTCTCCCTACGTCCGCTTCGGCATCCAGGACGACGCGTGGCTCGAGTATGGCCCCGGGTCGGTGGACGACCGGCTCGACCAGGTCGACGAGCTGGGCGTCGACGTCGTGCGGGTGACCCTCGACTGGCGCCAGATCGAGCCGCACCGCGGCGACTGGGACTGGTCGATCGTCGACCCGGTGCTGAACGGCCTGCACGAGCGGAAGATCGCGCCGCTCGTGACGCTCTACGGCTCTCCCGCCTGGGCGAACGGCGGCCGCGGCGAGAACTGGGCGCCGAAGTCCGCCTCGATGTTCGCCGCCTTCGCGCGCGCCGCGGCGCGCCGCTACCCGTTCGTGCACATGTGGACGATCTGGAACGAGCCGAACCAGGCGCGCTCGTTCCGCCCGACCTCGCCGAGGCTGTACGTCCAGCGGCTGCTCGATCCGGCCTACAAGGCGATCCACACCGTGCAGCCGCACGCCAAGGTGGCCGGGGGCGTGACGGCGCCCCGCGGCGGCAGCCACGGCGTCTCGCCCGTCGCCTGGCTCGAGGGGATGCACGCGGCGCACGCGAAGCTCGACGCCTACGCGCACAACCCGTACCCGCTCCGGCCGAAGGAGACGCCGTCGAGCGGCGGCTGCGACCACTGCACCACGATCACGCTCGCGACGCTCGAGCGTCTGGAGCGGCTGGTGGCGCGCGACTTCCCGCACGCGCGCATCTGGCTGACCGAGTACGGCTACCAGACCGATCCGCCCGACAAGCTGCTCGGCGTCTCGTACACGAAGCAGGCGCGGTACATGGGCGAGGCGGCGCTGCGCGTGCACCAGCTGCCGCGCGTCGACATCCTCATCCACTACCTGCTGCAGGACGAGCCGAACGTCGACCGCTGGCAGAGCGGGCTGCAGACGGTGAAGGCCAGGGAGAAGCCGTCGTACGACGCGTTCTGCTTCCCGCTCGCGCAGGTGTCGCGGAAGGGCTCGCGCACCGTCCTGTGGGGTCAGGTGCGGCCGGGGAAGAAGGCGACGTACCGGCTGCAGGAGCGGCGCAACGGCCACTGGCGCTCGGTCGGCGCGAACCGCCGCACGAGCTCGCGCGGCTACTTCGAGCTCACCGTCCGCGCCGGCGCGGGCGACCGCTTCCGCATCTGGGTCCCGAAGGAGCGCGCGTACAGCGCCGTCCTCGTCGTGCAGTGAGCGTCGTGTAAAGGACGCTTGACACTCCCTCCCTGTCAAGCTAACTGGTAACTATCCCTTCACGGGACAGATGTTGGTAGCGTAGTGTTCGCGTGACAGGCCGGGATCGGATTAGGAGTTGTCAACCCGAAGAGGTATTAGTAGGCAGCCGTGACGACGGGAAGACTCCACCACATGCCTCCAAGGGGGCGTTATCTCGCGCATGAGGTTGGCCTGTTGGCTGGCGTCCCCGGTCATACGATCGGGCAGTGGGCGCGACGCGGCTACATCAAGTCCTCCGTTGCTGTAGGCCAACCGCGTATCTACAGCTACCAGGACATCGCCGAGGCGATGGTCGTGCATGACCTGCTCGACCACGATGTCCCGCACAAGTACATCAAGGGCGCGATCACCCGACTTCATGAGTACGGCGATTGGCCGTTGACTCATGCACCTCTGGCGGTTGCGGAAGGGCGCGTCTACACCAAAGAGGGCGACAGGGCTTATGACGTTGGCGACCGGGGTTGGCAGCAAGTCGTAGACCCTGAGAACTTGAAGTTGATCGCCAGCCAGCTGCGGCGCGGCGGCTGGGCGGTCCGGGAGCTTCCCGACCTTGAGTACATCGAGATCGATCCCGACTTCCTCTCCGGTCGGCCAACGATCAAGGGACGGCGCATTCCGGCTGCCAAGGTTGCAGCGATGGCGACGACGGATGAGGGGCGCGAGATCCTGCGCGAGGACTACGACCTTACGGACGCTGAAATCTCGGACGCGGAGCGTTGGTGGCAGGCGAGCGCGAGGCTAGCCGAAGCCGCATAGATCCGTCGCTGTGGTATCGGACGTCTTCTCGCGTCCTTGTGTTTGACGAGGACCTAAACAAGCGGCTCGCGACCGAGATCAAGCGTCGCCTACGGCCTGCAAGGTTTATCCGTGAGTTCTTCCCCGAGAAAACACCGGATCCCGTGGTTCTGCGATTCGTCGCGGAGAAGTTCACTGACGCGGTGCTCGT
>DASVDV010000018.1:0-89714 GCA_036380895.1 Gaiellaceae bacterium | reverse complement strand
CCCGCCGATCTGCTCGGACTTCGCCGCGAGCCCGCCGATCGCGTCGGTGATCGCGCCGGTCGACTCGCGCACCGCGCGCATCGCCTCGTCGGCCTGCTCGGCCGCGGTGACGCCCTCGCCGGCGACGGCCCGCGCCGCGCGCGCCACCTCGCCCGCCTCCTCGGACGTCGACGCCATCTGCTGCGACGCGGCGCTGACCGTGCTCGTACTCGCCGAGACGCGACCGAGCAGGTCGGTGAGCCTGGCGCGCATCCGCCGGTAGGTCTCGACCGTCTCGGCGGTGCGCCGGGCGATCTCGTTGAAGCTGCCCGAAGCGCGGCCGAGCTCGTCGCGCGACACGTGCTCGATCGTCGGCGTCTCGGGGTGCAGGTCGACCGTCAGGTCGCCGTCCGCCATCGCCTCCATCCCGGAGCCGAGATCGGCGATCGGGCCCGCCTGCAGCCGATCGAGCCGCTCGACGAGGATCGCGAGCGGACGCGTGATCGAGCGCGTGATGGCGAGCGCCAGCCCCACCGCCACGAGCAGACACCTCCGTCAGTCGTCGGAGAGCGAGGCATTGACGGCGGCCACGTCGGGCGCGTAGCAGCGCCGCACCACGAGCAGCAGCAGGCCGCTGAGCGCCACCGTCGGCAGCGTGATCAGGAACGCCGCCTGAACGCCGGCGCGGCCGCCGCCCGCGATCCGGTCGGCGAGCAGGCCGAACACCACCGGCGCGATCGCCTCGGCTGCGATCTTGAACACGTTGCGCGTCGACTCCGCCCGCCCCCAGAGGTCGGGATGCACGACGTCGAGGCGCACCGCGTCGAGCGACGGCATCGGCAGCGCCAGCCCGAACGCGCCGGCGAAGAGCAGGGGAATCGACGGCCAGAGCGAGGTGAGGAGCACCGCCGGGAAGAGCGCGGCCGTCGCGATCAGGTAGCCGGCGCAGGCGACCTCCAGCCGCGCGGTGATCCGGCCGCGCCGCAGCAGCGCGTCGCCCACCCGGCCGCCGACGAAGACGCCGACGACCGCGCCGGTGCCGCCCAGCAGCAGTGCCAGGTCGGCGTTCGCCTGCCTGACCCCGTACTGCTCGACCATGAAGACGACGACGAAGGTGCGCAGGCCGGCGAAGAAGAAGTAGCCGATCGAGTCGCTGACCAGCACCAGCACGAACGTCCGGATGTGGACGAACAGCGCGACCGCCGAGAGGAAGGAGCGGTCACGCTGCTCGCGCCCGACGACGATCCGCTCGTCCGGCTCCGCCCCCTCGTCCTCCACCTGGCGCCCCAGCTCGTCGTGCGCGATCTCGTCCTTCGCGTCGTCCGCCGCGGTGCGGGCCGGCTCCGGCAGCCGCAGCGCCGACGCGACGAGGCAGAGCCCGGCGAGCGCGAGGAGCCAGAACACCCACCGCCACGACAGCCAGCGGGCGACGAGCCCGGCGACGAGGAAGCCGAGGCCGGTGCCGAGCAGCTCGCCGCTGTCGATCGCGCCCAGCACGCGCCCGCGGTCGCCGGGCGAGAACAGGTCTCCGGTGAGCGAAGCGATCACCGGCCGACCCGTCGCGGTGACCACGCCGAGGATCACCCGCGCGGCGAGCAGCATCTCGAGCGACACGGCGGCTCCGGTGAAGACCGACGCGCCGCTCCAGAGCGCCAGGCTGACGGCCAGCAGCAGCGTTCGCCTGGCGCGGTCGGCGAGGATCCCCGCCGGCACCGAGCCGAGCGTCGCGACGACGCTGAAGGCGGCCGCCAGCAGCCCGATCGCGAGGTTGCCCGTGTGGAACTGCTTCTTCAGCTCCGGCGCCAGCGCGCCGATCGCCGAGCGGTCGGCGTAGTCGACCGCCAGCACGGCGAGCAGCACGAGCAGCACCCGCCGCGGATAGCCCTCCTCGCGCGGCCGGGGCAGGGCGAGCGTCCTGGTGGCGGCGCCCACCCAGCCCTGCACGGGCGTTACCGGTGCCGCTCCCGGAGCAGGTAGCCCCCTGCGGCGACGCCGGCCGCCACGCCGGCGACCACCGCCGTCCGCGCGAGGTGCCCGTTCGCGTGCGCCTCCTCCGCCTCGCCGCGCTCGCCGAGCGCGAGCCGCAGCACCTCGGCCAGGTGCAGCGCGTGCCGGTCGCCGAGCTGCTCGATCTGCTCGCGGCACGAGAAGCCGTCGGCGATCAGCAGCGTGTCGCCGCCCGCCTCGCGGATCCGCGGCAGCAGCGTCTTCTCGGCCACGGTCACCGACACGTCGTAGTGGTCGCCGGCGTGGTAGCCGTACGAGCCGGCCATCCCGCAGCAGCCGGTGTCGAGGATCTCGTAGTCGAGGCCGAGCCGGTCGAGCACCTGCTTGTCGCAGTCCATGCCCCGCTCGATCGCGCGGTAGTGGCAGTGGCCGTGCACCAGCGCCTTCCGCCGCAGCTGCGGCGGCTGCCAGTCGAGCCGCCGGGCGAGGAACTCGGCGAACGTGAAGGTCTGCTTGGAGAGCCGCTTCGCGTTCTCGTCGTGCGGGAGCATGTTGAGCAGCTCGTCGCGGAAGACGGCGACGCAGCTCGGCTCGACCCCGACCACCTCGACCCCTTCCTCGATCTCGGGCCGCATCCGGTCGAGGATCTGCTCGAGCTGCCGGCGGGCGAGCTTCAGCATCCCGAAGTCGTAGAGCGGACGGCCGCAGCAGAGCGCGCCGCGCGGCAGCTCGACCGAGCAGCCTGCCGCCTCGAGCACCTCGACGGCGGCGCGAGCGACCTGCGGCTGGAAGTAGTTGGTGAACGTGTCGGGCCAGAAGACGACGCGGCGGCCTCCCGCCACCTTCGTGCCGCCGCGCCGGGCGAACCACGAGGAGAACGTCTCGTCGGCGAACGCGGGCGGCGTCCGCTCGGGCGCCATCCCGGCGAGCTTCTTCGCGATCGGCGTCCGCGCGAAGGCGTTCGCGAGCCGCGGCGCGCGCGAGGCGAACCGCGCCACCCACGGGATCAGCCCGAAGGCGTACGCGCTGCGCGGCCGCAGGCGCCCCGCGAAGTAGTGCGAGAAGAACTCGGCCTTGTAGGTCGCCATGTCGACCCGCACCGGGCACTCGTGCTTGCAGCCCTTGCAGGCGAGGCACAGGTCGAGCGCCTCGAACACCTCGTCGTTGCGCCAGCCGCCCTCGAGGTCGTCGCCCCGCAGCATCTCGAACAGCAGCCGTGCCCGGCCGCGCGTCGAGTGCTTCTCCTCGTAGGTCGCCTGGTAGCTCGGGCACATCACGCCTTCCTGGTCGCGGCAGGCGCCGACGCCGAAGCAGCGCTCGGCCGCGGCGGCGAAGGAGCCGTCGTCCTCGTGGAAGGAGAAGTGCGTCTCGACCTGCTGCGGCCGGTACGGCGGCGCCATCCGCAGGTTCGTGTCCAGCGGGTACGGGTCGGCGACCTTCCCCGGGTTCATGCCGCCCTCGGGGTCCCAGATCGCCTTGAACTCCGAGAACGCCTCGACGAGCTCGTCGCCGAACATCTTCGGCAGCAGCTCGGCGCGCGCATGGCCGTCGCCGTGCTCGCCCGAGAGCGAGCCGCCGTAGCTCGCGACGAGGCCGGCCGCGTCCTCCATGAACGCCCGGTAGCGGCGGATGCCGTCGCGCGTCGAGAAGTCCCAGTTCAGGCGGGTGTGCAGGCAGCCGTGGCCGACGTGGCCGAAGTAGCACGACACCTCGAGCCCGTGCCCCGCGACGAGCCTGTCGAAGTCGCGCAGGTAGTCGCCGCAGCGCTCCGGCGCGACCGCGGCGTCCTCCCACGACGGCCAGCCCGGATGGCCGCCCGGCACCTTCGAGTGGCCGACGCCGCCCTCGCGGATCTCCCAAACCTGCTTCACCCCGTTCTCGTCCTCGTACAGCTTCAGGTCGAGGTAGTCCTTGTCGCGCTTGCCCTTCATCGCCGAGACGAGCCGCTCGGCCTTCGCGTCGGCCTCGTCCTCGGTGTCGGCGCCGAACTCGACGAGCAGCCACGCCTGGCCATCGGGCAGCAGCTCGGTGTGCCGCTTGAAGCCCTTCGCCAGCTCGTTGTCGACGAGCCGCCGGTCGAACGTCTCCAGCCCGATCGGGTCGAACTCCATCATCTCCGGCGCGTGGTCGGCGGCCGACCACGGCGCGTCGTAGCCGAGCAGCACGAGCGAGCGGAACTGCGGGCTGGGGATCAGCTTCAGCTCGGCGCCGAGCACCAGGCAGCACGACGCCTCGGTGCCGACGAGCGCCGCCGCCACGTCGAAGCCGGCCTCGGGCAGCAGCCTGTCGAGGTTGTAGCCCGAGATGCGGCGCGGGATCTGCGGGTAGCGCTCGCGCACCGCATCGCCGTAGCGATCGGCGAGCTCCTTCAGCCGCCGCGTCAGCTCCCCGGAGCGCGGCCCCTCGATCGCGTTGTCGCCACGGGAGACGCGCAGGCGCGTTCCGTCGTAGAGCAGCACGTCGAGCGCCTCCACGTTGTCGGCGGTGACACCGGCGAGGATCGAGTGGACGCCGCAGGAGTTGTTCCCGATCATGCCGCCGAGCGTGCAGCGGCTGTGCGTCGCCGGGTCAGGCCCGAACGTCTGCTCGTGCTCCTCGGCCCGCTCGCGCAGCCGGTCGAGCACGAGCCCCGGCTGCACCCGGGCGATGCCGCGCTCGTGGTCGAGCTCGACCAGCTCGCGCAGGTACTTCGAGAAGTCGACGCAGACGGCGGTGTTGACCGTCTGTCCCGCCAGGCTGGTGCCGGCGCCGCGGGCGAACACCGGCGCGCCGTGGCTGCGGCACAGCTCGACCGTGGCGACGACGTCGTCCGTCGTGCGTGGCACGACGACGCCGAGCGGCACCTGCCGGTAGGCGGAGGCGTCGTTCGCGTACAGCGCGCGGCTCCCTGCAGAGAAGCGCACCTCGCCGACCACCGCCCTGGAGAGATCGCGGGCGAGCGCCTTCCTGTCGACGAGGTCGACCCCGCGAGGCCACGCCTGCAGCCCTTCGACGACGGTCGCCATCAGCGGCCGGGGAGCTTGTCCTCGATCCGCCCCAGGATCCCGTAGGGACTCGCCGAGAAGTCGCGCTCGGCGAGCATGTCCCGACCGATCGTCAGCGCGATCTGCTTGCGGTGCTCCTCGCCGCGCATCAGCGCCTTCGAGAACTCGGTCATCTGGTCGCGGGTCACCTGCGGCGGGTGCGGCGGCTCGTTCGGGTCGGTGACGCACTCGATCAGCACCGGCTCGTCCAGCTCGAGCGCCTCCGCCAGCTGGTCGCGGCAGCGGCCCGGGTCGTCGATCCGCACGCCGCGCAGGCCGCAGCCCTCGGCGATCTTGACGAAGTCGACGTCGTCGAACCCGACGCCGTACTCCGGGTTGCCGAGGAAGATCTGCTGCTCCCACTTGATCAGCCCCAGCGTGTTGTTCTTGTTCACGATCACCTTCACCGGCAGGTGGTGCTGGGCGAGGGTCGCGAGCTCGCCCATCATCATCGTCAGCGAGCCGTCGCCCGTGTAGGCGATCACCTGCTTGTCGGGGTACGCGCTCTGCGCCCCGATCGCGTACGGGAGCGCGGCCATCATCGAGCACATCGTCCCGCTGAAGCTGAACTGCTGCCGCGCGCGCAGCTTCCACCGCGCCACCCAGGTGGTCACCGTGCCCGAGTCGCCGCAGACGATCGCGTCGTCGGTCAGCAGCTCGTGCAGGTGCCACAGCGGCACCTGCGGCTTCATCGGCACGTCGTCGCGGGTGCCGCGCTCCTCCATCAGCGCCCACCAGTCGCGGATCGACTCCTGCATCCCCTCCAGGAACGAGCGGTCCTCGTTGCGCTCGAGCAGCGGGATCAGCTCCTGCAGCGTCAGCTTCGCGTCGCCGACGAGGCCGACGTCGGCCGGGTGCCGCAGCCCGATCCGCTCCGGCTTGTCGTCGATCTGCACGCACACCGGCTGGCCCGGGCTGGGCAGGAACTCGATGTACGGGAACGAGGAGCCGACGATCAGGAACGCGTCGCAGCTCTGCAGCGCCTCCTGCGACGGCCGCGTGCCGACGACGCCCGTGCCGCCGGTCACGTAGGGGCTGTCGTCGGGCACCGAGTCCTTGCCGAGCAGCGCCTTCACGATCACGCCGCCGAGCTTCTCGGCCAGCTCCTGGAGCTCGTCGCCCGCGCCGCGCGCGCCCGCCCCGGCGAGGATCGCCACCCGCTGCTTGCCGCGGAGCAGCTCGGCGGCGCGCTCCAGGTGGGCGCGCGGCGGCACGGGTCTCGGCGGCATGAACCCCTCCGGGCCGCCCGTGTGGCCCGGCACGTTCCGCTTGAAGCGGTCGCTCTCGTCCATCTCCATCACCTGGTAGTCGATCGGGATGCAGATGTGGCTGACGCCGCGATTCGCGAGCGCGCTGCGACAGGCGAGGTTCGCCACGTTCTCGACGTGCCCCGGCCCCATCAGGCGCTGGTTGAACGAGGCGACGTTCTCGAACAGGTAGTCCTGGTTGACGTCCTGCAGGTACTTGGTGCCGATCAGGTCGTGGTAGGTCATGCCGGTGATCGCGAGCACCGGCGCCTGGTCGACCATCGCGTCGTAGAGGCCGTTCAGCAGGTGGATCGCCCCCGGTGCGGCGGTCGACAGGCACACCCCCAGCCGGCCGGTGAACTTCGCGTAGCCGCAGGCGGCGAGCGCGGCCGTCTCCTCGTGGCGCGTGTGCACGAAGCGCACCTCGTCCTGCCGCTTCCGCAGCGCCTCCATGAAGCCGTTGATGCCGTCGCCGGGCAGGCCGAAGATCGTGTCGACCCCCCAGTCGATCAGGCGGGCCAGCAACGCGTCGGAGACGGTGTCGCTCATCGATGGAGCTCCTTTCGGGTGCGGAAGATCACGGCGCGCGCCGGGTACCCGGCTGGCCGAGTGCGTACTCCACGGGCGCCGACACGCGTGCGCCGGGGATGTTCGCCGCGACAGGCAGCTTCATCAGGCGCGGGATGACGCCGAACGGCAGGACGATGCGGCCCCACGCGTACTCGAGCAGGACACTCGACCGGGTCGGCCTCGCCGCGGCGCAGCACGATGCGCGTCTCCGGCCGGCCCTCCACACGTCGCCGCGCGGGAATGACTGTCTGCATGGCGATCTCCGATCTCCCCCGAAATCCGATCGTGTTGCGATGCAGATGGGGTTCCCCGGCGCGGACCGGCGAAACGTTCCCGCCTACGTGGTCAGCTCTGCTCGGGGATGCGCAGGCGCAGGTCGTCGGCCAGGTCGTCGGGCCGCGGCTGCTGCGCCGGGACGATGCCGTGCAGGTGCGCCCAGCGGCCTGCCTCCGTGCGGTTCGACACGCCCAGCTTCCGGTACACGTTCGAGAGGTGGAACTTCACCGTCTGCTCGGTGACGCAGAGCAGGCGCGCCACGTCGCCGTTCGAGTGCCCCTCCGAGACGAGGCGGAGGATCTGCACCTCGCGCTTCGTCAGCTCCGTCTCGACCGACCCCCGCACCGACAGCGGCGGCGCCCCGCCCCGCTGCAGCGACGGCGCCGAGAACCAGATCACGTCGCTGCAGAAGTGCTTGATCGCCCGCGCCACGTCCTCCGTGTCGGCCGCCTTCAGCACGTAGGCGTCCGCGCCCGCGCCGAACACGGCGTCGATGTGCGCCGTCCGGTCGACGCTGCCGAGGCACACGATCTTCAGCTCCGGCACCCGCTCGCGCAGCAGCGCGATCAGGTCGAGCCCCGTCATCGCCTCGTCCTCCAGCCACGGGTCGAGCACGAACACCGTCGGCTGGAGCGCCTCCACGTCCCGCAACGCCGCCGTGTTGGTCGTCGTGGTCGCGACGACGGCCACGTCGTGCTGGCCGAGCACCGAGCTGAGCGCAGCCAGCACGAGCGGCTGGCTGTCGAGCAGGACGGCCGTGTGCTCGAGTGTCGCGGTCGGAACCGGCCGTTCGCCCCTCACGGTACGGCCGTCACTTCAGCCAGGGCCCGAGCGCGTCCGAGATCTCCGCGCAGCCGCGTGGGCTCGCCAGCCGCGCCCGGATGCGGCCGTCGTCGAGCACGAGCAGGGTCGGCACCTCCGTCACCCGCAGGCGCTCGACCAGGTCGGGCCGGGCGTCCGCGTCGATCCGGCGCACCCGGAACGTCGAGTGGTTGCCCCGCCGCTGCAGCACCTGCGCCAGGAAGCCGTCGGCGCGGCGGGAGGTGCCCGAGCGGCCGGAGAAGAACACGAGCAGCGTCGGCCGGCCCGTAGTCGGCGGGGCCGTCTTCACGCGCTCCGCTCCCCCTGCGCCCGCGAGCGGCGCGGGTCGTGCCGGATCGCGAGCTGCGCGTCGAGACCGACCTTCTCCACCACGGCGACCCGGTCGCGCTCCTCGACGCACCGCTCCCCGCCGTCGCGGACATGGTCCGCCCGCACGACGAAACGCGTCGGGAAGCGCCGGGCCGACTCGTACATCTCCACCGGCACCGTGATCCGCGCGAGGCACTGAGCGCTGTCGCACTCGCAGACGATCTCGAGCCGGCCGTGGCCCAGCTCCTCCGACAGCAGCCGGAGCTGCTCGTTCAGCTGCCGGAACACGAGGAACGGCCGGATGCTGCGCGCCGCGCCGCGGCTCACGGATCGTCCGACCTTCCCGTGCGCCGCGTCCTGCGATCGCACCGCCATCCCTGACACCTTCCCCGTTCCCGTTTCCGCTTCCAGGATCGAGGGTTCGTCCCCCGGCCACGTGGACCGACGCCGCCCCGGCGACGAGCCTCGACGGCGTTTTCCCGCACTCGGCCAGCACGACCGCCGTCGGACGTGTCCTACCCGTTTGCCGCTACGCCAAACCCCGCCTCCCTACGGGCCGCGACGCAGCGCGCGGAGGCGGCCGGAGTCGCGGAGCCGCTCGAGGGCGGCGGCGCCGGCGAGGCCGCCGAGCGCGGCGACGACGCCGGCGGCGACGTCGGTCCAGAAGTGGTTCCCGCTGGCGAGCACGACGAAGAAGACCCACGGCGGCCAGGCGAGCCAGAGCAGCTTCGTCGCGCGGCCGGTGGCGACCGCCGCGGCGAAGAGCCCGATCAGCAGCGCGTCGGCGGCGTGGATGCTCGGCATCGCCGCGTACGGGTTCGCGGCGAAGCCGATCAGGCCGGCGGAGTGGCCCGGGCTCGGTTGGCCCGAGAAGCGGTTCAGGAAGCCGGCGGCGGGAAAGAGGCGCGGCGGCGCGGTCGGCAGCAGCAGGTAGCCGAGCAGGCCGAGCCCGTTGCCGACGAGGACCGCGTCGCGGAAGCGGATGTAGCAGCGGCGGTCGCGGACGTACACCCAGACGAGCGCGGCGAAGAGGACGAGGAACTCCGACGCCCAGTAGCTGACGCGCACGGCGAACGAGAGCACCGGCAGGTGGCCGACGTGATGCTGCAGGCTCGGCTCGAAGAACGTGTGCAGGCTGCGCTCGAAGCGGATCAGGTCGTGCCCGTCGGCGAACGCCGCGGCGCGATCGTCGCCGGCGACCCCGCGCACCGCCTCGTAGGCCAGCCCGAAGCCGACCCAGAGCGCGAGCTGGAACAACACGTCGCGGGCGCGCGGCGGGATCCGTCTCCCGAGCAGCCCCACGCGCACGGTTCTCAGGCTATTCCATCGTTTTCGCCCGGCGCGGCGTTAGCGAGCGGTTAGCGGCGCCAGCCACGCTGCGGGCGGTCATGGCAGCCTCGGATCTCTCCGCCGCGAAGCAGCCCTCCCCGGACGGCGCGATCTACCTCGTCGGCTCGAGCGGCACCGCCCTGCTCGTCGACGAGACCGACGATTCGATCACCCTCCAGTTCTCGAGCGGAGCCCGACCGCGCGTCACCGTCAGCCGCGCGTTCTTCGAAGAGGGCTTCGCGAGCGGCCTCTTCCAGCGGCTCACCTGACGCAGCGTCCCCGACGAGGGAGACGGCGTGACGCCGTCGAAAGTCGCCTGGGCCGGGTTGACATCCGGTGAGGGCGTACGATCATGAGGCGAAACGCAGGCGAATCGAACTGAATGGAAGGGCTGACCGCTCAGCTGGGGAGGGAGGAGAGCGTGTCCGGTGAGGCACGTGCGGAGTCGCTGCGCCGCCGGAGCTGGCGGCTGCGCACGTACTTCGCCCTGCTCGCCGGCTGCTTCGTCCTGGCCGCCGCGGCCGCCATCGTCTACGTCGAGGTGCAGACGGGCCGCGACGCGCGCTCGAGCGGCGAGCACGACGCGACCGCCGCCGCGACGGTCGCCGCCGCCCAGCTCGGCAACGTGCTGCGCACGCTGCGCGAGACCGCCGCCAACCTGGCCGCGAACCCGCAGGTCGCCGGCGTCCTGCAGCAGCCGGCCGGCTGCACCCTGACGTTCGACCTGGGCAACAGTGGAGCCGGTCACGTCGACATCATCGATTCGAAGGGCGGCGTCGCCTGCACCTCCCGCGCCAAGCGCAGCGGGAACTATGCAAACGCGAGCTGGTTCGCGGCCGCGCGGCACGGGCAGGTCTTCCGCGCCCCCGTCCTCGACCCGGCCACGGGCGCGCAGGTGGCGGTCGCCGCCGCGCCGATCAGCGGCGGGAAGGGCGTCGTCGCCAGCTTCCTCAACCTGGGGCCGCTCGGGAAGCAGCTGGTGGATCTGTACGGCGGCGGCAAGCCGGTGTCGGTGCTCATCGTCGACACGCATGCGAACCGCGTCGTCACCCGGTCGCTCGACCCGGGCCGCTGGATCGGCGAGCCCGTCGCGGGCACGCCCTTCGCCGAGTCGCTCCACGCGCCGGCACGCGACCTGAGCGGGACGAAGCGCTTCTTCGCCGACGCGGCCGTGACCGGCACCGCGTGGCGGCTCTTCGCCGGCGAGGACGCGCACGCGGCCTCCGCAGCCGGCACGCGCCTCGAGCACCGGGAGCTCGCGATCATCCTCGCCGGCCTCGCGCTCGTGCTGCTCGGCTCCTGGGTCGCCTACCGCCGCACGGCGCAGCCGATCGTCCGCCTGGCGGGGGCGGTGCGCACCCACCGCGCCGGCGAGACCGCCGAGCCGGTGCCGACCGCCGGCCCGGCGGAGGTGACCGAGCTCGGCGCCGGCGTCAACGCGCTGATCGCCTCCGTCGACGCCGAGCTGGCCGAGCGCCGTCGCGCCGAGGAGTCGCTGCGCCTGTCGGAGGAGAGCTACCGGCTGCTGTTCGAGCACCACCCGAACCCGATGTGGCTGTTCGACCCCGAGACCCTGCGCTTCGTCGCCGTCAACGACGCCGCGATCGCCGCCTACGGCTGGTCGCGCGAGGAGTTCCTCGCGATGACGATCGACGACATCCGGCCCGAGGAGGACGTCGACGCCCTGCGCGGCCAGCTCGACGACGGCGAGCGCACCTACGTCCCGTCGCAGATCTGGCGCCATCTCCGCAAGGACGGCTCCATCATCGACGTGGCGATCACGTCGAACGGCGTCGAGTTCGCCGGCCGCCCGGTCCGGGTGGTCCTTGCCCAGGACGTGACCGAGCAGCGCCGCCTCGAGGAGCAGCTGCGCCAGGCCCAGAAGATGGAGGCGATCGGCCGGCTCGCGGGCGGCGTCGCGCACGACTTCAACAACCTGCTGGTGGTGATCCGCGGCTACAGCGGCGCGCTCGCGGAGGCGCTGGAGCGCGACGAGGAGCTGCAGCGCCAGGCGGTCGCGATCGACCAGGCGGGCGAGCGGGCCGCGTCGCTCACCCGACAGCTGCTCGCGTTCAGCCGGCGCCAGGTGCTGCGCCCCGCCGTCGTCTCGGTGAACGACGTCGTCAGCGAGACGCGCTCGCTGCTCGACCGCGTGATCGGCGAGGACGTGCAGCTGACGACGGAGCTCGAGCCCGAGCCGTGGCGCGTGCTCGCCGATCCCGGCCAGCTCGTCCAGGTGATCCTCAACCTCGCCGTCAACGCGCGCGACGCGATGCCCGACGGCGGAACGCTCTCGATCCGCACCGGCAACGTCGAGCTCGACGCCGAGTACGCCGCCGGCCATGTCGGCGTCGACCCCGGCCAGTACGTGCTGCTGCAGGTGACCGACTCGGGCGTCGGCATGGATCGCGAGACGCAGGAGCACGTCTTCGAGCCGTTCTTCACCACGAAGGAGGAGGGCACCGGGCTCGGGCTCGCCACCGTGCACGGCATCGTCAGGCAGAGCGGCGGGCACATCTGGCTGTACAGCGAGCCGGGACTCGGCACCACGTTCAAGCTCTACCTGCGCCGCACCGAGCTCGCGCCCGTCGCCGCTGCGCCGGCGCCCGACGCGGCGCGGCTCGGCGGCGACGAGACGTTGCTGCTGGTGGAGGACGACGAGGGGGTGCGCACCTTCGTGTCGCTCACGCTCGCGGGGCGCGGCTACCGGGTGCTGGAGGCCGACCGCGCCGACACCGCCGAGCAGATCGCCGCGAGCGCCGACGGGATCGACCTGCTGATCACCGACGTCGTCATGCCGGGGCGCAGCGGCCGCGAGCTCGCCGACCGGCTGCAGGCCGCGAAGCCCGGCCTGCGCGTCCTCTTCACCTCGGGGTATCCCGGCGACGCGGTGCTGCGCAGCGACGCCGCCGACACCGACTTCCTCGAGAAGCCGTTCGGCCCGCTCGAGCTCGCGCGGGCGGTGCGCCGCCTGCTCGATCGCGACACTCAGAACGCGTAGCGCAGGAACAGGTGGTCGCCGTGCCGCCGCGCCGAGAGCAGCGCAGCGGGCGTGCCGGCTCCCGGCAGCAGCTCGACGCCCTCGACGAGGCCGAGCCGCGGTGCCGCGCCCCGGCCGGCGAGGAGCGGCGAGACGGTGAGGAACAGCTCGTCGACGAGGCCGGCGGCGAGCAGCGAGCCGAACAGCGTCGGCCCACCCTCCGAGAGGATCAGCGAGTGGCCGCGCTCGCGCAGCGCGGCGACCGCGGCGGTCACGTCGACCGACGGGCCGTCGCTCACCGCCACCACCTCGGTCGCGCCCGGGACGGCGGCGGCCAGCGCGGGCGCGGCGGGGACGGTGGTGAGCACGATCGCCCCCGCCTCGAGCACCGGATGGCCCGGGTCGAACGACCCGCCCGACGTGACGATCGCGACCAGCGGCCGCTCCGCGCTGCCCCGGCGCCGGCGCAGCTCGGCGAACGCCTCCGCGGCCGCCGGGAAGGAGCGGTCGGGCCGCCACGTCCCCTGCGGCGAGCCGAGCAGCGTCCCCGAGCCGACGACCACGACGTCGGCGCAGGCCCGCAGCAGCCCCATCACGAAGCGGTCGCCCTCGCTGCCGCCCGCGACGATCGCGTTCGAGCGCGGCACGCCGGGAATCGCGACGACGCCGTCGATCGTCTCCACGAAGTTGGCGACGAGACACGGCTCGCGGAAGCCGAGCCCGCCGCCGTACAGGCGCCGCAGCTCGTCGGGCAGGTCGAGCTCGGGCAGCCCGGCCCGTTCGTCGAGCAGCTCGAGCGGGGTCACGGGATCAGCTGCGGCCCCGCACCTCGTCGAGGAACTCGCGCCGCAGGTCGGCGTCGTCGTCGTAGAGGCCCCGCCAGAAGGTGGTCACGGTGCGCGACGACTCCTCCGACACGCCGCGCATCTGCGTGCACAGGTGCGCGGCCTCCAGCCGCACCGCCACGCCGCGCGGTCGCACCAGCTCGACGAGCGTGTCGGCGATCTGCTCGCCGAGGCGCTCCTGCACCGTGAACCGGCGCGCGTACAGCCGCACCAGCCGCGTCAGCTTGGAGATGCCGATGATCTCGTCGCCCGCGACGTAGGCGACGTGCGCGACGCCGTGGAAGGGCAGCGCATGGTGCTCGCAGAGCGCGTGGAAGGCGATCGGGCCCTCGACGATCTGGCTGCGCGCGCCGTCGACGCCGGCCGGGCGCTCCGACGGGAACGCCGTCAGGAGCTTGTCGTCGCCGTCGTAGCCGGCCGTCGCGTCGACGAGCGCCTGCAGCAGCCGGCGCGGCGTCTCGCGCGTGCCGGGCGTGTGCAGGTCCATGCCGAGGGCCGACAGGATCTCGCCGAGGTACCGCTCGTACCGCTCCCGCTCGCCGGGCTCGAACGCTCTCGACTCGGGTTGCTCGAGCCGGGGCTCGATCTCGACGATCTTCACAGGGCTTCCTCCTTCAGTCGGGGGGCGGTGCGGACGAGCAGCTCCCGGCGCAGCGCCAGGAGCACGACCAGCGCGACCTCGGCGAGCGCCACCCACGCGAACGCGAGCGGGTGGCCGAGCGCGAGGCAGAGGCCGAAGACCGCGAGCTGCGTCGACAGGCCGAGGTTCGCGAGCGCGACGACGGTCGCGCGGTCGTGGTAGGCGAGCCGCAGCTCGCGCGGAGCGCCGTCGAGGCGGCGGTCGACGAACCGCTCCACCAGCCGGTCCTGCGGCGCGTAGAGGAGCGCGTAGACCCGGCGGAGCGCGGCGGCCGGCCGCGTGAGCGTCTCGGGCATCGCCGCGGCGTCGCCGCCGCGCTCGGCCCGGTAGAGGCGCTCGACGTTGAAGTTGACGCTCAGCACCGCCGTCAGCGCCGCGAAGCCGAGCGCGGGCAGCAGCCAGCGGCCGGTCGTCCAGCCGACGGCGGCGAAGAGCGCGGCGTCGACGAGCAGGTCGAGCTCGGAGTCGAGGTAGCGGCCGAACGCGGTCACGCGGCCCGAGAGCCGCGCCAGCTGACCGTCGGCGTTGTCGAGCACCGTCTTCGCCTGCATCAGGACCGCGGCGAGCAGCAGCTCGCCGCGCCCGAGCACCACGGCGGCGGCGACCCCGGTCGCGCCGGCCGACGCGGCCACCGCCGTCGGCGGCACGCGCAGCGGCAGCAGGGCCGTCACGACGATGTGCGCCAGGGGCCGGTAGACGCGCTCGCACAGCAGCTCGCGGCCCGCCCGCGCCTTCCGCGAGCGGGCCAGGGTGGACGGGTCAGACAAGCAGCTCCTCCCCGAGCGGCTCGCCCGCACGGATCAGCTCGCGCCCGGCGTCGACCTTGTCCCAGACGTTCCAGAAGAGCAGCCCGCGCGGCCGGCCGGCGTCGTCCACGTACGCGATCACACCCTTGCGGTTCGGCTCCTCCCAGCGCTCGCGCGTCGCGAGGCGCGAGTCGACCTCGCCCACGGCCTCGTACCCCAGGTCGAACATGTCGGAGTAGAAGAACGGCACGTGCTCGTACGGCATGCCCGCCCCGGCCATGTTGGCGCCGACGGCGCGCCCGTGCGACTTCGCGTGGTCCTCGTGCTCGACGCGGAAGCGGCGCCCCAGCACCGGGCTGGGATAGTTGGCGACGTCGCCGGCCGCGAACACGTCGTCGCGCCCGTCGACGCGCCCGAGCTCGTCGACCACGATCCCGTTGTCGACGGGCAGCCCCGCCGCCTCGGCCAGCGCCGTGTCGGGGACGATGCCCAGCCCGGCGACGACCATGTCCGCGTCGATCCGCCGGCCGGAGCCGGTCGTCACCGAGCTCCCGTCCGCCGCGTCGACGGTCTCGCCCGTCAGCACCTCGATCCCGTGCTCGCGGTAGTAGTCGGTGACGAACTTCGACAGGTGGGCGGGCAGCACCCGCCAGGCGATGCCGTCCTCGGGGAACACCATCGTCACCTTCACCCCGACCGACGAGAGCGCGGCCGCGACCTCGGAGCCGATGAACCCGCCGCCCACGACCGCGGCGGTCGCACCCTCGCGGGCGCGCTCGCGCAGGTCGCGATAGTCGGCGAGCGTGCGGAAGTAGACGATCCCGTCGCCCGCGCCGCCGAGCGTGCGCGGCGTGCCACCGGTCGCGAGCAGCAGCTTCTCCCACGCGATCTCCTCGCCCGTGTCGTCGGTGGCGCGGTGGGCGTCGAGGTCGAGCGACACGATCCGGCGGCCGGTGCGCAGCTCGACGCCGTCGAGCTCCTCGGTGCGGCGCCAGATCTTCTCCTCCTCGCCGCCGGCCCACAGCTTCTTCGAGAGCGGCGGCCGCGCGTAGGGGGCGACGGGCTCTGCCGCGACGATCGTGATCGAGCCGTCGGCGTCGTGGTCGCGGATGCCGCGGGCGGCGGCGTCGGCGGTCATGCCGCCGCCGACGATCAGATAGCGCGTGGTGTGCACGTCGACCTCTGCCTTTCTCTCGTGTTCAGGACGGGAACTCGCTCGCGTCGAGCTCGAGCAGGGCGCGCAGGCTCTCGTGCTCCTCGGCGCAGGCCGGGCAGCCGACGAGGTGCGCGTGCAGCCCCGGCACGGCCGCGTCGGCGTCGACGCCCGCCAGCTCCAGCTCGACGTAGCGGTCGAGCAGCTCGAAACAGGCGTCGCAGCTCACCTCGCGCTCGACGGGGCCGAGCAGCCGGAGCAGCGTCAGGCTCAAATCGGGGCTCTTCATCGCGTCTCCTCCGCGAATCCCTGCTCTTCGAGATATGCCCGCAACGCCCGGCGCGCGTCGTGCAGCGCCTTGTAGAGCGCGCCGCGGGTGGTGTCGAGCCGCTCGGCGAGCACGTCGATCGGCACGCCGTTCAGCGCCAGCGCGACGAGCACGCTGCGCTGCCGCTCGGTGAGCGCCGTCTCGATGCCGTCGCGGATCGCCGCCAGCAGCAGCGCCCGCTCGGCGCGCTCCTCCGGCCCCGCGTCGGGGTTCTCGAACCACGCCCAGGCCTCGGGCCTCGTGGGCGCCTCGCGGCCGCGCCACGCGCGCCGGCGCACCTTCACCGCCGCCTCGAGCAGCGCGAACTTCGACGCCCAGGTGGTGAAGCGGCTCTCGCCTCGGAAGTCGTCGAGCCGGCGGAGCACCGAGACGGTCGCGTCGCCGGCCGCCTCGTACGCCAGCTCGTCGAGCTCGGCGCGGCCCAGCTGCGGCAGCGCCGGCGCGCGGCGCCCCACCTCGAAGCGCGCCGCCCGCAGCAGCAGCCCGTGCAACCGTGCGGCCGCCTCCTCGCCGGCGGCGCCGTCGGCGCGGAGCTCGCGCAGCCAGCGGCGCGAGGCGTCGTCGACCGGCGGGAGGATCTCCATCACATGCATCTTCACGTTTCGTGTCGCCCCGCCGCGGTTTCTTACCTCGGGCCGCGCGTCATACTGCTGGCATGGCGGACTGGCACGAGATCGACGGGGCCCTGGAGCGGACGTTCGAGCTCGGCTCGTTCCGCGACGCGATCGCCTTCGTCGGCCGCGTCGCCGACCTGGCCGAGGCCGAGAACCACCATCCCGACATCGGGATCTCCTACCGCAAGGTGACGCTGCGCTGGACGACCCACTCCGAGGGCGGGATCACCGAGCGCGACCGCGAGCTGGCCGCCCGCTCGGACGCGCTGGTCTAGAGGCTAGTCCTCGCGCTGGAGCTGCTCGATCTCGCGGATGCGCTTCGCGAGCGTCTCCAGCAGCGGCCACGCGAGCGCGCCGTTCCGCTCCACGAGCGGCTTGAACTCCCAGGCGGCGAGCCCGTAGGCGGTGCCGTCGCTGGTCGCGGTGATCGTGGCGGTGCGCGAGCCGCCGTCGAGCAGGGCGAGCTCGCCGAAGTAGTCGCCGGGGCCGAGGGTGCGCCGCTCGACGCCGTCGACGAACACCGTCGCCTCGCCCTTCGCGATCACGAAGAAGCCGACCCCGCCGGCGCCCTCGCTCGTCAGCTCCTTGCCGGCCTGGAAGGTGCGCTCGGTGAAGCTGCGCGCGAGGGACTCGAGTTGCTTGTCGCTCAGCCCCTGGAACAGCGGCACGTGCTTGAGGAAATCGACCGGTGCGCTCATCTCGGCGCGATCATAGGCGATCAGCCGGTCGCGAGCAGGGCGGCGCCGAGCAGGCAGAGCAGGTGCACCGACTGGTCGACCAGCATCAGCAGCATCGCGTCGGGCTCGACGGCGCCCTTCACCCGTCGCAGCCAGATCCCGACGAGCCGGCGGTCGTCGACGATCAGGTGCGGGGCCGCGATCAGGGCGGCGATCCCGATCGTCCAGCCGGCGCCGAGGTCGGTCGACAGCCACACGAGGGCCGGCACGAACGCGACCAGGTAGGTGAGCACGTGCGTGAAGAGCGCGCGGCGCGCACGCGGGTCGCGGCCGAGCCCGCGCTCCTTGGTCATCGCCTGCCACTCGGTCTGGAACAGGAAGTCGCCCGCCAGGTGCGAGAAGGCGAACGCCAGCGCGAGCGCGTCCCAGCTCAACGGATCAGCGGACGGTGACGTCGTAGCGAACGGCGCGGTAGACGCGCGGGCGCTCGCCGCGGGTCTCCGCCACCGTCACCGAGGCGCGGCCGCGGCCGACGGCGCGGAAGACCAGCACGACGTTCGGGCCCACGTCGCCCTCCGTCTGCTCGCGCAGCACCGAGCTCTTCACGGCGCGGGCGACGCGCCAGTCGTAGCCGTGGCGCTTCGGCAGCGCGATCGCGACCAGCGAGCCCCTCGTCGCCGTCACGCGCGTCACCTTCGGCTTCGGCAGCGGGCCGACCGGCGGCGCCGTGGCGCCGGCCGTCAGCGCGGCCGCGAGCGCGGCGGCGCAGACGGCGAGCGCCGTCAGGGCACGAACCTGGTAGATCCCGCGAAACCGAGCGAAGAGCTGCACGACCGCGAACATGTACCAGGTACGAGGGCCCGGACGCCTACGCCGCGAGCGCCTTCGAGACCGCGTCGAGCACGCGGTCGGCCTTGAAGGGCTTCACCACGAAATCCTTCGCGCCGCCCTTGATCGCCTCCAGCACCTTGGCCTCCTGGCCGAGGGCGGAGCACATCACGACCTTCGCCTTCGGGTCGAAGGACAGGATGTCCTTCAGCGCGGAGATGCCGTCCTTCTCGGGCATGGTGATGTCGAGGGTCGTCACGTCCGGGCGCAGCTCCTGGAAGCGGTCGTACGCCTCCAGGCCGTTGGACGCCTCGCCGACGACCTCGTGGCCGCCTCCGACGAGGGCGTCGCTGACCATCTTGCGCATGAACGCGGCGTCGTCGACGACGAGCACACGGGCCATCTATCTCACTCCTTCCTGCCTGGTGGGAACACGCATTGCGTCGGACGCGATCTCGTCGATCTGGACCGCCCACTCGCCGTCGTCGGCGAGCAGCAGGCGCCCGGACGCGAACCGCCGTCCGTTCACGAAGAGGTCGACGGGGTCGTCGACGGAGCGGTCGAGCTCGACCACCGAGCCCGACGCGAGACCGACCGCGCGCCCGACGGGCATGTGCGCGCGGCCGAGCTCGGCCCACACCCGCAGGCCGACCTGGCGGAGCACGTCGCCGCCGAAGCCGTCGGCGGGCGGCTCGCCGCGGTGGTCGGCCTCGAGCAGCGCGCCGGCCTGCTCGCCGAACGCGCGGCCCATGCGGACCACGAACGCGTTCGGGACGAGCTGCACGAGCCGGCACGGCTCGCCGAAGACGGAGAAGGAGACGTGCGCCTGATGGGGCGTTCGCTCGTAGAGCGACTCGGCGCCGTCCATCGTCTGCAGCAGCCGGGTTTGCGGGACGCCGATCTCGACCTCCTCGCCCAGCACCTTGCTGGTGGCGCTCGCGGCGGCGGCCATCATCTGGTTCGCCGCCTCCGAGACCGCCGAGAGATCGAGCTCGCTCAGCTCCGCGTCCGGGTCTCCGGCGGGCTCCTCGAGGCCCATCATCGCCGCCGCGAGGCGGCGGGCGCCGCCCGCGCTGACCACGAACAGGTTGCCGCCGGTGACGCCGTCGACGTACGACACGCTCGCCACCACCGCCGGCGCACGGATCCCCGCCAGCGGGTCCGCGTCGGCGCCCGCCACGGTGACGGAGCCGCGCTCGACGCCGCCCGGGGCGAGCGTCTGCAGGACGCCGGCGACCGCCTCGGCGGTCGACTCGCCCAGCTGCTCGAGGGCGTCGGTCATTCCGGATCGATCCTCTCCAGCACCTCGACGGCGCGGCGGTTGCCGCTGCGGCCGGGGCGCGTGCGGTGGATCGGGACGGAGTCGGCGTAGAGCGTGCCGCCCGAGGCGGCGGGCCCGAGCTTGACCAGGTCGCCGACCTCCAGCGCCAGCACCTCGTCGACCGTCAGCTCCGTCGAGCCGACCTCGGCGCGCACCTCCACGGCGATGCCGCGGAGCGCGGAGCGCACCATCTGCTCCACCTCCGCGTCGGCGACGCCCTCGCTCCCGTCGCCGAAGTGGCCGGACGAGAGCTGCTCCAGCAGCGACTCGACCGAGCGGTACGGGATGAGCAGCGACATGGTCGCCGACAGCCGCTCGATCTGGAGCTCGATCGTCACCGCCAGGGCCGGCTCGCTCTGCGGCGCGAGCTGCACGTTCGACACCTGGGTCTCGACCCGGCCGAGCGCCAGGTCGGTGGAGAGGATCTCCTGCCAGGTGCGCGACAGCTGCGCGACGACCGTGCCGAAGATGCGGGTCGCGAGGGTCAGCTCGATCTCGGTCAGGTCGCGGTCGAGCGGCTTCGCCGCGTCGACGCCGCCGAGCAGCCACTCCATCAGCGTCGTGACCGCCGGCTGCTCGATGCTCAGCAAGAGCGGCGCGCCGGCGGCCGTCGAGACGATGCCGTAGAGCGACGGCTGCGGGATCTCGACCAGCGCCGACGACCACGTCTGCTGGTCGACGTTGATCACCTCGAGCTGCACCGAGGTGCGGTACTCGGCGGACAGCTGCGTCGTCGCGGCGCGGCAGAACGCCTCGTGCCCGCGGCCGATGCGGCGCTGCTGGTCCTGCGTGAACTTCGTGGGGCGCGTGAAGTCGACCTCGCGCACGCGCTTCGGCCGCCGTGTCGGCGCCTGCGGCGCCGGCTCGGGGATCTGCCCCTCGCGCGCCGCCTCGACGAGCGCGGCGATCTGGTCGTTCGACAGGACTTCGCTCATGCGACCCCCAGGAGCGTCTCCTCGACGCCGCCGGCCTCCCTGCAGAGCACACGGCAGCCGTCGACGTGGACGCGGATGGTGCGGCCCTTCGTGCCGGACGTCGCCTGCGCGCGCACCGACACCCCATGGGTCGCGAGCTGCGCGAGCGTCGCCTCCTCGTTGCGGGCGCCGATGTCGAGCGACGAGCCGCCGAACGAGAACATGCGCGCGCCGCCGACGAGCACCGCCTCGAGCCGCGTCTGCACGGCGCCCAGCGCGAGCACCCTGTCGAGCAGGGCCGGCACCGCCTGGTCGGCGAACTTGAAGCGGTTCTCGGCGTCGGGCGCGCCCGTCGACTCGGGCAGCATCACGTGCGCGAGCCCGGCCACCGAGCGCACCCGGTCGACCAGCGCCAGCCCGATGCACGAGCCGAGCCCGATCGAGACGAGCACCTCGCCCGGCATCCGGGAGACGGCCAGCTCGCCCATCCTCACCATGGTCTCCATCACCACCGTCATCCGCCGAGGCCGAGCCTCGCGAGCAGCTCGGCGACGCCGGCGGCGCTCGGCACGAGCATGAACGTGAACGACGACTCCTCGTCCTCGATGCGGAGGTCGGAGTCGAGCAGCAGCGCAACGTCGGAGCCGGACGCGTGCGCGGCGAGCACCGACTCGACGATCGCGCCGAGCATGTCCTGCGCCGTCTGCGGCGGCCCCGGCTCGAGGCGCAGGCCGGTCATCGAGACGACCGCGCCGAGATACGACGAGCAGAGGATGTTGCCGATCTCGGCCAGCGCCGACTCGCCGTACTCGGAGCCCGGCTCCACGCCCAGCAGCCGGCAGACGCGGTCGGCGTCGTCCGACTCGAACAGCAGCACCGCCAGCGCCTCGAGGTCGCCGAAGATCGGCAGCACGACGCCGGTGACGACGAGCTCCGGCTCGCCGACCGTCTCGACCGCCTCCGCCAGCGGCAGCGCGGCCGCCTTCGGCACGGAGACGTCGATCGTGCGCACGAGCATCTGGGACAGGGCCGTCGCGGCGGTGCCGGAGCCGATGTTCGCCAGCTCGCGCAGGGCGTCGAGCTCGAGCTCTGAGTAGGTCTTCACCTGGTCGTTCCTTTCGGGTCAGGCGGCGCGGGCCACCGGGTCGAGACGGCTGGCGGGGGAAAGGGCGTCGCAGTCGACGATCAGCGCGATCGAGCCGTCGGAGAGCACGGCCCCGCCCGAGACGCCGGCGGAGCCGGCCACCTCGGCCGGCAGCGGCCGGGTGACCAGCTCGCGCTGGCCGACCAGCTGCTCGACCGCCAGCGCGAGGCGCTGGTCGCCCGACCGCACCAGCACCGCGTGCGTGGCGGGCGCGGCGGCGGTATGGCCGAACGCAGTCGCGGCCTCCACCAGCGCGAAGACGTTGTCGCGCTCCACCAGCATCGAGCGGCCGGCGACGGAGCGAACGACGTGGTCGGCGATCCGCAGCGTCCGCTCCACCCTGTCGAGCGGGATCGCGAATGGCCGACCCGCCGCTTCGACAAGCAGGGTCGACATGATCGCGAGGGTCAGCGGCAGCCGGATCTGCGCCCGGGTGCCGTGCCCCTCGCTCGATTCGAGCACGACCTCGCCGCCGAGCTCGCGGATCGTCGTGCGGACGGCGTCCATGCCCACGCCGCGGCCGGAGATGTCGCTCGTCACCTCGGCGGTCGAGAAGCCGGGCGCGAAGAGCATCTCGATGGCGCTGCGCAGGTCGAAGCCGTCGAGCTGCTCGGCCGAGATCAGCCCGCGCTCCAGCGCCTTGCGCCCCACGGCGGCGGGGTCGATGCCGCGGCCGTCGTCGGAGACGGTGATCTCGACGTTGCCGCCGGCGTGGCGCGCCGCGATCTCCAGCGTCGCCGTCTCGGGCTTGCCAGCCGCGCGGCGCGCCTCGGGCGGCTCGATGCCGTGGTCGAGCGCGTTCCGCACCAGGTGCACGAGCGGGTCGCCGAGCGCGTCGACGACGGTGCGGTCGAGCTCCGTCTCGCGGCCGCTCAACACCAGCTCGACCTTCTTGTCGAGCTTCGAGCAGAGGTCGCGGACGAGCCGCGGGAAGCGCAGGAAGACCGCGTCGACCGGGATCATCCGCACCTGCATGACCATCGCCTGCAGCGCCTGCGAGCTGCGGGTGAGGTCCTGCACCGCCTGCGCGAGTCCCGGCACGCTGGTCTGCGCGACGAGCGACTCGACGTGCGTGCGGTGCACGACCAGCTCGCCCATCAGGTGCATCAGCACGTCGAGGCGGTCGGCGTCGACGCGCACCGTGCTCGACTGGTGCTTCCGCGGGTGCGTACCACCGGGGTCGGACCCTGCTGTCGAAAGGCTCGGTCTGGCCCCGGTGCCCGCAACGACCTCGTCGTGGACGGACGGCTGGGTGTCCGCGACGGGCGCGTCCTCGGCGGTCACGGAGGCGACGTCGGCGACGCCGCTGGCGGAGGCGACGAGGGCGTCCGGCTCGTGCTCGGTCTCGACCCACGCCTCGATCGCCGTGCCGGCGAAGTCGTCGAGCGCCGACTCGGGCGGGACGGAGCGCAGCACGCGACCGTGCTCGCCGAGCGCCGCCAGCACCTGGTAGGCGCGCACGGCCGGCATCACGGCGTCCTCGGCCAGCGTGGCGTGCACGACCACGACCGGCCCGTCGGCCGCGAGCGGGCCCGCGCCGGCGGACGGCGCCTCCGGCTCCTCCTCGTCGTCGGCGTCGCGGTCGCGCACGAGCCGCTGCAGGCGCGCGACGAGCGGCGCCGGATCGAGCTTCTCGGCCCCGTCGGCGTCGATCGCGTCGACCGCCGCCTCGAGCGCGTCGAGGCACTCGAGCAGCACGTCGATCGCCTCGCGCTCGAGCCCGCTCTTGCGCCGGCGCAGCAGCTCGAACACGTTCTCCATCTCGTGCGTCAGCGCGGCGACGCCGGCGAAGCCCATCGTCGCGGACATGCCCTTGAGCGAGTGGGCCGCGCGGAAGATCTCGTCCACCGTCTCGCGCTCGCCGGGATCCTCCTCGACGCGCACCACCGCGAGGTTCAGGCCCTGCAGGTGCTCGCGCGCCTCGGCGAGGAACATCGGGAGGTACTCGGAGACGTCCATGGCTAAAGATCGACCGCCTTGCGGTAGAGGAACGGGCGCACGACCTCCAGCCCGGCCTCGGCCGCGCGCGTGACGCGCTCGGTCGAGCCGATCAGGAAGTAGCCGCCCGGGCGGATCGAGGCGGCGAGCCGCGCGTGCAGCGCGTCGCGCACCTCCTCGGTGAAGTAGATGACCGTGTTGCGGCAGAGGACGAGGTCGTAGCGGCCGGGCGGGAACGGCATCCGCAGGAGGTCGCCCGTCTCGAAGCGCGTCGCCGCCTGCAGCTCGCGGCGCGCGAGCCAGCCGTCGCCGTCGCGCTCGAACCAGCGCTCGAGCTGCGCCGCCGGCGCGCTGCGGGCGTCCTCCTCGGAGAAGCGCCCCTCGCGGGCCAGGGCGACCATGCGCGGGTCGATGTCGGTGCCGGTGATCTCGACCCCGCCGGCGCGGACACCCGGCGTGTCGAGGATCAGCGCCGCCAGCGTGTACGCCTCGGCGCCGTACGACGAGCCCGCGCTCCAGGCGCGGATGCGGCCGGCCTTCGCCAGCTCGGGCAGCACGTCACGCGCCAGCGACTCCCACTCGAGCGGGTTCCGCCACAGCTGCGAGACGTTGATCGTGACGCGGTCGAGGAACGCCTCCAGCTCGGCCGGGTCGGCGCCCAGGCGGCGCAGGTAGGCGTCCAGCTCGGCGGCGCCGCGCCCGCGCGCGAAGGTGCGGATGCGCCGCTCCATCTGGCCGCGCTTGTACTGGAGCAGGTCGACGCCGGTCAGGCGCCGCACGCCCTCGCAGAAGCTCACGTACTCGTCGGCCCGCTGCGGCCGCATCGAAAGGAGGACGCTCATGTCCGCTCCAGCGCCGACAAGTCGGCGCCTCCGCTCCTGGGCGGCTCCGTCGAGCCTACGCCGCCTGCCTCCGCGGCGATCGCCGCCGGCAGGTCGGGCAGCGCGAGCACGTCGTCGGCGAGGTCGGCCTCGACGACGGCGCGCGGCATCCCGTAGACGGTGCAGGTGGACTCGGCCTCGGCGAGCACCCGTCCGCCGTGGCGCTTCACGACGCGCGCGCCCTCGAGCCCGTCCTTGCCCATGCCGGTGAGGACGACGAGCACGAGGTCGCCGCGGTAGGCGTTGGCGGCGTCCTCGATCGTCAGGTCGGCCCGCGGCCGCAGCCCGCCGATGGCCGGGTCGTCGCTCAGCTTCAGCGCGTCGGCCACCAGGCGCAGGTGGCTGCCGCCCGGCGCCAGCAGCGCCGTCGACGGCTCGAGCCGCTCGCCGCCCGCCGCCTCCCGCACCGTGAGGCGCGACTGCCGGTCGAGCCGGTCGGCCAGCGAGCGCGTGAAGCCCGGCGGCATGTGCTGCACGATCAGGGTGCCGCGCCCGAGCGGCGCCGGCAGCTTCGGCACGAGGTCGGCGAGCGCCTTCGGCCCGCCGGTCGAGCAGGCGATCACCACCGCCCGCTTCGCGGCGCCCGCGACGGCCCGCCGCACCGGCCGCCCGAGCGCCGCGGCGGGACAGGCGCCGTTACGCGCCTCGGCCGCCAGGCCGACCTTCTCGCAGAGCTCCGCCAGGAACGCCGCGGGCGGCGCGCCGGCGGTGGGCTTCTCGACCAGCTCGAACGCCCCCTCGGCGAGCGCGTCGACCGCGCGGGCGCCGAACGCCGGCGAGAACGCCGACACCACGACCACGCGCGTCGGCGAGCCGGCGCGGTTGAGCGCGCGGAGCACGTCGAGCCCATGCAGCCCGGGCATCGCCAGGTCGAGGCTGAGCACGTCGGGCCGGTGAGCGGCGCACGCGGTGAGGGCCTCCTCGCCGCCCGCCGCCACCGCGACCACGTCGAATCCCGCCTCGGCGAGAGCCGAGGCGAGCAGCCGCCGCATCAGAGCGGAGTCGTCGACGACGACGACGCGTGCGGCGGTCCGGGGCATCAGGCGACGGCGGCGGACGCGCCGAGGCTCGCGCCGGCGAAGATGCCGTCGGCGTTGAGCAGGACGACGAGCCGATCGTCGATCTTCGCGACAGCCTCGATGCACTCGGTGCCGGCGCCCGGGACGGCGTCGAGCTGCTCCTCGCCGAGGGTGAGCACCTCCTCGACCTCGTCGACGGTGACCCCGGCGGTGCCGCCGGCGGTCTCGACGATCACGATCTTGGCGTTGTCGAACCGCTCGTTCGCGAGGCCGAGCCGGCCCGCGAGGTCGCACACCGGGATGATCTTCCCGCGCAGACTGATGACGCCCTCGATCCAGGGCTCCTCCGACGCGACGGCACGCGGCTCCGTGTAGCGGATGATCTCCTGCACCTGCGTGATCGGCAGGGCGTACTCCTCGTCACCGAGCGAGAACACGACGAGCTGCTGCGCACCATCGGATACGGCCATGTGATTCCTCCTTGGAATGACGAGCGGCCCGGTTAATCGGCCGCCCGGAGCGGGAATCGAGTCCGTTCGTCTTCAGACCGGAGGAGCGGCGGCCGATGAAAGAGACATGACCGCCGTGGAACCGCAGGCGCGCGACGAGCGCTTCCTCGAGGAGCTCGTCGAGCGCGCGCTGGCGCTGCCGGTGGGGGACTACGCGGCGCTGCTGCGGATCGCGGAGCTCTGCGAGCAGCCGACGACGACCCCGCAGCTGCTCGCGCTGGAGGCGAGCCACGACGAGGCGTTCTCGGCGCTCCTGCTGCGGCACGCGAACAGCGCGTCGTCGTACAGCGCCGCCCGCATCGCCGACCTGCCGACGGCCATCACCCGACTCGGCTACCGGCGCGTCGCGGCGCTCGCCCTCGGCTCGCCGGGGCTGCGGCTGCTGGAGGCGCGGCCGGCGGACGGGCTGGAGTGGGCGCGGCACGAGCTGCACCGGCACGCGATCCGCGTCGGCCTGGCCGCCCGCGGCCTCGCCCCGGCCGGCGTCGACCACGAGCGGGCACTCGCGGCCGGGCTGCTCCACAACCTCGGCCTGAACGCCATCTCCGCCTACGCGCCGCAGGAGTTCCGCTACCTGCTGGAGGCGGAGTCGCGCGGTGAGCAGTTCTGGGAGGCGGAGGACTGGATCTTCGGCTTCTCGCACGCCGAGCTCGGCGCCCTGCTGGCCGAGCGGTGGTCGTACCCGCTGGAGCTGGTCGTGGCGATCCGCGACCACGACAGCCCGTCGCCGCAGACGGCGCTGTCGGGGCTCGTGCAGGTGTGCGACGTGCTCGTGCGGCGCGCGGGCGTGGGCATCGAGCCGGAGCGCGAGCTGCCGCGCCGGCTGCCGCCGCCGACGCCGAACCTCGCCTTCGCCGCCTCGCGCGTGGCCGACCTGGTCGCCGCGCAGGACCGCTTCGACGCGGCCTCCGGCTAGCCGCGCGGCCCCGTTCACCGCTCCGCGGGATGCGCAACCACCCGAAAGGGTGATACGTTCCCTGTGCGATGGACGTCACGCGGGCACACGCGACCCTGGGTGTCGCCTCCGGCGCCTCCTGGGAGGAGGTTCGTCGCGCGTACCGGCAGCGGCTGCGCGAGCACCATCCCGACACGGGTCGTGGCGACCCGGAGGCGCTCGGCGCGGTGCAGGACGCCTACCGCCGGATCGCGACGACCGCCCCGCGCACGATCGCGCCGGGCACGTACGGCTACGGCCGCGTCGCCTACGAGCCGCGGCTCGTCGACGTCTACGCCTGAGCTCTAGACCGCGGTCTCGAGCGGCCGGGCGCCGAGCCCGATCGCCAGGCCGAGCTCGAACAGCTGCAGGGTGCTGGCCGCCGGCTCGGTCTCGGTCGCGAGCACGCGGCCGAGTTCGTTCTCGACCTCCGCGACCGCCGCGAGGTCGCACTGGCGCGCGATCACGGCGTGGCGGCCGAAGCTGCGCACGGTGGCGATGCCGTCGAGCAGCCGGCGGCTGAGGCCGGCGGCCGCGGGCGGCAGCCAGGCGCTGACGAGCAGGCCGCAGAGGCAGGCGGTCGCTCCGACGGCCACCTCCTGCTCGCGCGCGGGCGCGGACGGCCCGACCGTCGTGCGGGCGAGCTCGAGCGCCACCGCCGTCGCGAGCCCGTCCGGGTCCTGCAGCTCGGCCGCGACCGGGTCGTCGCCCGCATCGGGCCCGAGCGCCGCCGCGAAGGCGGCCCGGATGTCGTCCTGGTCGTACTCGCGCACGCTCCGAAGGTAGTCGACGAGCCGCGGGCCGGCGTTAGCGAGAACAGGAGCCGTCCCGTGCCCATCCCGCTCTGTCCGCTCGGGCCATGGCGTTCCCGAACACCGGGGTCAGACCCGGGTCTGACCCTGATTTTCGGCCCTCGCGAAGCGTTTGCCGCAACGAGCGGCCCGCGTGGGCGAATCTTCACGCACTTGTTCGCCTTTCGGCGCAGATGCGCGACAGGTACGGGTCTCAGGCGGCGGCGAGCGCGACGAGCGCCTCGTCGGCCTCGGCGGCCGGGCACGGCTCGTCGACCGGCTGGCGGAGGAAGCCGTCGATCGCCGGCAGCAACTCGATCGCACGGTCGATGCGCGAGTCGCTGCCCGGGCTGTAGGCGCCGATCGAGATCAAGTCCTCCTTCTCGCGGTGCAGCGCCAGCAACTCGCGCAGCTCGGAGGCGGCGCGCCGCACCTCGGGCTCCGTCACCTCGCCCTGGAGCCGCGACACCGACTGCAGCACGTCGACCGCCGGATAGTGGCTGCGGTGCGCCAGCTCGCGCGTGAGCACGCAGTGGCCGTCGAGGATCGAGCGGACGGCGTCGGCGACCGGGTCGTTCATGTCGTCGCCCTCCACCAGCACCGTGTAGAGGCCGGTGATCGACCCGACGTCCGAGGTGCCCGCCCGCTCGAGCAGCCGCGGCAGCAGCGCGAACACGCTGGGCGTGAAGCCGCGCGCGGCGGGCGGCTCGCCGATCGCCAGCCCCAGCTCGCGCTGGGCGGTGGCGAGACGGGTCACCGAGTCCATCATCAGCACCACGTCCTGGCCGCGGTCGCGGAACCACTCGGCGATCGTCGTCGCCGCGAACGCCGCCTTGATCCGCACCAGCGCCGGCTCGTCCGAGGTGGCGACGACCACCACCGACCGCTCCAGCGCGTCGCCGAGGTCGCGCTCGACGAACTCGCGCACCTCGCGGCCGCGCTCGCCGACCAGGCAGATCACGTTCACGTCGGCCGAGGTGGAGCGCGCGATCATCCCGAGCAGCGACGACTTGCCGACACCCGAGCCGGCGAAGATCCCGAGCCGCTGGCCGGTGCCGCACGGGACGAAGCCATCCAGCGCGCGCACGCCCAGCGACAGCCGGCGCGTGATGCGCGCCCGCTGCAGCGGCGACGGGGGCGCGGCGACCGTCGAGCGGTGCTCGTCCGCGTCGGGAGGCGGCAGCTCGTCGAGCGGGCGGCCGAGCCCGTCGAGCACCCGGCCGAGCAGCTCCTCGCCCACGGGCAGGCGGAACGGCTTGCCGGTGGCGGAGACGGGGTTGCCCGGCCCGATGCCGTGCATCTCGCCCAGCGGCATCAGCAGTGTGGCGCCGTCGCGGAAGCCGACCACCTCGGCGGCCACGGCGTCGCCGTTGCGGCCGGCCGAGATCGTGCAGAGCTCGCCCACCTCGGCGCGCAGGCCGGTCGCCTCGATCACGAGGCCGATCAGGCTGCGCACCCGGCCGCGCCGGCGCTGCAGGTCGGCGACCCGGATCGCCTCGACGTACGGCTCGAGGACGCTGGTCACGCGCCGGCCCGGGCGGCGAACGCCTCGCGCAGCACCTCGCCGGCGCGCGCGAGCTGCTCGGAGACGCGCGCGTCGACCTCGCCCTCGACGGTGCGGACGACGCACCCGCCGCGGCCGACGCGCCGCTCGGCGCGCACCTCGACCGACGCGACGGCCACCTCCGACTGCGACTCGAGCCAGGAGCGCAGCAGGGGCGCGTCGTCGGGGTGGACGTCGATCGCGAGCCGGTCGCGCTCCACCACCCGGCGGAGCGCGCTCGCGACGACGTTGCAGACCAGCTCCGGATCCACCTCGAGGGCGGCGCCGACGATGCGCTCGGCGATCGCCACCGCGAGCTCGACGGCGCGCAGCTCGACGCTCGCGGCGAGCTCGTCGCGGGCGGCGCCGACCGCCTCGATCGCAGCCGCGAGCGCGGCCCGCGGCGCCTCGAGCTCCTCGGCCGCGCGGACGAGCCCCTCGGCGTAGCCGGCGTCGTGCCCGGCCCGGCGGGCCTCGGCCTCGATGTCGACCGCGCGCGCCTCCGCCTCGGCGACGATCCGCGCGGCGCGCTCGGCCGGCGTGTGGCCGGCGCCGACCACCTCGCCGTGGGGTTCCAGCTCCTCGAAGACGAACGAGCTCACACCACCATCTCCTCGTCGGCCTCGACGCCGCCGCGAGCGACGTAGATCGCGCCCGAGTCCTCGAGGCGGCGCACGACCGCGACGATCTTCGTCTGCGCCTCCTCGATCACGCGGCGGCGCTGCGGCGGCATGAACTCCATCTCCTCGCGCAGGGTCTCGGACGCGCGCTGCGACATGTTGGCGAGGATCCGTTCCTTGACGTCGTCGCTGGCGCCGCGAAGCGCGAGCGCGAGATCCTTGGAGTCGGTCTCCTTGAGCACCAGCTGGATGGTGCGGTCGTCGAGCTTGAGCAGGTCCTCGAAGACGAAGAGCAGCGAGCGGACCTCGTCGGCGAGCTCGGGATTCGACTGCCCGAGGTGGTCGAGGATGTTGCGCTCGGTGCCGCGGTCGGACTTGTTGAGGATGTCGGCCAGCGCGCCGACGCCGCCGGCGGCGGAGTACTCGGACTGCAAGACCATGTCGAGCTTCGCCTCCATCACGCGCGCGACGTCCTTGACGACCTCCGGCTGCGTCTGGCCCATCAGCGCGATGCGCAGCGCGATCTCCGCCTGCTCCTCCGGCGGGATCATCGCCAGCACCTTCGCCGACAGCTCGCTCGTGGGCAGGTTGGCGATCACGAGCGCGGTCGTCTGCGGGTGCTCGCCGCGCAGGAACGCGAAGATCTGGTCGGGCGGCGTCTGGCGCAGGAACTCGAACGGCGTCGCCTCGATGTAGGACGCGAGCCGCTCGAGGATCTCGGCCGCGCGGTCCATGCCGACGGCGCGCTCGAGCACGTCGCGCGCGTACTTGAGCCCGCCCTCGGCCAGGTAGCCGCGCGCGATCGCGTTCTCGACGACCTCCCGCTGGACGGCCTCGGCCTCCTCGGGGTCGATGTCCTGCGTCTTCACCATCTCCACCGTCAGCCGCTCGACGAGGTCCTCGGGGAGGTGTTTGAAGATCTTCGACGCGCCCTCCGGCCCCAGCGCCACGCAGAGGATGGCGGCCTTGCGCCGGGGCGTCAGCGCCTTGGTCGCTACTCCTTCATCCACTGGGCCACCTGCGCCGCGATCGCCTCAGGGGAGTTGTTCGCGATCTCGTCGACCTGCTCGCGCACCGCGTTGCGACGCTCGGTGACGGCCGCGGGCAGCGCCGGCAGGTGCGACTGCGTGCCCGCCTCGAGCTGGGCGACGGTGACGCCCGCCTCGAGCTCGCGCAGCCACGTGGGGGTCGGCACCGACGACTCGCCCTCGCGCCTGCGGAGCGCTCTCCGCATCGCGAACAGGAAGATCAGCGCGCCCAGGCCGACGGCGACGTCCTTGGCGAGGCCGATCGGGTCGCCGAGCTTCGCCAGCGGGCCGCTCTTCGCGGTCGTGGCGGCCGGCGGCTTCGCGAAGGCGATGCGCGAGACGGCGATGGTGTCGCCGCGCGACGGCGTCAGCCCGACGAGGCTCGACACCGACTTCTGCAGCGACGCCACCTGGGCCGCGGGGACGCTCTTGTCGATCATCAGCGCCACGTCGAGCCGGTTGACCGACCCGGGCGCGACGACGCTGTGCGAGATCGTCTTGTCGACGCCGAACGTGGTCGTCGAGGTGGAGTTCTTGTACTGCGACTGCCCGTTCGAGCCGCCGGCGCCGGCGGCGTAGCTCGGCGGCTGCGTGTTCGTCTTCGTGCCGGACGGGAGCTGCGCGCCGCCGCCCTTCGAGTTGAGCGTCTCCGACTGCGTCTGCTGGGTCAGCGGCACGCCCTTCTTCGCGTACGTGACCTTGTTCAGCGTCGTCTGGTCGGCGTTCAGGTCGGCGTGGACGCGCGCGATCGCCTTGTTCGGGCCGAGCGTGGAGGCGAGCAGCGAGTTGATCTGCGCCGACAGCTGCGACGCGTAGAGGTTGTCGGCCTGCAGCTTCGACGCGGTGCTGATCGCACCGCCGCCGTCGGCGGTCGGCCAGAGCAGCGCGCCCGTGTCGTCGGTGATCGTCACGTTCTGCGCGTCGAGGCCCTTCGCCGCCGAGGCGACCAGGTGCGCGATGCCGCGGATCGTGGACGGGTCGAGGTTGCCGCCGCCGTTCACGAGCACCGACGCCGACGCCTTCGACTGCTGGTCGGCGAACAGCGAGTCCTGCGGCAGCACGAGCGCCACCGTGGCGCTGTTCACGCCCTGGATCTGCTCGATCGTCGACGCGATCTCGGTCTGCAGCGCCTGCTGGTACTGCACCTGCTGCTGGAAGTCGGTGGTGCCGAGGCTCGACTTGTCGAACGCCTGGAAGGCGCTCTGGCCGCTGTCGAGCACGCCCTTCTCGGCGAGCGCGATCCGCGCGTCGGAGATCTTGCCGCTCGGCACGTCGAGCTCGGTGCCGCCCGTCCCCACCTTGTAGGGGATGCCGGCCGACGCGAGCGTCTTCTCCCAGTTGCCGGTCTGCGCCGGGTCGAGGCCCGTCGCGAGCGTCGAGTAGCTCTGCTTGCCGGCGAAGCTGTAGAGGAAGTAGAAGGTGACGAGGACGCCGACGACCGCGGCCACCAGCGTCAGCTGGCTGCGCGTCTCGAGGCTCCCCCAGCCCTCTCTCAGGCGGCTGACGTTCACCGGCTAGACCTGCATCCGCATGATCTCGTTGAACGCGTCCGTCGCCTTGCTGCGGATCTGGGTCGCGAGCTGCACCTCGAGGCTCGCCTTCTCGACCGCCATCACGACGCTCGAGACGTCGGTCGCCTGACCGGTCGCGAGCGCCTGCGCCTGCGTGCTGGCCTCGGCCTGCGACTGCTCGAGCTTGCCGAGCGAGTCGGCGAGCGCCTTGCCGAAGCCGCCGCCGGACGTGCCGGCGCCGGAGCCGGCGCCCGAGCCGTTCTCGACGAGCGGCCCGATCTGGAAGGAGCCGACTGGACCGACGGGGATCGGCATCAGCGGAGCAGGTCGAGCGTCTTGAGGTACAGCTGCTTGGCCGTCTGCATCGCCTGCGTGTTGGCCTCGTAGCTGCGGCTCTCGGTGATCAGGTCGGTCATCTCGGTGACCGTGTCGACGTTCGGCATCGTCACGTAGCCCTGCGCGTCGGCGTCCGGATGGCCGGGGTCGTACACCTTCCGGCCCGGGGACGGGTCCGAGACGATCCCGGCCACCTCCACGCCCGCCTGCGCCTGGCCGAGCGCGTCGGAGAAGCTCTGGCCGCCCTGCTGCAGCACGACCTCCTGGCGCCGGTACGGCTGCCCGTCGGCGCCGCGAGTCGAGTCGGCGTTGGCGAGGTTTTCGGAGGTGACGTCCATCCGCAGCCGCTCGGCCGTCATGCCCGAGGCGGAGATGCCGATGGCGCCGAAGAGCCCGCTCATGCCCCGCTCCATCCCCGGCAAAGCCGGGGGCTCCGCGCCTCGAGGAGCTCCGTCGAGCCTACGCTCATGCTCAAGCCCCCATCGCCGACTTGAGCATGGCGAACCGCTGCTGCTCGACGGCCGCGAGCGCCTCGTACTCGACGGCGTTCTGGGTCAGCCCGGCCATCTCGGTGTCGGTGTCGACGTTGTTGCCGTCGGCCGTCATCGTCGTCGACGTGTCGGCCTGCGGCTGGAAGGTCAGCGCGTCCAGCGACTGCGCCGGGTCGCCCGAGTCGAGCGCGGCGGAGAGGCTCGACTGGAAATCGACGTCGGAGCGCTTGAAGCCGGCGGTGTTCGCGTTCGCGAGATTGTTCGCGAGCACCTGCTGGCGCAGCGAGGCGCCCTCCAGCCCGCGCTGGACGACGAGATCGGTGAGGTCGAAGAGTCCCATGTGTGGCGCGTCCGCTCCTGAAATCGGATTGGCGCCCGTCCGTGGGCTTCGGTTCTACGCGACCTCGATCCGTGAGGCCCGCTCTCCTTAGTCGGCCGTCCGGCGCGGGACTTGAGCGTCTACGTGCCGGCGCGCTTGTAGGCGCCGACGACCCGGCGGCCGCCGCGCAATCGCTCGATCGCGCTCTTGGTCTCGGCGAGCCCGGCCATCAGCGTCCCGCGCGTCTGCTCGGCCCGGGCGAGCGCCCGCTCGAACGTGGGCCGCGCCTCGGCGGGCAGCGACGCGGGCAGCGCGTCGAGCACCGCGCGCCGCTCGGCCTGGATCAGCAGCAGGTCGTTCCAGCGGCGGCCGGCGACGGCCGCCTCCTCGCGCTCGGCGAGCTCGTCGAGGGCCCGCCAGGATACGGCGGCCTCCCCCGTCATGCGCTGACGGCGAGCTCGGTGGAGCGAGCGACCTGGTCCCACGACTCCCGAAGCTCCGCGAGCAGGCGGACGACGACGTCGATCGCGCCGGCGTCGGCCGTCAGGTTGGCGTGGATCAGCTGGCGTTTGCAGAAGAGGTAGATGGAGCGGAGGCGGCCCGGCAGCTCGCCGTAGCTCATGTCGAGCGAGCCGTTCAGCTCGTCGATGATCGCCTCGGCGCGGCGCATGCGGTTGCGGCAGTTCTCGCGGTCGCCGGCGCGCATGGCCTCGGCCGACTGGCGCAGGAAGCGGATCGCGCCGTCGTAGAGCATCACGACGAGCTGCTCGCGCGAGGCGGTCATCACCGAGGACTCGGCGTACGCGTGCCGGGCGTTCACATAGGGGTTCATCGCACCTCGGGTCGGGCGTGGGACGGGGACGCCCCGGTAGTCGGCAGCAGCCGGCCCGGGTTGAGAGCGTCCGGACTCTTGTTCAGCCGCCCTTGAGCGACAGGATCGACTGGTTCAGCGACGCCGACTCGGACTGCGTCTGCGAGAGCGCGGTCTCCATCGCGTTGAACTGCGCCTGCAGCGTCTGCTGCTTCAGCGCCAGCCGGGTCTCCCAGTCGGCCACCTGGCTGTTCAGGCTGGAGATGGTGGCCGTCTCGCCGTCGATCGACGTGTTCAGGTAGCCGCCGAGCACCGACGAGGAGGTGTACGGCGACAGGATGCCGCTCAGTCGCTGGCCGAGGCCCTCGGTCGAGTAGCTGCCCGTCTGGTTCGTGAACAGCGCCTTCACCTGGTCGAAGTTCGTGTTCAGCGCGGTCGAGAACTTCGTCGAGTCGACGACCAGCTTGCCGTCGATCGAGTCGCTGTTCAGGTCGCCGGTGCCCACGGCCGCGCCGGTCGAGAGCCCCACCTGCGACAGGCTCGTGTACTGGCTCGGCGGGTTGCTGAGGCTCGTGATCGTGTCCGAGAACGCGTTCCGCAGCTGCGAGAGCAGCCGCGTCAGGCTCTGGTCGCCGTAGAGCACGCCCTTCGTGCGGTCGGCGTCGTTCTGCGGCCTCGCCACCGGCTGCTCCGAAAGCCGGTCCTGGATGTCGGTGAGCACCTTGTTGTACTCGTCGACGAACGCGTTCAGCTTGTCGGTGATGCCGGCGGTGTCGGGCGCCGGCGCGCCCACGTTGAGCGTCACGTTCGAGGTGGTGGCCGCCTTCAGGTTCAGCGTCACGCCCGCGATCGCGTTCGTGACGGTGTTCGTCGCGCTCGTGCCGGCCGTGCCGTTGAACGTGTAGTTCGCGTCGAGCGCCGGCTGGTTCTGGGTGAACGACAGCCCGGACGTGCCGCCGGTCGTGACGCTGACGGCGTTCACGGTGCCCGTCTGCTTGTTCGAGAGGACGAGGTTGCCGTTGAAGATCGTCGCGTAGACCGGGGCGCCGGTCGTCTGGTTGATCGTGTTCGCGATCGTGTCGAGGCTGTCGCCGGCGTGGACGGCGATGCTGGTCGTGTTGCCGCCGACGGTGAGGCTGATCGTGTCGTCGGCGGTGGCCGTCGTCTGGCCGGGGGTGCCCCAGCTGCTCGTGTACTGGTTCGCCTGGGCGAGGTTCGCGATCGACAGCGTGTACGAGCCGGCCGCGGCGCCGCCGGTGGCGGTCGCGGTGAAGGCGGTCTCGTCGCTCGAGGCGACGGCCTGGTAGGCAGCCCAGGTGCCGACGTCGGTGAGCGCCTGGTACGACGTGGTCAGGTCGTTCAGCTCGCTCAGCACCGCCTTGTAGGCGTTCTGGCGCGCCGTCTCGACCGTGATCTTGTTCTGGATCGCGACCTCGGGCTGCTTCGCGATCCCCATCAGCGCGCTGACGATCGCGGACGTGTCGATCCCGGACGCGAGGCCCGAGATCGACTGCAGCGCGTTGCCGCTCGAGCTCATGCTCCCGCTCCACCCCCGGCAAGCCGGGGGCTCCGCTCTTCGATGAGCTCCGTCGAGCCTACGCTCATGCTTCCGCTCCACCCCCGGCAAGCCGGGGGCTCCGCTCTTCGGTGAGCTCCGTCGAGCCTACGCTCATGCTTCCGCTCCACCCCCGGCAAGCCGGGGGCTCCGCTCTTCGATGAGCTCCGTCGAGCCTACGCTCATACCCCGAGCGCGTCGAGGGAGTGCGTGTCGCCGAGCGCGTCGAGCGCCTCGGACGGGCCGAGCTCGCGCACGGTCGAGCCGCCGCCGTCGACGAGCCGCACCCGCACGCCGCCCTGGGGCTGCACGTCGAACGAGACGTTCAGGCCGCGGGAGCGAAGCTCCTCGTCGACCCGCGCCGCGCCGTCGAGCGCGTGCAGCACCTCGGCCGGCGGCGTGGCCGGCAGGCCGTGCAGCGAGGCGAGGCGGAAGCCGGACGCGACGCGCTCGGTCTCCCGCACCTGACGCGCGGCGCCATAAGTCGCGATGTCGCCTGACGAGGCAGGCGGGATCCTGTCCAGCATGGTCCTCCCGTACGGCCGGTCGTGGTCTCGCGCCTGTTTATCGGCCGGCCGCGACCCGTCTTTATCCCCCGCGCACCTCGTCGAGGCGCGCACGCGCGAGGCGCGAGCCGGCCCCGATCGTGGCGGGATAGCGCAGCGGCGCGTCGCCCAGCTCGAGGCAGCGCTCGAGCAGGCGCTCCGCCTCGGCGCGGTCGCCGGCGGCGGTCGCGCAGGCGGCGAGCTCGAACCAGAGGTCGGTGTAGTCGGGCAGCCGCTCCAGCGCGACGCCGAGCAGCCCGCGCGCCGCCTCCAGGCGGCCGAGCTCGCGGCGCGTGCGGGCGGCGCGCGCGGCGAGCAGCGGCGCGAATCCGACCGCCGGCCAGCCCGGGTCGCCGCAGATGCCGAGCCAGGCGTCGTCGAGATGCTCCGCCGCCCGCTCGAGCTCGCCTGCGCGCAGGTACTCGCTGCCGAGGTCGAACGAGCGCGCCGGGCCCGGCGGCTCGAGCTCCAGCAGCGCCAGGTTGCGCGCGGTCTTGCCGCGTGCGGCGGCGTGCTCGGGCAGGTAGCCGAGGTGCTCGATCCCGACCGGAGCGAGCTCGAACCGCTCGGGCAGCCCGGTCGGAAGCCCGGCGAGCGCCTCGTGCACGCGGCCGGCGAAGCGATAGCCGGGCCGGTTCCGCCAGAGGCGCAGCGCCGGATGGCGGAGCGCCGTCTGCGGCCCGGTCGGGCTGGTCAGCGGCAGCAGGAACGCCTCCCGCCAGGTGCGGCCGAGCAGCGTCCGCAGCGCCGGCGCGGCGCCGGGCGCGAGCCGCTCGTCGGCGTCGAGCATCAGGATCCAGTCGCCGGTCGCCTGCTCGAGCCCGGCGTTGCGCGCCTCCGAGAACGAGCCGCTCCACGGCACGTGCAGCACCCGCGCGCCGAAGCTCTCCGCGATCGCGACGGTGCCGTCGGTCGAGCCGCTGTCGACCACGACGAGCTCGTCGACCGCGTCCGCCGCCGAGGCCAGGCAGCCGGGCAGCAGCTCCTCCTCGTCGCGTACGACCAGGCACAGCGAGACGGTCAGCCCCTCGGCGGGCCGCGCGCGGGCGGCCACCGTGCGGGCGCGGCGGGCGAGCGCATCGAGCCCGGGCCGGTCGAGCGCCGGGCCGCCGCCCGCCGAGGCCGCGGCGAGGTTCGCGGCCGCCGCGGGCAGCTCGGGGTCGAGCGCGAGCGCGGCCCGGAAGAGCGTCGCGGCGGCGTCGCGGCGGGTCAGCTCGTGCAGCAGCACGCCGCACGCGTTGAGCAGGAACGGCTCGGCGGGACACCGCTCGAGCACCCGGAGGAGATCGTCCGCCTGACCGGCATACGGGTCGACCCAGCCGAAGCCGGCAGCACCGCCTCCGTCCGCGAGGAGGGCGACCACGCGCTGCCGCACGTCGAGGTATGCGAGCGGGCGGGCCACGGGCGCCTCAACCGGCGAAGCCGTTGACGGCCGCGACGACGCGGTCGACCTGCTCGTCGTCGAGATGGGGACCCATCGGGAGACTCAGCAGCGTCGCCGCGGCGCTCTCGGTCGCCGGGAACGCGCCCTTGCCCAGGCCGAGGTCGGCGAAGGCGCCGCTGAGGTGCGGCGGGATCGGGTAGTGGACGAGCGTCCCCACGCCGTGCTCGGCGAGATGCCGCGCCAACGCGTCGCGACGCTCGTGCCGCACCGTGAAGAGGTGCCAGACGTGGTCGGCCCACGGCCTCACCGTCGGCAGCTCGACGCCCTCCAGCTCGTCGAGGTACCGCGCCGCGACCGCCGCCCGGCGCGCGTTCCACTCCCGCAGGGCGGGCAGCTTCGCGCGCAGGAACGCCGCCTGGAGCGGATCGAGGCGCGAGTTCCAGCCGGCCTCGTCGTGGACGTACCGCCGCGACGCCCCGTAGGCGCGAAGGCGGCCGACGCGCTCCGCGAGGTCTTCGTCGGAGGTCGTGACGGCGCCGCCGTCGCCGAACGCACCCAGGTTCTTCCCGGGGTAGAACGAGAAGCCCGCGGCGTCGCCCAGGGAGCCCACCTCGCAGCCGCGGCACCGTGCCCCGTGGGCCTGAGCCGCGTCCTCGAGCACGAAGAGGGACGAGGCCGCCGCGAGCGCGCGCACCGCGTCCATGTCGACGGGATGCCCGTAGAGGTGCACGGGGACGATCGCCGCGGTTCGCGGCCCGACGGCCGCCCGGGCTGCGTCGACGTCCAGCAGCAGCGTGTCGGGCTCGACGTCGACCGGGACGACCTCGGCCCCGGTTTGCGCCACGGCGAGCCAGGTGGCGACGAACGTGTGCGCGGGGACGATCACCTCGTCCCCCCGCCCCACCCCGGCGGCGCGCAGCGCGAGCGCCAGGGCGTCGAGGCCGTTCCCGACGCCGACGGCGAACGCGACATCGCAGGACTCGGCGAACTCGTGCTCGAACGCCTCGACCTCGTCTCCCAGCACGTACCAGCCCGAGTCCATGACGCGCCGGTAGGCCCGGTCGAGGTCGGAGGCGAGCTCGACGTACCCGGCGCCGGGATCGGCGAACGGGACGGTCATGCGACGCGCCGGAGCGAGCGGAGCCGCGAGGCCCGCTCGTCCGCCGCCGCGACGAACTCCGAGTAGTCCCGGAAGTAGTCGTCCTCGTCGTAGACCTCCGACGCGAGCACCATGCACACGGAGCCCGACGAGAAGTTGTCGATCTCGCGCCACACCATCTCGGGCACGTAGAGGCCGGTGTACGACCGGTTCAGGTGAACGCGCCGGCGGTCGTGCCCGTCGTCGAGCACGACGTCGAAGCTGCCGGACATCGCGACGAACAGCTGGTGGAGCTGCTTGTGCGCGTGGCCGCCGCGCTCGGCGCCGCCGGGGACGTCGTAGAGGTAGTAGACCCGGCGGATCTGGAAGTCGACGTGCCGCTCGCTCTCGATGAAGGTCAGGTTCCCGCGAGCGTCGTTCACGCGCGGGAGCTCCACGAGCTGGCAGCGGTCGAGGCACATCGGGGGTCGGAGCGGTCATCGGACGTGCGACAGCGCAGTTGAGGTCCTTCACTATCGGGCCGTCCGGCCGATTGACCGGCGCGAATCGTGCCGTCCCGCTCGACTTCGACCCTGCTCCTGCTCGCGCCCGCCGGCCGGGCAGCGTTCGCGACCGCCTGATGCAACGAGCCGCCGACCACGTCCGCTTCGGCGGGCTGACCTTCGACGACTTCCGGCGCATGGCCTGCGATCCGTCCCTGGGGCCGAACGAGCGGGTCGGGTTCCCCGAGACCTACCGTGCCGGGGCGGAGCAGGCGATTCTCGACGACATCGTGCTGAAGCTGCCGGCGCTCGCGGGCCGCGACGCCCTCGTCGTCGACATCGGCCCCGGCTCTTCGCCGCTGTCGCTCGCCCTGGTCGAGCACTGTGCGCGCGCGCGGCACCGGCTCGTGCTCGTCGACTCCGCCGAGATGCTCGCCCACCACCCCGAGCGGTCGGGCGTGACGAAGATCCCCGGGCGCTTTCCCGACTGCCTCGAGTCGCTCGCGGACATCCGCGGCAGGGCCGACGCGGTGTTGGCCTACAGCGTGGTCCAGTACGCGTTCGCGGAGGCGTCGATCTTCGGGTTCGTCGACGCGGCGCTGTCGCTGCTGGCGCCCGGCGGCCGCTTCCTGGCCGGCGACGTGCCGAACGCCGCGATGCGCAAGCGCTTCCTCGCGAGTGCCGCGGGAGCCGCGCATCACCGCGCCTGGTCGGGACTCGACGAGGACCCGGTGGTGTGCTTCAACACCTCGGACCCGGGCGAGATCGACGACGGCGTGGTGCTCGGGCTGCTCACCCGCTCCCGCGCCGCGGGGTTCCACGGCTGGATCGTGCCGCAGCCGGGCGACCTGCCGATGGCGAACCGGCGCGAGGACCTACTCATCGGGAGGCCATGAGATGCCCCGTCGGAGACAGCTCGTGATCGTCGGAGACAGCCTGTTCGCCGAGATCGCCCACGAGTACTTCACCCACGACTCCGAGTACGACGTGGTGGCGTTCAGCGTCGAGTCCGCGTATCTGAAGCGGGACGAGTTCCGCGGGCTGCCCGTCCTGCCGTTCGAGCGCCTCGAGCACGAACTCGACCCGGCAGCGCACAGCGTGTACGCCGCCCTCACGTACGGAAAGATGAACCGCGTCCGCGCCCGCCTCGCGGCCGAGGCGAAGACAAAGGGGTTCAGCCTCGCCAGCTATGTCTCCAGCCGCGCGTTCGTCTGGCGGAACGTCGAGCTCGGCGAGCACGTCTTCATCTTCGAGGACAACACGATCCAGCCGTTCGTCCGCGTCGGCTCCAACGTCGTCATGTGGAGCGGCAACCACATCGGCCATCACTCGACCGTCGGCGACAACGTCTTCGTGGCCTCGCACGCAGTCGTGTCCGGCTCGGTCCAGATCGGCGACAACAGCTTCGTCGGCGTCAACTCCACGATCGTCAACGACATCGCGATCGGCCGGGACAACTGGATCGGCCCCCACGTCGTCCTCACGCGCAGCACCGAGGACGGCGCGTTCTGGAGGCCGGCTCGCTCCGATCGGAAGGACGAGAGCACGCTCGCGATCTTCGGAGTGGAGGAGCCGGGCAGGTGAACTGGCGCAAGCTCGGCCGGGTGTATGTCGCGGCCGGACAGCGACCGTGGCAGCAGACGCACGCGTACTGCCCCACTCCTCATCTGCTGGACGGCGGCGACCGGATCCGCGTCTTCTGCGCGTTCCTGGACGTCGAGCGGGTCGGCCGGCTGGGGTGGGTCGACGTCGACGGCCGCGATCCGACGCGCGTGCTCGCCGTCTCGGAGCGGCCGGCCCTCGACGTGGGCGCCCCCGGCTGCTTCGACGACAACGGCGTCACGCCGCTCTCGATCTGCGAGGTCGACGGCCGCCTGCGTCTGTACTACGCGGGCTGGCAGCTGGGCGTGCGGGCCCGCTACTTCCTCTTCACCGGCCTGGCGGAGAGCGCCGACGGGGGCGAGAGCTTCCAGCGCGTCTCCGAAGCGCCTGTCCTCGATCGCAGCGACGGCGAGCTGATCACGCGAACGGGCGTCCACGTCCGCCGCGGCGGCGCCGGCTGGCGGATGTGGTACGCGGGCGGGAGCGCGTGGGTCGGAGCGAAACCGACCTACGACCTCCGCTACCTCGAGTCCGCCGACGGCGTCTCGTGGGGGCGCTCCGGGCTCGTCTGCTTGCGCCCGCAGGCCGGCGAGCTCGGTTTCGGCCGGCCCTCGGTGCTCGACGATGGCGGGACGCTCCGCATGTGGTATTCGCTCCGGACGGTCGCGCTCGGCTACCGCATCGGCTACGCCGAGTCGGCCGACGGCGTCGCCTGGGAGCGACGCGACGACCGCGCCGGGATCGACGTCTCGACGTCAGGCTGGGACAGCGAGATGGTCTGCCTCTCGTGTCTGCTGCCGACGCCGCACGGCACGTACCTCTTCTACAACGGCAACAACTACGGCGAGACCGGCTTCGGCGTCGCCGTCGCGGAGGGACTGGGATGACGCTCGTGCGGACCGAGTGGACGGTCGAGCGGTACGAGCCGAGCCTCGCCGAGGTCTGGGACGAGCTCGCGCGGTCTGCCAGGCAGCGCCACTTCCTCTTCGAGCGCGGCTACATGGACTACCACGCCGACCGGTTCGCGGACTGCTCTCTCGTGCTCGTCCATCGGGGCGAGCCGGCGGCGGCGCTCCCGCTGTCGCGCCACGGCGACGAGGCCGTCTCGCACGGTGGGCTCACGTTCGGCGGCCTCCTCTCCTCTCCGACGCTGACGACGGCGAAGACGATCGCGGCGCTCGACGCCGCGGCCGACGCCCTTCGGCTGAACGGCTTCGATCGCCTCGTCTACAAGCCGGTTCCGCACCCGTACCACGTGCATCCTGCGGAGGAGGACCTCGCGTGGCTGGCGTCGCGACGGGCGATTCTCGTCCGCCGGGATATCAGCGCTGCCCGGCGGGGCGGCGATGCCCCGCCGTACTCGGCCGAGCGTCGCCGGGCGGTCTCGAAGGGCCTCACGGCCCGGCTCGAGATCGGACCCTCCGACGCGATCGAGGAGTTCATGGCCTTCGAACGCGACGTGCTCCTCGCGCGGCACGGCGCGGAACCGGTGCACACGGCGGCGGAGCTCCGCCTGCTCGCGGATCGGTTTCCGGAGGGCATCCGGCTCTTCACGGCGCGCCACGATGGCGAGCTCGTCGCCGGCGTCGTCATGTACGAGACGTCCAGGGTCGCGCACGCGCAGTACATCGGCGCCTCGGAGACGGGACGGCAGCTCCGCGCGGGAGACGCGCTGTTCGACCACCTGCTCGGAACCGTCTACGCCGACCATCCGTGGTTCGACTTCGGCATCTCGAACGAGCGCGACGGCTCGATCAACCACGGCCTCCTCCGCAACAAGGAGGGATTCGGCGCACGTGCACTTGTCTACGACCGCTGGCTTGTCGACCTCCGCTAACGCCGTGGCGAACCGCGAAGACGCGCTCCCCAGGGTCAGCATCGTCGGCACGGCCTACAACCACGAGAGCTTCATCGCCCGCTCGATCGAGAGCGCGCTGGCGCAGGACTACCCGAACCTCGAGATCGTCTTCGTCGACGACGGCTCCACCGACGGGACGATGGACGTCGCATCGCGCTACGGCGGCCGCATCCGGTACGTCCGGAAGGAGAACGGCGGCGTGATCAGCGCTGTGAACCGCCTTTACGAGGAGGCGACGGGCGAGTTCCTCGTCTTCTGCGGCGGCGACGACGAGCTGCCCCCCGGCCGGGTCTGGTCGCAGCTGCGCTACCTCCAGGAGCACCCGGAGGTCGGACTCGTCTACGGCGACATGGAGGTGATCGACCGGGAGAGCAGGGTGATCCACCCGTCGTGGTTCGAGTACGCCCGCGTCGAGCCGCCGAGCGGCCGGCTCCTCTCGCGCCTGGTCCGCCAGAACTGCGTCGGCGCGGGCGGGGTCATGCTCCGGACGAGCCTCGTCCCGCACTTCCACCCCATCCCCGAGGACGTCGTCTTCGAGGACTGGTGGATGCTGGTGCGGATCGCCGAGATCGCGGAGATCCACTACCTGCCCGAGGTCGTCTACCGCTACCGGCTGCACGGCGAGAACATGAACTTGGGCGCGACGGGCCGTCAGCTCGCGACGCAGATCCACGGCGAGGCCCGGTTCCGGCAGGCCGTCCTGTCGAGCCCCGTCGTCGGCCAGGTCGACCTCGACGCGCTGCTCGAGTCGTTCGCGAGCTTCGAGCAGGTCCTGGCATCGGCAGCCGAGGGGTTGGGAGCGGATCCTCGCGACCTCCTCTCGACCGACGCTGCTGCGGCGGCGACCGCCGCGGCGAGCGCGCTGCGCGCGCTCCGCGACCGCCGGCTCGCCGAGGCGCTCCGGCTCGCGATCCAGGCGGCGGCGCACGATCCCTGGAGCGGCGAGGCCCGCTGGGTCCTCGCCCGCGCGGTCGAGCGCGCCGGGCTGCAGGAGCAGGGCCTGCCGGAGCTCACACGCCGGTCGATCGTGGCGGCGCGCGCACGAGAGCTCGTCGGCGAGCCGGCTCTGATGTCGGCCTTCGCGGCTCGATTCTCGGCAAGCGACGACGTCGCGCTGATCGTCCTGGCCGAGCCGGCCACGCTCGACGCGGTCGTCGAGCTGGCGGAGCGGCTCGGCTTCGCAGCGGAGGACGCCCCCGAGGTGATCGTCACGACGGAGGTCGACGAGCCGCGCCTCGCGGCGAGCGCCAGCGCTGCCCTCGGCCGGAGCTGGCCCGACCTGCACGGGTTCGACGGCGACACCATGGACGACCTCGTCGCCGTGCTGCGCTCGACGGCGACGGCCGCGGCCTGAGACACCGGCATGGCGCTCAATCCGGTCGACCGGCCGCCGATCATCGAGGTCGTGCCGTTCCCTGCACCCGACCTCGGCGCGTGGGCGCGATGAGCACCGCAGTCGCCACGCCCCGTCGCCACGCGCACCGCGCACCCGGCCGGCCGCTCGTCAGCTGCGTCGTCACGGCCTACAACATGGAGCGGTGGATCGGGCGCGCCCTCGACAGCGCACTCGCGCAGGAGCTCGACGGCGACCTCGAGCTGGTCGTCGTCGACGACGGCTCCACCGACCGCACCGCCGAGGTGCTGCGCCGCTTCGAGGGGATCAGCGTGGTCCGCAAGCGGAACGCGGGCTTCCTCGCGGCCGTGAACACCGGGCTCGAGGCGGTGACGGGAACGTACGTCTGCCTGCTCGACGGCGACGACGAGTGGCCCGCGGGCCGTCTCGCGGTCCTCGTCGCCGAGCTGGAGCGCCGCCCGGAGCTCGGCCTCGTCCACGGCGACATGCGCCTGATCGACGAGTCGGGGACGACCCTCTCCGAGTCGTTCTTCCACAGCGAGACGCCGCCGCTCGGCCGCGGAGACATCTTCGGGAAGCTCCTCGGCGGGAACTTCGTGTCCGGCGGAGCAAGCGTCTTCCGCGCATCGCTGCTGCCGCGGATCCTGCCGATCCCCCCCGCCGCCGCGTTCCCGGACTGGTGGATCGCCGTCCGGATCGCGGAGGTGGCGCAGATCGACCACGTCGAGGTTCCCGTCAATCTCTACCGGCGGCACGGCTCGAACATGAGCGGCAGCCGCGCCGGGCGGCTCTGGGACGAGATCCGCTTCCGCCGCTGGATCCTCACGCACCTCAACCACAGCCGCGCGCCGCTCTCGAGCCTCGTCGACTGCGTCTGGGCGCTCCAGGTCCAGCTGCGCGAGGCGCTCGAGAGCGACCCGTCCCCGTTCCGCATCGACGGGCAGCGCGCCGACGCGGCCGTGGCGCTGGCCGAGCGCTGCGTCGGCGCGGTCGGTCCGGAGGCGGCCGCACGTGCGCTCTTCGAGGCGCTCGGGCACGACCCGACGCACGGGCCTGCGCAGGCCGCGCTCACGCGACTGCTTCCGGCAGCCCTCGACGCGTCGGCCGACACGCGCACGCGCCCCGCCGACGCCCGCTCGATCGCGATCGGGACCACCGGGGACGCTGCGCTGGAGACCGGACTGCTCGAGCGGTTCGCCGGCACGGTCGCGGCCGACGCCGACGTCACCCTCGTCGTCGTCGCGTCGGCGGGCCAGCTCGCGGACGTGGAGCGCCGGGCGGTCGCAGCCGGTCTGGACTCCTGCGACGCCCCCGACACGCTCGTCCTCGTGGACGACTGCGACCGCGTCGCCCTCGACGGCCTCTGCCTGGACGAGGACGGACTCGATCTCGTCCTGGAAGAGCGCACGTGACCCCGCGCTTCTCGATCGTCGTCGTCGGCTACGGCAAGGCGGCGCTGAGCGCGCGCTGCCTCGCGAGCCTCGAGACCGCGTACGGCGCCGAGCTCGGTCGATCGGTCGAGCTGGTGCTCGTCGACAATGCGTCGCCCGACGACGGCGAGACCGCGGAGCTGTTCACGAGCTGGCAGGACCGCGCCACCGTGATCGTCGAGCCGCAGAACCGCAACTTCTCGGGCGGCAACAACGACGGCGCCCGCGCCGCGCGCGGCGACATCCTCGTGTTCCTCAACAACGACACGATCGTCCCTGCCGGAGCGCTCGACCCGCTCGTCGAGACCGCGTCGGAACCCGACGTCGCCGCCGTCGGCATCCGTCTCCTCTACCCCGACTCGACCATCCAGCACGCCGGCGTGGCGTGGCGCGCCGACGGCCCCTTCGGGATCCAGGCGTTCCACCTGTTCCAGCACGAGCCGGGCGACCTGCCCGCAGCGCAGGGCACGTTCGACCTCGACGTCGTCACCGCTGCCTGCGTCGCGATGCGCCGCGAGCTCTTCCTCGACCTCGGCGGCTTCGACGAGGCGTACGCGAACGGCTACGAGGACGTCGACCTCTGCCTGCGCGCCCGCGTCGCCGGCTACCGGAACGTCTATCGCGGCGCCACGCACGTGATCCACGACGAGAGCGCCACGCGTGGCCACGGCTGGAACATGGCCGAGAACGACCGGATCCTGCGAAACCGCTGGGAGCATCTCCTGAACGACGACGCGGACGTGGTCCGCGAGCTGTTCGACGCGCGGATCGACACGGAGCGTCCGGGCGTCGCGCCGCTCGCGAGCCCGCTCGGCTCGCGCGTCGTCGTGGAGGGATCGGTGTCCGGTCTGGGCGCCTGCGCCGCCGAGACGCGCGCGATTCTCCGCTCGCTCGAGCTCGCGGGCCTCGCACCCGCGGCGCGCGACCGGATGGAGACCTTCGTCGGTCCGAGCCTGCGCGATCCGTCCGAGCACGCGCTGCTCCGGGCCGCCCGCCTGCGGCCGGCGGCCGACGGAGCCGTCCGCATCCACGTCCCTGCTGCGGCGGGAGTCCCCGTACCGCCGTCGACGGCGACCGTCCTGCGACTTGCCCACCTGCCCGAGGCGCTGCCGGCAGCGGTCGCGATCTGGGCGGCCACGCCCGAGCTCGTCGCCGGGCTGCGAGCAGCCGGCGCGCCGGCGACGCTGATCGAGTATCTGCCGCCGGCGCTTCCCGACCTGCCCTGCCTCCCCGGCGGGCGCGGACTCCTCGTGGTGCTGCCCGCCGAGGAGGAACCTGCGAGGCGCGCGCTCGACGAAGCCGCGTCCTTCTCCGGCGAGGTCCGCGTGGTCCCTCCGGTCGCCTCGCCGTCGTTCGACAGCTGGTGCCGCGAGCTTCTCCCGGCGGCGACGGTGCTCCCCCCGATCACGTGCGAGCTCGCGTTCGCAGCGGCGGCGGGCGAGGCGGACGTCGTCCTCTGCGCCGATCCCACCGACCTCTTCCAGCGCCGGGCCCTGCTCGCGGCCGCAGTCGGGACGGCGCCCGTCTGCGCGCCCGGCACGGCCGCGGCCGTGCTCGGCGCCGACGCCCCTTCGCACCTCGCGGTCGTGGACGTGAGCGCGGACGCCCGCGAGCGGCGCGCCGCCGCGGTCGCCGCTGCCTGCAGTGCCGAGACGCTCGCACCGCGCATCCGCGAGCTCGTCGAGGAGGCCCGGGCCGCCGCCTACCGCCCCCTCCGCCGGGAGGTGGCGTGAGGCGCGTCACGATCGTCGTCCCGACGTTCAACCACCTCGACCTGACCCGCCAGTGCCTCGACGCGATCGAGCGCACCGCCGCGCCCGGCTCCTACGAGATCGTCGTCGTCGACAACGCCTCCACCGACGGCACGCCCGCGTTCCTGCGCGAGGCGGAGGAGGCCGGTCGCCTGCGCGCCGTCCTGAACGGCGAGAACCGCGGCTTCTCGGCCGCCTGCAACCAGGGCGCGGCGCTCGCCCGCGGCGATGTCGTCCTCTTCCTGAACAACGACACGATCCCGCACCCGGGCTGGCTCGACGCCGTCCTCGCCGAGCTGGACGAGAGCCCGGAGACGGGCGTCGTCGGCTCGAAGCTGCTGTACGCCGACGGGACGATCCAGCACGCCGGCGTCGCGATCGGCGAGCGCGACGGCGACCCCTCGCCCTACCACGTCTACCTCTGCCAGCCGGCCGACGCGCCCCACGTCTCGCACCGGCGCGAGCTGCAGCTGGTGACCGGCGCCTGCCTCGCGATCCGCCGGGAGCTCTTCGAGCGGGTCGGCGGCTTCGACGAGGCCTACTGGAACGGGCACGAGGACCTCGACCTGTGCCTGAAGGCGCGCGCCACGGGCGCGAAGGTCGTCTACCGGCCCGACTCGGTCGTCACGCACCTGGAGTCGCAGACGAAGCGGCTCGTCGGGCTCGAGCAGTTCCACTACGAGAAGGGCGCCGACACGCCCGAGGCGCGCGGGCGCCGGCTGTTCCTGGAGCGCTGGCGCGGCGTGCTGCAGGTCGACGAGCGCCGCATCCTCGCCGAGGACGGCTTCGGCGACGGGCTGAACGTGCTCTTCACGATGGTCGGCTGGGCCGACGAGGGCGGCGGCACGATCCTGCCGCGACAGATCGCGAAGGCACTCGTGCGCCGCGGCCACCGCGTCACCGTGCTGTACGCGCCCGTCGAGGAGCTGCCGGGGCGGCCGCCGTACCACCTCGAGGCGTCCGTCGAGGACGGCGTGCGGCTGCTCGCGCTCTACAACCGGCCCTCGCGCTTCAACGACCCGCACCATCCCGAGCGCGAGATCGAGGACGTGCGCGTCGAGCAGATCGTGGAGGAGCTCGTCGACCAGCTCCAGCCCGACGTGGCGCACCTGCACAGCCTGCTCGGCTTCTCGATGGCGTTGCCGCGCGCGCTCGACGCGGCGGGCGTGCCGACCGTCTACACCTCGCACAACTACTGGCCGATCTGCCCGCGCATGTACCTGTTCCGCGACGACCTGTCGCTCTGCGACGGGCCCGACGAGAGCGGGAACTGCGCTCCCTGCCTCGGCGAGCGCGGCCGCGAGGACGCCTATCGGGAGCGGCTGCTCGCCGGCCGCACGATGCTCGGCGAGCACGTCGACCGCCACCTCGCCGTTTCGCACCGCGTCCGCGAGCTGTTCGAGCGCGCCGGCCACGACGGCTCGCGCATCCACGTGCTGCACCAGCAGCCGGAGAGCGTCGACTGGCTCTGGCGCGAGGTCGGCGAGGGTCGCGCGCCGGTCGAGGCGCTCGACCGGCCGCTGCGTGTGGGCTTCATCGGCAGCCTCTACGCCCACAAGGGCGTGCACGTGCTCGTGCGCGCGCTGCAGGCGTTCTCGCCGGACGAGGTGGAGGCGCACCTGTTCGGCGGCGGCGCCGACGGCTACGTCGAGCAGCTGCACGCGCTCGACGGGGCGGGCGTCGTCCGCTTCCACGGCGGCTACGCCCCGCGTGAGCTGCCGCTCCTGCTCGAGCAGGTCGACGTGGTCTGCGTCCCGTCGGTGTGGGAGGACTGCGCGCCGCTCGTCGTCGCCGAGGCGCTCGCCGCGCGCACGCCCGTCGTCGCGAGCCGCGTCGGCGGCATCCCCGACTTCGTGGCCGACGGCGAAACGGGCCTGCTCGTGCCGCACGGCGACCCCGACGCGCTCGCCGCGGCCCTCCGCCGGTTCGTCGACGAGCGCGACCTGCTGGGGCGGATGCAGCGGGCGATTCCGGCGCCGAAGGGCTTCGACGCCTACCTCGACGAGCTGCTCGCCCACTACGAGGGCGCGACCGCCGACCGCCGCACGCGCGCGAGCCGCATCCCGGGCGCGCGGCGCTTCGCGGTCCTCGTCGCCGGCGACGACGCGGTCGCCGACCCGCTCCTCCTGCGCGCCTACGGCGCCACGTTCGGCGCCGAGGACGACGCGACGCTCGTCCTGCACGCGGCGGCGGCGAACCTGCCCGCGCTCGAGCAGGCGATCGCCGAGGCGGGCCTCGACGGCGACGGCGCGCCCGACATGCTCGCGCTGCTCGACGTCGCCGACCCGGACGGCCTGCTCGCCCGCGTCGACGCCGTCCTGCGCCCCGGCGAGGATCCGGCCGAGCTGCGCCGACAGGCCGAGCTGGCCTGGGCCGCCTAAACGCGGCCTCGAGCAGGCCGAATACCGAGGCGTGACCGACGTCCCCGTCACGGGTCGCTGCGCCTGGCGTGGCGATTTCGCCTCCGGCCATTCGCTCGCCGTCGTCAACGACGGTCTCGTCGCCGCGCTCGAGCGGCTCGGCGTCGAGGTCGCGCGGATCCCGGCGGAGTCGCCCCCGCTGCGCACCGACGCCATCGGCGTCGCCGCCCACTGGCCGCCCAGCTGGGAGGCGCCGACGGCCGGGCCGTTCGCGATCTACCAGCCCTGGGAGTTCGGCGAGGCGCCGGCGCTCTGGGCGGAGCGGATCCGCGAGCGGGTCGACGAGGTCTGGACGGCATCGGAATACTCGCGCCGGTCGTACCTGGCCGCGGGCGTCGCGCCCGAGCTGGTGCACGTCGTGCCGAACGGCGTCGACCTCGACCGCTTCGACCCCGACGGGCCGGCGCGACCGCTGCCCGCGCGGCCCGAGACGGTCTTCCTCTTCGTCGGCGGCACGACCTACCGCAAGGGCATCGACCTGCTGCTCGAGGCCTACGGCCGCGCCTTCACGGCAGACGACGACGTCCTGCTCGTGCTGAAGGGCTTCGGCGCCGGCACGTACTACCGGGGCCAGACCGCCGAGGCCGCGATCGCGGCGTTCCGCGAGCGCAAGGGCTCACCGGCGCTGCTCGCGCTCGACGAGCACCTCGACTACGACGAGATTCCCGCCCTCTACCGGGCGGCCGACTGCGTCGTGCAGCCGTACCGCGGCGAGGGCTTCTGCCTGCCGGCGCTCGAGGCGCTCGCGTGCGGGAAGCCGCTCGTCGTCACCGCCGGCGGGCCCACCGACGAGTTCGCCTCCGACGCCTGCGCCTGGCGCGTCCCCTCCGAGCGTGTGCCGCTCCTGGCGGGCGCGCTGACCGGCGAGATGCGGCCCGCCGGCGAGGGCTTCCTGCTCGAGCCCGACCTCGACGCCCTCGTCGACGCGCTCCGCGCCGCCGCCGACCCCGGCGCCCGCGCGCTGCGCGCCGCCTGGGCGCGGCCGCACGCCGAGCGCTTCTCGTGGGACGCGGCCGGCGCCCGCGCCGCCGCCCGGCTCGACGCGCTCGCCGGCCGTGAGCCGATCCGCACCATCGCCCCCGCCGTCATCCCCGGCGCGCGCCACGTCGTGCTCGCCGTCGACGCCGACTGGGGCAATCCGGAGACCTGGACGCCGGCGCTCGCCGCGTACGCCCGTGCCTTCGGGCCCGACGACGACACGACGCTCGTGCTGCCGGCCGCCGACGAGGCGACCGCCACCGCGTCGATCAGCTCCTTCCTCGACCGGTCGGCGATCGACGCCGACGCGCTCGGCGACATCGTCGTCGCCGACTCCTCGACGCTCGCCGCCGGCGCGCTCGAGCTGACCGCCGACGCGTTCGTCTGCGCCGGCCCCGCGCGCCCCGCCCGCGCCCGCCGCGTGCTCGAGCCCGAGCCCGACGCCCTCCGCTCCCTGCTCAGCTAAGGAGACCCATGCCGCTTCGCATCGCCACCCTCGAGACCGGTACCCGCAACGACGCCCGCACCCCCAGGGAGTGGCAGCGGCTGCTTGCCCGCACGGTCGCGAGCGCCGAGCAGGCGGTGCGCCGCCGCGACGAGGAGGCGCTCGCGCAGCTGTACGCGGAGGTGGCCGACTGGAACGAGCCGCAGCGGGCGTTCCAGGGGCGGCGGGCGCTGACCGAGGCGGTCTTCTCCGACCTGGAGCGGGGCGGCGCCGCCGACAGCTGGGGCGGCATCTACGCCACGGCGGCCGACGGGCTGCTCACCGCGCTCGACGCGGAGCCGTCGGAGCCGGTGCTCCTCAACTACGCCGGCGTGCTGCTGTACGAGCTCGCCGAGCTGGGCGGGGCCGAGGCGCTCTTCCGCACGGTGCGCAAGCTCGACCCGACGCTGCCGCACGTCGCGGGCAACCTCGCCGCAGTGCGGCAGCAGAAGCGCCACAACGACCGCCTGCGCCTGCTCGGGCCGCTCGCGCTGCGCGTCCGCGGCCTCGGCGTCCGCGCGCGCCGCGTCGCGGCGGCGGCCGGGCCGGCGAAGGGGCTGACGGTCTCGCTCTGCATGATCGTCAAGGACGAGGAGGAGATGCTCCCGGGCTGCCTCGAGGCGGTCGCCTCGGGCGTCGACGAGATCGTCGTCGTCGACACGGGCTCCACCGACCGCACCGTCGAGATCGCGGAGAGCTTCGGCGCGCGGGTCATCCACTTCCCGTGGAACGGCTCGTTCTCGGACGCCCGCAACGCGGGCCTCGACGCCGCGAAGGGCGACTGGCTGCTCTACCTCGACGCCGACGAGCACCTGATGCCGGAGGACGCGGCGAAGATCCGGCCGCTGCTCGGCCGCACCTGGCGCGAGGGCTTCCACCTCGTCGAGACGAACTACACCGGCGGCGAGGAGGCGGGCACGTCCGTCACGCACCTGGCGCTGCGGTTGTTCCGCAACCGCCCGGAGTACCGCTTCGAGGGGCGCATCCACGAGCAGAAGGCGAACCGGATGCCGACGTACCTGCCGGAGCGGTTCGAGGCGACGACCCTTCGCATCCGCCACTACGGCTACCTGAAGAACCGGATCAGCGCCAAGGAGAAGTCGCGCCGGAACATCGAGCTGCTCGAGCTCGAGGCGCGCGAGGCGCCGAGCCCGTTCAACTCGTTCAACCTCGGCTCCGAGTACCTGATGCTGGGCGACGCGGCGCAGGCGGCCGAGCACTTCGACGCGGCGTGGGACGAGCTGCGCGCCGGCGGCGACTGGACGGCGGCCGGGTACGCGCCGATCCTCGCCAGCCGGCTCGCGCTGGCGCGTCGCGAGGCGGGCCGGGTCGCCGACGCGCGCGAGGCGCTCGCGATCGGCATCGCCGCGATGCCCGACCACACCGACCTCTACCTGGAGCTGGCCCTGTGCGCCCGCGCGGACGGCGACCTCGAGGAGGCGGAGCGGATCGCCCGCCGGTGCCTCGAGCTGGGCGACGCGCCCGCGCGGTACGCGTCGGTGGTCGGCACCGGCAGCTTCCTCGCGCTGTGCCTGCTCGGCGAGCTGGCCGAGCGGCGCGGCGACGCCGAGGCCGCCGAGGCCGCCTACCGGCAGTCGCTGGCGGAGTATCCCGAGTACGTCGCGCCGGTCCTGCAGATGGCGGGCCTGCTCGTCGCGCGGGGCGCCGGGCTCGACGAGCTGCGGGCCGACCTGCCGCTCGACCGGCCGAGCGCCTGCCTGCTCGCGGCGACCGCCTGCCTGGAGGCGGGCCGGGTCGACGAGGCGGTGATCCTGTTCGGCGAGGTGCTCGACCGGCAGCCGGCGAACGACGCGGCGCGTATCGGCCTCGCCGAGGCGCACCTGCTGGACCATGCGTGGGCCCCGGCGGCGGAGGCCGCGGCAGCCGTGCCGGCGGAGTCGCCGCTGGCGGCGGCCGCCGCAGGCGAGCAGCTCTTCGCGCATGCGGCCGCCCGGGACGCCGCCGCCCTGCGCACGGCGATCGGAGAGGCGGAAGCGGCCGAGCTGCCGCTCGCCGACCGGCTCCTCTACGGCGCCTGGGCCGACGCCCTCGAGGGCCGCGAGACTCCGGGCTCGCTTCCGGCGGCCGCGGCCGCGACTGCGGCGACGGCGCTGGAGGCGCTGCTGCGGGTGCAGGAGTTCGAGTCGTTCGAGCTGCTCTCGCGGATCGCCGACACGATCGCGGTGCCGCGCGACGACTGGCGCGAGGTGCTGGCGCAGATGTACCTGCGGCGCGGCTACCTCGACTCGGCCGCCGACGAGTGGCTGGCCGCGGCCCAGGAGCGTCCGACGGCGAGAGCCTTCGTCGGCCTGGCGCAGGTCGCGGTCGCGCGCGAGCTGGACGACGACGCAGCGGTGTTCGCGCAGCACGCGCTGGCGCTCGACCCGGCCGCCGAGCCGGCCCAGCGCCTGCTGGATGCGCTGCGCGAGCGCACCGCAGCGTAGCCTGCAGCGGCAACAAGAGGCGGACCGTCACAACCGGGGTCAGACCCGGGTCTGACCCCGGTTGTGCGCCAAACGCGAACAATTGCGTGACGAATGCGTGACGCCGGCTCCCGTTTTCCGCTCTTTGCGCGTCACGACTCTGCAACTGCAACGAATCAGCGCACGCCGGCTGCCCGGTGCCGGCCGCCGAGGCGATAGGCCCACACGAGCGCCTCGGCGACCGCGCGATACAGCTCCGCCGGCACCTCCGTGCCCACCTCGAGCGCGGCCAGCGCCTCCGCCAGGAGGCGATCCTCGCGCACCGGCACCGACGCCTCGCGCGCCGCGGCCAGGATCCGCTCCGCGACATGGCCGCGGCCGGCGGCGACCACCGTCGGCGCCTCCGAGCCGCCCTCGTAGCGCAGCGCCGCCGCCGAGCGCGTCCGCCTAGGCATACGCGTCCAGCCCCTCCGCCACCCGCGGCGGCGCCGGGCGCGGCGTCGCGGCGCCGCGGCCCGAGACGACCACGTCGGCGGAGCCGCCGACGGCGTCCCGCAGCGCGGACACGAGCTCCGGCGCCGCCGCCTGCGCCAGCGGCAGCGCCGCCTCGTCGACCGAGACCGCCGCGCTCACCGCGCCGCCGGCCAGCCGTAGCCGCACTGCGATCGGCCCGAGCTCGGCCGAATGCAGCACGAACGCCGCCTCGCCGTCCGCCTCGCCGTCGCGCCCGTCCTCGTGGCCGCCGCCCGCGTCGGGGTCGACGGTCAGCGTCAACGCGTCGCCGTTCGGCAGCGGCAGCGCGAGCTCCGGCGGGACGAGGTTCGTCGCGACACGCACGAGCTGCGGATCGCCCGACACCGCCAGCGCACCCGCCGCGTGGGCGCCCGAATCGGGGACGCGCGCGCCCGCGTCCTCGCGGACGCGCAGCACCACCTGCTGCTCGCTCGCCTCGACCACCCGCACCGGCAGCGTCTGGCCGGGCGCCAGCCCGGGCGGCAGCCGCGCCGCCAGCAGCCTGCCCGCGAGCGCCAGGAGCCCCCGCCCGCCGTCCGGCGGCGCCTCCTGCACGCGCACCACCACGTCCGCTCCGGCGCGCAGGACCAGCTCCGCGGCGGGCGCCCCGGCGGCCGTCTTGACGATGACGCTCGCGATCTCCAACTCAAGACTCTCCAACTCAAGTCCAGGGTGTCCGTGCCGACAACGGGGTCACGGAAGGGCATGTCCCCGCTCTCCCGTTATCGACCGATGGATCGTGGCCTCTACATCGCTGCGTCCGGCATGCTCGCCGAGCAGACGCGCCAGGACCAGATCGCAAACGATCTGGCCAACGCGTCGACGCCCGGCTACAAGGCCGACCGCAGCGCGCAGGAGGCGTTCGGCTCCCTCCTGTTGCAGAACACCGAGACCGGGTCGACCGTCGGCCCGCTCGGGCTCGGCACGCGAATCGGCCGGATCGTCACCGACATGACGCCGGCCGCCCTGAAGCAGACGAACGAGCCGCTCGACCTGGGCCTCGACGGCCAGGGCTTCTTCGCCGTGCAGACGCCGACCGGCCGCCGCTTCACGCGCGACGGCCAGCTCGTCGTGGACGGCACGGGCCGGCTCGCGACCGCCACCGGCTACCCGGTGCTCGACGACGCCGGCCGCACGATCCAGATCGGCGGCGCCGACGGCGTCACGGTCGGCGCCGACGGCACGATCACGCGCGGCGGCCGCACGGTCGCCCGCCTGGCCGTCGTCTCGCTGACGAACCCGGTCAAGCAGGGCGACACGCTCTTCGACGGCACCGCCGGCCCCCGGCCGGCCCAGACGGCCGTCCGGCAGGGCTACCTGGAGGGCTCGGGCATCGACCCGACCACGGCCATGGTGGACATGATCGCCTCGCTGCGCACCTTCCAGTCCGACCAGAAGGCGATCACCACGATCGACGAGACCCTGCAGAAGGGCATCTCGGCCGGAGGCGTCTAAAGACCGGCCGCGCGCGGTCGATCAACCGGGCCGTCAGTAGGAGGGGCCCCAGGCCGGACTGCACTGCAGAAGCCCTGGGAGACCGCCGAAGTCGGCCTCCCACCCCTCCGGATGTAGCAGTCAACCGAGGGCGAGGCTTCATGGCAGACGGCATCTACGCCGCAGCCGCCGGAATGGCGGCACAACAGACGAGACTCGAGGCGATCGCCAACGACCTCGCGAACGCCGGCACCGCCGGCTACAAGAGCGAGCGCGTCGGCTTCAAGGATCTCGTCTACGGCTCGGTCGACGGCGTCGCCGTCGGCTCGGGCGCCGCGGCGGTCGACGCCGGCCCCTCGATGGTGCAGGGCACGCTGACCGACTCGAGCGACCCGCTGTCGCTCGCGCTCGACGGCCCCGGCTTCTTCCAGATCCGCCGCGCCGACGGCAGCACCGGCCTCACCCGCGACGGCGACTTCATGCTCGACGCGGCCGGCAACCTCGTCACCTCGCAGGGCGAGCAGCTCGTGCCGCCGATCAAGGTGCCGGCGGGCGTGCAGCCGAAGAACGTGACGGTCGCCGCCGACGGCACCGTCAGCGCTCCCGGCCGCACGCTCGGCAAGCTGCAGATCGTCGACGTGCCGTCGCCGAACGGCCTGCTCGCGGTCGGCTCGAGCACGTTCCTCGCGACCGCCGCGAGCGGCGCCGCCGCGCCCGCGCGCGGCACGCAGGTGAAGCAGCACCAGCTCGAGGCCTCGAACGTCGACACCGCCGAGGCGATGACCGACCTGCTCGACGCGCAGCAGACCTACACGCTCGCCAGCCGCGCGCTGTCGATCCAGGACCAGATGCTCCAGATCGCCAACCAGATCAAGAACTGATGACCGAGGGCCTTCCCCCCATCGACCAGTCGCTCGTGCCCGCGAACGTGCGCGCGGCCGGCGCCGACGCGATCAAGCGCTACGACGCGGCGCTCTCGTTCGAGGGCATGCTCGACGAGCAGCTGGCGCAGGCGCTGACCCAGACGTTGCAGGGCCCCGGCGACGGCTCCGACGGCGACGGCACGTCGACCGACGCGGCCACGTCGCTGACGCTGCAGCTGCTGCCCCAGTCGCTCGCGCAGGGCCTCGTCGCCGCCGGCGGCACCGGCCTCGCCGCGCAGCTCTACCAGTCGCTGACCCCGGAGCAGAAGCCGTGAGCCGTCTCCTCGACCATCTGCAGCGGCAGCTGGAGTCGTCGCGGCGCCTGCTCGAGATCGTGCTCTCGCAGAGCGCGGCGATCCGGCGCCAGGACGTCGAGACGGTGCTCGCGAGCCTCGGCGACGTGCAGGCCGAGATGGCCTACCGCGCCCGCCTCGAGGGCGAGCGGGAGCAGATCCTGCGCTCGGCGGCGGCGGCGAAGGGCGTCTCGCCCGAGGACGTCGACCTCGAGACGATCCTCGAGGACGTGCCGGCCGCCGAGGCGGCGCAGGCGCGCGCACTCTCGGCCGAGCTGCTCGGGCTCGTCACCGAGGTCGGCCGCGTGCACGAGCAGAACCGCATCGTCCTCCGCCAGGAGCTGACCTTCCTCGACCACCTGATGCGCGTGCTCTCGGGGACGCCGCAGGCCGGCTACTCGCCGACCGGGTGGACGAGCGTGCCCCAGTCCCTCAACGTCGTGGACGCCCGGGTCTAGGCATGGGCGTCTCGACCTTCGTCGGCATCGAGACCGCGCTGCGGGGCCTGCGGGCCCAGCAGCAGGCGCTCGAGATCACCGGCCACAACATCACGAACGCGAACACGCCCGGCTACACGCGCGAAACGGCGACCCTGGCCGCGTCGGCGCCGCTGCAGGTCGCGCCCGGCCAGCTGATGGGCACCGGCGTCGACGTCACCGGCTACCAGCGGGTGCGCGACACGTTCCTCGACGTGCAGCTGCGCGCGCAGACGATGCTGCAGGGCTCGGCGCAGTCGACGCAGGACTATCTCGGCCAGATCGAGGGCGTGATCAACGAGCCGTCCGACACCGGGCTCAACTCGCTGCTCGGCAACTACTGGTCGGCCTGGCAGGACGTCTCGAACTCGCCGGAGGACACCGCCACCCGCCAGGCGCTCGTCGAGGCGGCGAAGAACCTCGCCGACGGCTTCGACAACACCGCGGGCCAGCTGACGACGATCAAGGCGCAGACGACGCAGGACGCGCAGCTGACGGTCGACCAGATCAACGCCGACGGCGTGACGCTGCAGGGGCTGAACCAGGCGATCTACAACGCGCAGGCGGTCGGCGACACGGCGAACGACCTGATGGACCAGCGCGACCAGGTGCTCGACGAGCTGAGCGGCCTCGGCAGCCTCAGCGTCACCGACAACGGCGACGGCACTCTCGACGTCAAGCTCGACAACGTCACGCTCGTCCAGAGCAAGACCGCGTACACCCTCAGCGAGAGCGGCGGGACGCTGTCGAACAACATGGCGGTGCCGGAGACGGCGACCGTCGCCGCGAACGCCGGCAAGCTCGGCGCCCTGATCGCCCTGCGCGACACGACGATCCCGTCGTACCTGTCGCAGCTGAACACCGTCGCGAGCACGCTGATCACGCAGACGAACACGCTCCAGCAGGGCGGCGTCGGCCTCGACGGCTCGACGAACAAGCCGTTCTTCTCCGGCACGGACGCGACCGACATCGGCGTCGCCGTCACCGCCCCGCAGATCGCCGCCGCCTCGGTCGCGAACGCGCCGGGCGACAACTCGAACGCGCTGGCGCTCGTGGCGATGCAGTACGACACCTCGTTCGCCCCGCTCGCCGGCGCGACGATCGACACCGCCTACTCGCAGCTCGTCACCACGATCGGCTCCGACTCGGCGTCGGCGCAGCAGGCGACCTCGAACGCGAACGTGCTCGTCGACTCGCTGAAGAGCCGCCGCGACTCCGTCTCGGGCGTCTCGCTCGACGAGGAGATGACGAATCTCATCAAGTACCAGCAGGGCTACCAGGCGGCCTCACGCGCGCTGAACGCGATCGACGACGCGCTCAGCACGCTGATCTCGCGCACCGGAAGGGTGGGTCTCTGATGACGCGCATCACGAACGCCATGACCTCGCGGACGATCCTGGCCGACATCCAGAACGTCCAGCAGCAGCTGACCGAGACCCAGGAGCGGCTGTCGTCGGGCAAGCAGCTGACGAAGCCGTCGGACGACCCGTTCGGCACGAGCCGCGCGCTGCTCTTCCGCGGCGAGCTGACCGCGAACAAGCAGTACCAGTCGAACGTGAACGAGGCGAACGCGTGGCTCTCGACCACCGACACGGCGCTCGGCTCGATCAGCGACGACGCGGCCCGGGCGCGCGACCTGCTGCTGCAGGGCGCGAACGGCTCGATGTCGCAGACCGACCGGGACGCGATGGCCGACGAGCTCGACCAGCTCGCCGACTCGATCAAGACCGCCGGCAACACCCAGTACGCCGGCAACTACGTCTTCGGCGGCACGAAGACGTCGACGCAGCCGTTCACGATCGGCGGCGCCGACACCTACGCCGGCGACACCTCGGCGATCAACCGCCAGATCGGCCAGGCCGTGACGATGCAGGTGAACGTCACCGGCGACACCGTCGTCTCGCCCGTGCTGGCCGCGATCCGACAGGCGGCGATCGACCTGCGCGCCGGCGGCACGCCCGGCAACCTCGGCACGAGCGACCTGAAGGCGCTCGACGCCGCCAGCGACAACATCTCCGAGACCCGCGCCATCGTCGGCGCCCGCCAGAACCGGCTGACCGCCGCGACGAGCCGCCTGCAGCAGATCCAGCAGGCGCAGACGCAGCAGCTCTCCGACACGGAGGACGCCGACATGGCGCAGACGATGATCGACTTCTCGACCCAGTCGGCCGTCTACCAGGCGGCGCTGAAGGCGGGCGCAACCCTCATCCAACCGTCACTCATGAACTTCCTCAGCTCGTGACACCGCTGAACCCAACAGGCCGAAAGGAGGCCAACCTGATGCAGATCGACAGCACGAGATTCGGGACGATCGAGGTCCGCGACGACGCGATCCTCGACTTCCCGGACGGGCTCCCCGGCCTACGGGGCGTCCGGTGGGCGTTCGTCGCCGCCAGCGACGACTCGCCCTTCTTCTGGCTCCATTCCGTGGAGCACGCCGACGTCGCGGTGCCCGTCACCTCGCCGTGGCTCTTCGTCAGCGACTACGAGGTGCGGGTGAACGAGGAGGAGGCACGTCGCCTCGCCCTCTCCGACCCGAGCGACGCGTACATCGTGTGCGTCGTCAAGGCCACCGAGAACATCGCGGACTTCACCATCAACCTCGCCGGCCCCCTCATCATCAACGCCGGCGCACGCGTCGGGCGGCAGGTGCTGAACGACGCCGGCGGCTACTCTGTTCGGCACCCCCTCTTTTCCGAGGTGGAGCTGAACGAGGTGCAGCCGAGCCGTTCGGCCGTCCCGGTGACGGCGGCGGCCGGATAGGAGGCAACGGATGCTCGTGATCACCCGCAAGCCCGGCGAGCGGATCTGTCTGGGCGACGACGTCACCATCACGGTGCTCGAGGTCGTCGGCCAGACGGTGAGGCTCGGCATCGAGGCGCCCGCCGAGATCCCCGTGTACCGCCACGAGATCTGGGAGGCCGTCAAGGAAGAGAACCGGGCTGCGGCCGGCGCGAGCATCACGAACCTGCCGTCCTCCAAGGAACGCATCCCGTAAAGGGCTCTCCGAGAGAGCCACGTCCCCAGCTCGAAACCCTCGGAAAGGAATCCGACTCAAAATGGGCCTTCGCATCCAGACCAACATCGAGGCGATGGATGCTCACCGCAACCTGGTGGGCACGTCCAACGCCCTCTCCCAGTCGATGGAGCGCCTCAGCTCCGGGTACCGCATCAACAAGGCGGCCGACGACGCCGCGGGCCTCGCCATCAGCGAGAAGCTGCAGGCGCAGGTCAGCGGCCTCGAGCAGGCGCAGCGCAATGCGCAGGACGCCGTGTCGCTCGTGCAGACCGCCGACGGCTCGATGAACGAGGTGCAGTCGATGCTGCAGCGCGTTCGCGACCTGGCGGTGGAGTACAACAACGGCACGCTGTCCACCTCGGACAAGGCGTCGATCACGAACGAGGTCGGGCAGCTCTGCGCCGAGATCAACCGGATCGCGTCGCAGACGAAGTTCAACGGCATCGCGCTGCTCTCGGGCGGTGGCGCGATCACCTTCCAGGTGGGTGCCGACGACGGCGAGACCGTGACCGTGAACGCGCTGAAGCTGTTCGGCTCGGGCAGCGGCTTCGACATCGACCAGTCGATCTTCGACTTCACCGGCTCGACCGTGGCGATCGCGTCGATCGACGACGCCATCGACGCGGTCTCCACGGCCCGGTCGACGTTCGGCGCCGTCCAGAACCGCCTGCAGCACACGCTCAACAACCTGGCGACCTACCAGGAGAACCTGAGCGCGTCGGTGAGCCAGATCAAGGACGTCGACATGGCGGCCGAGATGGTCAACTTCACCAAGCTGCAGGTGCTGCAGCAGGCCGGCACGTCGATGCTGGCCCAGGCGAACAGCTCGCAGCAGTCCGTGCTGCGGCTGCTCCAGTAGCCCCGGCACGCAAGGGAACGAACGGCCGCGAGGGCCCGCCGGAAGGCGGGCCCTCAACTCTTTCCACCGCCGGTCGATCTCTCGGGGGATGAGCATCGCCGACGTGATGTCCCGCGTCGCCGCGCTCCAGGCGCTGGCGGGCGCTTCGACCGACCCCGCCGCGGCGGCGCCGGTTCCCTCGCCCGCCCCGGGCTCGTCGACGGCGTCGTCGTTCGCGGACGTGCTCGCGTCGACGACGGCGGCCGCCGCCCTCTCGAGCCTCACGACCGATCCGACCTCGACCTCGACCTCGACCGCGACGCCGGCCGCCGCGCCGGCGCTCGACCTCTCGACGCTCGAGCAGCTGCTGCTGCCCGACGCGGCGGGCCGGGGCGGCGCGACCGCGCAGGCCGCCGCGCAGCCCGACGGCTCGAGCGGCGCGCAGCTGCTCGCCGCCGCGCAGGGCCAGCTCGGCGTCGCCGAGCAGCCGCCGGGCTCGAACGACGGGCCCGGCATCGCGGTCTACCGGGCCGCCGTCGAGGGAGCGCAGCCGGGCCAGCCGTGGTGCGCCGACTTCGCCTCGTGGGCGGCGGCCCAGGCGGGCGAGCCGATCGGCGACCGCGGCCAGGGGCTCGGCTCGGTGGCCGAGATCACGAGCTGGGCCGCCTCGACCGGGCGGCTCCTGCCGGCGAGCTCCACGCCTGCGCCCGGCGACCTGATCCTGTTCGGCGACCGTCATGTCGGCGTCGTCGAGTCGGTGAACTCCGACGGCTCCCTCACGACCGTCGAGGGCAACTACCAGGACGCCGTCTCGCACGTCACCCGCTGGCCGTCCGAGGCCACGGGCTACGTGCAGATGTAGCCCGCGCGGACATCGCTTTTCGTCGAGACAGCCGCTACAATCCCCGACGCGAAGTCGAGCGAGTGCGGTGGTGCCGGCAGGCGCCTTCTTGCGCGTTCACGACACGGGCAAGGAGGTGACACAGCATGGCAACCGGTACCGTCAAGTGGTTCAACGCGGAGAAGGGATTCGGATTCATCACGCCCGACGAGGGCGGAAAGGATCTGTTCGTCCACTTCAGCGCGATCCAGGGCAGCGGCTACAAGTCCCTGAACGAGGGGGCGAAGGTCGAGTACGAGGCGCAGCAGGGCGAGAAAGGCCCGCAGGCCGCCAACGTCACGGCCCTGTAACGTTGACGGCGGGCTCGCAGAGGGCCCGCCGTCCGTTTCCTTTCCATTCGCTTTTCAGAGGAGCTCGCCATAGCCGAGAAGGAAGAAAAGGTCGAGATGACCGGCGAGATCGTCGAGGCGCTGCGGAACGGCATGTTCCGCATCCGGCTCGACAACGGCCACGAGACACTCGGGTACACGGCCGGCAAGATGCGCCGCTTCCGCATCCGGATGAACCCGGGCGACCGCGTCCGCATCGAGCTCTCCGCCTACGACCTCACCCGCGGCAGAATCGTCTACCGGCTCCGGCCGGGCGACGAGCGCTAGCGCGCCCGGCGCCCCGGCGAACCTGTGTACCCGGTACATCCCCGGAACGGCACCGCAGCGCCGCGTGCCGGAGAGGATGGACCGGGTACGGGAGGTCCACGACGGAGGGCCGCTCGCGCGGCCCTCCGTCTGTCCCCTTCTATGTGACCTGCTTATGTGGTGGTGCGACCGTGCTTACTGCAGGAGCCGAAGCACGGACTGCGACTGGCTGTTCGCCTGCGACAGCATCGACGTACCCGCCTGCTGAAGCACCTGCAGCTTGGTGAAGTTGACCATCTCCGACGCCATGTCGACGTCCCGGATCTGGCTCTCCGACGCGCTCAGGTTCTCCTCGTAGGTGGCGAGGTTGTTGAGCGTGTGCTGGAGACGGTTCTGGACGGCGCCGAAGGTCGACCGGGCCGTGGAGACCGAGTCGATGGCATCGTCGATCGACTGGAGCGTGACGGTGCCGCTCGGGAAGTTGAACACGTTCGAGTCGATCTTGAACGTGCTGCCCGACCCGAACAGCTTCAGCGCGTTGACGGTGATCGACTCGCCGTCGTCGGCGCCCACCTGGAAGGTGATCGCGCCACCGCCCGAGAGCAGAGCGATGTTGTTGAACTTCGTCTGCGACGCGATGCGGTTGACCTCCTCGCAGAGCTGCGCGACCTCGTTCGTGATCGCGGCCTTGTCCGAGGTGGACAGCGTGCCGTTGTTGTACTGGACGGCGAGGTCGCGAACGCGCTGCAGCATCGACTGCACCTCGTTCATGGCCCCGTCGGCCGTCTGGACCAGCGACACCGCGTCCTGCGCGTTGCGCTGAGCCTGGTCGAGGCCGCCGACCTGCGCCTGCAGCTTCTGGCTGATCGCCAGGCCCGCAGCGTCGTCGGCCGCCTTGTTGATGCGGTAGCCGGAGCTGAGCCGCTCCATCGACTGCTGCAGAAGACCGGTGGTGTTCAGCAGGTTGCGATGGGCGTCCATCGCGGCGATGTTCGTCTGAACGCTCAGGGACATGCTCTTCCTCCTTGAAGAACGTCTGTGAATCCCTCAGCTCGCATCCTGCGAGCCGGCGAGCGCCTCCCGTCATCCTTGGCGGGGCGCCCTCGCAGACCCTTCATCGGCAGGGCCCGCGGCGACTTTAACGACGAATCACTCGAACCGCGGGAAACTCAGGCGAGGACATCGACGTGCAGGCCGTCGTCGTCCTCGAGCTCGGGCTCGTCGTCCTGCGGGGTGTCCCATCCGTGCTCGCCGCCTCGCCGCTCCCGGTCGGGATCGCGGCGGGCGCGCTCGACGCGCCGCGACGGCGTGGCCGGCTCGACGCGCGGCGGGACGGGCTCGACCGGCCACGTCATCTAACGGCCTCCGTCACTCAGCCGTCTCCGGTGTCGCGGTCGCGGCGGAACGGCGCTCCTGCAGCTGACGCACCGTCGTCGTCGCCTGTGCGGCGAGCACGCGCTTCCACACCGCGACGGCGGCGCCCCAGGCGACGAGGTTGCCGGCCAGCCCGAGCTCGAGCGCGCGCAGCAGCATCGGCGCGAACGGCTCGCCGTGCTGCAGGCCGACCAGCACCGCCAGTCCGAAGCCGACGAGGCCGCCCAGCGCCTTCGTGCGGCGGATCGACGGCGCGGCGCGCGGATGGTCGGCCAGCGAGGTGAGGTGTTCGCCGCCGCCGGCCATCAGGCGCTCCTCCGCACCCGCGCGAACATGCGCCGGTGCGCAGCGAAGACGCAGCGGATCAGCCGCTCCTGCTCGCGCGCATCGATGTTGGTGAACTGGAACGCGTAGACGTCGTCGGGCTCGACGCGCACCACGCGGGCGCGCGTCTCGATCGGCGGCCCGTCGCCGAGGTACAGCACCACCCCGGCGGAGTCGTCGAGATCCAGGGCGAGCTTGACCTCGGCCCGGAGCCCGGCGCCGGAGATGTCGCGTGTGATCGTCGTGTCCTTCTCGCCCCTCGCCCGGACGTCGATGGTGAGCGCCCACTCGACGCGCACGTGGTCGCGGCGCTGCACGATGCTGCTCCGGTCGAGCCGGATGCGCACGAACGGCACGCCCACCTCGACCCTCCCGACCACGCGACCGGCCCCCTGCAGGAGACCGCGCTCGTTCGTCCATTCGAGCGTCACCTCCTCGTCGAGCGCGAGGAGCTGCACGACGCCGTTGTCGGAGGGCGGGGCGACGATCAGGTCGGGCAGATCGACGTCCTCGACGCGCGTCTTCAGCTCGCGCCCGTCGCCGAGCAGCACGCTGATCCGCTCGTTCAGCTCGGGAGGCCGCAGCTTCACTGCAGCACCATCCGCGAGAGCTGGTCGGACTCGGCCGGGCGCAGCGAGCCGAGGCTCGCGCCGGCGCCGATGAAGGAGATCGGGATGCGGTGCGCGAGCGCGAGGCCCACCGGCACGCCGGAGGCGCGCGCCGCGTCGGCGTGCGAGACGATCAGCCGGGACGGCAGGCGGTGCGGCACGAGCGACTCCACGAGGGTGCGCGCGTCGTCGAGCGGCGTCGTCGCCGGCAGCACGAGGTGCGTCTCGTCCGGGTCGAGCGCGCCCAGCAGCTCGAGCGTGGCGGCGAGGCGGTTGCCGTCGACGGGGTCGACGAGCGGCGGCGTGTCGGCGACGACGACCTGGGCGTCGCGCACCACGTCGCGCACCCGCGCCGCGAGGTCGGGCGCGTCGGCGATCTGGAAGCCGACGTCGTCGCCGGTCAGCTCGGCGAGCCGCATCGCCGTGCGGGCGGGCTCGAGGCTGATCGCGGTCACGGAGCGGCCGTCGCGCACGTAGGCGGCGCACAGGCCGGCGGCGGCGAGCGTGCGGCCGGAGCCGGGCAGGCCGACGAGCGCGACGGTGCGCCGCTTCGTCCGCCAGCCGGCGGAGGTGGGGATGCGCCGGGCAAGCGCGCGGCGTGCGAGCTCCCGGGCGGGCACGCCGGGCTCGAACGGCCGCAGCGACCGCTCGACCTCGGCGACGATGTCGCCGGCCATGCGCACCGGCACCGCGGCCGCGAGCAGCTCGGAGCGGATGCCGGCCAGCTCGTCGAGCGAGACGGGCGCCGGCGCGGACCTGGCGGAGCTCGTCTCCCGGCGGCGCGGCCGCGCCGGCACGGGCGGCTCGGCCGCCGGCGCGGGCTCCGGCTCGAAGACCGGCTCCGGCTCCACGACGGCGGGCTCGGCCTGCAGCTTCGTCGAGAGCTCCTCCGCGAACGGCGAGGTCTGAGCCAGCAACGTCTCCAGCAGCGTGTTGCGCGCCGCGCGCTCCTCGGCGGCGGCGGCCTCCGGCTCGGGCTCGAAGTCGTCGAGATCGTCCGGCAGCCCCTCCCAGGGCTCGCCCGTGTCGTAGGCGTCGATCACCGCGCGCGGCGGCAGCGAGTTGCGCACGAGCGCGCCGCGGGCCTCGACCTCGACGCACTTGCGGCCGAAGAAGCCGCCGATGCCGCCGACCACGCCCTCGCGCTGGCGCACGATCAGCGCGTCCGGGCCGAGCTCGGCGCGGATCTTCGGCAGCAGCTCCTCGAGCGAGTCGCCGAAGTACGTGCGGGCCTCGGGCTCGATGCTGCTCATCTCCCAGCGCCTCCGTCGAGGCACGGCCTCATTCGCCAACCTCCGGTTGGACGGCTCATGCGGTCACCATCCCCGCGGACTCGACCTTCACCCCGGGCACGATCTCGTTGTAGGAGACGACGGCGAGCTGCGGGAAGCTCTGCTCCACGAGCCGCCGGATGTGGCGGCGCACGCGGCTCGAGCAGAGCACGACCGGGCGGCGGCCGCTCGCGGCGAGCCGGTCGACGTGCTCGCCGAGCGAGCCGAGCAGCGCGCGGGCGCGGGCCGGGTCGAGGCCGAGCACCTCGCCCTCGGGCGTCTGCGCCAGCGAGTCGGCGACCTCGTGCTCGAGGGCGGCGTCGAGCGAGATCGCGCGCAGCGTCTTCTCCTCGTCCAGGAACGACGCCGTGATGGTGCGGCCGAGCGCCTGGCGCGCCGCCTCGGCGAGCTGCGCCGGGTCGCGCGTGAGCAGGGCCCGGTCGCCGATCGCCTCCAGGATCGTGCCGAGATCGCGGATCGAGACGCCCTCGCGCAGCAGGTGCTGCAACGCGCGCTGCACCTCGCCCACCCCGAGCTTGTCGGGGACGATCTCCTCGACCGCGGCGGCGTTCTCGTCCTTCAGCTCGTCCAGCAGCTTCTTCGTCTCCTGGCGCGTCAGCAGCTCGTCGGCGTGGCGGCGGATGATCTCGGTGAGGTGGGTCACGATCACTGATTCGCCGTCGACGACCGTATACCCCAGCGCCTCCGCCTCGGCGCGCACGCGATCCTCGATCCACACGGCGGGCAGCCCGAAGGCGGGCTCGACCGTGGGGATCCCGGCGAGGCCCTCGAGCGCGTCGCCCGGGTTCATCGCCAGGCGATGACCGGGCAGCAGCTTGCCGCGCGCCACCTCGGCTCCGCGCACCTTCATCACGTACTCGTGCGACTCGAGCGCGGCGTCGTCGTGGATGCGGACGGGAGCGATCACGATTCCTAGATCGGCAGCGATCTGCCTTCGCACAAGCCCGACCCGCGCGAGCAGGCCGCCGCCGGAGCGCTGGTCGACCATCGGCACGAGCCCGAAGCCGATCGCCAGCTCGAGCGGGTCGATCTGCAGCGCGCCCGCGACCGGGTCGGTGGGCGCGGCCTTCGTCTCGGTGCTGGCGGACGCGGCGAGCAGCGCATCGGCCGCGCGCTGGCGCGAGATCGTCCGCCCGAGCAGGAAGAGCAGGCCGCCGACGATGAAGAACGGCAGCTTCGGCAGCCCCGGCACGAGGCCCATCGCGCAGACGACGCCGCCGGCGAGGGTCGTCGCCTTCGGCTGGCCGAGCAGCTGCGCGGTGATCTCGCTGCCCAGGTCGGTGCCGTCGCTGCCCGAGCGGGTGACGATGATGCCGGTCGCGGTCGAGATCAGCAGCGCCGGGATCTGCGCCGCGAGGCCGTCGCCGACGGTCAGCAGCGAGAAGGTGTGCATCGCCTCCGAGATGCCCATGTGATGCTCGACGACGCCGACGACGATGCCGCCGATCAGGTTGATCGCCACGATCAGCAGGCCGGCGACGGCGTCGCCCTTCACGAACTTCGAGGCGCCGTCCATCGCGCCGTAGAAGTCGGCCTCGCGGCGGATCTCGGCGCGGCGCTGCCTCGCCTCGTCGTCGGTGATCTGGCCGGCGTTCAGGTCGGCGTCGATCGCCATCTGCTTGCCGGGCATCGCGTCGAGGGTGAAGCGCGCCGCCACCTCGGCGACGCGGCCGGCGCCGTTCGTGATCACCGTGAACTGGATCACGACGAGGATGAAGAACACGACGAGGCCGACGACCAGGTTGCCGCCGACGACCGCGTGCCCGAAGGCGCTGATCACGCCGCCGGCGTTGCCGTGCAGCAGGATCAGGCGGGTGACGCTGACGTTGATCGCCAGGCGCAGCAGCGTGGTGAAGAGCAGCAGCGACGGGAACGACGCGAAGTCGATGCCGCGCGACATGTACATCGTCGTGATCACGATCGCGAGCGCGCCGGAGATGTTCACGGCGATCACGAGATCGAGCAGCGCCGACGGCAGCGGCACGATCATCATCACGACGACCGTGACGATCGCGACGGCGGCCGCCATGTCGCTCTTCGCGAGCAGGCGCTTCAGCAGCTGGTCCATCGCTAAGCCTCCCCGGGGACGGGGGGACGACGGCGCGCGAGGACGAGGGGAGCGCCCACTGCGTTCCGTTTGATCGGCAGCCGCCGCACCGCCTTTAGCGTCATGCCGAGGCCGCCGCCAGGCGCCGCCGGCCGCGCCGGGCGGTGCGGAAGACGAACGCGAGCACCTCGGCGACGGCGCCGAAGAACTCCTCCGGGATCTGGTCGCCCAGGTCGACGTCGCGGTACAGCGCGCGCGCGAGCGGCGGCTCGCGCACGATCGCCACGCCGGCCTCCTCGGCGACCTCGCGGATGCGCCGCGCCAGGTGGTCGACCCCCTTCGCCACCACCTCCGGCGCCGCCTTGGAGCCGTCGTAGCGGAGCGCCACCGCGAAGTGCGTCGGGTTGACGACCACCACGTCCGCGGTCGGGACCGCGGCCAGCATCCGCTTGCGCGCCTGCTCGGCCTGCTTCGACCTGATCTTGCCGCGCACCTCCGGCGGCAGGTCGGCCTCGCGCGCCTCCATCTTCACCTCCTGCTTCGTCATCCGCAGACTCTTGGCGAAGCTGCGCTTCTGCCAGACCAGGTCGGCGATCGCGATCAGCACGAGCACGGCGATCACGCGGATGGCGATCGAGAGCACGAGATGCGCCAGCGTCGAGAGCAGCGCGCCCGGCGGCAGGCCCACCAGCAGGCCGAGCCGCGGCAGGCGCGACCACAAGGTGAGCCCCGCGACGGCGCCGACGACGGCGAGCTTCGCGAGCGACTTCGCCAGCTCGACGCCCTTCTGCGGGGAGACGAACTGCTTGAGGCCCGTCATCACGTTCAGCCGGTGGAACGACGGCCTCAGCGCGCGGGTGCTGAAGCGCATGCCGACCTGCGCGACGCCGGCGACGATGCCGGCCAGCGCCGCGGCGATCACGACCGGATAGGCGGCGCCGGCGGCGGAACGGATCCCCCACATCGTCAGCCCGCCGAGGCCGGCGCCGCCGTCGAGCAGCCCGGGCTGGCCGGTGCGGGCGAGGCCGTCGTGCATGATCTGCTCGCACGCGGCCAGCATCTTCGGCGCCTCGAAGGCCAGCGCGGCGAGCGTGGCGAGCAGGACGGCGGTCTGGCTGACCTCCGTCGAGCGCGCGGCGCGACCTTCTCGTCGCGCCTTGCCCTTCCGCTTGGCGGTCGGTTTCTCTGTGCGTTCCGGATCGGCCATCGGCTAGTGCGAGAAGGCCTGCAGCGTCTGGGAGAGGGCGTTGGTGAGGTCGTCGCGCAGGCTGACGCCGACGACCGGCAGCGAGACGGCGATCACGGCGAATGCGAGCAGCACCTTCAGCGGCAGCGCCACCACGAACACGTTCATCTGCGGCACCGTGCGGGCGAGCAGCCCGAAGGTCGCGTCGGTGACGAGGATCGCGAGCAGCACCGGCGCCACCAGCTCGAAGCCGATCACCGGCACCTGCTCGAGCCCGTGCAGCGCGATCCCGCCGAGGGTGCTGGTGCGCGGCAGCGTGCCGAGCGGCACCAGGTCGTAGGTGCGCGCGAGCCCCATGATCATCAGCCGCACGCCGCCCGAGAGCAGGAACACCATCGTCGCGAACAGCGAGTAGACGCGGCCGATCACGGCGTTCTGCACGCCCGTCATCGGGTCGATCAGCGCGCCGAACGAGAAGCCGACGGTCGTGTCGACGAGCGAGGTTCCCGCCTGCAGCGCGGCGGTGACGACGCCGAGCGCGAGCGCGAACGCCAGCCCGACCCCCACCTCGCGCGCCAGCACGAGCGCGAACCCGATCGGATCGGTGGGGATCACGTGGCCCTGCGAGGCGATCGGCGTCAGCGCCAGCGTCAGCGCGCCCGCGGCGACGAACTTCGCGCGCGACGGGAGCAGCGAGCCGGAGAGCACCGGCGCGAGCGCGAAGAGCGGCGCGACCCGCCCCAGGACGAGCACGAAGGCGACCGCCTGCGCGCCCGCCAGCTGCGGCAGCTCGATGCCCGGGACAAGGTTCACGGCCCGACGAGCGTCGGGATGCTCTGGAAGAGCGCCTCGGTGTAGCCCATGATCCGGTCGAGCATCCACGGGCCGGCGACGGCGATCACGATGCCGGTGACGACGATCTTCGGGATGAACGTGAGCGTCTGCTCGGAGATCGACGTCGCGGCCTGGAAGATCGACACGAGCAGGCCGACGGCGAGGCCGGCGAGCAGGAACGGCGCCGAGACCTCGAGCGCCACGGTCATGGCCTGCACGGAGAGATGGGTGACGGTGTCCTGGTTCAACGGGCGGCCTCCTCGTCAGTGGAAACTCGAGAGCAGCGATTGCGCGACGAGCTGCCACCCGTTGACCAGCACGAACAAGAGGATCTTGAACGGCAGCGAGATCAACGTCGGGGGCAGCATCATCATCCCCATCGACATCAACGTCGACGAGACGATCATGTCGATGATCAGGAAGGGCAGGTAGATCAGGAAGCCGATCTGGAACGCCGTCGTCAGCTCCGAGACGATGAACGCAGGGATCAGCACGTGGGTGGAGACGTCGGCGCGGGTGCGCGGCCGCTTCGAGTGCGAGAGCTTCACGAACAGCGCGAGATCGGAGTCGCGCGTCTGCTTGAACATGAACGTCCGCACCGGCTCGATCCCGCGTACGAGCGCCTGGTGCGCATCGATCGAGTGGTGCCGGTACGGCTCGATCGCGGCCTTGTCGACCTTGTGGAACGTCGGCGCCATCACGAACAGGCTCAGGAAGAGCGCGATCCCGACCAGCACCTGGTTGGGCGGGATCGACTGCGTGCCGAGCGCGTTCCGCACGAAGCCGAGCACGATCAGGATGCGCGTGAAGCCGGTGGTGACGAGCAGCACGCTCGGCAGCACCGCGAGGGCGCCGAGCAGCAGCATGATCTGCGTCGTGCTCGACACGTCGATCGCCTGCGTGGCGGAGACGATCATCGGGCGGTCATCCGCTTGAGGCTGTCGAGCAGCGAGGCGCCGAAGCCGCCGGCGCGTCCACCGGCCCCGGCCGGCAGCGCCTGCACGAGGCGCGGGTCGACGCCGAGCCGGCGCGCCTCCTCGGCGCCGTAGACCCGGATCGGCGTCACCGAGCCGTCGCTCGAGCCGAGCAGGATCAGCTCGTCGCCCACGCGCACGAGGTGCAGCGACTTCGAGGGCGCGAGCGGGGTCGTCGAGAGGACGCCCATCCAGCCGTCGTCGGCGACGGTCTTGTCGTTCTTCGACGCCGACCGCTTCAGCAGCTTGTAGAGCCCGAAGATGAGCGCGAGCACGATCGCGAGCCCGAGCAGCATGTGCAGGGCCGCGCTGCCGGTGCCGGAGGCGACGTGGGCGGCGGCGGGCGCGTGCGCGCCGCCGACGCCGGAGACGTCCGCGGGCAGGGGCGTGCGGTCGCGCTGGAAGGGAGCGGCGACGGCGGTCTGGGGAACGAAGCCGACGAACGCGCAGGCGAGCCCGAGCGCGAGCCGGCCGAACGGGCGGGGACGACCCGGCGGCACGCGCTGAACATCGGCCGGGACGCCGCAGGGTTGAGAGTGAATGCGCGTCCCCCGAATCGGGGAGGGCGGGCGGCCCGAATCACGGATGGGTCCCGGTCGAGGCGCCTCCCGATAAGGCGTCTATCCCCTGAACGCAGACCTGCGGAGGTTCCCCTCGATGCAAGCGACCAGCACCACCCAGAGGCTCACCGCTCGTGAGGCCGAGTCCCTGTGGCGCGCCTGGAGCAGCCGGAAGGACAAGGCGGCTCGCGACAGGCTCGTCCTCGCCTACTCGCCGATGGTCAAGTACCTCGCCTCGCGGAAGGTGCGCGAGCTCCCCTCGCACTGCGAGCTCGACGACCTCGTCTCGTACGGGCTTGTCGCGCTGATCGAGGCGATCGACCGCTTCGACCCGAACAAGGGCGCGTCGTTCGAGCAGTACGCGTGGACGCGTGTCGCGGGCGCGATCATGGACGAGCTGCGGCGGCAGGACTGGGCGTCCCGCTCGGTGCGCCGCACCGGCCGGAAGATCGAGCAGGAGCGCGACAGCTTCTATGCCCGCGAGGGCGTGCTCCCCTCCGAGGAGCAGCTCGCCGGCTCGGTGCAGCTGACGGTGGAGGAGCTGCGCGCCGCGATGGTCGAGGTCGACCGCGCGGACGTCGTCTCGCTGCAAGCGCCGACCCGCGCCGCCGAGGACTCCGCCTCCGTGGAGGTGGTCGACACGGTGAAGGCGCCGTCCGGCGAGCACGAGCCGGAGCAGGCGCTGATGACGACCGAGCGGATGGAGATCGTGCGCGGCGCGATCGGCCAGCTCTCGGAGCGCGAGCGCGACGTGCTGGCGCTGGTGCACGTGCACGAGCTGCAGGGCGCCGAGATCGGCCGGATGCTCGGCGTCAGCGAGTCGCGCGTGTCGCAGATCCTCGCGGGCGTGCGGACGAAGCTGCGTCAGCAGCTCGCCGCGTACGACGCGCACGTCGCGGCGTAGGTCTCGTACCTGGTACACCCCAGCCGCCGGCCGGCCCTCCGGTCCGGCTGCTCGGGTGTACCGAGGTGCGCGGGTTCGCGGCCCGGCGCAGCTGCCTCTGCGCTCCGTCGGCTACGGCACGATGGCGTGGGGGTACGCCGCACAGCACGCGCCCGGGCGGCCCCGTCGCGCTGCCCGCGAGCCGAAATCAGCCCTCGCCGAGGACGGGGCCGGTCACCTCGGTGATCCGAAGCCCGAACTCCTCGTCGATCGCGACGACCTCGCCGCGCGCGATCCGCTTGCCGTTCACCAGCAGGTCGACCGGCTCGCCGGCCATCCGGTCGAGCACGACGACGGAGCCGGGGGCGAGCGCCATCGTCTGGCGGATCGTCATCGTCGTCCGCCCGATCTCGACCGCCAGCTCGACGGGGACGTCGAGCACGAGGCTCAGGTCGGTGCCCGACGGGGTCGCGCCCGCGGGGCCCAGATCCTGCAGCGTCGGCGCCGTCGTCTCGAAGGTGGTGTCGGTCATGGTGCGCTCGTTCCCTCCCCGCTCACTGGACTGCAACATCGGTGAACAACACCTTTGTCACCGGCTCGTCGGTCGACTTCTTGAGGTCCTCGAGGATCTTCGCGACCAGCGCGTGCCGCTCGCCGCGGTCGATCAGCCGGTTCGAGTCGACGCCGGTGAGATCGTCGGTGACGATCGCCCGCACCGCGTCGTTCTCGGGCAGCACGACCCCGGTCGTTGCGCCCGCAGCCGCGGCCGGCGGCGCCTTCGACAGCAGCACCGACACCGAGATGCGGCCGTAGTGGCCGCCGGCGAGGTTGACCGTGAACGGGTCGCCGAGCGCGACGAGCGACCCGTCGATCTTCGGCACGACCTTCTTCGGCTTCGGCTTCAGCACCATCTCGTAGGCGCCGCCTGCGCTGAGCAGCAGGAGCAGCGGGACGAGGATCAGCAGCTTCTTCTTCATCGGGCTCGACTCCTAGGGCGACGACTTGAACGAACGGCGGAGGATGACGATGTCGACCCGCCGGTTGGCGCTGCGGCCGGCGGCGGTGTGGTTCGTGGCGATCGGGTTCTGGTCGCCGTAGCCGGCGACGGACAGCCGTCGCGCCTGCACGTGGTCGGCGAGCAGCAGCTCGAGCACGGCGTTGGCGCGCGCCGTCGACAGCTCCCAGTTCGACGGGTACACCGCCGAATGGATCGGCACGTTGTCGGTGTTGCCCTCGACGCGCACCGGATTGACGATGTCGGCACGGGTCAGCAGGTGCGCGATCTCGCCGAGCAGCGGGTACGCCGCGGGCCGCAGCACTGCGGCGCCGCTGTCGAACAGCACCCGGTCGGTGAGCAGGTGCACCACGAGGCCGCGCTCGTCGATGTGCGTGCGCACCTCGCTCTCCAGCCCGTGCTGCGCGGCGAACTGCTGCACCTTCTGCTGGATCTCGCGCAGGTTGTCGGCGTCCTGCTGCTTGGCCGCAGACTCGATCGACGACGTGATCGAGTTGAACGAGGCGACCGGCTGCGAGTTCGGCTGGTCGAGCGGCTTCACCGGCGACCCGTCCTGCTCGAACGGCGCGGTCTGCCCCTGCAGGATCGACGTGTTGTCCGGCAGCACCTTGCCGGAGAAGGCCGACTGCAGCGACGCCTTCAGCTGATCGAACTTCGAGATGTTCACGCTCGAGATCGACCAGAGCACGATGAACAGCGCCAGCAGCAGCGTGATCAGGTCGCTGTAGGTGAGCAGCCAGCGCTCGCCGTCGTGCGCCTCCTCGACCGCCGCGCCGCGCCGGCGCCCCGCCTGCGCGTTCACGCGGCCTCCCGCATCTGCTCGGCCGCCGCGGCCGCCTTCTCCTCGGCCTCCTTGCCGCGGTCGGCGGGCGCCAGGAACGTCTCCAGCTTCTCGCCCAGCATGCGCGGGTTGTCCCCCGCCTGGATCGAGAGGATCGCCTCCAGCTGCATCTCGCGGTACAACAGCTCCTCGCCGGACAGCTCCTTGAGCTTGTTGGCGACCGGCAGGAAGATCAGGTTGGCGCTGCCGACGCCGTACAGCGTCGCGATGAACGCGCCGGCGATCGAGTGGCCGAGGTTGCCCGGGTTCGAGAGGTTCTCGAGCACGTGCACCAGGCTGAGGACGGTGCCGATGATCCCGAGCGTCGGCGCGAAGCCGCCCGCGGTCGCGAACACGTGCGCGTTCGAGCGGTGCCGGGACGCCATGCCGTCGACCTCGGACTGCAGGATCGCGCGGATCAGGTCGGAGTCGGTGCCGTCGACGACCAGCTGCACGCCCTTGCGCGTGAAGTCGTCCTCGACCTCCCCCAGGTCGTCCTCGAGCGCGAGCAGGCCGTCGCGCCGCGCCTTGTCGGCGAGCGCGACCATGCGCTGGATCGCGACGTGCGGCTCGAGCGCGTTGCCCCGGAACGCCTTCTTGTAGAGCGCCGGGATGCGCTTCATCTGCTCCAGCGTCGTGGAGGCGAACGTGGCGCAGCCGGTGCCGCCCACCACGATCAGGAACGGAGGGATGCCGATCAGGGCAGCCGGGTTGCCGCCCTCCATCATCACGGACAGCAGCAGGCAGAAGATGCCTGCGCCGATGCCAATAGCTGTGTTGGCCTTCACCCCAGTTCCACTCCGTTGGTTATGAGGCGACCGTCCCTGGCCGCACCCTCGTTATCGGCCGCGGGCCGTCGCAGTTGAAGCCCTCGTCGAAAGCGCCCCGCCGCCCGCGCCGCTTCCCCTGTGCGGCGCGGGCAGGCGGTGCCGCCGCTCACCCGCTTCCGCAGGTGAGATCCTGTGTGCTGCCGGCGACGTGCAGGTGGCGGACGCCCGGTGGGCTACTCGCACGCCTCGGGCCGGCTGCCGGCGAGGTGCACGACCTCCGCCAGCTCGCCCGCCTCGATCGCCGGCCCGCCGAGCGCGTGCGACACGATGCTGCCGCGCCACGCCCGGATCAGCTCCACCACCTCGGACGGCTTCTCGTGCACGATGAACTTCGAGGCGTTGGTGAGCGAGATGACCGTGTCCGGCGTCGCCTCGACCGTCTGGATCAGGTCGGGGTTGAGCAGGAAGGTCTGCTCGGGATGCGTGAGTCGGTGGAGGGCGATCATGGGAAGCGGCGGGTCGGCGGCGGGAGATGCCCGCCGCCGACCCGGTTATCGGCGTTTACCGGCCGATGTTGACCAGGTTCTGCAGCACCTGGTCGGCCGTCGAGATGACGCGGCTGTTCGCCTCGTAGCCGCGCTGGGCGGTGATCAGCGTCGTGAACTCCGACGCGAGGTCGACATTCGACATCTCGACCTGGCCCGACTGGAGCGAGCCCATGCCGCTCGTGGCATCGCCCGGCACCGCGGTCACCGGCGTGCCCGAGTTGTTGCTCTGGGCGAACAGGTTGCCGGAGATGCGCTCGAGGCCGCCGTCGTTCGGGAACTTCGCCAGGCTGATCTGGGCGAGGTTCTGCACGGTGCCCGTCGAGTCGACGTAGCTGACGGTGCCGTCGGTGCCGATCGACACGTCCTTGCCGCCCGTCGGCACGGTGATCTTCGTCTCGTCCGCCGACGTGGGAGGCGATGCGTGCGGGATCTTGTAGCCGATCACGAAGTCGCCGGCCTGGGTGACGAGGTTGCCGGCCGAGTCGAGGCCGAAGTTGCCGGCCCGGGTGTACGAGTAGCCGTTGCCGGTGCCGATCACCGAGGCCGGGCCGACGCGGAAGAAGCCGTCGCCGGAGATCGCCAGGTCGAGCGGGTTGCCGGTCTGCTGCGGCGCGCCGGCGCTCATCTGGTTCTCGATCGCGCCCAGCTGCACGCCCAGGCCGACCTGGATCGCGTTCGTGCCGCCCTGGGTGCCGGACGGGCTGCTGGCGCCGCGCTGCAGCTGCGAGAGCGCGTCCTTGAAGGTCGTGGTCTCGCCCTTGAAGCCGACGGTGTTGACGTTCGCGATGTCGTTCGCGGCGACGTCGAGCATCGTCTGGTGCACCTGCAGGCCGCTGATCGCGGAGAACATTGCCCTCATCATCTGGGGTTCCTTGCCTTTCCGGCCGCTCGCTCCCCTGACGGGTCCGGCGTCGGCCTTCTTCCTCGGATGGACGGTGAGTGGTTGCTTTCGGTCAGGCGATGACGGCGCTGTCGATGTTCGTGAACACCTGCTCGCGCATGTGCTCGCGGTCGACCGCCGTGATCACGGTTCGGTTGGGGACGGAGACGACGAACGCGTTGTCGTCGACGAGGACGAGCGAGTCGCGGGCGCCCTTGGCCGCGGCGCGGGCGACGCCCCCCTCGAGGCGGGCCATCGTGGGATCGTCGAGGTCGATGCCCCGACGCTCGATCCGCTGCAGCGCGTGACCGCTGAAGCGGAGCGGCGCGTTCCGGAGCCTGCCGGCCAGGACGTCGCCGAAGGACGTGCCGGGCTCGGGCTTGCCGGCGGGCGTCGCGGGCGCGGGCGCGCCGCGGCCGCCGACCTGGCCGATCCGGTCGATGCCGTTCGGGTCAAGCACCGGCGGCCGTCCCGGTGGTCGCGGTGGACGTGTCGGTCGTGGTCGGATCGGTCGTGGTCGGATCGGTCGTGCTCGTCGGATCGGTCGTGCTCGTCGAGCTCGAGTCCGTCGTCGTAGAGCTCGGCATCTCCGCCTGCAGCAGCTTGGCCAGCTCGTCGAGCGCTGCCTGCGTGTCGGCGGCGCTCGGCGTGGTCGCCGGCGGGTTGGAGACGCCGACGATCCACGACGGGTCGACGTCCGTGCCGTCGACGCTCACGGTGAGGCCGCCGTCGGAGGACTTGACCGAGGAGACGACGCCGCTGCCGGCGTTGCCCTTGTCGTCGACGTAGCTGACCTGCTTGCCGATCAGCGAGACGCTCTGCGACAGCTGCTGCTGCGCCTGGATCGCCTTCATCGTCGTCTGCAGGTTGCCGATGCCCTCGACGGTCGAGAACTGCGCCTGCTCCTGCATGAACTGCTGGTTGTCGGTCGGGCTGAGCGGGTCCTGGTACTTCAGCTGGGCGACGAGGAGCTTCAGGAAGCTGTTCTCGTCCATCTGCGTCGACGGGTTGACGATCCCGGTGCTGCTGGGCACCGCGGTCCCGGTCGAGTCGACGGTGGTCGTGGGCTGTGTCATCTCGTTCGCTCTCCTTCGTCGTTCGTCACGCGAGCACGTCCACCGAGCTGCCCGGGGCGGGGAGCCGCCGCGGGTCGAGCGAGACGCCCTCGACGCCGTCGAGCCCGTCGCCGGTCGAGGCGCCGCGGCGGCCGCCGGAGCGGCGACCCCCGTCCTTCCGGGACTCCCCGGATCGCTCGCCCGGCTGCTGGCTGGTGCCGTCGCGCACGTCGAGGCCGAGCAGGGTCATGCCCTGCGCCTGCAGCGCGCGGCGGAGGTCGGGCGCCGCCTGCTGCAGCGTCTGCGCCGCCTGCGGGTTGTCGGCGTGCAGCGTCGCGGTGACGCCGTCGTCGCCGTAGTGCAGGTGGATCTGCACGGTGCCGAGCTCCTGCGGGTGCAGGACGATCGTCGCGGCCGCACCGCCGTCGTTGGCGGTGACGCGGATCGCGGCGTTCGCCGCCTCGGCGAGCTGCGCGAGCCGCACCGGCTGAGGCGGCGGCGGGGGCGGCGGCGGAGCCGCGGCCCGGGCGGCCGCCTGCGGCGCCGCGGCCGGCGCCGGGGGGACGACCGGCGCCGGCGTGGGCTGCTGACCGCTCTGACCGCCGCCCTGACCGGCGTCGCCGGTCGAGGCGTCTGCATGGCGGTCGCCGCCGCTCGTGCCCGTGGCGACGGGCGCGATCGGCGCGGCGGCGGGCTGCGCCGCGTGCTGCGGCGCAGCAGGCGCGGGCTGGGCGGCAGCCGGCTGCTGCGGCGGGAGCTGCTGCTGCGCCGTCGCCGGCACGCCCTGCGGCTGATCGGGCTGCTGCTGGGCCGGCGCGGCCGGCGGTTGCGGCACGCTCTGCTGCGGCACCGGCTGCTGCGGCGCGGGCGAGGCGGGAACCACCTGCGTCGCCGCGTCCGGCGGCTGGGCCCCCTGGACCGGCACCCCCTGCGGCTGCCCGTGCGCCGGTGCGGCCGCCGCGGGAGCGGCGGGCTGCGACGCGGTGCCGTCCGCGGCCGGCGCGGCCGCCCCTGCGGCAGGCGCGGCCTGCGCGGGGTCGGCCGGCACGGGCCCGGAGGACGGCGTTCCGGAAGACGATGTTCCGGAAGGCGGTGTTCCGGAAGGCAGCGCGGCGGTCGGCGACACGACCGCCGCGAGCTTGCTGCCGGCGGCCGCGGCGGCCCCGGCAGGATCCTTCGTCTGCGCCTTCCCGTTCGCGGCCGGAGCCGCGGGCGCGGCCTGGCCGGCGGGCGCCGGAGTCGCCGCGGCGACGACGGTCGCCGCTGCGGCGGTCGCGAGCGCGGCCGCGGCGTCGGCGGGCGTCGGCGACGGGTCGGCCTGCGTTGCCTCGCCGCCCGCGTCGGCGTCCCCGGCGGAGGCCGTCGAGTCCTTCGTCTTCTTGGCGGTCGGCGCGGAAGAGTCGCTTCCGGCCTGGTCACCCTCCGCAACGGCGGTCCGGGTGCTGGGCTTGGCGGCGTTCCCCGGCGGCCCCTGGTCGGCGGCCGCGAGAACCGGCGCGAAGTCCGACTCGGGCGGGCTCCCACCGGCTGGCCCCCCTCCGCCGCCGGCCGGCGGAGCCGCCTGCGGCGGCGCGGCCGGAACGAGCGTATGGCTCATGTCGTGTTCCCTTCGCTGGAAAGGCGCTCGTAGCGGCCGAGCACCTGCTGGACGTAGTTCTGCGTCTCGGCGTAGGGCGGCACGCCGCCGTAGGCCTGCACGGCGCCCGCGCCCGCGTTGTACGCGGCCAGCGCGAGCGTGGAATCGCCGCCGAAGCGGTCGAGCTCGCCGCGCAGGTAGCGCGCGCCGGCGTCGATCGACTGGGCGGGGTCGTACGGGTTGGTGACGCCGAGCGACGCCGCCGTCTGCGGCATCAGCTGCATCAGCCCCTGCGCGCCGGCGGAGCTGGTGGCGTTCGGGTCGAAGCCGGACTCCTGCTCGATCACCGAGCGGAGCAGCAGCGGGTCGACGCCGTAGCGAGCGCCGGCCGCGTCGATCTCGGCGGCGTAGGGCGCCGACGGATCGGCCGACGAGGTCGGAAGGGTCTGGGGCGCGGTCGCGCGGGCCAGCGTGTCGGCGAAGCTGCTCGTCGCCGGCGCCTGCACCGTGGCCGGCTGCACGGCCGGCGCGGCGGTCTGCGGCAGCAGCTCCTGCACGCGCGCGAGCACGTCCTGGAGGGTCACGTCGGGCGTCACCGTGCTCACGCGGCGTGCTCCGCGGTGCGGTGGCTGGTGAGCGAGATCTCGTCGTTCGCGGCGCGCTCGAGGCGGCGCTGCTCCGCGTTGAACGCGGCCCGGCGGCGCTGCTCGAGCCGGTCGAGCGTCTGGCGGGCGCGCACGGCGTCGGCGAGGCGCACGCGCGTCTGCTCGACGTAACCGGCCTGCACCGTCGAGCGGTGCCGCACCTCGTCGACCTGGCGCTCCATGCGCTCCACGTACGCCTGCCGGCTCGCGAGCTCGGCCGCGGTGACCGCCTCCTCCACGGGCGTGCGCGCACCGAGGAGGCGCGCCTCGACGGAGCCGAGCTCCCGCTGCAGGAGCGCGGAACGCTGGAGCTCGGAGGCGAGCTCCTTCATCACGGTCCGCTCGGCGTTCTCCCGCAGGGTGCGGATCGACTGGAGCTGGAAATGGAAGCGGCGCTGGGTCATGGGACAGGGGACGGTGTCCGGCCTCGGTAATCGGCGTGCGACCGCCGCGGTTGAGCCTCGAGGAGGCACGAAAGAACGGCGCGCTCGTGCCGATGACAACGCGCACGATGGACGACCTCGAGACGATCGAGCTCGACGCGGAAGAGACGGAGACGCGCTCGCCGGAGGAGCGGCGGATCCTCACCTGGCGTCACGACCAGCTGCTCGAGCTGGGCCTGACCGAGGCGGAGGCGCAGCTGCTCGCCGAGGGCGGGGCCGACCTGGGGCTGCTGCGGCGGCTCGTCGGGTCCGGCTGCACGCCCTCGCTCGCCTTTCGCATCGCGTTCTAGACAGGCGCGCTCGACCCGGGCGCCCCGCGGCCGATTCACGGCCGGCCTACCCGCTAGCGGTTCAACGCAGAGCGCTCGCGTCGGCGACCCAGCCGACGGAGAAGCCGCGCCCGTCCGCCGTGAAGGCGGCGGGCGCGGCTCCCGCCTTGCCCGCGTCGCCGGGGACGCCGAAGAAGGGGCTGCCCGCCTTGTGCGGCACGAGCGTCAGCGCGGCGGCCGACCACGTCGGGTCGGTGAGCGTGCCGCCGTGGGTGTTCGCGATCGTCGCGATCCGTGTGAAGCCGACCGAGCCGAAGTCCGCGAGCGGCAGCACGTGACACTCGCCGAGCGACGAGCACGCCGAGGGCGCCTCGGCGATCCACTCGGCCGAGCTGAGGTCGGGGCTCTCCATCGGCAGGTGCCGCGTGAAGGCGCTGCGGCGCGTGCGGTTCTTCACCTGCACGAGCACGTCGGTGCCGGAGACGTTGACCGACGCCGTGACGGTGTCGCCCCCCTGGACCTGCAGCGTCAGGTGCACCGAGGGCGCGGGGACGAGCTCGTACCAGGCGTAGTAGGTGGGCTTCGCCTCGCGGGTGCAGTCCGAGTCGACGCCGATCTGCTCCAGCGCCTGCGCGCCGTCGGAGTACCCGCCGAGGCCGACCCAGAAGGCCGAGTACGCGGGCGACGCGTCGGCCGCGCAGGTCACCTTCGGCACCTTCCAGGTGGCGGTGACGCTCGTGAACTGCAGCGGCGCCGTCTGCGACGGGTCGGTGGTGCCGGTCGAGAGGGTGGTCGCGTCGGAGACGGCGTAGCCGGCCCAGTTCGCGCTGTGCTGCGGCAGGACGTCGCTCGTGGACGCGAACGCTCCCGGCGCCGCGACGAGAGCGGCGAAGGCGGCGGCTGCCAGGAGCAGTCGTCTCACGGGAGGGTGCATGTCTCCCGCAAGTGAAGCAGCAAAACCTAAGGGTTTGCGATGCGGCGGATCCAGGCGAGGATCGTCGCGCGCGCCTTCGCCTGGTAGGGCGCGTCCTCGACGATGCTCCAGCCGTGCCAGACGCCCGGGTAGATCGTCGCGTGCTTGTCGTGCGAGCCGGCGGCGCGCAGCAGCCGGTGCGTGTCGGCCGCGTTGCAGTAGCGGTCGCCGCTGCTCGCCACGAGCAGCAGCGGCGCACGCAGCTTGCGCACGCCGGCGAGCCCGTCGAAGCCGGCGACCGGCAGCTCGGGCTCGCCCGACAGGCTGACGACGCCGTCGACGTGCAGGCGCCACCCGTCGGCGAGGGCGGCCGCTCCGCCGAACGACGCGCCCATCAGGATCACGCGCTTCGCGCCCTCGGAGCGCAGGTGCGCGATCGCGGCGCGGAGGTCGCGCTCGTAGGCGTCGGCGGCCGTGCCGACGCCCGGGGCGGAGTCGCCGTAGCCGCGGAAGTCGAACGAGAGCACCCGGAAGCCCGCCTTCGCCAGGTGGGGCACGTAGTACATCCAGCCGCAGAGATCGGCCGGCGACTGGTGCGCGAGCACGATCGCCGTCTTCGCCGTCCCGACCTCGGCCGCGTAGAGCCGGACGCCGTCGCTCGCACGCAGCCACAGCGGGTGCATGCCGGCGGTGGGCGTGAAGACGCCGCACTTCTGCTTCAGCGGCCGAGGCTTCGCGGCGGCCCCGGCGACGGACGCCGTGCCGAGAGCGAGCGCCGCTGCGATGATCAAAGCTCCAACGACCTTCATAGTCTCAAGGAGACTATCAACCGATGCGCGAACGTACGACGACCGAGATGGCGGTGCTGGGCCTGCTCGCCGAGGGCGAGCGGTCGGGCTACGACCTGGCGCAGCTGGCGCACCGCACGATCGAGGCGATGTGGGCGCCGTCGCGCAGCCAGATCTACAAGGTGCTGCCGCGGCTCGTCGCCGACGGCCTCGCCACCCGGCGCGAGGTCGAGCAGCAGGGCCGCCCGGACAAGGCGATCTACCACGTGACGGCGGCGGGGCGCGACGAGCTGGTCGACTGGCTGGCCCGGGTCGACGACCCGGCCGGGCAGGACGGCGAGGTGTTCCTGCTGAAGATCTTCTTCGGCCGCTACGCGCCGCCTGCGGCGGCGCTCGCCCAGCTGGCCGCCTACCGGACGCTGCTCGAGCGGCGGCTCGCCGGGTACGAGGAGCTGGAGCGCGGGCTGGCCGCCGACGAGCCGGTGCACTCGCGCATCGCGATCCTGCACGCCGTCGCGCGCCTCCGCGCGACGCTCACGTGGACCGAGGAGACGAGGCTCGCGCTCGAGCAGCTGCCGGCCGCCGCCAGGCGCAGGCGCGGCTAGCCCCGCGTCGCAGAAGCGCAACGAGCGCGTGCCGAACTGCGCGCTCCCTTTTCCCCCGAACCGTCAAGGAAGTGTGCCCGTGCCCCGCAAACGCCCTGCCGGGGCCAAACCCGGGGTCAGACCCGGGTCTGACCCCGGTTGAGGGAAGTGCTACGAGCGTGTGTCGAAAGGCACGCCGGCGCCGCGAGTTCGGCCCTCGCCGACGGGCCTAGCCGGAAGCGACCATGGCGCGCAGCGACTGCTTCAGCGACTTCGTCGCCGCCAGCACCGCCGTCGGCTCGTAGCCGCAGTGCGCCATGCAGTTGTCGCAGCGCGGATCGCGCCCGCGCCCGTACTTGCTCCAGTCGGTCGTCTCGACGAGCTCCTTGTACGTCGAGACGTAGCCGTCGCCCATCAGGTAGCACGGCCGCTGCCAGCCGAAGAGGCTGTACGACGGGATGCCCCACGCCGTGCACTCGAAGTCGACCTTGCCCTCGAGGAAGTCGAGGAAGAGCGGCGTATGGTTGAGCCGCCAGCGCCGCCGCGCGCCGTCGGCGAAGACCCCGCGGAACAGCGCGCGCGTCTGCTCGACGCCCGGGAAGTGCTCCTGGTCGGGCGCCTTCTCGTACGCGTAGGCCGGCGAGATCATCATCGAGTCGACCTTCAGCTCGTCGTTCAGGTAGTCGAGCACCGCGCGCACGCTCGAGGCCGTGTCGGTGGTGAAGAACGTGCTGTTCGTGGTGACGCGGAAGCCGGCCTCCTTCGCCGCCTTGATCGCCTCGACCGCCTTGTCGAACACGCCCTCGCGGCACACCGACTTGTCGTGCTGCTCGCGCAGGCCGTCGATGTGCACCACGAACGCGAAGTACGGCGACGGCTCGAACAGCTCCAGCTTCTTCTTCAGCAGGATCCCGTTCGTGCACAGGTAGACGAACTTCTTCCGCTTGATCAGCTCCTGCGCGATCAGGTGCACCTCCTGGTGCACCAGCGGCTCGCCGCCCGCGATCGAGACCATCGGCGCGCCGCACTCCTCGATCGCCGCGACCGCCTGGTCGACCGGCATCCGGCGGCGCAGCTCCTCCTCCGGGTGCTGGATCTTCCCGCACCCGGCGCAGGCGAGGTTGCACTGGAAGAGCGGCTCGAGCTCCACCAGCAGCGGGAAGCGCTCGCGCCGGCGGATCTTCTGCGTCGCCAGGTACTTCGCCACGGTCAGGCTCTGCCTGAGCGGCACGCTCATCTCGCAACCTCCCGCGGCAGCTTGAACTGGAGTGTCTCGGTCGTCGTCGTCCGCTCCTCTACCTCAACCCTACCGAGTGCGCGCAGTGCTGTAACGAGCCTGTCGACGATCGCCTCGGGCGCGGACGCGCCGGCGGTGATGCCCACCGTGCCCGCGCCGTGCAGCCATTCGACGTCGACGTCGGTCTCGTCGTCCACCAGATAGGCACGCGCGCCCTCCCGCCGGGCGACCTCGACGAGCCGCAGCGAGTTCGACGAGGTGCGCGAGCCGGCGACGAGCACCACCCTGCTCTCGCGCGCCACCGCCCGCACCGCGTGCTGGCGGTTCGCGGTCGCGTAGCAGATGTCGTCGGAGGAGGGCCCCGTCAGAGCCGGGAAGCGCTCGCGCAGCACGTCGACGATCTCCTTCGTCTCGTCGACCGCCAGCGTCGTCTGCGTGAGGAACGACACGCGCGACGGATCGGCGGGCTCGACGGTCAGCGCGCCGGCGGCGTCCTCGACGAGCGTGATCGCCTCGGGCGCCTCGCCAGTCGTGCCCTCGACCTCCTCGTGACCGGCGTGACCGACGAGGAAGATCGTCCGCCCTTCGCCGGCGAACCGCCGCGCCTCGGCGTGCACCTTGCCGACGAGCGGGCAGGTCGCGTCGATCACGTCGAGCTCCCGCTCGCGCGCCTCGGCGCGCACCGCCGGCGAGACGCCGTGCGCCGAGAAGACGACCGTCGAGCGGGGCGGCACCTCGTCGAGCTCGTCGACGAACACGGCGCCGCGCTCCTGCAGCCCGGCCACGACGTGCTCGTTGTGGACGATCTGCTTGCGGACGTAGACGGGAGCGCCGCGCTGCTCGAGCGCCAGCTCGACGATCTCGATCGCGCGGTCGACGCCGGCGCAGAACGAGCGCGGGCCGGCGAGCAGCACGCGCCGGGGTGAGATCGCGGCGGCCCACTCTGCGAGCGCGGGCGCGGCCCGGCGCAGGGAGAGCAACGCCCGCGCACCCTCGAGCGCGAGCCGCGGGTCGGCCAGGTGACGTCCGGCCGCGTCGGCGACCACGCGCAGCACGGCGAACGGCCGCCCGGCGGCCGCGTCGGCGAGCCACGCCGACTCCATGTCGAGCGCCAGCACGCCCTCCGCCTCCAGCTGCCGCCGCTCGGCCGGGCCGGTGACGCGGTCTGCCGCGCCCAGCGGCCCGACGTGCACGCGCAGCCCGCGGCGGCGCAGCGCCGCGGCGAGCAGCGCGCTGCCGGGGACGGGCACCGGCTCGAGGCCCGGGCGCCGCAGCTCGGTGGCGCAGACGACGTCGCCCGGCCGCAGCGCCGGCGCGACCCCGGCGCAGAGCCCGGCGACGGCGACCGCGTCGGCGGCGATCGCCTGCGCGCGCGCCGCCGCCGTCCGCGCGCGCGCCGGCCCCATCCCGGTGCGCAGGACGCGCGCGCCGGCGATGCCGCGCACGGCCGCCTCCTCGACGCGCAGCGGCGCCAGCACGAGCAACGGGGCGTTCACGACGCCTCCCGCACGAGCCGGCCCAGCGCCATCACCGGGAACACGTCGCGATACAGGTGGTAGTTGAGGTAGAAGTCGCCCGGGAAGCCGGTGCCGGTGAAGTAGGGCTCGTCCCAGCCGCCGCCCGGCTGCTGCGTCCCGCAGAGGAACGAGACGGCGCGCTCCACCGCGTCGCCCGACACGCCCGCCGCGTGGTAGCCGAGCAGCGCCCACGCCGTCTGGGAGGCGGTCGAGGCGCCGCGGCCGCGCCACTCGAGCTCGCGGTAGCTGCGCAGGTCCTCGCCGAAGCCGCCGTCGTCGTTCTGGATCGAGTCGAGCCACCGCACGGCGGCCCGCACCGCTTGACTCTCGCGCAGCCCGAGCGCCTCCAGCGCCAGCAACGCGGCGCTCGTGCCGTAGACGTAGTTGGCGCCCCAGCGGCCGAACCAGGCCCCGTCGGCCTCCTGCTCGCGCAGCAGCCACTCGAGCCCGGCGCGCGCCTCGGGTGTGTCGCCGAGCCCCTCGCCGGCGAGCGCCTCCAGCACGTGCGCCGTCACGTCGGAGCTGGGCGGGTCGGTGACGGCGCCGAAGTCGCAGAACGGCAGCGCGTTGCAGAGCGTGCTCGTGTTGTCGACGTCGAAGGCGGCCCAGCCGCCGCCCTTGCTCTGCATCCCCAGCATCCAGGCGATGCCACGGTCGGCGGCGCCCGCGCCGACGCCGGCGCGCCGCAGCGCGAGCACGACCTCGGCGGTGTCGTCGACGTCGGGGTAGTTGTCGTTCGCGAACTCGAACGGGAAGCCGCCGGGCGCCAGCTTCGGCGTGCGCACCGACCAGTCGCCGCGCACGCGGATCTCGCGGCCGGCGAGCCAGCGGGCGCCGCGCTGGATCGCCTCGTGCCCGGGCTCGAGCCCGGCGTCCATCAGCGCGATCAGCGCCAGCGCGGTGTCCCAGACGGGCGACTGGCAGGCCTCGAGCCGCCGGCCGAGCTCGTCCTCCACGGTGAAGGCGTCGAGGCCCGCGAGCGCCTTCACGACGACGGGATGGTCGAGCGCGTAGCCGCGCGCGTGCAGCGCCACGATCGACCACACCCACGGCGGCTGAATCCCGCCCCAGGAGCCGTCGGCCTCCTGACGGTCGACCACCCAGCGCTCCGCGATCGCGAGCGAGCGACGACGCAGCCGGCCGAGCGGCCGCCGCGCGTACAGGTGCAGCAGCCGGTCGAGCAGCACGAGCGCCCTGCCCCACGCGTCGAGCTTCGGCGCGGGCGGCTCGCCCCCGCTCAGCAGCTCGTCGACCGCGAAGTCGACGGGCCGCGAGGGGCGCAGCGCCGTGACGATCTGCAACGCCACGATCGTCTGGCGCGCCCAGCAGCCGAACCGGTAGATCGAGAGCGGCGCGCGCGGCGGCAGCAGGATCTGCTCCGGCGGCAGCACCGGCACCTGCTCCCACGACCAGAGGCCGAGGAGCGACAGCCACATCCGCGTGAAGACCCGGCTGGCCTCGACGCCGCCCGCGCCGCGCACGAACGCGGCCGCGCGCTGCATGTGCTCGTCGCCCGGGTCGTCGCCCGCCACGCGCAGCGCGACGTAGGCCTCGGCGGTCGTGGAGAGGTCGGCCGGGCCGCCGAAGAAGGTCGCCCACGAGCCGTCCTCGCGCTGCTTCGAGCGGATCCACTTCGCCGTCGCCGCGGTCCGGCGCTCGTCGAGCAGACCGAGGTAGTGCCGCAGGAAGAGATCCTCGGCGTCGATGGTGACGTTGGTCTCGAGCTCACCCTTCCACCAGCCGTCCGGGTGCTGCAGCGACAGCAGGTGCTCGACGGCGCGGTCGAGCGCGACGGCGGCCTCCGAAGCGGTGGCGGTCATGCCGAGACCCCCGTACCTGGTACAGCGGAGCTGTACCGGGTACGTGACTCTTCGAGCGCGGCGCGTGCGGCCGCGACGCCGCTGCGCACCGCGCCCTCCATCGTCGCCGGCCAGCCGGTGTCCGTCCAGGCCCCCGCGAGGTAGAGGCCGGGCACGCCGGTGCGCGCCCCGGGGCGCAGCGCGCGCGAGCCGGGTCCCGCCCGGAACGTCGCGCGCGGCTCGTGCGTGACGGCGACGTCGAGGACCCGCGCCTCGCGCGCCGCCGGCAGCAGGCGCTCCAGCTCGGGCAGGTAGCGCTCGCGGATCTCGGCCACCGACGCGTCGATGTCGCCGACCGCGTGCGAGAGCGAGACCGCGACGAGCTGCCCCTCGGTCACGCCCGACGAGGCGGTGCGGTCGAACAGCCACTGCAACGGCGAGTCGAGCGCGGCCGCGAACGGCTCGTCGAGCACGCGGCGGTCGTAGTGCACGTGCAGGTTGACGATCGGGCTCGTCCCCAGCCGCTCGAGCGCGCCCGCGTCGACCGCGCCCTCGGGCAGCAGCCGGGCGGCGGCGGTGTGCGGGACGGCCGCGACGACGGCGTCCGCGGCGATCGTCTCGTCGTCGAGCGCCACCTCCAGACGTTGGCCTTCGCACCGGACGGCACGCACGGCGGCGCCGGTCTCCACGCGCGCGCCGGCGGCCCGCAGGGCCTCGGCCGCGGGCGCCGCGTGCAGGTCGGCGAGCGGCACGGCCGGCACGCCGAGGTCGCACGCGTCGGCCGCGTCGAGGAGCCCGGTGCGGAACACCCTGGCGGCGGCGGCCAGCGACGCCTCCTCGGCGGGCAGGTTGACGGTGGGCAGGCAGATCAGGTCCCAGAGCGCCTCGATCGTGCGCTGCGACTGGCCGTGCTCGCGCAGCCAGTCGGCGAAGGTCCGCCGGTCGAGCGCGGGATCGTCGGGGTCGAGGCTGCGCATCGCGGCGGCGGCGCGCACCGCGGCGAGCCGCTCGGCCAGGGACAGCGGCGCATAGCGGAGCAGCGTGCCGGCGAGGTGGAGCGGCGCCGGCAGCCCGTTGCGCGCCAGCCGCGCCGGCGGCTTGCCGGGTCGCAGCACCGGCACCCGCAGGCGGCGCTGGACGGGCAGCCGGTCGGCCGCGCCGATCCGCTCGAGGAAGGCGAGGTACTCGGTGCAGCAGCGCAGCGCGACGTGCTGGCCGTTGTCGAGCGTGCGCCCGTCGCGCTCGAAGGAGAAGGTGGCGCCGCCGAGCCGCGGCCGCGCTTCGAGCAGCGTCGTCTCCGCGCCCGCCTCGGCGAGCTCGAGCGTCGCGGCCAGGCCGGCGAGGCCGCCGCCGACGACGACCGCCTTCACGCCGCGGCTCCCAGCACACTGCGGGCCAGCACGAGCCCGCGCTCGACCCGGCCGAGGCTCGGCCGCCCGGCCAGCACCAGCTCGGGGCGCGCGGCCATCCGCCGCAGCAGCCGCCCGTACGGCGCCGAGAGCGCGGCGACGCACACCGCGCTGCGCCGGTCGAGCAGCGGCAGCAGCGCGAGCCCGCGGTCGAGCCACTCCAGGCCGCGCTGCGCCTCGAACGCGACGAGCAGCTCCGCGCCGCCCTCGATGCGCCCGTCGCCGACGCGGCAGCCGAAGCGCTCCAGGTCTTCCGCCGGCAGGTAGACGCGGCCGGCGCGGACGTCCTCGCCGAGGTCGCGGACGATGTTGCCCACCTGCATCGCCACGCCCAGGTCGTCGGCGAGCGCGTTGGCGCGGACGCGGTCGAAGGTCTCGAAGACGCCGAGCGCGAGCCGGCCGATCGAGCCCGCCACACGGCGACAGTAGCGCTCGAGGTCGGCGAAGGTCTCGTAGTCGGCGCCGCGCACGTCCATCTCGGCGCCGTCGACGAGGTCGCCGAACGCCTCGAGCGGGATCGGGAAGCGGGAGGCGGCGTCCGCGACCGCGACGAGCACCGGGTCGGCGCTCTGCTCGATCCGCCCGAGCTCCCGTCGCTCCGCCTC
>DASVDV010000017.1:0-64207 GCA_036380895.1 Gaiellaceae bacterium | reverse complement strand
GAACGGCTCCCACTTGTCGGGCAGCGCGTCCTCCGGGAAGATCGCCTCGACCGGGCACTCGGGCTCGCAGGCGCCGCAGTCGATGCACTCCTCGGGGTCGATGACGAGGATCCGATCGGCCTCGTGGATGCAGTCGACGGGGCAGACGTCGACGCACGAGCGGTCCTTCACGTCGATGCAGGATTCTCCGATCACATACGTCACGCCGCCTCCTCTCGTTTTTCACGTTATACACGATGAAAAATCGGCGGCGACGGTTCGGCCCGACATGAGCGGCCCGAACTTTCCTAGGCTCACGTCGGATGGTGGGGAGAGGCTCACCGGGCACGACTCGCAACGACCCGCTGCTGACCGCTCACGAGTTCTTCCGCCGGGGGCCGGCGTCGGCGGAGGGCTGGAGCCAGCTGGTCGCGAAGGACCGCGACTGGGAGAGCTTCTACCGCGAGCGCTGGCGGCACGACAAGGTCGTCCGCTCCACCCACGGCGTCAACTGCACCGGCTCGTGCAGCTGGAACGTGTACGTGAAGGACGGCCTCATCACCTGGGAGGCGCAGGCGGTCGACTACCCGTCGACCGGCCCCGACATGCCCGACTACGAGCCGCGCGGCTGCCCCCGCGGCGCGTCGTTCTCCTGGTACACGTACTCGCCCGTGCGGGTCAAGTACCCGTACGTGCGGGGCAGCCTGCTCGAGCTCTACCGGCGGGCGCGCGAGCGGCTCGACCCGGTCGAGGCGTGGGCGTCGATCGTCGACGATCCCGAGGCGACTGCCCGCTACAAGAGCGAGCGCGGCCGCGGCGGCTTCGTGCGGGCGAGCTGGGAGGAGGCGATCGAGCTGATCGCCGCCGCACACGTCCACACGATCGCCCGCTACGGCCCCGACCGCGTGGCCGGCTTCTCGCCCATCCCGGCGATGTCGATGGCGTCGTACGCGTCCGGGACGCGCTTCCTGTCGCTGATCGGCGGCACGATCATCAGCTTCTACGACTGGTACTCCGACCTGCCGCCCGCCTCGCCGCAGGTGTTCGGCGACCAGACCGACGTGCCCGAGTCGGGCGACTGGTGGAACGCGGGCTACCTGCTGATCTGGGGCACCAACCTGCCGACGACGCGCACGCCCGACGCGCACTTCATGGTCGAGGCGCGCTACCGCGGCCAGAAGGTGGTCGTCGTCTCGCCCGACTACGCCGAGCACGTCAAGTTCGCCGACCACTGGCTGCCCGCGAAGCCCGGCACCGACGGCGCACTCGCGATGGCGATGGGCCACGTGATCCTGAAGGAGTTCTGGGTCGACCGGCGCGTGCCGTACTTCGTCGACTACGCGCGCCGCTTCACCGACCTGCCGCTGCTCGTGACGCTGCGCGAGCAGGGCGGCGCGCACGTGCCCGACCGGTTCCTGCGCGCCTCCGACCTCGGCGCCGGCGAGGAGCTCGGCGAGTGGAAGACGGTGGTCGTCGACGAGCGGACGAATGAGCCGGCGGTGCCGGCCGGCAGCGTCGGCCACCGCTACGCGGACGGTGACGAGGGCCGCTGGAACCTCCGCCTGGACGGGATCGAGCCGGCGCTCACCCTCCAGGCCGACGGCGTCGAGTCCGTGGAGGTCGATCTCCCGCGCTTCGACGGCGAGGGGGTGCTGCGGCGCGGCGTGCCCGTGCGGCGGATCGGCGGGCAGCTCGTGACGACGGTGCTCGACCTGCTGCTCGCCCACTACGGCGTCGCGCGGCCGGGGCTGCCGGGCGAGTGGCCCGCGGGCTACGACGACCCGGCACCCTGCACGCCCGCCTGGCAGGAGGAGATCACGTCGGTCGACCGCGGCCTCGTGGTGCGCGTCGCGCGCGAGTTCGCCCGGAACGCGGAGCTGACCGAGGGCCGCTCGATGATCGCGATGGGCGCCGGCACGAACCACTGGTTCCACTCCGACACGATCTACCGGACGTTCCTGACCATGCTGCTGCTCTGCGGCTGCGAGGGGCGCAACGGCGGCGGCTGGGCGCACTACGTGGGCCAGGAGAAGGTGCGGCCCCTCGCCGGCTGGCAGTCGATCGCGTTCGCCCTCGACTGGGTCCGCCCGCCGCGCCACCAGTCGGGGACGCCGTGGTTCTACCTCGCCACCGACCAGTGGCGGTACGAGGGCGTCCAGCCGGAGGACCTGACGTGGCCCGGCGCCCGCGGCCTGCTGCGCGGCAAGCACGTGGCCGACCTGAACGCGCTCGGCGCGCGGCTCGGCTGGCTGCCGTCGCACCCCGCCTTCGACCGCAACCCGCTCGACCTCGTCGACGAGGCCGAGCGTGCCGGCGCCGATCCGGCCGCCTACGTCGTCGACGAGCTGAAGGCCGGCCGGCTCCGCTTCGCCTGCGAGGACCCCGACGCGCCCGAGAACGTGCCGCGCGTGCTCACGGTGTGGCGCGCGAACGTGCTCGGCTCGTCGGGCAAGGGGCACGAGTACTTCCTGCGGCACCTGATCGGCACGCCGGAGTCGGGCGTGCGCGCCGCCGAGGCGCCGCCCGAGGCGCGGCCGCGCGACGTCGTCTGGCGCGAGCAGGCGCCCGAGGGGAAGCTCGATCTGCTCACGACCATCGACTTCCGCATGACGTCGAACGCCCTCTTCTCGGACGTCGTGCTGCCGGCGGCGACCTGGTACGAGAAGGTCGACCTCTCCTCGACCGACCTGCACCCGTTCGTGCACACCTTCAACGAGGCGATCCCGCCGCCGTGGGAGGCCCGCACCGACTGGGACGCCTTCCGCGCGCTGGCGGAGGAGTTCTCGCGGCTGGCGGCGACGCATCTCGGCGTGCGCCGCGACCTGATGGCGGCGCCGCTCCTGCACGACACAGTCGACGAGGTCGCGCAGCCCTTCGGGGAGGTGCGCGACTGGCGTCCTGGTTCCGATGGCACCGCCGAGTGCGAGCCGGTCCCGGGTCGGACGATGCCGAAGCTGCTCGTGATCGAGCGGGACTACCCGGCGGTCGCCGCGAAGTGGGCGGCGCTCGGGCCGCTGCTCGAGACGCTCGGCAGCGCGGTGAAGGGCGCGTCGTGGAAGCCGCTCGAGGAGGTCGAGGAGCTGAAGCTCGTCAACGGCGTCGTCCGCGGCGGGCCGGCCGACGGGCGGCCGTCGCTCGAGCGGGTCGACCAGGCGTGCGAGGCGATCCTGATGCTCTCCGGCACCACCAACGGCCGCATCGCCGTCGAGGGCTTCCGCTCGCTGGAGCGGCGCACCGGCACCACGCTCGTCGACCTGGCCGGCACCCGCGCGGGCGACCGGATCGGGCTGGCCGACGCACGCGTCCAGCCGCGCACCGTGATCACCTCGCCCGAATGGTCGGGCATCGAGGCGCACGGCCGCCGCTACGCCCCGTTCACGATCAACGTCGAGCGCGACAAGCCGTGGCACACGCTGAGCGGCCGCCAGCACCTGTACCTCGACCACGCGTGGATGCTCGAGCTGGGCGAGGGGCTGCCCGTGTTCCGGCCGCCGCTGGCCTACGCGCGCATCTACGGCGACCAGGGTGACCCGGGCGCCGAGCGGCCGGAGCTCGTCCTCAACTTCGTCACGCCCCACTCGAAGTGGTCGATCCACTCCGAGTACCAGGAGAACCTGCACATGCAGACGCTGTTCCGGGGCGGCTCGATGCTCTGGATCAACGACGAGGACGCGGCGAAGCTCGAGATCCACGACAACGACTGGATCGAGATCTACAACCGGAACGGCGCCGTCGCATGCCGTGCGGCGGTCACGCATCGCATGCAGCCGGGCACCTGCATGATGTACCACGCCAAGGACCGCCACCTGAACAACCCGCTCACCGAGGTGACGGGCAAGCGGGGCGGCACCGACAACTCCCTGACGCGGGTCGTGATGAAGCCGACGCACCTGATCGGCGGGTACGCGCAGCTCTCGTTCGGGTTCAACTACTACGGGCCGACGGGGTCGCAGCGCGACGAGATCACCGTCGTCCGCAAGCGACAGGAGGGGCTGAGCTTCTGATGCACGTCCGGGCGCAGGTGGCGATGGTGATGAACCTCGACAAGTGCATCGGCTGCCACACCTGCTCGGTCACCTGCAAGCAGGTGTGGACGAACCGGCCGGGCACCGAGTACGTCTGGTTCAACAACGTCGAGACGAAGCCGGGCCTCGGCTACCCGCGCACCTACGAGGACAACGAGCGCTGGAAGGGCGGGTGGACGCTCGACAAGCGGGGCCGCCTGAAGCTGCGGGCGGGCGGGCGCAGCCGGAAGCTGCTGAACATCTTCTGGAACCCGGACCTGCCGACGATCGACGACTACTACGAGCCCTGGACGTACGACTATCAGCGGCTGATCGAGGCGCCGCTCTCCGAGCACGACCCGGTGGCGCGCCCGTATTCGCAGCTGAGCGGCGACCCGATCGAGGTGAAGACCGGCCCGAACTGGGACGACAACCTCGCCGGCGCGCCCGAGCACGCGCCCCGCGACCCGGTGCTGAAGGGGATCGAGGACCGCGTCAAGCTCGCGTACGAGCAGGCGTTCATGTTCTACCTGCCGCGGATCTGCGAGCACTGCCTCAATCCCAGCTGCGTCGCCAGCTGCCCGTCCGGCGCGATGTACAAGCGCGACGAGGACGGGATCGTGCTGGTCGACCAGGACAAGTGCCGCGGCTGGCGCTTCTGCGTCTCGGGCTGCCCGTACAAGAAGGTCTACTTCAACCACCTCTCCGGCAAGGCGGAGAAGTGCACGCTCTGCTACCCGCGCATCGAGCAGGGGCAGCCGACGATCTGCTCCGAGACGTGCGTGGGGCGCATCCGCTACCTCGGGCTGGTGCTGTACGACGCCGACCGCGTCGAGGCGGCCGCGTCCGTCCCCGACGAGCGCGACCTGCTCGACGCGCAGATGGGCGTCTTCCTCGATCCCGACGATCCGGAGGTGCAGGCGCAGGCGCGCGCGGACGGGATCCCCGAGGACTGGCTCGAGGCGGCGAAGCGCTCGCCCGTGTACACGCTGGCGGTGCGCTACCGGCTCGCGCTGCCACTGCATCCGGAGTACCGGACGCTGCCGATGGTCTGGTACGTGCCGCCGCTCTCGCCGGTGGTGAACGCGCTCGAGACCGACGGCTACGAGGCCGATCCCGACGACGTCTTCCCGGCGATCGAGTCGCTGCGGATCCCGCTCGAGTACCTGGCGAACCTGCTGGCCGCCGGCGACGCAGACGTGATCCGCGACGTCCTGCGGCGCCTGGCGGCGATGCGCGGGACGATGCGGAAGCGCGAGGTGCTGGGCGAGGTCGACGAGTCGCTGGCGGCGTCGGTGGGGCTGACGATGGAGGACATGGAGACGATGTACCGCCTGCTGGCGATCGCGGACTACCACGACCGGTACGTGATCCCGAAGGCGCACGCCGAGCTCGGCCGGCAGCTGATGGAGCAGCAGGGCGCGTGCGGGCTGGACTTCGAGGGCGGGCCCGGCAACTGCGGCGCCGTGCAGACGCCCGCCGTCGCGAACGGCCGTTTCATGCTCCGCAAGAGCCTGCCGGTGATCGGCCAGGAGAAGCGGGAGTGAGGCGCCGCCGCGCGCAGCCGCCGTACCAGCTCCTCTCGGTGCTGCTGCGCTACCCGGACGAGCGGCTGGTCGCCGGGCGGGACGAGGTGGCGGCGGCGATCGAGGCGCTGCCCCCGTCGGAGGCGCGGACGGCGCTGGAGGCGTTCGCCGCGCACCTGGCCGGCGCCTCGGCGCTCTCGCTGGCGCGGACGTACGTCGAGACGTTCGACCTGCGCCGGCGCACGAGCCTGTACCTCACCTACCCGCTGCACGGCGACACGCGCAAGCGCGGCATCGCGCTGCTGCGGCTGAAGCGGCTCTACGCCGCGGCAGGCCTGCAGCAGACGGGAGGCGAGCTGCCCGACTACCTGCCGCTGATGCTGGAGTTCGCGGCGCTGGCGCCGGATAGTCTCGGTGAGACTATCCTGCGCGAGCATCGGCCGGCGCTGGAGCTGCTGCGCCAGGGGCTGCACGGGGCCGGGAGCCCGTACGCGCACCTGCTCGACGCGCTCTGCGCCGGGCTGCCGCGGCTGGGCGCGGTCGAGCGCGAGCGGGTGCGCCGCCTGGCCGCCCACGGCCCGCCGAGCGAGCAGGTCGGCCTGCAGCCGTTCGCCCCGCCCGAGGTGATGCCGGGGATGCGGGCGTGAGCCGTAGGCTCGACGGAGGCTCCGAACGATGAGCCACAGGGCGGCGCTCTTCGCGTGGCTCGTGCTGCCGTACGCCTCGATCGTCCTGTTCGTGGCGGGGCACTGGTGGCGCTACCGCCACGACCAGTTCGGCTGGACGAGCCGCTCGTCGCAGCTGCTCGAGAGCCGGCTGCTCGCGTGGGGCAGCAACCTCTTCCACTGGGGCGCGCTCGGCGCGATCGGCGGCCACGTGCTCGGCATCCTCGTTCCGCAGAGCGCGACCGCCGCGGTCGGGATCACCGAGAACGACTACCACTACCTCGCCGCGGCCGCGGGCGGCACCGTCGGCGTGCTCTGCCTGATCGGCTACGCGATCCTCGCGTTCCGCCGGTCGTACGTCCGCCGGGTGCGCGTGACGACGACGGTGATGGACGTCGTCGTGTTCTGCCTGCTCGGCGCCCTGATCCTCCTCGGCGACGGCGAGACGTTCGGCTACAACGTCTTCGGCTCGGGCTACAACTACCGCGACACGGTCGGCCCCTGGTTCCGCCAGCTCTGGTACGACCCGCATCCGTCGCTGATGAACGAGGCGCCGATCCCGTACCAGGTGCATGCCGCCTTGCCGTGGCTGCTCTACGCGGTGTGGCCGTTCAGCCGGCTGGTGCACGTGTGGAGCATCCCGCTCCAGTACATCGGCCGGCCGTACATCCTGTACCGGCGGCGGTTCGCTCCGGCCCGGGCGCGATGAGCGTCGACGCATCCGGGCGGCGGGCGTCGGCGAACCTCGCCCTCGGCACGCTCGCGTTCGGGTTCTGCTTCACCGCCTGGAGCCTGATCGCGCCGTTCGCGAAGACGTTCAAGCAGGACCTCGGCCTCGACTACACGGAGGCGCTGCTGCTGACGGCGGTGCCGGTCGTGCTCGGCTCGCTGGGGCGGATGCCGCTCGGCATCCTGACCGACCGGTACGGCGGACGGATCGTCTTCAGCCTGCTGCTCGCGTTCTCCGCGGTGCCGGCGGTGCTGTTCGGCTACGCGCACGCCTACTGGGCGCTGCTGGCGGTCGGGTTCCTGCTCGGGGTCGCGGGCGCGTCCTTCGCGGTCGGCGTCCCGTTCGTCGCCGGCTGGTTCGGCCGCGACCGCCAGGGCTTCGCGCTCGGCGTCTACGGCATGGGCAACATCGGCACGGCCGCCGCGTTCTTCGGCGCGCCGCCGGTGGCGAGCCACTGGGGTCGCACGACGCTCGGCTGGGCGGTGGGGATCGGGCTCGTCGCCGGCGCGGCGCTCTTCTGGCTGCTCGCGCGGGACGCCCCGGGGCCACGGGCGCGCTCCGACTACGGCGACGTGCTCCGCTCCGGCTGGCGCCTGTACCGGCTCGCGTTCTTCTACTTCATCACCTTCGGCGGCTTCGTCGCCATGGGCTTCCTGCTGCCGACGGTCCTGCAGGACTGGTTCGGCTACGGGAAGGGCGCCGCGAGCGCGCGGGCGGCGGGGTTCATCATCGCCGCGACGCTGGCGCGGCCGATCGGCGGCATGGTGGCCGACCGGCTCGGCGCCGTGCCGGTGCTGGTGCTCACGTTTGCGGGCGTCGCCGTGGACGCGGCCGTGCTCGCGGCGATCGCGCCGGCTCCGCGGATCGTCCCCGTCAGCCTCGCGTGCCTCACCCTGGGCGCGTTCCTGGGCTCGGGCAGCGGCGCCGTCTTCAAGCTCGTCCCGGGCGAGTTCCCGGAGACCCCCGGTGCGGCGGCCGGTGTCGTCGGGGCGGCGGGCGGTCTGGGCGGCTTCTTCCCGCCGATCTACGTGGGCGTCGTCAAGGACGCCGAGGGGACGTACACGTACGGCTTCGTCGGCCTGCTCGTGTTCGTCATCGCGTGCCTGGCGCTCGCGGTCTGGTTGCTGCGGGCGGCGCCGGCCGGCGATCTGCGCGGCGCGTAGCCGCCCCGGCGGTTAACGTCACGCCGTGCCCGGCCCGATCCGCGTCCTGATCGTCGACGACCATGCCGTCGTGCGCTCGGGCATCCGGCTGCTGCTCGAGCGCGAGCCCGACCTCGAGCCGGTCGGCGAGGCCGGGACCGGCCGCGAGGCGATCTTCGAGGCCCGCTCGACGAAGCCGGACGTCGTTCTGATGGACGTGGTCATGCCGGAGCAGAGCGGGCTCGAGGCGCTGCCGGTGCTGCTGCACGAGCATCCGGACGTGAAGGTCGTGCTGCTGTCGATGCAGGACGACCCGCGCTACGTGCGGGAGGCGTTCGCGGCCGGGGCGAGCGGCTACGTGCTCAAGGAGGCGGCCGACGCCGAGGTCGTGGCCGCGGTGCGCGAGGCGGCGCGCGGCGGCCGCTACGTCAACCCGGAGCTCGGGGCGCGGCTCGTCGCCGCCAATGCCGAGGCCGAGCGCCGCGCGGAGGAGGACCCGCTGACCGAGCGTGAGCGCGAGGTGCTGCGGCTGCTCGCGCTCGGGCACACGAACCAGGAGATCGCCTCGCAGCTGTACATCTCCGTGCGCACCGCGGAGACCCACCGCGCGCACGTGATGCAGAAGCTGCGCTTCACGACGAGGGCGGAACTCGTCCGCTACGCGCTGGCGCAGGGCCTGCTCGAGTAACGGAACCGTTGCAGGAGTGCGCCGCCGTGCGCGGTCGCCTGTCCACCGAACCGTCACAAAAGCGTGACCCCGCGCCGCAACCGCTGTGCCGGGGCGAAAACCGGGGTCAGACCCGGGTCTGACCCCGATGAACAGGTGGCCCGCGGGGGCGCGTCTCGGAAGGACGGGCGCCCGGTGGTTCGACGCAGCCTCAGCTGCGGCGCAGCGGCGCGAGCGTATTCGCGAGCAGCTCCAGGGCGATCGCCGTCCAGACGGCGACCGCGACCCAGATCCAGACGCGCGCGAACGCGTCGAGGCCCGAGAGCGAGGCGACCTGCGCCGTGGCGAAGCTGCAGACCGCGTACATGCCGAACGGGAAGACCGTCGACCAGCGGCGGATGTCGTAGGCGGTGCGGGCGGAGCGGAGCTCGGCGACGATCAGCGCCGGCAGCCACAGCACGGCGGCCGCCCACAGCGCGAGCGAGCAGTCCGAGAGCGCGCCCGCCAGTCCGTGCAGCGGCGCCAGCGTGTCCGTCGCCTGGGCGGCGCGGGCGCACGCGAGCGCCGAGATGGCGAGCGCGCCGCCGGCGACCCAGTGGTCGCCCTGCCCCGCATACAGCTGCCCCAGATCGAAGCTGCGCAGCACGAAGAGGTAGGAGACGAGTCCGGCGGCCAGCGCGATGAGCGCCGCCACCGCGAGCCCGTCCGACCGGGTCACGACCGCCGTCGCCGCCGCGAGCGCGGCGAGCGCCTGGATCGCCACGGGCAGCAGGAACGAGACGCCGACCGCCGGCTGCTGCCAGGCGCGCAGCACGCGCGGTAGGAGCAGCAGGCCGAGGCAGGTGGCGAGCGCGAGCGCCGCCTCCGCGAGCCGGGTCCAGCGGAGCAGCAGCAGCCGGCTGCCGAGGACCGCCGTGTCGGCGACGACCGTGAGCGCGGCGGGCGAGCAGACCTGCGTCATGAACAGGCCGCGCGCGGTGACCAGCTCGTCGGCGGCGAGCACCGCGAGGCCCACCCACAGCACCACCGCCGCCGCCAGCAGCGCGCGCGAGACCGTCTGGTGCCCGTCGAGCTCGAGCCCGATCGACACGATCGACGTCGCCATCACCGACGCGCCGGCCGCGGGCGGCATACGGGCGGCGAGCCGGGCGACCGCCGACGACCAGCGGCCATCCGCATGCCGCGACGAGGCATGTGCGGAAGGGGACGACGTAGAGCGTCGATACCCGAAACCGCGCTTCCGTCCACGCCGTTGCATCCCGGAGGTCCACGACCCAGGAGGTGCGACATGCCCGGCAAGCGTCCGAGCGTGAAGAACGAGAAGCAGTACGAGGCCCTGAAGGACGAGGGGATGTCGAAGGAGCGGGCGGCGCGGATCGCCAACTCGCCCGGCGCGTCGAGCCGCGGCGGCAAGGCGTCGCACTCGTCGTCGTCGCGGTCGTCCTCGTCGCAGGGCGGCACGACCGCGCAGAAGAAGGCCGCGGGCCGCAAGGGCGGCCGGGCCACCGCCCGCAAGAGCTCGTAACCGGGCCGGTCAGTCGATCGAGTAGGCGGCGCCCTCGGCCCCGCCCCCGCCGCGCACCAGCAGGACGCGCGCGGCGGCGGGCGGCAGCCACCAGTTCCAGCGCCCGAGCAGCCGCATCAGCGCCGGCACGAGCAGCGCGCGGATCACGGTCGCGTCGAAGACGATCCCGGCGGCGAGCCCGATCCCGAACTGCTTGATGTCGAGGCCCGGGCTCGACGAGAGCACGACGAACGCGAACATCAGAATCAACGCGGCGCTCGTCACGAGCTTGCCCGTGCGCGCGAGGCCGAGCGAGATCGCCGCCGGCGTGTCGCCGGTCTCGTCGTACGCCTCGCGCATGCGCGTGAGCATGAAGACCTCGTAGTCCATCGACAGCCCGAACAGGAACGCGAAGATCATCAGCGGGATCCACGGGATGATCGACTGCGTCGCGTCGACGCCCCAGATCGCGTGCGCGCCGTGCCCGAGCTGGAAGACGAACACGATGATCCCGAACGCGGCGGCGAGCGAGACCAGGTTCAGGATCACCGCTTTCAGCGGCAGGATCAGCGACCGGAACGCGCGCGCGAGCAGGACGAACGTGAGCAGCACGACGAAGCCGAGGACGTACGGGAAGTTGCCGTAGACCGCGTGGACGAAGTCGCGCTCCTCGGGTGCGACGCCGCCGAGGGTGGCGCCGGTGCGGTCGAGCCGGTCGTTCACGCGGTTCACGATCGACTGGATGCCCTTCGCCGAGCCGTCGATCGCGGGGAACGCCTCGACGAGCGAGTTGCCGCCGCTGCGCCACGCCGGCGGGGCGGCGGCGCCGGCGATGCCGGGCGTCGCGCGCAGCTTCGCGGCGATCGGCTGCGGGTCGGCGCCGTGGCGGACGAGCACCACGAACGGCTTCAGCACGCCGGGCGAGATGCCCGCGTCGGCGAGCGTCCGGCGGCCGGCGATCGCGTCGCCGCTGCCGGGCATGTCCTTCGCCTGCGCCTCGCTCGGGTTCAGCCGCACGCCGTAGGAGACGAGCACGCCGACGATCACCAGGCCGATCGCGGCGACCGCGGCCGGGCGGCGCATGACGAGGCGGGCCCAGCGGCCCCAGGCGCCGTCCTCCGGATGGCCGGTGTCGACGAGCCGCCTCGGCAGCATCCGCACGCTGTTCACGCGGGTGCCGAGCACCGCAAGCAGCGCCGGCAGCAGCGTGATCGCCGCGATCACCGAGACCGCCGGGATCAGCATGCCGCCGATCCCGATCGACCGGATGAACGGCAGCGGCAGCGCGATCATCGAGAGCAGGCCCACCGCGACGGTGGAGCCGGAGACGATCACCGAGCGGCCCGCGTGCGTCATCGTCTGCACGAGCGCCGTCTCGACGTCCTCGCCCTGCCGCAGCTCGTCGCGGAAGCGGAAGATCATCAGCAGCGCGTAGTCGATCGCCACGCCCAGCCCGACGAGGGCGATCAGGAACTCGACGATGATCGAGACATCGGTGACGTAGGTCAGCAGCCAGACGAGCGTGAAGGTGTTGAGGATCGCCGCGACCGCGGTCAGGATCGGCATCAGCACCGCGGGCAGCGTCCCGAAGACGAAGAGGAGGATGACGAGCGCGCCGATGCCGCCGATCATCCCCTCGGTGAGCACGCTCGGCCCGCCGCCGCCCGACGAGGCGTCGACGAGCGCGTCGCGGCCGGTGAGGTACGACCGGACGCCGTCGGGCGTCGTCTTCTTCAGCGCCGCCCGCACCTGCGCGATGTGCACCGACGAGCTGAACCCGGGCGTGCCCGGCGGGTAGATCTCGGCGAAGGCGGTGCGGCCGTCGCGCGAGACGTAAGCGCGGCTGCCGGTCGACCAGAACGACGAGACGCGCGAGCCGGGGTTGACGGCCGCGGCCGCCCGGATCGCCACGTGGATGCCGTCCTCCTTCGTCACGTCGCCCGGCGTGTGGAAGACGGCGACGAGCGGCGCCTGCTCGCCGCTGCCGAAGGCGTGCAGCGTGCGCTGGTTCGTCTCGTAGGCGGGATAGCCGGGGATCGAGAAGCTCTGGAACCAGCGCTTCGACACCTGCCCGGCCGAGAAGGCGCCGAAGACCGTCAACGCCGCCCAGATTGCGAGCACCACCTTGCGGCGGCGGACGATCACGTGCGCGAGCGACGCGAGCATCCGGGCACCGTACGGCCGGGATAGTAGGATGTCAAATCATTGAGGATCCATTCATCGGGCCGGTCCAGCCTCTGGGGCGGCAGCTCGTCTTCACCGCGAAGGCGCTGCGCGAGACGTTCGAGCGCCGGCTCGCCGAAGCGGGCGGATCGCTGGGCGCCTGGATCGTCCTCGACGCGCTCAGCGACGGGGGGTTCGTCAGCCAGAAGGCGCTCGCGGGGCGCTTCCAGGTCGACGGCGCCACGATCACGCACCACGTCGACCGGGCCGAGGCGCGCGGGCTCGTGCGCCGGCAGGTCGACCCGGCCGACCGGCGGGTGCGCCGGCTCGAGCTGACCGACGAGGGCAGGCGCCTGTACCGCCGGTTGCTGCGGATCGCGCGCGAGCTCGACGCGACGATCGTCGCCGGGCTCGACGAGGACGCGCAGGCGGGGCTGCGGCGCGCCCTGGAGACGGTGCGCGCGAACCTCGACGCGGCCGGGCCGTGACCGGGCGTACCGCCCCGTTGCAGGGCGGTACGGGGGTTGTCCCCACCCCGGGACGCCGGGAGGCGGGCGTGCGGTCGCGGCCCTCGCCGGCCACCCTGGGAGGCAGCGATCATCGACCCACCGGAGCGACCATGAGCCTCGTGTCGACCGTTTTCCGCCAGCTGCTGCGCCGCAGCACCTACCTCCCGTTCGTGTTCCTCGCCGGCTCGGCGCCGATCGGCGCCCTCGCGCTGGGCCTGGCGATCGCCGGCTGGACGGCGGCGGCCGTGCTGGCCGTGACGCCGCTCGTCGTCCCGGTGCTGCTCGCCTTCCGCGGCGCCACCGGCCTGCTCGCCGCCGGCGACGCCGCGCTCGCCCGCGGCACGCTGGGCGTCGACGTGCGGCCGCGGATCGGCTCGGGCGGCGGCGGCTACTGGGGTCGCTCGAAGGCCGTGCTGGCCGACGGCTCCTTCTAGCGCGTCCGGGCGGGCTGTCGCGCGCGGAGCGGCGGCGCGCGCTGGCGCTGCACGCGGGCACGGCGGCCGGCCTCGGCATCGCGACGGTCGCCGTCTGGGCGCTGACGAGCCGCGGCTACTTCTGGCCGGAGTGGGTGCTGCTGCCGCTGGCGCTCGTCCTCGCCGTCCACGGCTGGGTGGAGGCGGTCGCCGAGTGGCGCGGGCTGCGCCGCGAGCAGGGCCTGCTCGTGCACGCCGGGATCTCGGTCGCGGTCGTCCTCTTCCTCGTCTGCATCTGGGCGGTGACGAGCCGCGGGTACTTCTGGCCGGAGTGGCCGGCGTTCGCCGCCGCGGTCGTGCTCGGCGTGCGGGCGGTGGCGGAGTACGCGCTGCGCGGCACGCGGCTCGCCCGCCGCGTCGGCGAGCTGGAGCTGACGCGCGCGGGCGCGGTCGACGCGCAGGAGGCGGAGCTGCGCCGGATCGAGCGCGACCTGCACGACGGCGCGCAGGCGCGGCTCGTCGCGCTCGGCATGAGCCTGGGCCTGGCCGAGCAGCGCATGGCCGACGACCTCGCCGGCGCGCAGCGGCTGGTAGCCGAGGCGCGCGAGGGCGTCGGCGAGGCGCTGCGCGAGCTGCGCGACCTCGCCCGCGGCATCCACCCGCCGGTGCTGGCCGACCGCGGCCTCGTGGCGGCGATCGCGACGCTCGCCGACCGCAGCGCCCTTCCCGTGGAGGTCGACGCCCAGCTCGATCGGCGGGTGCCGCCGGCCGTCGAGACGGCCGCCTACTTCGTCGCCGCCGAGTCGCTCGCCAACGCCGCCAAGCACGCCGGCGCGACGCGGGTGACGATCGCCGTCCGCCGGAGCGGCGACGTGCTCGCCGTCGAGATCGCGGACGACGGCCGCGGCGGCGCCGACCCCTCGGGCGGCGGGCTCACCGGCCTGCGCCGCCGCGTCGAGGCGCTCGACGGGACGCTGGCCGTGACGAGCCCGGCGGGTGGGCCGACCGTCGTCCGCGCGGAGCTGCCGTGCGGGTCGTGATCGCGGAGGACCTCGCGCTGCTCCGCGACGGCATGCGGCGGCTGCTCGAGGACAACGAATTCGAGGTCGTGGCGGCGGTCGAGGACGCGGACGGGCTCGTCCACGCGGTGCGTCGCGAGCGGCCGGACGTCGCGATCGTCGACATCCGCCTACCGCCCGGCTTCCGCGACGAGGGCCTGCGGGCCGCGCTCGAGCTGCGGCGCACCGCGCCCGACACGGCGGTGCTCGTCGTGTCGCAGTACGTCGAGCACGCGTACGCCGCGGAGCTCCTCGCCGAGGCCGGTGGGGGCGGCGTCGGCTACCTGCTCAAGGACCGCGTGATCGACGTGGGCGATTTCGTCGACGCGGTGCGGCGCGTGGGCGAGGGCGGCACGGCGCTCGACCCGGAGGTCGTCTCGCAGCTGCTCGGGCGTCGCGGCGGCTCGCCGCTCGACGTCCTCACGCCCCGCGAGCGGGAGGTGCTGGCGCTGATGGCCGAGGGCCGCTCGAACGCCGCCGTCGCCCGGGCGCTGGTGCTGACCGTGGGCGCCGTCGAGAAGCACATCGCGAGCATCTTCCAGAAGCTGCGCCTCGCACCCTCCGACTCCGACCACCGGCGGGTGCTCGCCGTGCTCGCCTACCTGCAGGAGAGCTAGGCGCTTCGCACGTCGACGCAGCGCTTCGCGTTCGGCGGGAACGTCGCGTGCAGCCCCGAGGTGGCGTGCTTGACCGGCGGGATCAGCCCGAAGGCGGCGAGCGCGGCCGGCAGCCGCGCGTTCGCGTGCATCTCGGCGGAGTGCCGCCACGTCCCGACGAACGCCGACACCGGCGCGCCCGGATTCAGCCGGACGAGCTCGCGGTAGAACGCGCCCGTCTGCTGCTTCTGGTTGACCACGATCCGGTCCTTGACGCTCCACCACAGCTGCAGCGGCACGCAGGAGGTCGCGATCCGGCGCGCGTAGGTCATGGGGCTGCGCGTCTCGTAGCTCAGCGGCCGCGACTTCGGCGAGCCGCCGATCTCCTTGCGGGCCAGCTTCTGCAGGCGCCGGCCGAGCGGCCCGCCGCGGTGGCGGCAGGCGGCGTTGCACGGCACCTGGGGGAAGCTGCGGTACTGGCGCGCGAAGTCGCTGACGGCGTCGAACGCGGCCGCGCCCGCCAGCAGGTGCGGGTGGCGCGCCAGCAGCAGCAGCGTCTCCTGCCCGCCCATGCTGCCGCCGAACGCGTAGATGCGGTGCTGGTCGACGTGCACCCACGGCAGCGTGCGGTGGAGGATCACCGGCATGCGGGCGAGGTCCTCGACCTGGCCCGCCGAGCCCCAGGAGTAGAGGCGCAGCTTGCGGCCCTCGCCCTCGGGGCTGATCACGATGAACGGGCCGCGCGCCGGCAGCGCGCCCCACAGCGAGGCGTTGACGCGCGCGGTGACGCCGCGGCCGTGCGGCGTGACGATCAGCGGCAGCGGCTTGTTCCGCCCGGGCCGGTACCAGGCCGGCATGAGCACGAACGCGCGCCGCGCGACGCCGTCGTGGGCGCGGTAGTGGATCGTCACGACCCGCACCGCCCGCTTGGCGGCGGGCGAGCTGGGGACGAGCACGACCGCGACGAGCGCCGCGGCCAGCAGGAGCGGCCGGCGGGGGAAGGGCAGGCCCAGAGCCTACGAGGTTCGCACGACGAGGTCGAGCCGACCGGTCAGGCCGGACAGGTCGAGCGTGCCGGTCGCCCGGTCGACGCGCCCGAACGGGCGGCCGTCGAGCGCGACGGAGGTGATGCGCCGTCCGGCGGGTAGCCGCAGGCGCAGGCCGAGCCGCGCCGGCCGGGTCGAGGGCACGTCGACCGAGACGCGCGCCGAGCGGGTCGTGGCGCGGATCTCGAAGGAGACGCGGCCGAAGCTGGTCGGCATCCCGCCGACCGCGATCCGCTTGCCGGGGCGCAACCAGTCGCGCGGCGTGGCGTAGGCGAGCTGCAGCCCGCGCGGCCGTCCGTCGGCGTCGCGTGTCTCGTGCACCAGCATCAGCCGCAGCGTCTCGAGGAAGGCCCCGTTGGCCGCGCTGTTCGGCGGCAGGTACATCGCGCGGTAGCCGCCGGCGCCCGCGAGCGGCGCCAGGCTGGCGGCCTCGCCCGACACGAAGGTCCCGTCGGTCATGCCTGCGGCGAGGTCGCCGTAGAGGCTCAGCACCAGCTGGTCGGCCTGGTCGTTGTCGGCCAGGAAGCGCGCCACGTTGATGCCGTACACCTCGTCGGTGGCGGAGGTCGGCGGCGGCGGGTTCTTCCCGTAGAGCGCGTAGCCGCCGGAGCGCACGAGCCCGAGCAGGCGGGAGCCGTGCAGCAGCAGGTAGCGCAGCGCGCCGGTCGCCTGCCGGCCGCCGGGAGGGAGCAGCCCCGAGGCGAGCGCGTACGGCATGACGAGGTTCCAGTAGCTGCCGAGCCGCTCCCCGGTGAGGAGCGGGTACGGGCGCTCGTCGTCGAGCAGCTGCGCCGGCAGGAAGAGCGAGCCGTCGGGCAGCCGCCGCTCCGAGCGGGCGACGGCGCGGCGGAGCGCGCCGCCGAGGCGTGTCGCGAGCCGGCGGCACCTCGTGGCGAGCGCCGCCTGGCCGTTCTGCGCCCACACGCCGGCCATCGCGCGCAGGCCCTCCCAGACGACCGCCTGCGAGTGGAGGCCGAGGACGTCGTTCGGGATGTCGGACGAGTAGCGCTCACGGTCGAGCAGCCCGCCGCCCGGGCCGTCGATCTGCCGGCCGAGCGCCGTCACCCAGCCGCGCAGCACGGGCGTCGCAGCTGCGAGGTAGGCGCGATCGCCGGAGAGGCGCACGTACTCCGCGGAGGCGAGCAGCCGCTCGCCCTTCTTCCAGTTCGGGTACGGCGCCGGCGCCCGCGTGAGCGACACCCGCAGCACCGAGCGCGCCTCGGCCAGGAAGCCCTGCTCGGCCAGCACCTGTGCGTCGTCGACGCTCTCCGGGAACGAGAACTCCTCGTACGGGTTGCCGATGCTGTAGCGCCAGCCGAGCGTCAGGTTCTGCACGCGCAGCGCGCGGAGGGCGTTCTCGACCCGCGCCTCCGGCACCGAGATCGCCGCGCCCTCGGCCAGGCGCTTGCGCCAGTAGTCGACGACCGCCTCCCGCGCCTGCGCGTACGAGCCGGCGTCGGGCACGGCGGTCACGGGCCAGGCGGCGTAGACGGTGCGCCTCTCGCCGCGCGCCACGCGGTAGGCGAGGGACCGGCCCGCGCCGGCGGCGTGCAACCGCACCGTCACCGCGCCGCTCGCACGGCGCGCGTCGACGTCGACCCGGACGAAGCTGATGAGACGGCCGCCGCGGCGCACGGCGAACGACTCCTGCCGGTAGCGGGCGCCGGCCGCGTCGCGGTAGCCCGTCTCGAGGATCGGCAGCCAGCCGCCTGCGAGCCGCGGCGCGCCGAGCCGGGCGAGGCACGAGCCGTAGCGCTCGTGGCCGCCGGCTCCCACGTCCACCGTCAGCGACGGACCGCCCACCCGCTGCGACACGACCTGGCTGCCGTCGGCCACGTGCAGCGCCACCGAGCCCGCGCCGGACGGGCCCTCCGGCTGGGCGAACGGCAGGTAGTAGACGCCCGAGTCGGTGAGCGGCTTGCCGCCCGGGCCGCGCGCCAGGAGCAGCGGCGGCAGGTGGCCGCGCGCCGCGGCGTAGGTGGGGCCGCCCGGCCGCCGCAGCAGCGCGTCGCCCCACACGTCGCGCCCCGACCGCAGCACCCGCAGCACGCGCGCGTCGTACGCCGCGCTCGCGTGCGCCCGCGGGCACGCCGCCGGCTGCGCCGCGGCGCTCGACTCCGGGCGGGCGCCGGCGGCGGCCGCCGCGACCAGCGCGAGCGCGCAGCCGAGCCGGACGGTCTGGCGGAGCGGCACCGTCCCCACGCTACCCGGCTCCGCTCCCGGGATCGATCCGGGCCTCGTCCTAGGCTCTGCCCGTCAGCAAACCACGAGGAGGGGCCCCATGAGCCGCAACGTCCGCATCGCCTATCGCTACGTCGTCTCGATCTTCCTGGTCGGGGTGGTCGTGCAGTTCTTCCTGGCGGGGCTCGGCGTGTTCCGCGCGCAGCGCCAGTCCGACGCCGGCACGGCGGTCACCGACAAGCTCTTCGGCAGCGACTTCGACCCGCACGTGGCACTCGGGAACACGCTGCTGATCGTGGGCGTCGTCGCGTTCCTCTGCGCGGCGGGCGCGAAGCTCGGCCGGCGGTGGGTGTCGACGGCGCTCGCGTTGCCGGTGCTCGTCGCCCTGCAGTCGGTGTTCGCGAACGCCGGCCCGGCGCCGTTCCGGGCGCTGCACCCGGTGAACGCGATCCTGATCCTGGGCGTGGCGGTGCACCTGACGATCCGCGCGTGGGCCGAGCAGCGCGAGGCGCCCGCGAACGGCGCTGCGGTTGTTTCCGGCGCGGGCTGACGCTGTGCGAAACTGCGCCCCACGCGACCGGTAACGGCGGTCCCGCTGCCGCAGGCGGACCGCCGAGTGAGGTCGCGAGGTAGGGCGGCGGCCGCCTTGCGGGGTGTCGCCGCCCTACCGACCGTAATGCTCGTCAGCAGGCGCGATGCCGCATGTCGCACCCTCCTCGGAGCGTGCTCGGAGGATCGTGCCCCCTGCTAACGATCGACTAACGGCGGTACCGTTCGCAGGTGGTGCCTACCGAGGCAATCGAGGTGCGGCTGCTCGGTCCGGTGGTGGCCACGCGCGGAGGCGAGCCGGTGACGCTGGGCGGGCCGAAGCAGCGGGCCGTGCTGGCGCTGCTCGCGTTGCGCGTCGGCACCGTGGTGCCGGCCGACCGGCTCGTCGAGGCGCTCTGGGGCGCCTCACCGCCGCCGACGGCGGCGACCGCGCTGCACGGCCACGTCTCGCGGCTGCGGCGCGCGCTCGGCAAGGACGCCATCGCGACGCGGGCGCCGGGCTACGTCCTCGAGGCCGAGATCGACCTGGGTCGGTTCGAGGCGCTGGTCGCCGCCGCGCACGATCAGGAGGGCGCGGCGCGCGAGGCCAGCTTGCGGCAGGCGCTCGCGCTGTGGCGCGGGCCTGCGCTCGCGGACCTGCTCGACGAGGCCGAGCTCGGCGACGAGGCGCGCCGGCTGGAGGAGTTGCGGCTCGTGGCGCAGGAAGACCTGTTCGACGCGCAGCTCGCGCTGGGCCGGCACGCCGTGCTCGTGCCGCGGCTGGAGGCGTTCGCGCGCGCCGAGCCGTTCCGCGAGCGGCCGGCGGGCCAGCTGATGCTCGCCCTCTACCGCAGCGGCCGCCAGGCGGACGCGCTCGACGTCTACCGCCGCTTCCGGCAGCGGCTCAGCGAGTCGCTCGGGCTCGAGCCGGGGCCGGAGCTGCGCGCGCTCGAGCGCCGCGTGCTCGAGCACGATCCCGCTCTCGCGCCGCCGCGGGCGACCCCTCCCGATCCGCCCGCGCACCGGCGGCTGCCTCTCACCGCGGTGGCCATCGGCTTCGCGGCGCCCGACGCGGACGACGTCGAGGCGTACGGGCGCATCGTCGCGGGTGCGCGCGAGGCGGCGCGGCTGGCCCTCGAGCGGCACGGCGCCGCGGTCGAGCGGATCGCCGGCAGCGGCCTGCTCGGCCTCTTCGGCACGCCCGTCGCGCACGAGGACGCCGCCGGCCGCGCGCTGCGCGCCGCGCGGGAGGCGGTCGACGACGTGATCGGGCTCGCCGGCGAGGCCGCCCGCTTCGGGGTGCGGTTGCGGGCGTCGGCGGGCGTGGCGAGCGGCGAGGTGTACGCCGGCGAGAGCCCCGCGATCGAGCAGGCGCTGCGGATGCTCCGGGACGCGCCGGCGGGCGAGGTCATCGCCGACGACACCACGCGGCTGCGCGCGCGCGAGCGGGAGCTGCGGCTCGATCGCCCGCCGGCGGGCCGGGAGCGCGAGCAGCGACTGCTGCGCGACGCGTTCGAGGCGACGGTGCGCGAGCGCCGCGGCCGCGCCGTCGCGCTGGTCGGGCCGCCCGGCATCGGCAAGTCGCGCCTCGCGGCCGACCTGCTCGCGTCGCTCGACGGCGTCGCCCATCTGCTCCGCACGCGCTGCCTTCCCTACGGCGACGGCGTCGGGCTGCTGCCGGCGATCGACCTCGTGCGGGCGGCCGCGGGAACCGTCTCCCCGGAGGGGCTCTCAGCGCTGCTCGGGGGCGACGAGCGCGCGGCGGCCGCCGTCGAGGCGCTCGTCGACCTGGTCGGCGGCACGCGCGAGCCGGCGACCGAGGAGCCCGGCTGGGCGGTGCGCCGTTTGCTCGAGCGGCTCGCGCGCACGGCGCCGGTCGTCGTCTGGGTCGACGACCTGCACTGGGCGGCGCGGCCGTTCCTGGAGGTGGTCGAGCAGATCGTCGCGCCGGGCGACGCCCCGATCCTCGTCGTGGCGACCGCCCGCGCCTTGCCGGATGCGCGGCTCGAACCGGAGGAGATCGCGCTGGGCCCGCTGACGATCGACGGCTGCGCGGCGCTCGTCGGCGACCTGCTCGGCGCGGCCGAGCTCGACCCCGGCGTGACGGCGCGGCTGGTCGACGCCTCGGGAGGCAACCCGCTCTTCCTGGAGGAGCTCGTCCTGCACCTGCGCGACACCGGCCGGCTGCGCGAGGAGGACGACGGCTGGCTCCTCGAGGGGCCCGTCTCGGCGCCGCCGTCGATCCAGACGCTCATCGCCGCGCGCCTGGAGCGGCTGCCGGCGGCCGAGCGGGACCTGCTCGCGCGCGCCTCGGTCGCCGGCCGCGGCTTCTCGCTCGCGGCGCTCGCCGACCTGGTCGACGGCGATCCCGGAGAGCCGCTCGTCTCGCTGGTCGGCAGCGGGCTCGTGCAGCCGGCGGACGGCGAGGAGCAGGATTTCGAGTTCCACCACCTGCTGGTGCGCGACGCCGCCTACGCGTCGCTGCCGCTCGAGCTGCGGGGGGACCTGCACGCGCGGCACGCGGCGTGGATCGAGCGTGAGGCGGTCGCGGCGCCGCGCGAGCGGGAGGCGCTCGCCGTGTACCACCTCGATCAGTCGCATCGCGCCCGGGCGGCGCTGGCGCCTGACGATCCGGGGCTGGCGGACGCGGCGCTCCGCCTGGCCGAGCGGACAGCGGAGCTCGGGCGGACGCTGCTGGGGCGCGGCGATGCTGCCGCGGCGGCCGCGCTGCTCGCGCGTGCGTACGAGCTGGCGCCCGACGATCGGGTCGGGGTCGAGCTCGGCCGGGCGCACATGGACGTCGGCGACTTCGCGGCCGCCGACGAGGCGTTCGCGGCGGCCGAGGGGGGCGATCTCGCCGAGCGGGCACGGCTCGGCCGGCTGGAGGTGCGGCTGCACACGGATCCCTCCTCGGACCTCGCGGCGGCCGACGTCGAGGTCGACCGGACGCTGGCGTCGCTCGAGCGGGCCGGCGACGCCGACGGCGTGGCGGAGGCGTGGCTGGCGCGCGCCTACCTGGCGACGGTGCGCGCACGTGCCGCCGAGCTGGGCGAGATCGTCGAACGGGCGCTCGTCCACGCGCGGGCGACGGCGCGGCTGCGGGCGGAGACGTGGCTGCTCTTCCTCGTGTGCAGCGTGTGCTGGTACGGGCCGCTGCCGGTGGACGACGGGATCCGTCGCTGCGAGCAGGTGCTGGCCGAGGCGCGCGACCGGCCGGGGCTGGAGGCGGCGGCGCTGCAGTCGCTGGCGGTGCTGCGGGCGATGCGCGGGGAGGTCGACGAGGCGCGGACGCTGGTGGCGAGCTCGCGCGCGATCCGCCGCGAGATCGGGCAGAGGATCGGCGCCGCGGCGAGCTCGATCGATGCGGGCATCGTCGAGCTGCTGGCGGGTGACTACGCCGGCGCGGAGGACGTGCTGCGGGAGGGGCACGACGAGCTCGAGCGGCTCGGCGAGCAGGGGTACCACTCGACGGTGCTGTCGCTGCTCGCGGAGGCGGTGGGCGCGCAGGGCCGCCACGGGGAGGCGCGTGAGCTCGCGCGGGCGACGGCCGAGGCGTCGGGCGAGGACGACGTCGTCTCGCAGATCGGCTGGCGGTGCGTGGAGGCGCGGGCGCTCGCGGCGGACGGCGACGGCGAGGCGGCGGAGGCGCTGGCGGCGGAGGCGGTCGCGCTCGGCGAGGCGACCGACTTCGCGATCGCGCGGGCGCAGGCCGCGACCGCGCTGGCCGACGTGCGCGCAGCGCGCGGCGATGCCGGCGGCGCGGCGCAGGCGCGAGCCGCCGCCGCGGAGCTGCTGGCGCGGAAGGGCTGCGCCGAGTCGGCCATCCGCGCCTGGACGCGCAGCGCCTGATCCACCCGGACGTGCCTCCGGAGGACGCGTCCGCCGGGGCGAGTTGTGGAACGGGGTCAGACCCGGGTCTGACCCCGGTTTTGCGCGGAAGCGAAACAATTGTGTGCCGATTTCGCGCCCGCGCGGACGCGCCCGCGCGCGGCCTAGTGCACGGTCTCGGTTGCGAAGCCGACGGCGATCGCCGGCTCGTCGCCGTCGTTCCGCATCGTGTGCGGGTGCGACGACGGCCACACCACGCACGTGCCCTCGCGCAGCGGATAGTCGACGCCGTCCACCACAAGCACCAGTTCGCCCTGCGCCATGTAGGCGACGTCGATGCCGGCGTGCGTGATCGAGTCCTCGAAGCTCGTGTGCGGCGCGAACGACGCCACCAGCAGCTCGAGATGCGCGCCCGGGATGCGGAACGCCGAGAAGCGCACACCGGAGCCGCGCGTCCCGTCGGTGGCCGGCTCGACGAAGCGCGGCGTCGCCTGCCGCAACGAGTAGCCGAGCAGCGACGCGACGTCGTGGTCGAGCGCCTGCGCGACGAGGGCGAGCCGCCCGAGCGCGATGTCCGACTCGCCGCGCTCGACCGCGCCGAGGAACGACGCCGAGATGCCGGCGTGCGCGGCGAGCGTGCGGACCGAGATGCCGCGCTGGCTGCGCAGCCGGCGGATCACCTCCCCGACGCGGGGGACGATCGGGACGACGCCGTCCACGCGTTCGGTCGCGGTCACCGGCCGAGCATAACCGGCGCTTGCATCCGCGCGAAATATCGGTCAGAGTTGCAACATTCTGGGCCGCGGATCGTCGCCGGGGCTCGCGACAGGAAGGAGTGGGGAGGTGCCGATGTCGAGGAAGGGACCCCGGATGCTCGCCGCGCTCGCCGCCGTCGCCCTGGCGGCCGCCGTCGCGGCGGGCGTCTCGGCCGGCGCGCAGCGTCACACGGCCGGAGCGGCGGCGAGCAAGTGCTCGTTCGCGCTGAAGATCGGCGACGTGCTGCCGTTCACCGGCGACCTCGCCCCCTACGGCGGGAACATGGACCGCGCGGTCAAGCTCGCCATCGCCACCCAGACCGCCGCGCTGAAGAAGCTCGGCCTGGACGACCGGATCAAGGTCGAGCTGGTCGACTCGCAGGACGGGCAGTCGCAGGCGTCCGCCTCGGTCGAGGCCGCGACCAAGGAGGTCGGCGAGCACGTGGACGTGATCATCGGCGAGATGGCCTCCGGAGCGACGATCCCGATGGCGCAGTCGGTGACGATCCCGCACCGCGTCGTGCTGATCTCGCCCACCGCGAGCGCGCCGCAGCTGACGACGCTGAAGGACAACGGCTATGTCTGGCGCGCCTACCCGTCCGACGCGCTGCAGGGCCGCGTGCTCGCGCAGGCCGCGATCCAGCGCTTCGGCAAGGGCGCCGTCGTCAACGTCGGCGCGCGCAACGACGCCTTCGGCACCGCCCTGAAGCAGCTGTTCGTGAACGAGTTCCGCAAGCTGGGCGGCAAGGTCGGCGTGAACATCGCCTGGAACCCGAACCAGCCGACCTTCGACAGCGAGGCCCAGAAGCTCGTCGGCGGTCACCCGAAGGGCTGGGTGATCATCGACTTCCCGGAGACGTTCCAGAAGTTCGCGCCGGCGCTCGTCCGCACCGGCCAGTGGCAGGCGTCGAAGACGCTGATGACGGAGGCCCTGCGCAACACGCAGACGCTCGACTCGATCGGCGACCCGGTGAAGGGGCTCAGCGGCACCGCCGCGAGCGCCGCCGGCGGCCCGGCCGGGAACGCGTTCCACCGCCTCTGGAACAAGGACGTGCATGGCGCCAAGCCGTTCACGGGCTTCGAGGGCACGGCGTTCGACGCCGCGAACCTCGCCTTCTTCGCGGCGCTGCGCGGCTGCTCGTCGGCTCCGTCGGCGATCAAGCGCAACCTGGTCGCCGTCTCCGGGCCTCCCGGGAAGAAGGTGACGTTCGCCCAGATGAGCCAGGCGATCGAGCTCGTGCTCGCGCACAAGGAGATCGACTACGAGGGCGCGTTCAGCCCGGTCGACTTCGACTCGAAGGGCGACATCGGCTCGGCCGTCTTCGAGATCTGGCAGTACAAGGGCAAGGGCAAGATCGTGACGCTGAAGACCGTCACGTTCAGGAGCAGATGAGAGAGAAGGTCAGGGAGGGCGGCGGCTTCCAGGAGGCCGCCGCCTACTCCCGCGCCGTGCGGGTGGGCCACCACGTCGCGGTCAGCGGCACGGCGCCGCTCGACGGCGCCGACGTGCTCCACCCGGGCGACCTGTACGGCCAGACGCTCGCCGCGCTGCGGAAGGCGCTCGCGGCGGCGGCGGAGCTGGGCGCCCAGCCCGCGGACGTGATCCGCACCCGCCTGCTGCTCGCGAACGGCGCGCCGTGGGAGGGCGCCGTCCGCGCCCACCAGGAGGTGTTCGCGGGGATCGACCCCGCCAACACGTCGTACTACGTCGCCGGTTTCATTCCCGACGGCGTGCTCGTCGAGGTGGAGATCGACGCGGTCGTCGCCGACCCGCCCAGGTAGAGCTCGACGACGCGCGGGTCCTCGAGCAGGTCGGCGCCGGGGCCGCTGTGCGCGTTCCGGCCCAGGTCGAGCACGTAGCCGACGTCCGACAGCTCGAGGGCCCGTCGCGCGTTCTGCTCGACCATCACGATCCCGATCCCGAGCGCGCGGATCTCGACGAGCTTCTCGAAGACGAGGTCGATGGCGATCGGCGAGAGCCCGGCCGACGGCTCGTCGAGCAGCAGCAGCCGCGGCCGGCCGACGAGGGCCCGGGCGAGCGCCGCGAGCTTGCGCTGCCCGCCCGAGAGCGAGCCGGCGCGCTGCCGCCGCCGCTCCGCGAGCAGCGGGAAGAGCTCCAGCACGCGGTCGAGCTCCGCCCGCCGCTCCGCGCGCGGCAGCACCAGCGAGCCCACGTGCAGGTTCTCGGCCACCGTGAGCGTCGGGAAGACGTTGTCGATCTGCGGCACGAGGTTCATGCCGCGCCTCGTCAGCCGGTCGGGGCGCTCGCCGGTGACGTCGTCGCCGGCGAGCAGCACCCGCCCGGCGCTCGGTCGCACGAGCCCGTAGATCGCCTTCAGCAGCGTCGACTTGCCGGCGCCGTTCGGCCCGACGATGGTGACGATCCGCTCGGCGTCGGCGGCGAGCGAGACGCCGCGCAGGATCGGCGCGCCGTCGTACCCGGCGACCACCTCCTCGACCTGCAGCAGCGGCGCGGTCACGTCGCCGCCGGCTGCCGGTGCCGGGCGCCGAGGTAGGCGTCGACGACCGCCTCGTCGGCGCGCACCTCGGCCGGCGCGCCGCTCGTCAGCACGCGGCCCTCGTTCATCACGACCACGAGGTCGGCCGCCTGCATCACGAACTCGAGGTCGTGCTCGACGATCAGGAAGGTGACGCCGCGCTCCTGCCGCACGGCCAGGATGTGGCGCAGCAGCTCGACGCGCAGCGCCGGGGCGACGCCCGCCATCGGCTCGTCGAGCAGCACGAGGGACGGCTCCAGCATCAGCACGCGCGCCAGGTCGAGCAGCTTCCGCTGACCGCCCGAGAGCGTGCCCGCGTACGCGTCGGCGTGCGTCGCGAGGCCGACCAGCTCGAGCATGCTCTCGGCCCGCTCGCGCACCGCCCGCTCGTGCGCGCGTGACGCGCCCGGGCGCAGGAGCAGCCCGCTCAGCCGCTCGCCGGGATGGCCCGACGACGCCAGCAGCAGGTTGTCGAGCACGCTCATGCGCGTCAGCGCCCGCGCCGCCTGGTAGGTGCGGACGAGCCCGAGCCGTGCGATCCGGTACGGCGCGCGGCGGTCGATGCGGGTGCCGGCGAAGACGATGCGGCCGGAGTCGGGTCGCAGCGAGCCGGCCGCGCAGTTGAAGAGCGTCGACTTGCCCGCGCCGTTCGGGCCGATCAGCGCGGTGATCGACCCGCTCTCGACGTCGAACGACGCGCCGTCGACCGCGCGCACGCCGCCGAACGAGCGGACGACGTCGCGCACCTCGAGCAGCGCGCCGATGGCTTTACCCTCCCCTCGCATGGAGCTTCCCCTCGCGGAGCGCTTCGCGTGCTCGTCCCGTGAGGACTGTCGTGAGACGGCGCCCGCGGGGGTGGCTCCGGGAGGCCCGACGTCCACGAGGGTGTCGTCCCATGAGGACTGGTCCATCAGGGACCGCTTCGAGCGGCTGCGGCCGCCGATCCCGCACGGCGAGATCGCAGGCGACGACCTCGGCGCCCCCAGCTGCCGCCTCGCCCGCTGACTCGAAGCTCTCTGGCACTGCCTGCAACGCGGCATCCTCCACGACGAAGCCGTCCACACGGCCAACCGCGACCGCGCCCTCCAACCACTCGCCGAGGCCGCCTGAACGGCCGGAGGTCGACCGAGGGTGTCTCACTCGAGCACCATCTCCTCGCGCTTGCCGAGCAGCCCCTGCGGGCGCAGCACGACGAGGACGAGGATGATCAGCCCGATCACGATCAGCCGCAGGTACGCCCGCTGGTCGGAGCCGAACCACGAGAACGGCGCGAAGTCGAGGAAGCGCGTGCCGGCGAAGATGAAGCCGAAGACCGCCGCGCCGATCGGCACCGCCCAGACGCGGCCGAGCCCGCCGAGCAGCAGGATCATCCAGGCGAAGAAGGTCAGCAGCGGCGCGAAGTCGTCGGGGCTGAAGAACGAGAACTGCCACGCGTAGAAGAGGCCGGCGATCCCGGCGAGCGCGGCGCCGAGCGCGAGCGCCTGCAGCTTGTAGGCGAACGCGTTCTTGCCGAGCGAGGCGGCGGCGTCCTCGTCCTCCCGGATCGAGCGCAGCACGCGCCCCCACGGCGTCCGCAACGCCGCCCACGTCAGCGCGAGCAGGCCGACGGCGACGACCCAGACGATCACCAGCATCGTCGCGTCGCTCGAGGAGAAGCCGAGCCAGCCCTGGACGCGCGCCTCGAACCGGTCCCACTGGCCGTTGTACTGCGCCGCCTCGCCCACGCCGCGCAGCGCGATCGTGCCCTGCGAGCCGCCGGTGAGCGCGTCCTCGTTGGTCGCGACGTACCGGACGATCTCGCTGAAGGCGATCGTCACGATCGCGAAGTAGTCGGCTCGGAGTCGGAGCGTCGGCAGCCCGAGCAACAGGCCTCCGACCGCCGCCGCGACGACCCCCAGCGGCGCCGCCAACCACATGCTCCAGCCCTCCTTCACGACGAGGATCGCCATCGTGTAGGCGCCGATCGCCATGAAGGCGACCTGGCCGAAGTTGAGCAGCCCCGCGAAGCCGAACTGCACCTGCAGGCCCAGCGCGAGGATCGTGTAGATGCCGGCGACCACCCCGACGAACGCCCAGAAGCCGCCGCTCGCGAGGATGCTCACGCGACGCGCGCCTGGCCGAAGAAGCCCTGCGGGCGCACGAGCAGGGCGAGGGCGAGCAGCCCGAAGGCGACGACCGGCTTGTAGGTGGGGTCGACGCCGCCGGCGAAGCCCGACCAGGTGGAGAGCTCCTCCGCGATCCCGAGCACGAGCCCGCCGGCGAGCGCGCCGTAGGCGCTGCCGATGCCGCCCAGGACGACCGCCGCGAACACGGGCAGCAGCAGCTGGAAGCCGAAGTTCGGGTCGAAGCTGTACTCGACGAGGCCGGCGAGCGTGCCGGCGAGGCCGGCGAGCAGGCCCGAGACGAGCCACGCGACCTGCGTGGCGCGTCCCACGTTCACGCCCGCGACGGCGGCGAGGCTGCGGTCGTCGGCCATCGCCCGCAGCACCCGGCCGGCGTTCGTGAAGCTGAGGAAGAGCCCGACGACGACGATCGCGGCGACGGCGGTCGCGATCCCGATCACCTGCGCCTCCGACAGGCGGACGCTGCCGAGCACGAAGACGCGGTACGGGTTCACCGCGTACGACCGGGGCTGCGGTCCTGCGGCGAGCAGCAGCGCCTGGCGCAGCACGAGCGCCAGGCCGATCGACGCGAGGAAGAGGCTCATGAACCCGGCGCGCCGCACCCGCAGCGGCTGCCAGAGCACGACGTCGAGCACCAGCGACAGCGCCGCCGTCGCCGCCATCCCCGCCAGCGCGGAGACGACCATCGACTGGTGCAGCGGCCCGTTGCAGCCGAAGGCGATCAGCGCGCCGAACGCCATCATGTCGCCGTAGGCGAAGTTGACGAGCCGCAGGATCCCGTAGACGAGCGACACGCCCACCGCCGCGATCGCGTAGATCGATCCCGTGACGAGGCCGTTCGCGAGCAGCTGGAGGAACACGTTCGTTCAGACGAGCTGGCGCTCGGGGGCGAGGCTGTCGGTCGCGAACCGCTCGACGCCGAGCGCGTCGAGCGCGTCGTCGCGGCGGCCCTCGACCGCGTCGGCGACGATCCGCGCGACCGCGGGCGCCAGCATGAAGCCGTGGCCGCTGAAGCCGGCCGCGACGAAGAGCCCGGCCCGGCCGGGCACGGGCCCCAGCGCCGGCTGGTGGTCGGGCGTGACGTCGTACACGCCGCGCACGAGCAGAGGATAGGAGACGTACGCGAGGCGCGGCAGCAGCCGCTCGACCCCCTCCCGCACGCGCGCCCGCCACCGCTCGCGCCCCTCCGCCTCGTCGCCGCGCGCGGTCAGGTCGCTGGCGAGGACGCGCCCGTCGGCGAGCTGCTTGCACGCGAAGCCGAGGCCGGGCGCGACCACGAGCGGGTCGAGCAGCCGCTCGCCGATCGGGTCGCTGAGGAAGAGGTAGCGGTCCTCGGCCGCGATCGCCAGGTCGACGCCGAGCGGCGCCAGCAGCGGCACGCTGTCGACGCCGGCGCAGACGACCACGGCGCCCGCGGCGACCCGGTCGCCGCCGCCGAGCTCGACCTTCCAGCCGCCGCCGGCCGGCGCGAGCGTCGTGACGGTCGCGAGCCGGACGGGGACGCCGCGGCCGAACGCCTCGACGACGCTCTGCGGCCGGTCGAAGTAGCCGTCCTCGCCGCACCAGGCGCCGCCCGCGACCTCGTCGAGGAGCAGGTCCGGGACGAGCTCCGCCGCCTCCGCCGGCGTGACGAGCCGCGACGGGACACCCTCCTCGTTCTGCAGCCGGACGTTGGCGGCGAGGTCGGCGAGCGCCTCCTCGTCGCGCGCGACGAAGAGGTAGCCGCAGCGGCGCAGCTCGAGCTCGACCGGCGAGTCGAGGCGCTCCGTCGCCTCCCGCCAGAACGCCACCGACTCGCGGGCGAGCCGGCACGAGACGCGTGTGCCCCACTGCTGGCGCACGCCGCCGGGTTGCACGCCCGAGGCTCCGGCGCCGATCCCGGCGCGTTCGAGCACGGTGACGGTCGAGCCGCGCCGCGTCAGCTCGCGGGCGACGGCGAGGCCGGTGATCCCGGCTCCGACGACGACGACGTCCACCTGAGTCCCGGCCACAATGTTGTAACCCTGAACGAAATATCGCTCAGGCGCAAGCGGGGGCGATCGCCGCAGGTCGACGGAAGAGCCGCGAAGATGCCCGGGTGGCGACCGAGCTGAGAGGTGATGCAGAGCGGCTGGCCCGCTTGCAGGCGCTGACCGACGCCGCGCTCGCGCACCTGAACCTGGACGAGCTGCTCGACGCCCTGCTGCTGCGCACCCGCGAGCTGCTCGGCGTCGAGACCTGCGCGGTGCTGCTGCTCGACCCCGACACGGACGAGCTCGTCACCCGCGCGGCCGTGGGCATCGAGGAGGAGGTCGAGGCGGGCGTGCGGATCCCGCTCGGGGGCGGCTTCGCCGGTCGCGTCGCGGCGAGCAAGGAGCCGGTGATCCTCGACGACGTCGGCACCGCCGACGTCATCAATCCGATCCTGCACGAGAAGGGGATCGCGTCGATGCTGGGCGTGCCGCTGCTCGTGGCGGGCAAGGCGATCGGCGTCCTGCACGTGGGCTCGCTGAAGCCACGCCGCTTCGGCCACTCGGAGGTCGAGCTGCTGCAGCTCGCCGCCGATCGCGCGGCCGTCGCGATCGAGCATGCGCGCCTCTACGAGGCGGAGCGGCGGGCGCGTGAGCGGATCGAGCACGTCCAGGCGGTCACCGACGCGGCGCTCGCGCACCTCGAGGTGCAGGACCTGCTCGAGGTGCTGCTGCCGCGGATCCGAGACGTCCTGCGCGCCGACACCTGCGCCGTGCTGCTGCTCGACGAGGAGGCGGGCGAGCTGGTGGCGCGCGCGGCGGTGGGCATCGAGGAGGAGGTCGAGGCGGGCGTGCGGATCCCGGTCGGCGGCGGCTTCGCCGGCACGGTCGCGGCGTCGAGGAGCCCGCTCATCCTCGACGAGGTCGACGGGGACCACGTGCTCAACGGGATCCTGCTCGAGAAGGGGATCCGCTCGATGCTCGGCGTGCCGCTGCTCGTGGCGGGCAGCGCGATCGGCGTCCTGCACGTCGGCACGCTGACGCCGCGGCGCTTCGGCGACGGCGACGTCGAGCTGCTGCAGCTGGCCGCCGACCGGGCGGCGATCGCGCTCGAGCACGCGCGCCTGTTCGAGGCCGAGCGGCGGGCGCGCGAGCGGATCGAGCACGTCCAGGCCGTCACCGACGCGGCGCTGGCGCATCTCGGCCTGGAGGAGCTGCTCGCGGTGCTGCTGCCGCGGATCCGCGACATCCTGCGCGCCGACACCTGCGCCTTCCTGCTGCTCGACCCGGAGACCGACGAGCTGGTCGCCCGGGCGGCGCTCGGCATCGAGGAGGAGGTCGAGCAGGGGGTGCGGATCCCCGTCGGCGGCGGGTTCGCCGGCCGCGTGGCGGCGAGCAAGCAGCCGGTGATCCTGGACGACCTCGACACCGCGCACGTGCTCAACCCGATCCTGCGCGAGAAGGGGATCAGGTCGATGCTCGGCGTCCCCCTGCTGGTCGCCTCCGAGGCGATCGGGGTGATGCACGTGGGCTCGCTCGTGAAGCGCCGCTTCACCGACTCCGACGTGGAGCTGCTGCAGCTCGTCGCCGAGCGCGTGGCGATCGCGATCGAGCGGGCGCAGCTGCACGAGGAGACGATGCAGCTCGACCAGCTGAAGCTGAACTTCGTCGCGATCGCCTCGCACGAGCTGCGGACGCCCGCGACGTCGGTCTACGGCGCGCTCACCACCCTCGTCAGCCGCCCGGGGCTGCCGGAGGAGACACGGCAGGAGCTGCTCGTGACGGCGGAGCAGCAGGCTGACCGGCTGCGCCGGCTGATCGAGCAGCTGCTCGACCTGTCTCGCCTCGACGCCCGTGCGCTCACGGTGGCGCCGCGGCCGGTCGTCCTGCGCAGCGTCCTCGGCGACATCGCGGCGACCGCGCCCGCGGAGGCGGCGCTGCGGCTCGAGGTGCCGGCCGATCTCGCGGTCGTCGCCGATCCGCTCGTGCTCGACCGCGTGGTCGCCAACCTGCTCGCGAACGCGATCCGTCACGGCGCGCCCCCGGTCACGATCAGCGCCGAGCGCCGCGACCGGAGCATCCGGATCGCGGTCGAGGACTCGGGCGGCGGCGTTCCCGAGGAGCTGCGTGGCCGGCTCTTCGAGCGCTTCGCCCGCTCGGACGCCGGCCGCGGCACCGGCCTCGGCCTGGCGATCGCGCGCGCGTACGCGCAGGCCCACGGCGGCGACCTCGTCTACGTCGAGGGCGGCCGCGGCGCCCGCTTCGAGCTGATCGTCCCGCAGGACTAGATGCCGATGCGCCGCTCGTGCTCGGCGATCGGGTAGTCGTTGATGCTCGCATCGCGGCGCCGCATCAGGCCGTGCTCGTCGAACTCCCAGTGCTCGTTGCCGTGGCTGCGCCACCACTGGCCGTCCGGGTCGCGCGACTCGTATTCGAACCGCACCGAGATCCGGTTGTCGGTGAAGCACCACAGCTCCTTGCGCAGGTGGTAGTCGAGCTCGCGCGCCCACTTGCGCCGCAGGAACGCGACGATCGCGTCGCGGCCCTGGAAGAACTCGTCGCGGTTGCGCCATTGCGAGTCGACCGTGTACGCGAGCGCGACGCGCTCGGGGTCGCGGCTGTTCCACGCGTCCTCGGCCGCCTGCACCTTGGCGCGGGCGCTCTCGGCGTCGAACGGCGGCAGCGGCGGCTTCTCCTCCACGCGGAGATCATGACCGCTTCCGCGCCGCCCTAACCGTCAGCGCTGCGGCCGGTAGGCGAGGTAGACGACGCCGTTCTCGTAGGTCTCGGTCCGGGCGAGCGAGAGCGTCGTCGGCGCCGCCTCGGGCGGGAAGAGACGCGGCCCTTCGCCGCGCGTCAGCGGGTAGACGAACAGGTGCAGCTCGTCGGCGAGCCCGTCGGCGAGCAACGCGCGGACGAGCATGCCGCTGCCGCTGACGTACAGGTCGCCCTCGACCCGCTCCTTCAGCCCGCGGATCGTGCCGGCGTCGTACGGCCCGACGAGCTCCGAGTTGCGCCACGACGCCTGCTCGAGCGTTCCGGAGACGACGTATTTCGTCGTGTCGTTGAAGAAGGGTGCGCCCGGATCGTCCTCGATGGTGCGCGTCGACCATGCCGGCTCGAACATCTCGTAGGTCGTGCGGCCGAGCAGGATGCCGCCGCACCGTTCCGTCGTCGCGCCGATGGCGGCGCCCATGCGCGGGTCGAAGCCGTAGTCGAACGTCCAGGTCGGCGCGTCGATGACGCCGTCGAGGCTGATGAACTCGTGCACGTGGATCTCGGCCATCTCGCACCTCCGTGTCGCTGTCGGCAGTTAGACGTCGGGTCATGGGTGCGACGATTCTTCCGCGCCCGGTCCGGCGATGGAAGAAGAACCATGACGGCCGGATCGCCGATCTCGGCCAGCGAGGGCTTCGGCTCGTTCGGCAGCGAGTGGCGGGCGCCGTCCGTCTTCTGGACGGTCGGCGGCACCGACCTCGACGCCTACCCGGCGGGCGAAGGACGCAGAACGGCTCTCGGAGCTGCCGACGAACCCACGACCCGCGCTTCGCGATCGTCGTCGGGGCGTCGAAGGGCGGGACGCACGATCTCGCGTTCCCGATCGTCGGCGCCGCCGTCTGCTTCCCGATCCGGCTCGCGGGCGTGCGCTTCGACCTGAACGTGCCGCCGGCGCCGCGCCGTCGTCGCTCGTAGCCGGGTCGGAGCCGACGAAGGCCAGCTCCGGCTCGAGCTGCAGCCCGGACCGGCGCGCGACGCGGTCGACGACGCGCTCGATCAGCGTGCGGACGTCGCTCGCCGTCGCGCCGCCGGCGTTCAGCACGAAGTTCGCGTGGCGGCGCGAGACGACGGCGCCGCCGACGCGGAGGCCCTTCAGCCCGGCCGCGTCGATCACCCGCGCCGCCGAGGTCCCGGGCGGGTTGCGGAAGACGCAGCCCGCGCTGCGCGTCGCGGCGGCGACCGGGTGCCGCTCGGCGCGCCAGGCGAGGTTCGCCCGCACCACCGCGCGGAGCGCCTCCGGGTCGGCCGGGGTCAGCCGGAGGGTCGCGTCCAGCAGCACGGCGCCGCCGGCGCGCAGCGTGCCGGCGTCGTAGCCGAAGTCGAACCAATCGCGCCCGACCCGCTCGACGGCCCCGCCGACCAGCACGGTCGCCGCCTCCACCAGGTCGCCCGCGAAGACGAGCCGCTTGCGGTCGGGCGCGAGGAAGTGGAGGTTCTGCCAGAGTGCGCCGCCGAGCGTCGACGGTATGCCCGCGAAGTGCTCGAGCCCCGACCAGCCGCGCTCCACGGTCGCGGCGAGCAGCCGCGCGATCGCGGCGCCGCTCTCCGCGCGCACGCGTGCACCCGGCAGCAGCTCGAAGCGGGTGGAGCGCGCGTTGCGGACGGCGAGACCGTCGAAGCCGGCGTCCGCGACGAGCACGTTCGAGCCTGCTCCGAGCAGCGTGTACGGAATCCGGTGCCGCTCGGCCCAGACGATCGCAGCGCGCAGCCGCTCGCTGTCGGGGACGTCCGCCAGCAGGCGCGCCGGGCCGCCGATTCCGAAGGTCGTGTACCGGGCGAGCGGCGCCCCGACGCGCAGCGGCGGCGTCCTCATCCGGGGGCCAGTCCGCCGCTCAGGGCGCGACGGGTCGCGTGCGGCAGCGGCACGCGTTCCCGCACGTGGGCGGCCGCATCGCCGTCGAGCCGGTGTGCGATGGCGGCGAGCAGCCTGCCGAGCGCGAACAGGTACGCGGCGGACTCCCGGTCGCCGCGGTCGCGCCGGACGAGACGGGCGGCACGGCGGGAGAGGAGGGCAGCCCGGCGGAGTCGCATGGCGGCGGGAGAAGCGGGGACCGCGAGCAGCGGCCAGGCGGGCCGTTCGCGCACGAGCTCGTCGAGCCGCGCCTCGAGCCAGTCGATGCGCTCCGGCGCGATCCGCCCGGCGGCGCCGAGGTCGAGCAGGTCGGTCCGGGCCCGCGCGAGCCAGGGACGGAAGCGGGAGCCGGCGGGGAGGCCGCCCTCCGCCTGCGCGAGCGCCTCGATGAGCCGGTCGACGGCGACGCGGGCGCTCACGCGGCGATCCGGCGCCGGCGCCGTTGCGGGTGGGGCCGGCGCGGGGCGCGCAGGCGACGGCGCCGCCGTCCCGGCGCAGGCGCGGCGGCGGCCGGGTCACCGGCGTTCCGGATGAGCGAGACCACCCGCTCGCTCTCCCCGCGCGCGAGCAGCTGCGCCGGCGTCTCGCCCGTGCCGGGCGACGGCGCGGTCATGAAGCGGTGCAGGTCGAGGCCCGTCCAGTCCGCGGCGGCCGCGGCCCCCACGACGTCGGGCAGCGCCGGGTGCACGGCGCGCGAGCCGGAGAACTGCCAGCCCGGCACGAAGTAGCCGAGCCCGCTCCGGTGCGCCTGCCGCAGCGGCCACGGCCCCGGGATCGCGAGCAGGTCGCCGGCACGTGCGAGCGCCGCGGCCCGCGCGACGCCGAGCCCGAGGTACTCGGCCGCCCACGACAGGGTCAGCGCCTCGTCGGCGAGCAGCTCGGCGGCGGCGACGAGCTCGTCCTCGGAGGGGGAGCGCAGGAGCCCGATGCGCGGCGGTTCGGCGAGGGGAGGCGTGATCATGCCGCCACCCGCGCCGGCTCGACGGTGACCGTGCCGAGCCGGTAGTCGACGGTGCCGGCGATCGTGCGGCCGATGAAGCAGCGCGCGTGCGCCGCCCGCGCCGCCTCCGCGTAGTCGGCCTCGCGGGACGGCTCCGCGCCGAGAATGGTCGGCGAGACGGTGAGGCGAGCGAAGCGCGCCCGGTGCGGGTAGTCCTCCACCGCGCCCCTCGCCGTCACCCGGACGCCGCTCGCGGGGAGCCCCGCGCGTCGCAGCTGACCCTGCAGCGTCGCCGAGTAACACGCGCCGACGGCGGACACGAGCAGCTCCTCCGGGTTCGACCCGGTGCCCCGGCCGCCCATCGACGCCGGGACCGAGTACGGCAGCTCGAGATCGTCCGTGACGATCAGGCCCGTCCCGGCCTCGCCCGACCACTCCAGCTCCACCTCGAATGGAAGCTCCGGCATGACGCGCACCTCCTCGTCGTTCTCTCCCGTGAAGTCTACCTTATTTACACCATATGGATAGTGTAAAATGGAAGAGCTCTACGAGAGGAGGATCCGATGAGGATCGACTACCGGACGGTCGCCCCCGAGGCGCTTCAGGCGATGCTCGGGCTCGAGCGGGTGGTCCACGACAGCGCGCTCGAGCCGGGGCTGCTCGAGCTCGTGAAGATGCGCAGCTCGCAGCTGAACGGCTGCGCCTACTGCCTCGACATGCACTCCAAGGACGCGCGCGCCCGCGGCGAGAGCGAGCAGCGGCTGCACGTGCTCGCAGCCTGGCGCGAGGCGCCGTTCTACAGCGCGCGGGAGCGCGCCGCGCTCGCCTGGTGCGAGGCGTTGACCCTGCTGCCGCAGACCGGCGCGCCCGACGACGTCTACGCCCAGGTGAGGGAGCAGTTCGACGACGAGGAGATCGTCGCGCTCACCCTGGCCGTCGTCGCCATCAACGGCTGGAACCGCTTCGCCGTCGGGCTTCGCAGCCCGGTCGGCGACTACGTCTCCCCGCACGCGCCGACGCCGGAAGGAGCGGTACGGTGAGGACGGACGGAAGCCTCGTCGGCGCCCGCTGGGGCACCGTCCCGGCGCTCGAGCCGCAACCTCGCCGGCGGCGTGGGAACACGGCGCGAGGCGACGCGCCGGCGTGGTCCTGGGGCTCGCGCCGGCTCCCGCGGACGCTCGGCGCCGGCGACCCGCGGCGGACGTTGTTCCGTACGCTGCTCCGCCACGCGGAAGGCGTTCCGGTCGAGTTCGCCGACGGCAGCATCGGCGTCGTCGACGAGGTCCTCTTCCCCGCGCTCGGCTACGACTTCTGGCCCACCGCGCTCGTCGTCGCGACGCCCGACGGGCCGCGTGTCGTCTCGCGGGAGCGGGTCCGCCGGCTCGACGTCCGCCACCCCCGGATCGTCGTCGCCGCCCGGCGGCCGGCGCTGCGCGGCCGGCTCGGCAGGACGGCGCGCGCCCCGGACCGGGAGCGGTCGCCGTCGTTCGAGGCGCCCGCTGCCGACACCCGGCCCGACCGCCGCGGCACGGTCTGGGGGCCGCGCCCGTCCGCCGGCGCCCACGTCTGAGGGCCGTGCCCGAGCTGCCGGAGGTCGAGACGATCCGGCGGGGCCTCGCCGCGACCGTTCTCGGCCGCCGGATCGACGCGGTCGAGGCGATCTGGCGGCCGGTGCTGGCAGGACCGGTCGACGGCCGGCTGCTCGGACGCCGCCTCACGGGAATCGGCCGCCGTGGAAAGCTGCTGGTCGGCGACCTCGACGGCGGCGACCATCTGCTCGTCCACCTGATGATGACGGGGCAGATCGTCGTCGCCGACGGCGGACGGACCCTCTTCGGCGGCGGGCATCCGACCCGCAGCATGCTCGAGCCGATGCCGAACTCGACCACGCGCGCCGTCTTCCGCCTCGAGGGCGGGCGCGCCGTCTACTTCAACGACCAGCGCAAGTTCGGCCGGATCAGGATCGCGGACGACGCGGCGCTGGCGGCCGATCCCTTCCTGACTCGCCTCGGGCCGGAGCCGCTCGGCGCGGAGTTCACGCTCGCCGCCTTCCGCGCTCGGCTGGCGCGGCACGGCCGCGCGCCGGTGAAGGCGGCGCTGCTCGACCAGACGGTGGTGGCCGGGGTCGGGAACATCTACGCGGACGAGTCGCTGCATCTGGCGCGCGTCCATCCGCGGCGGCTCGTCCGCAGCCTGAGCGCCGCCGAGTCGCGCCGGCTCCACGACGCGGTGCGGTCGACGCTCGAGCTCGCGGTCGAGAGCGGCGGCACGAGCTTCGCCGCGTACGTCAACGAGGCGCGTGGACGCGAGGGCTACCTCGCGCGGGCCCGGGTCTTCCGCCGCGCGGGGCTTCCCTGCCCGGTCTGCGGGACGGCGATCGAGCGGGTCCGCGTCGCCGGCCGCGGCACGAACGTGTGCCCGCGCTGCCAGCGCGCAGCCTGAGCCCGGACTACGCCTGCGCGAGCGTCAGCATGCGCGGGAACAGGAGGTTGTTCTCCTCGTGCACGTGCCGGTGCAGGTCGTGCTCGAATCCCTCGAGCGCCACGAGCAGGCTGCGGTGCGTCCCGCAGTACGCGCTCTCGACGTCGTAGCCGCCGGCGAGCTCGCGCAGTGCGGCGAGCGCGTCGCCGGTCGCCGTGTGCTCGGCGGTGTGCTCGGCGACCAGCTCGGCCACGCCGGCGTCCGCTCCGTCGCCGGCGGCGAGCGCCCGCGCGGCGGGGAAGACGGTCGCCTCCTCGGTGCCGAGGTGCTCGCGCAGCTCGCCGGCCAGCGTCGCGAAGAGCCGCTCGAGGTCGTGCAGCTCCGGATGGTCGCCACCGTGAACGCGGACGACGGTTGCCAACAGCTCCTCGATCCGGGGCAGCTCCTGCCGCAGCCGGTCGTGGTGCGCGCTCACGATGTGGTCGCAGAGATCGGGAACCGTCGCTCCGCGCAGGTCGTGCGCCTCGACCTCGTCGCCCGCGGTCGCGCCCGCGAGCTCGTCGAGCAGGACGGCGACCGTGGCGGGGTCGAGGGCGCGGCGGCGGCAGGCCTCCGCCAGCGTCAGATCGCCGCCGCAGCAGTAGTCGAGCCGCAGCCGCTCGAACGCCGCGGCGAGCGCCGGACGTTCGGAGACGAGGTCGCCGAGCGTCTGCTCGGGATCGATGCGCGTCGTGGACACCGTGGCTATTTTACACGATCCGGGCGATGTTAATCACTGCGGCGGTAGGAGAGCATCCGTCCCCAGGTGTCGTGGGTGCCCCAGATCCCGGCGCGCAGGCACTCGAGCTGCACGATCTGCGAGTGGTCGACGAAGAGGTTGACGTCGATCCCGTAGTTCTTCACGTACCAGGTGAAGACGTCCGGCTCGGCGGCCTCGAACATGACGTGCTCGAGCCCCAGCTCCGAGGCGATGCGGGCGACGACGTCGGTGCGCCACTCGCGCACCTGCTCGGTGATCCCCTCCGACTCGATCATGATCATGTGCGCGCCCGCGTCGAGATGGCGCTTGGCGAGCTCGATCGCGTAGCCCACGTCGCGCGTCCCCTCCGCCTCGAGCGCCTCGATCGTGGAGGCGCCGCCCGCGCCGAACTGGATCCCGACCTCCGGCTTCGGCTTCAGGCCCGCCTCGCGCACGGCCCGGGTCAGCCCGACCAGGTCGTCGAGCGGGAGGGTGACGAACCCGCTCGAGATCTCCACGAGGTCGAAGCCGAGGTCGCGGCACTCCTCCAGGTAGCGGTCGACCGCGTCGCCGCGCTGGACGAGCACGTACTCGAGGAAGCCGCCGGTCGACACCTCGACGTCGTGCGCGTGGCAGAGGTCGTTCAGGGCCCGCACCGACGCGCGCGGCATCAGCGCGAACGAGCCGCCCGCGTACTTGAACGTGTCCACCCAGGCGCCCATCGTCTCGAGCAGGTCCTCGAGATAGCGGCGGCCGACGGGCGTGTAGTAGGGCCCGCGGATCTCGGTGACGCCGCGGCCGCGCGGCTTCGGCGGCCGTTCGTTCAGAGGCAGGAACGCGAACGCGCGCTCGCTGTCGATCGCGGTGGTGGTGGTCATCTCATCGCTCCTTTCGTCGTCTCGCGCCCCCCTGCCCGCGCGAGCAGCGCGGCGAGGTCGCGTGCATCCAGCTCGTCGAGCGCCGCGACCGTGTCGGCGATCTCGGCGACGAGCTCCGGCTCCGCCGCCCCCTCGGCGAGCCCGTCGAACTTCTCCCGTGCGCGCGCCCAGCTCATCGGCCGGGTCAGGAAGCCCTCGTAGTCGGACTTCTCGGCGGCCAGCACGGCGCCGTCGTCGAGCACGATCCGCAGCCGGCACGCGTGCTCGGCCGGGAAGCGTGCCGTCAGGTCGTCCGCAGGCCGCACCTCGACCCGCCGCAGGAGCGCCTGCACGTCCGCCGCTGCGATCCGCTCGGGTGCGTACTGCTCGGGCAGCACCTGCCCGTCGAGCAGCGCGACCGCGAGCAGGTAGGGAAGCGAGTGGTCCGCCTCCTCCTTGGTGGCGATCTCGGTCTTCGTGCCCTCCTCGCCGCCGCCGATGATGTCGTAGGCGACGCGGAACGTGTCGAGCTCGATCCGCTCCACGCGCTCCGGGTCGACCCGGTGGATCGCCCGCAGCTCGAGCAGCGCCTCGAGCGCCGACTGCGAGTGGATCTCCGCGTTGTAACGCTTGAGGAAGGTGCGGCGGACGCGCTCGAGGTCCTCCCGCTCCCAGTCGATCGTGAACGGGCCGGCGATCGCCTCGACGAATCCCTTGTTGCCCTCGAACACCTCGGCGGGGCCGGTGATCCCGCGTGCGGCAAGAAGCGCCGCCTCGATCGCGCCGAAGGCCGTGAACGGGTACGCGAGCCCCTTCCACTGCGAGAGCGCGCCGGTGCGGGTGACGCGAAGCGCGTTCAGCGCCGTGCCGGCGATCGCCACGGCGTTCGCCGTCTCGGCCTCGCCCAGCCCGAGCGCCTTCGCGGCGCCGGCCGCCGCGGCGTAGGCGCCCTGGGTGGTGTGGTCGAAGCCGCGCGCGCGGACGGGGGCCTCGTCGGAGAGGCGGCACTGCACCTGGTAGGCGACGGCGAGCGCCGTCAGCAGCTCCCGTCCCGAGGCGTGGGCCAGCTCGGCGGCCGCCAGGACGGGCGCGAGGTTGTCGCTCGGGTGGCAGGTCTCGCCCGGCGCGAAGTACGAGTCGTTGAAGTCGAGGTAGCGGACGGCGGCGCCGTTGTGCAGGGCCGCCCGGTCGGGCGCCGTGGCGCCGCCGCCGATCAGCGCGCAGCGCGGGTCGCCGCCCAGCTCCTCGACGAGCTCCCGGATCGCCCTGACCGGCTCCGCGCCGAGAGCGCCGAGCGCGCAGCCGAGCCCGTCGAGGATGCGGATCTTCAGCTCCGCACGGGCCTCGCGTGACAGATCGCCCCAGGAACGCGCGCAGACGAACCGTGCGAGCCGTTCGACGTCCGTCATCGCGACCGCCTCCCGTTCGGCCGCTCGGCCACCAGGCCGCGAGGGCCGCCGCTCGGCTGTGCCCGCTCGTACGCGCGCTTCGTCTGCACCGCCATCGCCGCTCCTTCCGCTGCGGGTGCAACCGGTGACGTTCGTCGCGGCGAGGCGCGCGAGGCGGTCTGGCAGGCGCCGCTCGTGGAGGGGGTCGCCGCTGCATTCAGCATACACCCGCGTCTCGACTTGCACTGCTTTACACCATGTATAACATGCTTATTCAGAAAGGAGAGGAGTTGCCGTGACCTACGTGATCAGCGAGCCCTGCATCGACGTGAAGGACCGTTCGTGCGTCGACGTCTGTCCCGTCGACTGCATCCACGAGGTCGGCCGCATGCTCGTGATCGACCCGACCGAGTGCATCGACTGCGGCGCCTGCGAGCCCGAGTGCCCGGTCGAGGCCATCTTCCCCGAGGACGCGCTCCCGCTGAAGTGGGAGGCGTTCGCGGCGCTGAACGCCGCCTGGGCCGAGGGGGCCGAGGCCGTCGACCGGGGCGTCGAGGCGTACGCCGTCGAGCACGACCTGCCCTCCCTCGAGGAGCAGCTCTGATGCGCCTCGTCGACGTCTGCGCGGTCGGCGAGCTCCCGCAGGACAGCGGCCGCGTCGTCCGCACGGCCTCGCTCGACATCGGCGTCTACAACCTGGCGGGCGAGCTGTACGCGGTGGAGGACCGCTGCTCGCACGACGACGGTCCGCTCGCCGAGGGCGAGCTCGACGCCGACGCCGGCGTCGCGGTCTGCCCGCGGCACGGCGCCCGCATCGACATCCGCAGCGGCCGGGCGCTGTCGCTGCCCGCGGTGCTGCCCGTCCCCACCTTTCCGGTGCGGGTCGAGCACGGGCGCGTCGTCGTCGAGGTCGACGACTGATCCGCTTCTCGTTTCCCACCGACTCACCCGAGCAAAGGAGAGCCATGTCCACCACCGCCGATTCGACCCTCGACGTCCGCGGCGAGCCGCACGCCCGCAGGCACCAGCTGATCTTCGCCTCCTACGACAAGCTCGCCCCCGGGCAGGGATTCGTGCTCGTGAACGACCACGACCCGATCCCCCTCCGCTACCAGTTCGAGGCGCGGTTCGCGAGCGACTTCACCTGGGACTACCTCGAGCAGGGGCCCGCGGTGTGGCGCGTGCGCATCGGTCGCCCTGCGGGCGCGTAGGCCGCGTCAGCGGCGTGCGCCGGCGAGGTGTGCGACGCAGAGGTCGTCGCGGACGAACGGCTCGAGCCGCGTCGCCCGGGTCGTCGCGCCCAGCTCGCCGAGCGCGCCGCGCATCATGCCGAGGTGGATCGGGCAGACGACCTCCTGGTGACGGCGCGCCAGCTCGAGGAACGGGCAGGGCCGCATCAGGATCCGCCGCCGCCGGCCGACGTCCAGCTCGGGCTGGAAGCCGACGTCGTCGAGCAGCGTCAGCAGGCGCTCGACCGCCTCGGCGTCGGTCAGCTCGACCCCGGGCGCCGGCGAGTCGACGAGGTGCCGGCCCCAGGCCTCGCCGATCTCCTCCAGTCGCTCGGTCGCCTCGCTGCCGTAGCGGGCGACCAGCGTGGTGAGGATCTCGGCCAGGAGCCGGTAGCGGCGTCCGCTCTCCTCCTCCGGCGCCTCGCCGACCGCGCGGTAGGCGTGCCGCGGGCGACCGCGGCCCTTCGGCGGCTGGGTCTCGGTCGCGATCAGGTCGGCGTCCGCCAGCACCCCCAGGTGCACGCGCACCGTGTTGACGTGCAGGCCGACGCGCCGGGCGAGCTCGCGCGCGTCGAGCGGGCCGGCCCCGGCGAGCTCGGCGAGGATGCGGGCTCGGCTCGGATCGGCGAGCGCCCGGTAGCGCCGGCGCAGCCGCTCCTCGTCCATCAGGCGTACACCCCCAGCAGGAACCGCGCATCGTCGCTCATCTGCTCCGGCGACCACGGCGGCTCGAAGACGAGCTGCACCTCGACCGACTCGACGCCCTCGACGACGGCGAGCGCCTGGTCGATGTCGCGCTCGATCACCGGCCCGAGCGGGCAGCCCATCGACGTGAGCGTGTGCACGACCCGCACGTGGCCGTTCTCGTGGTCGATCGAATAGACGAGCCCGAGCGAGACGATGTCGATGCCGAGCTCGGGGTCCTCGACGGTCGAGAGGGCGGAGCGGACGGCTGCGACGACCGGATCGGCTGACCCCAAAAAACTCATCCTCGTAGTATAAAACATGCGCGACCCGTCTCGGCGCCGCGGCGGCGCTACACCGTCATCGGGACCTGCGTGCGCAGGCGCGGGCCGATCCGCTCGAGGATCTCCTCGAGGCTGTCTCCGGTCGCGGTGATGCCGTGGTTGTGCAGGCCGATCGTCGCGTGCGTCGGGTCCGGCTCGCGCGCGAGCGCGTCGGCGACGGCTCGCGCCAGCTCCTCGGTGCCGCACGGGTAGTTGAAGCGGGTGCTCCGGATGCCGTCGAGCCAGGCGTGCACGTGCAGGATGGCGCCGACCTCCGGGTACGTGCGGTAGACGATCCAGTGCTCGATCGCGTCCACCGAGACCCGTCGCGGCTCGACGCCGGGGGGCACGCTGAGGACGATCACGCGGCGCCCGGGGTCGTAGTCGCTGACGAGCAGGACGTCGCGGCCGGGCCGCACGAGGCGGGACTTGTCGACGCCGCTCGCGCTCATCCAGAAGCGGCGGCCGTCCTTCCGGGCGGAGAGGTTGCCGTACGAGAGGCCGCCGATCCCGTAGAGCCGCTTCACGTGCCGCAGGTCCCGCTCGTCGAGCAGGTCCTCGAGCGGGAACGGCGCCGGCAGCAGCCCGAGCCGGTCGATGGCCTCGCCGGCGGCGCCGATCTGCGCGGTCAGCTCGTCGCCGTCCCACAGCTCCGGCTCGAGGTCGGGACGGAACTCGTTGTCGATCACGAGGCGGGCGCCGGCGAGCGGGAGCAGATGGCGCAGGACCTCGTCGGCGAGCGTCGCGCTCTCGGTTGCGCGCACCGCGTAGCAGCCGCGCTCCATCGTGGTGAACCAGACGGCGCCGTCGGCCACTCCGAGAACGAGGTTCGACAGCGACCGCACGAGCAGGGGGTACGACGCCGCCAGCATCCCGCCGGCGTCGAACGGAGCCTCGTAGAGCGCCACGACGTACGTTCCGCGCGCATGGCGCCGGAAGGGCGCCGGCGCCTCGGGCGCGATCAGGTTCACGACCAGCGCGGCGTCGCCCGGCTCGCATCGAGCCCACCCCCGCGCGCACAGCGCCGCCTCGAGCTCCCCGAGCAGGCGGGCCATGCGGGCAGAGGGCGAGCATCCCGCCACGACCGCGTAGCCGTCCGCCACGAGGCCGTTCCCGGCGACGCGAGCGCTCATGGCGTCGGGTGGTACGCGCATCCCGGGTCCTCGGCGAGCGGGTCGCCCGTGGCGGCGTAGGCGCGGGCGCGGCTGCCGCCGCAACGGTCGCGGAACGCGCAGGCGCCGCAGCGGCCGCCGAGCAGGTCGGGGTCGCGCAGCGAGCGGAAGAGCGGGTGGTTGCGATAGACGTCGACGAGGTCGTCGCGACGGACGTTGCCGGCCGGGAGCGGCAGGAAGCCGCTGGGGCAGATCGTCCCGCGGTGGTCGACGAAGAGGAACCCGTTCCCGTCGGTGACCGCCCGGCCCGCTCGGCCGATCGGCGACGGCGCCTGCGGGAGCGCCACCTCGTGCGCGCCGTCGAGCCGTTGCGCGAGCACCCGGTGGTGGTGCGGCGCCTCGGTCGTCTTGATCCCGAACGGCACGCGTCCCTGCAGAGAGACGGCCCACTCGAGCACCTCCTCGATCCTGGACGCGTCCAGCGCCTGGTCGGCGGTCGCGCGGCCGACCGGGATCAGGAAGAAGAGCGCCCAGAGGACCGCGCCGGCGGCCTCGACCGTGCGTGCGATCGCGGGCAGGTCGTCGACGGTCTGCCTCGACACGGCGGTGTTGATCTGGAGCGGCAGCCGGAGCGCCCGGGCGTCGTCGACGATCCGCATCGTGTAGCGATGGGAGCCGCGGACGCGCCGGAATGCGTCGTGCGCCTCGGCGGTGGAGCCGTCGAGGCTGACCGCGAGCCGCGCCAGCCCGGCCTCCCGCAGCTCCTCGAGGCGGGAGCGCGTGACGGCGGCGGTGCCGCTCGGGGTGAGCGCCACGGACAGACCGCGGCGGACGCCGTGGCGGACGAGCCCGGCGACGTCACGACGGCGCAGCGGGTCGCCGCCGGTGAGCACGAACAGCGGCTTGCGCGGGCCGCCGAAGGCGGCGACGCGGTCGATCAGCCGCTCGGCCTCCTCCGTCGCCAGCTCGTCCGGGTGACGGTGCGGGATCGCCTCGGCGCGGCAGTGGACGCAGGCGAGCGCGCAGGCGCGGGTCGTCTCCCAGATGACGATGAACGGGGCCGTCGCGAACGGCGAGCGGTCGGTCGCCTCCGCGGGCTCGGCGAGGACGGTGCTCACGAGACGATCAGCGTCCCCTTCATGCCGGCCTGCTCATGGCCGGGGACGGTGCAGTAGAACTCGTAGCGGCCGGGCCTCAGCCGCGCCGTCACGACCGAGACGCCGCCCCGGGTGACGAGCTTGCCCTTCGCGTGCACGCCGTGGCCCTTGATCGCCACGTCGTGCGGGATCGGCTGCGTGTTCCGCATCGAGATCGTGACGAGTCCCGCCTTCGCGCGCAGGCTCCCGGTCGAGTACTTCATCGCCATTCCCGGCGCGGTCGAGATCGTCAGCGCGGTTCGGTGAGGCGCGGCCTGGGCGGCGCCTGCGGCGACGGCGAGCGCGGCGGCCGAGACGGCCGCGAGCAGGCGGATCATCGGGCTCCTTTCGGGCGGGGACGCCCCGATTGAAGCGGCCGCCGACTTCCGCACCCTGATCGATTCTGATCATGTTTCGAGCCCGCCGGCTCCGCAGACTGCGTCCGTTCCCGTCGGTCACGCCGAACCCAGGAGGCGCAGTCTGTGAGTACGACGACCATGCCCGCAGCCGACCCGACCGGTCGCGACGAGCCGGAGCAGCAGGCCCGGCGGACGACGCTCGTCGAGTCGCTGCTCGACAACCTGCCCGTGTGGACGGTGATCGCGGCGGCCGTCGCGTTCCTCTACCTCGTGTGGGCCACGCTCGAGATCCTGGGCCGCTACGTCGGGCCGCTGCCGAAGGTCGGCCCGTAGGGATGGCGTCCGTCGAGTCGCCTGTCGCGCCGCCGGCGCCCGGCTGGGCGCGCCGGCTCCCCGCCGACGAGCGGATCTTCCTCTGGGTGGTGGTCGCCACGGTCGTCGTCATGAGCGCGTTCACGATCGGCTGGCTGTACCTCGGCCACCAGAACCCGCCCACCGCCTCGTACCGCACGACGCCGGCGGCCTTCACCGCGAAGACGCAGGCGTTCGCGAGCCGCTACGCGCACGGGGACGGACGCGTGTACGTCCCGGCGGGCCACGACGCCTACCTGATGGCCTACCGGTTCGGGTTCTTCCCGACGCTGGTCGTGAAGGCGGGCCGGCCGGTGCGGATCTGGATGTCCTCGCTGGACACGCTGCACGGCTTCTCGCTGGTCGGCCACGGGCTGAACCTGAACCTCGAGATCGCGCCCGATCACGCGTACGGCGCCGTCTTCACCCCGACGAGGCCCGGCCGCTACCTGATCGTCTGCAACGAGTTCTGCGGCCTCGGACACCAGCTGATGCAGACGTCCCTCTACGTGGTGAGGTGATCGATGGCGTACGTGGAAACGATCCGGGCGGCGCGTCTCCGCGAGGAGCGCTCCCGCACGTGCCCGGTCACCGGGCTGCGCGTCTACGCCGGCGCGCAGGCGCTGACGCTCGCGAACGCGGTCTCCGCGGTGCTCGCGCTCGCGCTCGGCGGGGCCTTCGGCGTGTCGATGGCGCTCACCCGCGCGCCGAGCCTCGAGCTGCTCGGCTCGAAGGGCTATTACGTCGCCCTGACCGGGCACGGCGTCTCGGCCCTGATCCTCTGGCCGGTCTTCTTCGAGGTGGCGGCGATGGTCTTCGCCTCGAGCGTGCTGCTGAACGCGCGCGTCTGGAGCATGAAGCTCGGCTGGACGGCGCTCGGACTGATGGTCGCCGGTTCGGTCATGCTGGAGGCGATCGTCCTCGCCGGCCGCGCGAGCGTCGCCTTCACCGCGTATCCGCCGCTCGTCGCGAGCCAGGTCTTCTACCTCGGCTACATCGTCTTCGCCGTGGGCGTGCTCGTCGCGATCGCGAACTTCGCCCTGACGATCGCCGCCGCCCGCACGGAGAGGACCTACGAGGGCTCGCTGCCCCTGCTCACGTACGGCGTCGCGGTGGCCGCGATCCTCGCGCTGCTCGCGATCCTCTCCGGCCTCGTCGCGCTGATCCCCGCCTGGTTGTACTCGCAGGGGTGGATCTCGAACGTCGAGCCGATCGTCTACCGGGGCTGGTTCTGGGGGCTCGGCCACACGCTCCAGTACGTCAACGTGGTGGCGATGGTCGTCGCCTGGTACGGGATCGTCGCGCTCACCCTGCGCGCCGGGCCGGTGAACCAGAAGTTCACGCGCTTCGGCTTCGTCCTCTACCTGATCCTCACCGTCCCGGTGCTCGGGCACCACTTCCTCGTCGACCCGTCGATCGGCACCGACGTGAAGGTGGTCGGGGGCACCCTGTTCGGCTTCGGCCTCGGGGTGCCGAGCCTGATGCACGGGCTCGCGGTGATGGGCGGCACCGAGGCGCGCCTGCGCGAGCGCGGCGCCGTCGGATTGTTCGGCTGGCTGCGCCGGATCGACTTCCGGAACGCGAGCATCGCGGCGCTCACCTGCTCGCTGCTGCTGTTCGCGATCGGCGGGTGGAGCGGCACCGCCGAGACCACCCTGCAGCTGAACATCCTCACCCACAACACGATGTGGGTGCCGGCGCACGTCCACGCGATCGTCGTCGGCGGCACGACCCTCGCGTTCATGGGCTTCGCCTACCTGCTCGTGCCGCTGCTCACCCGGCGGCGCCTCTGGGGCGGCCCGCTCGCGGCCATCCAGGCCTGGCTCTACGGCGCCGGGTTGCTGTTGCTCGTCGCGACGCAGACCTGGGCCGGGATGCTCGGCATCCCGCGCCGGGTCTCGCGCGTCGACGTCGGCGCCGACCCGCACTCCTGGCGGCTGCCGATGGACCTGATGGGCGCGGCGGGCGCGGTGGCGGGGATCGGCGGCGCCCTGTTCGTCGTGATCATGGTCATGACGCTCCTGCGCGGGAAGCGCACGGACGATCCCACTGCGCTCGCCGTCTCCGCCGAGCGCCCGATCGCCGACCTCGGCTGAGAGGAGAACCATGCGCCGACCGCAGCTCGAGACGCCCGGGACGCTGACGATCATGCTCGTCTACCTGGGGCTCTTCCTGGTCACCTGGCTGCTCGCCTTCGCGTACCTCGCCGCGCGCTGGGCGATCTCGTAGAGCGACGATGCAGACGGTCGTCGTCTCGGCCGGGGCGCTGTTGATGCTCGCGCTGCCGGCGCGGGCCGTGGTGCGGCTGCGCCGACGCGGCCGTCCGCAGGCGGCGCCGGCGAGCCGCCTGCTCCTCGCGGCGCTCGCCGCCGGGGTGACGCTCGCGGCGCTGCCGGCGCTCGACGGCTACGCCGACTCGCTGCTCGCGGCGCACATGCTGCAGCACGTGCTGATCGGCGACCTCGTCCCGCTTCTGCTCGTGCTCGCGGTGCGCGGCCCGGTGCGGGCGCATCTGCTGCCGGCGCCGCTCGTGCGCGCAGCCCGCCGGCTCCGCCTGCACCGCCTGCTCGGCGTCGCCGTCCGGCCCGCGCCGGCGCTCGCGCTGTGGGCGGTCTCGCTCGCGGTCTGGCACGTGCCGGCCGCGTACGACCGTGCGCTGGCGGACGAGCGCCTCCATGCCTTCGAGCACGGCTGCTTCTTCGTCGCCGGGCTCGTCGTCTGGAGCGCGCTCCTCGGCCGCCGGCTCCGGGGCTGGCGCCGGGTCGGCTACGCGCTCTCCCTGCTCGCCGCGTCGAGCGTTCTCGCGAACGTGCTCGTCCTCAGCTACCGGCCGCTCTACCCGTCCTACGAGGGGCCGGAGGCACGGCCGCTCGCGCTCTCGCCGCTGTCCGACCAGGATCTCGCGGCCGTCACGATGATGCTCGAGCAGCTTGCGACCCTGGGCACGTTCGCCGCCCTGGCGGCGCGCCGGGAGCTCGCCGGCGCGGCCGGGGTCGAGCCGCCGCGCCGGCATCCGCTCGCCGCGTGACGGCTGCGGGTTTTCCCGCAACCGCCGATCAGGGCGTTCCCGGATGCGCCGCGGCGACCGGCCCGGCGAGCGTTCGCCGGATGGACGAGCTGCGATCGGGAGCCGCCGTCTTCCGCACCGAGGCCGACAGCCGCATCCGCGACTGGAATCCCGAGTGCGAGCGGCTGACCGGGATCCCCGCCGCCGAGGCGGAGGGCCGCCACTGCTGGGACGTGATCGCCGGTCGCGATGCGGACGGCGGCATCGTCTGCCACCCGGGCTGCTCGATCGCGCGACTCGCCCGCGAGGGGTGGCCGGTGCGCTGCACCGACCTGCACATGCGCACGCGGCTCGGGCCGCGGCGCGTCACGATCTCGACCATCGTCCTGCGTGGGGAGAGCGAGACGTCGATCCTCCATCCGCTCCGCCGAGCGGACGAGGAACCGCCCGTGCGCGCCGGCCACGATCCCGAGCCGTCGCTCACGCGGCGCCAGCGCCAGATCCTCGGCCTGCTGGTCGAGGGTGTGCGGGCGAAGCAGATCGCGACGCGGCTGACGCTGTCGGAGACGACGGTCCGCAACCACATCCGGGCGATCCTGCGCGAGCTGGGGGCGCACTCGCAGCTCGAGGCCGTCGCCCGCGCCCGGGCGCTCGACCTCGCGCTCGAGGAGCCCGCGGCGTAGATGTCAGCTGCGGCGCCGGGCGGCGGCCGTCAGGGCGACGACCAGCGTGGCTGCGGACGCCGTGAGCGCGCCGACTCCCGACAGCGCCGCCAGCCCGAACGCGTGCGTGTGCGCGTACACCAGAGCGGCCGTGACCGCCGCGTCGAGCCCGAGCGCGCATCCCCACACCGCAGCCGGCCAGGACGGCGGGGGCTCGAGACGGCGGGACGTCGCTGCGACACGCACGTCGCGATGATGGCGCGCGGCCGGCGCGCGGACCTGATCGGTTTCGATCATCTTCGCGTCCCCCTCGAGCGGTCGGAGCTCAGTTGAACGGCACGCCCCACAGCTGCTCCGGCACGGCGCCCCTCTGGGTCGAGACGCGCGGGAGAGCGGCTCTGCCCACGAGCTTCTGCTCGAGCCGGCGATCGGGGTGCCGGGCGTTCGCCTCCTCGCGGCCGCAGCGTCGCCGCGCGCGCACCGCCGACGTTCCTCCGTCCGTCCTGTGCGAGCCGTCCGACATGACGCCACCTTCCTCTCGCTCGTATCCGCTCTGCGCGATTTACACTATATACACAGGGTTTAATCGCGAGGCGAGACCGGGCGGAGGGTTCGCGTTTGCATTTGAAACGATGTCCGTAGTATAAAACCGTGAACGTGCTACGAGACGCTGCGAGCCCGGTCTTGCCGTGAGCCTCCATTACGGAGACCCGCAGATCGCGATCGGCGCCGTGTTCGCCGTCCTGGCGGTGCTGCTCGCGGCGGCGTTCGTCGCGATCGGCCTGCAAGCGGGGACGGAGGTGGGCGCGCAGCGGGTGCACGACGTCGGCTACTGGCTGCGCAAGCGCTGGCTCGCGCTGCTGCTCGTGATCGGCGTGGTGGTGGTCGGGGTCTCGCTGTTCGACCTGCCCTACGCGACGGGCAGCGGCGGCGCGCGCACCGTGGTGAAGGTGACGGGCGGCCAGTTCTTCTGGACGCTGCAGCCCGATCGCGTGGCGGCGGGGACGCCGCTGCGCTTCGACGTCACCTCCGTCGACGTCAACCACGGCTTCGGCCTCTACGACCCGCACGGGCACCTGATCGGCTCCGTTCAGGCGATGCCGGGGTACCACAACCAGCTCGACCTGACGCTCCACGAGTCCGGCACCTACCCGATCCGCTGCCTGGAGCTGTGCGGGCTCAACCACTCGGTCATGGAGGGCTCGTTCAAGGTGGTGCGCCGCTGATGGCGACCGTCGCGGCGTCCCCCGTCCTGCACCCGCGCGCGGCCGGGTTCACCGTCGACGCGCGGAGGATCGAGCGACGGATCGGCCTCGTCTTCGCGGCGACCGGGCTCGGCCTCGTGCTGCTGATGGGGCTGGCGGGCCTGGCGATGCGCCTCACGCAGGCGACGGTGCTCGATCTCTCGCCGGCGTGGTTCTACCGGCTGCTCACCCTGCACGGCGTCGGGATGATCGGCGGCGTCCTGCTCGTGACGATGGGCGCCCTCTGGTACGTCCTGCACCCGACCGTGCCGCTGCGGCCCGGTCGGATGCTCGCCGCCTACGCGATGATGGGCGCCGGCGCGGTCGCCGTCCTCGTCGCGACGCTCGTCGGCGGGTTCGGCGCGGGGTGGACGTTCCTGCCGCCGCTGCCGTTCTACCCCGTCGGGCAGTGGTCGGTCTGGTCGGAGAGCCTCTTCTTCGTCGGCCTGTTGCTCGTCGACGGCGGCTTCTTCGTCTTCTGCCTGGACGTGCTCGAGCAGACGACGAGCCGCTACGGCGGCCTCTTCCGGACGCTCGGCTGGCACTACCTGCGCGGCCGCGAGGAGACGGCGCCGCCGCCGCAGGCGATCGCGGCCGTGGTCGTGGCGATCGACGGCCTGATCTCGTGCGCGGTCGCGTCCGCGATCCTCACCGGCCTGCTCGGCCGCACGTACGACGGGACCGTGGGGATGGACCCGCTCGTCGCCAAGAACCTCGTCTACTTCTTCGGCCACTCGATGGCCAACCTGACCATCTACCTGGCGGCAGCCGCGATCTACGTGCTGCTGCCCCGTTACGCCGGCCGCCCGTACGAGACGACGAAGCCCTTCGTGGCCGGCTGGGCGGGGTCGCTCCTCTTCATCGCCACCGCCTACTCGCACCATCTCTACATGGACTTCGTGCAGCCGGAGTGGGCGCAGATCGGCTCGGAGATCGCCTCCTACGGGGCGCTGATCCCGGTCGCGGTGATCACGATCTACTCGATGACGATGCTCGTCTGGGGCTCCGCGTACCGCTGGACGCTCGCCTCGACCCTCTTCTACGTCGGGCTGGCCGGGTGGGCGATCGGCGGCGTCGGCGCCGTGATCGACTCGCTGATCCCGATCAACTTCCGCCTCCACAACACGCTGTGGGTCGTGGCCCACTTCCACACGTACCTGATCATGGGCGTCCTGCTCTGGTCGTTCGCCTTCCTCGCCCACCTGGTCGAGCGGGACGCGGGCCGCACCAGCTCGCGGGCCGCGCGCGCCTGGATCGTCGTCCTCCTCGTCGTCGGCGGCTACGGGCTCACCGGCACGTGGTTCGTCGAGGGTGCGCTCGGCGTCCCCCGCCGCTACGCGGTCGAGCCGCCGGGGACGAGCGGCTACAACCTCGCCGGCAGCATCTTCGGCCTCCTGCTCGCATGCGGCTTCCTGCTGCTCTGCATCCAGCTCGTGCAGCTCGGCCGCACCGCCTGGGAGCGGCGCCACTACGCGCTGGTCGAGCACGTCGACAGCTGGACCGGAGGGCGCTACCGCGCTCGCGTCTCGCTCGATCCCGAGGCGCCCGAGCCCGAGGAGGTCGCGCACGAGCGGACGCTGCCCCTGCGCACGCCCGCCCAGATCGCGCTGGGGGTCGCCGGCGTCGTCGTCGCGCTCTCCGCGTTCTTCCCCCAGGTGATCGACGCTTCGGAGGCGAGCGTCCGGTACCACCATCTCGACCATGCCGGCCACTTCGCGCTGGGGGTGCTGCTCGGGCTCGTGCTCGGCTCGCTGCCGGTCGTGTCCGCCCGGCTCGGCGAGCGGCCCACCGCGGGCATCGCGGCCGTCGTGGTCGCGCCGACGGTGATGATGCTGCTGATGGTGCCGCGGCTCTACGAGCCGCTCGAGCGGCAACCGGCCGAGCACGCCCTCTTCCACCTCGCCATGGCGGCCTTCGGACTCGTCACCGGCCTCGGTGCGACCCGGCTCGGCCTCGTCACGGGCCGGGTCGCCGCCTTCTTCTCGATCGGGATGGCGGTCATGTTCGCCGCCGCGATGACATGAGCGACGCGCCTGCGACATCCCACGGCGGCTCCGACGGCCTCTGGCGCTGGCTGCTGGGCGGTCTCGTCGCGGGCGGCATCGTGCTCGGGCTGCTGATCGGGGCGTACGCGATCGGCTATCACCGCGGGCAGGACCACGCGGCGTCGCCCGCGGTGGCCGCCCCCGCGCCCGTGCACGCGGCCCCGACCACGACCGCCGCCGCGCCGGCGCCCGCGCCTGCGATCGGCGAGGTCGCGGTCACTCCGGCGCTCGTCGCCCGCGGCAAGACGCTCTTCACGACCGACGGCTGCTCGGGCTGCCACTCCCTCTCGGGCGCCGCGGGAGCCGGGCCCAGCTTCAAGGGTCTCGCCGGCAGCACGGTCGCGCTCGCCAACGGACAGAGCGTGAGCGCCGACGACGCCTACCTGGTGCGCTCGATCGTCGATCCCGACGGCGAGATCGTGAAGGGCTACCACGCGGGCCTGATGCCGTCCGCGATCGCGAGCTACCACCTCGCGCGCGACCCGGACGCCGTCCGCGCGCTCGTCGCGTTCATCAAGGCGCAGAAGTAGGCGGGGCGTGCATTCCGCGACCCGGAACCAGGACGAGCGCGCCCCGGACGTCGCCCGCGCGGAGCTTCGCGAGCGCCTCGTTCGCGCTCTCGAGCGGGAACGGCTCGACGTGCGTGCGGATCGGCACGCGCGGCGCGAGCGCGAGCAACTCCTCGCCGTCGCGGCGGGTCAGGTTCGCCACCGAGCGGACCGCCCGCTCGCCCCAGAGGATCTCGTAGGGGAACGCGGGGATCTCGCTCATGTGGATGCCGGCGCACACGACGGTGCCGCCCTTCGCCAGCGCGCGCAGCGCGGCCGGCACGAGCTCGCCGGCCGGGGCGAAGACGATCGCCGCGTCGAGCTGCTCGGGCGGCGGCCCGGAGCCGGCCCATTCGCAGCCGAGCGACCGGGCGAACGCCTGCGCGGCGGCGTCCCCGGCGCGCGTGACCGCGAAGAGGCGGCGGCCCTCGAAACGGGCGACCTGCGCGACGATGTGGGCGGCGGCGCCGAAGCCGTAGAGGCCGAGTCGCTCCGCGTCGCCCGCCAGCCGCAGCGCGCGCTGGCCGATCAGGCCGGCGCAGAGGAGGGGGGCGACCTGCAGGTCGTCGTAGCCGTCCGGCAGCGGGAAGCAGTAGCGCTCGTCGGCGACGGCCCACTCGGCGTACCCGCCGTCGAGGTCGTAGCCGGTGAAGAGCGCCCGGTCGCAGAGGTTCTCGCGGCCGCTGCGGCAGTAGCGGCACGTGCCGCACGTCCAGCCGAGCCAGGGCACGCCGAGCCTGCGCCCGTCCTCGGCGCGGCCGACGATCTGGTGGCCGGGGACGAGCGGCAGCTTCGGTCGCGTCAGCTCGCCGTCGACGACGTGCAGGTCGGTGCGGCAGACACCGCAGGCGGCGACCTCGAGCAGCAGCCGGCCCGGGCCCGCCGCGGGCCGCTCGAGCTCGGCCGGCTCGAGCGGCGTCCCCGGCGCGCGCAGCACCATCGCCCTCACGACCGGGGTCCTTCGCGCGTCGGCACTCCGGAAGGATGCTCAACGTGAGCGAGGCCGAGACGCTGGCCGTCGCGCTGGAGCGCGAGCATCGGGAGATCGACGGTGGGATCGAGGCGTTCCTCGACGGCTCCGCCGACGGTGCGGAGGCGCTGAGCCGCGCGACGCGGGCGCTCCGCCGCCACATCTACCTCGAGGAGGCGTTCCTGTTCCCGCCGCTGCGCGAGGCGGGCATGGTCGCGCCGATCTTCGTGATGCTGCGAGAGCACGGCGAGCTGTGGCGGACGATGGAGGAGATCGAGCGCGAGGAGGCCGGGAGCGACGCGCTGCGCGGGCTCTGCCGGCAGCTCCTGGCGCAGCTCGAGAAGCACAACTCCAAGGAGGAGCCGATCCTCTACCCGCACGCCGACTCGGTCCTGACGGCGTCCGCGGGCGCCGAGCTGCGGGCGTTCCTTCAGACGGGCGGCATGCCCGGCGGCTGGGTCTGCTCGGGCGCGACCGCCTGAGCGGCGTCCCGGTCGTCGATCGGGCTGCAGCGGAAGGTCGTGCCGCCGATCCCGGAGAGCGCGACACCGGAGAAGTAGAACGAGGAGCCGTCGCCCGACCCCTGCGGGAAGCTCAGCGTCCCCGGCAGGAACTGCGCCACCGGCCAGCGGTCCTTCGCGAAGGACGCCACGCGGCTGCAGCGATCGTCCGGGTCGAGGTGCCAGAGGGTCGCCGACCGGCCCCGCCCCCCGGAGCCGAGCTCGGCGCTCACCGCGAAGAAGAGGTCGTCGCCCACCCGGTGCGAGTAGTAGACGGGGCCGTCGAGCGGCGCGACCTCGCGACGCGTGCCCGAGCTGCGGTCGATCCGGTAGATCCAGTTCTGGCGGAGCTGGGCGTCGGTCGCGTAGTAGACCGCGTCGCCGCGGAACTGCATGCTCACGGCGCGCCAGCTCTCGTCGCCGCGCCCGACGGTCACGAAGCGCTCGAGGCCGTCGGGGCTCCACATGATCCGCGCGTGCTCCGCGTGGTCGCCCGTGAGGCACCAGAGGCTCCCGTCCACCGGGTCGGAGTAGAGCCCGTGGATGTGGCGCGCGAAGCCGGCCGGGAAGACGTGCACGATCTCGGCCTGCTCGGCCCCGCCCGCGAGGCGGTAGACGTGGAGCGGCGTCAGCTCGGGCAGGATCAGGTACTCGCCGAACCACGCCGAGCCGTCGGCCCGGAGCGCGCACCCGCCGCGCAGGACCCGGAACGGGCGTTCCAGGCCGGCGACCGGCCGCGTCCCCTCCGGCGTGATCAGCGCGACGGAGCGGTTGAAGGTCGCGAGGATCCGCTCGTCGCTCAGCAGGACGACGTTGTAGTAGGCGAGGCGCAGCGCCCGGCGCACGAGCTCGATCCGCGCGCCGAGCCGGAGAGGCGGCGGGAGCGGGACGTGGCCGAGCCGCTCGAAGGGGACGGCCGGGTCGCACGTGCGGTAGAGCGCGGCGCGTCGGGAGAGGACGTAGCCGTCCCTTCCCGCCCATTCGACCGTCAGGCCGGAGAGCGAGGGGACGGGCACGGCGCGCCAGCGGCTGGTCGGCTCCTCCGCCAGGGCCATGACGGGGTCGCCGTCGGGTTCGCGTCGTGTACGGCGCCCTCGCCGAGGGCGCATCTGTGTCGCAGAGCCCACCGAGCACAACTCTGCGCGCATTCGGGGCGGCGCACCCTGCCCAGTCGCACTGCCGGGGACCGGCCTGTCGGACGGTGCCGCACGGCCGCGGGTGGCGTCGGCCGAAGAAGAAGGTGGCGGTCGGCTTCTCCGAGACAGTGTTCCTGGATGGCGGTGTGTCAGGCCGCGGGGCTCTGCTTGGTGCCTGCTCGCGCGGGCGGCGGCGACGGGGTGCCGTGCGGCCACATGTGCCAGCGCGACGCTCTGCGTCGGATGTCGCGCTCGTGGCGACCGATGGCGCGGGCGAGCGAGCGGCCACCTCGTGGTTTGAAGAAGAGCCCGACGCCGAGCTGGGCGAGCGCGAGGTAGGTGACGATCATGCCGACGAGGACGGCGAGGAAGGAGAGGGGCAACGCCTGGAAACCGAAGAGGCGCGCCACGGGGCCGACGTATGGCAAGGCGACGCCGACGGCGGCGCAGGTGAGGGTGGCGGTCAGGAGCGGTGTGCTGGGGCGGCTCTTGAAGAAGGGGACGTGCCGGGTGCGGATGACGAAGATGACGAGCGTCTGGGTGGTGAGCGACTCGACGAACCAGCCGGACCGGAACAGCGTCGCGTGCGCGTGGAAGATCCCGAGCATGACGGCGAATGTGAGGAAGTCGTAGACGCTCGAGATCGGGCCGAAGAAGGCCATGAAGCGGCGGATCAGACCGATGTCCCACTGAGAGGGGCGGGCGAGGAGCTCCTCGTCGACCTTGTCGGTCGGGATCGTCATCTCGCTGACGTCGTAGAGGAGGTTGTTGAGCAGGATCTGCGTTGGCAGCATCGGCAGGAACGAGAGGAACAGGGACGCGCCGGCGGCCGAGAACATGTTCCCGAAGTTGGAGGAGGTGCCCATCAACACGTACTTGATCGTGTTGGCGAAGATGCGCCTGCCCTCGACGACGCCGTCGGCGATGATCCCGAGGTCCTTGTCGAGCAGGACGACGTCGGCCGCGTCCCTGGCGACGTCGGCCGCCGACTCGACGGAGACCCCGACGTCGGCATCGTGCAGGGCGATCGCGTCGTTGACGCCGTCCCCGAGGAACCCGACGTCCGTGCCGAGGCTGCGCTGGGCGCGGATGATCCGCGACTTCTGTTCCGGGGTGACACGGGCGAAGATCGTCGTCTGCGGCATCAGCTTCAGGAGCGCCTCGTCGTCCAGCGCCTCGATCGCGGTGCCTGTCAGGACCTCGCCCGGGTCGAGGCCGACGGCGCGGCAGAGGTGCGCCGCGACCTGGCCGTTGTCGCCGGTGACGATCTTGACCGTGATCCCGAGCCGCGCGAGGCGGGCAAGCGACTCCTGGACGCTGGCCTTGGCCGGGTCGCTGAAGCAGAGGAAGCCTTCCAGGGAGAGCTCGCGCTCGTCGTCGTGGCTGAGACGCTCGAGGGTGACCGGGCGGCTGGCGACGGCGACGACCCGGGTGCCGGAGGCGAAGAGTCGGTCGAGGGTGGCCCGGGCCTCGGCGGGGACGCCGGCGCAGCGGGCGAGGACGCCTTCGGGGGCACCCTTGGCAACCAGCAACCGACCTTCAGGCGTGTCCACCAGCACCGAGGCGAGCTGGCGCTCGTGGTCGAACGGCAGCCGGTCGCGCGTTGGCCAGTCGGGACTGTTCCGGGCGGCGTTCGGAGCTTCGTGCAGGGCGCGGTCGAGCTCGTTCCCGGTCTTGTCGCTGCAAGCCAGGCCGAGGGTCAGGACGCGGTCGCCCGGCTTGCCGTGCCAGTCGAGTGGCTGTGTGAAGGAGATGTGCCCTTCGGTCAAGGTGCCGGTCTTGTCCGTGAACAGGACCTGGACGTTGCCGAGGTCTTCGATGCAGACCAGGCGCTTGACGATCACCTTGCGTCGCGCCAATCGGCGTGCGCCGGTGGCGAGGCTGACGGTCACGATCGCCGGCAGCAGCTGTGGTGTCAGACCGACGGCGATCGCCAGCGCGAACAGGGCCGACTGAAGCAGCGAGCGGCCGAGCGCGGCGTTGATGACGAAGATCGAGCCTGCCAGCAGCGCAGTGACGGTGGCGAGCAGCCGCGAGAACTGCTGCAGCCCTTGCTGGAACGATGTCTGGCCTTGCCGCTCGGCCAAGCGCTGCGCGATCGCGCCGAAGGCGGTACGCGCGCCGGTCTGCACGACGAGGCCGCGCCCGTCGCCACTGCGCACCACCGTTCCCATGAAGGCGCAGGAGGGCAGGTCGAGCGGCGACTCCCCGGGCGGCTGTGCGTCGGCCGTCTTGGCCGCGGCTTGCGACTCACCGGTCAACACCGACTCGTCGCACTCGAGGTCATGAACGTCGATCAAGCGCAGGTCGGCCGGCACCACGTCACCGACCCGCAGGTGCACGAGATCGCCAGAGACGATCTCGCTCACACCGACCTCTGTCGGCTCCCCGTCACGATCGACGAAGGCGAGATGGCGGATCTGCGAATGCAGCGCCTCGACCGCCTTCTCGGAGCGGTACTCGTTCAGAAAGCTCAACCCGACGCTCATCAGCATGATCCCGCCGATGATCGCCGCCTCGGTCCGATCGCCGACGACCGCCGAGACGACCGCCGCAACAAGCAGGAGCAGCAGCAGATAGCTGCGCAGTTGCCGGACGAGAACCGAGAGCGCGCTCACCCCGTGGGAGAGCAACGCATTCGGTCCGTACACGCTCAGACGACGGCGCGCCTCGACGCTCGAAAGGCCCACACGCGACGAACCGAGCTCGGTCAACGCCTCCGCGACGGGGAGCGCCGCAGCGCCTGCGAGTGCAAGCTGCTGCAGCCTGGCAGGCGCAGGCTGATCTCGATGCTCAACCGGCAGCGTGCGGTCGATCACGGGGATTCGGAAACTCCGTCGCACCAGGCGCGCTCGCACGCCACGGCAGGGCAGTCCCAGCAGCTTCCACTCGCGGGCGACTCGTCAGCGAACGCAGCAGCTGCCCTCCAGTGGAACTCGACGGCCGCCCCCGTGGAGCTCGCGCCGCAGCGCATTCGAGCTCGGGTCGACCGCGGCCGCGTTCAGACCGGAATCCAGCCGCGCACTCATCCTGCAGGTTCGTGAATCGAACCGAGCGGACGCCCACTCGATCCGATCTGCGCCGTGTCCGACCGCGCGTCGGGCACCGCATTGGACGAGCTCCCGGGGGCCCGTGGACCGCGCGCAGGTCGACCCTCGACGTCCTTCATGTACGACCCGTACGCCGCGAGCGCGTCGAGGTCGTGGCGACCGGTGGCGGGGAAGAACCGGGCGAGGAATCTCTGCCAGTCGAGGTGCTCCTCGCCGAGCCGCCACAGGCTGGCCGGTGAGGGCTTATGGCGGATCGGCGGGTAGCGCGGATCGAACTGCCCGTGCTTTCGTGACGGCTCCATACGCAACCTGCCTCCCTTCCCATCCTGATCCTGCCGCGCTCACGGGCGAGTCAGCCGCTCACGGGCGAGTCAGCCATCGAACCGACCCGCGCCGTCCGCCGGGCTCCGCCGGCGCCGTGTGCGGAGACGGAAGACGACGCTGGTGACGATTCCGAGCAGCCAGCCGAGCACGGCACTCGCGAGGATGATCCAGACAAGCGACGCGTGGCCGGTGCCGACCACCCAGCTCAGCTTCACCTGACGGGTGTTGGCGATCACGAGCGCGATCAAGACGACCAGAAGCGCGACGAGACCGAACGCCCAGCCGTAGAGCCCGGCGTGGTGGCCGCGCCTCCGAAATCGTTCGTTGCGGGACTCGACAGATTCGCGCTGCGTCAATGCCTGATTTGGGTGCGACCCGACCCGCATCTCATCTCCTTTCTCCCAACGCCGTGGTCAGTGCCGGATCGGCCGACGTTCGCGAGGGTCGCGGCGACCTCGGAAGAACCCACAGGCGTCCCGAGCTCTGCGAACACGTCAACTCGCATAACGGCAGCTCCGACTCCTCCCGTCGCTCCGATGATCACCGCCGCCGCCTACATGCCGCATCCGCAGTAGCACCCGAGCGGCTGCGGATTTCCCACACACAGCGGCACGGCGACACGGCAGCACACGAGCAGCAAACGTCCCAGAACGGCTCCGCTCGAACGTGTCGCGATTCGCTTCGCGAACGGCAAGTCGCGCCGAACCAGCCGCAACCGCTTCCGGCTGCCGCGGATCGGTGAGCCAGCGCGGCTGGCTCGGAACGTGTCCGACGGTGCTTCCATGCTTGACGGGTGGCTGGGGAGAAAGAGGGGGTTGACTCGGGCAGGGACTTGCCCGACGCGGATCGCCTGTTGAGGGCGGCGCGTGAGGCGCGAAAGGATGCGGCGCCGTTTGCGCTCGCGGCGGCGGGGCTATTGATGGCGCTTGCGCTTGTGAGCAGGCATGCGCACTGGGATCTGCTCGGGCATCCGCTCTGGTGGATGTGGTTGCTGGTTGCAGCTCCGTACGTGTGCCTCTCGGCGACGTTGCTTTTCGGGTTGGGTCGGCTTGTCCGTCATGACCGGAGGCGGGAGATCGTGATTGCACTGCTCGCGCTCGTTTGGATCTTCAACGTCCTTGCGCTGGTAGTGCTCGTGTTCTCGTTGGTGTTTCACTCGGCGGTTCACATAACGGGGCGGCAGCTGCTGTTCAGCGGCGGAGTCGCGTGGTCGACCAACGTGGTTGCGTTCGGCCTTGCTTTCTGGGAGCTGGACTGTGGCGGTCCGCTTGCGCGCGCGTTCCTGGTGGGGCCGCGTCAGCCTGACTTCCAGTTTCCGCAGGACGAGAACGCCCGGCTTGCTCGGGATGGTTGGGCGCCCCGCCTGTGGGACTACTTCTACGTGTCGTTGACGAATGCGACGGCCTTCAGCCCCACGGACGCGATGCCGCTGACGCGCCCGGCGAAGGCGTTGATGGCGGCCGAGTCGACGCTTTCGGCGATCACGGTTCTGCTCGTCGCGGCACGGGCCGTGAACATCCTCGCGTGAAGCGCCCCACGCTTGGCACACACACACATAGACGTCCTGGAGCTTGCCGATCCTCTCTCCGTCGCGGTCGATGCGTGTCTTGCCGCGCCATTCGCCGATGTTGCGGACGGCCGACGAGTGGGGCGGGTGTGAGCTAGAGACAGGCGGGGAAGGTGGGAGCTTGCGCGACGAACGTGCTCGCACCGACCGACGTGGAGCAGGGAGGCTCTCGGATGAGCGGAGAGACCGAGGGCGATTTCCTGGGGCTGGTCGTCCACGAGCTGCGCTCGCCGATCGCCGTGATCGTCGGACTTGCCGCGACGCTTTCGGCGCGCCGCGGCGACCTGAGCGAGGAGCAGATCGACGAGTCGCTGCGCCGGATTCACGCCCAGGGCGGCCAACTCGCCCACCTGGTCGATGACCTGCTGGATGTGGCGCAGGTCGAGGCCGGACGGTTCCGAGTGCTGCCCGGCTCGGTTCAGCTTGCCGGAGCGTGTCGGCGCGCACTGGAAGCCGCCCCGCCCCCATCCGACCGCTCCGTCGACCTCGCGCTCGCCGAGGATCTCTGGGTCAGCGCCGACCCGACCCGGCTCGAGCAGGTGTTGGTGAATTTGCTGACCAACGCGTATCGCTACGGCGGCCGGCAGATCCGGGTAGAGGCGGTGCGTCGGCCAGAGGGCGTGCTGGCGACGGTCTCTGACGACGGCCCGGGGGTTCGCGGCGAGCTGGCCGAGCTGCTGTTCGAGAAGTTCAGCCGCGAAACGAGTGACGGGCACGGCGCCGGACTCGGGCTCGCGATCGTGCGCGGGTTGATGGAGGCGTTCGGCGGCCGGGCATGGTACGAGCGGGGACGACCGACGGGTGCCCGCTTCTTGTTGTTGTTCAACGAGACCGAGCCGGGACATGATAATCCCCGAGCTGGGTCGGAACCGCAGAGGTGGAGCGAGAGCGTGACCAAGATCCTGGTCGTAGAGGACGAATCGAACATGCGCTTCCTGCTCCGAATGGTCTTCGAGACGGAGGGGTTCGACGTTGTGGAGGCGAAGCACGGGGCGGCCGCACTCGAGCTGGTGGGAGAGGAGCAGCCGGACCTGATCGTGACCGATCTGATGATGCCGGTGATGGACGGCCGCGATCTGATCGAGCGCTTACGGGCCGACGCCGCGACCGCCGGAATCCCGATCCTGGTGGTCAGCGCCAACCGCAACCTCGAGGTCGCGGGTGCCGACGTCGCGCTGAGCAAGCCGTTCGACCCCGACACGCTCCTCGACGCCGCTCGCTCGCTGAGCCGCAAGGATGCTGCCCGATGAAGCGGCTGGAGACGGGGATCAGAGAACTCGATCTGGTCCTGGGCGGCGGGATCCCGGTCGGCTCGCTCGTCGTCTTCGCCGGCGGCCCGGGGACGGGGAAGACGATCCTGGCACAGCAGATCTGCTTCGGCGCCGCGACCACGGAGCGGAAGGCCGTCTACTACACGACCTTGGCCGAGCCCCACGCGAAGCTCATCCGCTACCTGGAGGCATTCGACTTCTTCGACCAGGCAGGGGTGGGAGAGCGAGTGGAGTTCGTCAACCTCGCCGACCTCCTGCTCGAGGAAGAGGGCAAGGACGCCGATCCGCTCGGACCGATGATCACCGAGATCGTTCGCGTCTGCTTCGAACGCAAGCCGTCCCTGATCGTGATCGACAGCGGCAAGGTATTACGCGATTTCGTCGACGAAGGCGCGCTGCGCAGGGTGATCTACGACCTCGCCGGCAAGGTCGCCCACAGCGACTCGGTCGTCCTGTTTCTGGGCGAGTACGCCCCGGAGGAGATCGAACGCTCGCCCGAGTTCTCGCTCGCCGACGGGATCCTCTACCTCGCCTACGAGGCGCACGAGCCGGTCGACCGGCGCTGGCTGCGCGTGACCAAGCTGCGCGGAGCCAACCACCTCGGCGGCAAGCACTCGGTCACGATCGACCACACCGGGGTGAACGTCTCCGCGCGGCTGGAGTCGCTCGCGCCCGGCGCCTTCAGACTCGCGAACGGCCGCATCGGCAGCGGCATACCGGGCCTCGACGAGATGATCGGCGGCGGCATTCCGGCCGGCGACTCGACGGCGCTGCTTGGCCCCTCCGGCTCCGGCAAGACGATCGCCGCGCTGCAGTTCGTCGCGCAGGGCTTCGCCGAGGGCGAGCGCTGCCTCTACGTCTCCTTCCAGGAGGACGGAGACCAGCTGGCCAAGAAAGCAGACTCGTTCGGAATCGATCTCGCCTCCGCGCGTGACTCCGGCCAGCTCTCGGTCTACCACGTCCCGCCGGGAAACCTCGACCTCGACGTGCTCGGCGCCAACGTGCGCACCGCGATCGCCGACGGGCAGGTTCGGCGCATCGCGATCGACAGCCTCGCCGAGCTCGTCTTCGCCGCTCGCGAAGCCGAGCGCTTCCCCGCGTACGCGCGCACGCTCGTCGGCTTCATGCGGGCCGCCGGCGCGACCTCGCTGATCACCAGCGAGATCGCGGCCCTGGGGCCGCTCACGGCGACGCTCGGCGGCCTCTCCTTCCTCTTCCACAACGTCGTCCTGTTCCGCTTCCTCGAGATGGAATCGGAGATCCGCCACGCCGTCAACGTGCTCAAGATGCGCGACTCCAACCACGAGAAAGGAGTGCGCCAGTACGTGATCGACGGCAACGGGGTCAGCGTCGGCGACACGCTACAGGGCCTCACCGGCCTGCTCGGCTGGAGCGCCTTGCGCGAGAACGAATCCCGGTAGCGCCCGCTGCGTTCTGCGGATCGACCTGCTCTCGAGCGGGGAGGGCGGATCCTCTGCGTTCGGGCGCGGGAAGACCTCCGGTCGCTGAGGCGCGTGCGGCAGAAGATCCTGTCCGTACCCGAGAGCCATGGCCAGTCGCCGTGGCAGCGGAATGCACTTCTTTGCAGGCCTGTTCTTTACGACTATCAGACGAGCCTGCTGCCCGTTGCTGCCCGAGGCCGCGCTCCGCCTGCCTAGCCGGACAACACAACACGTCAGTTGCAGGACCAAGGCAGAGACGGGAGCGATGGGACTCGAACCCGCGACCTCCGGCGTGACAGGCCGAGTCAGGCACCACTACGCTTGGCGACGAATGCCGCTGAGCGGCCTTATTTGCAGGGCTTTTTGATTCACCGGTCAGCTCGGCGCCGCATGATCGAGCCAATCGTC
>DASVDV010000016.1:0-65051 GCA_036380895.1 Gaiellaceae bacterium | reverse complement strand
GGTGGTCGACGCGCTCGTCGTCGACGTGCCACGTCCGGGCACCGACGGCTGGATGGCGCTGTTCGTCGTGCTGCGCGACGGCGCCGAGCTCGACGAGCGCCTGCAAGTAACACTTTGTCACAAGCTCCGGGACGAGTGCTCTCCCCGGCACGTGCCCGACGAGATCCGCCAGGTGGCCGAGGTGCCGCGGACGCTCTCCGGCAAGGTGCTCGAGGTGCCGGTGAAGCGGATCCTCGCCGGGGAGCCTCCCGAGCGGGTCGTCAGCCGCGGCGCGCTCGCCAACCCGGCGGCCCTCGATCCGTTCGTCGCGCTATCGCGAGACTTCGAACGAAAATCGACCGAAGTGAGCTGATTCGAGTTGCAATTGTAGGAGGCGGAGCTTTAAAGTCGCGTCTGCGATGGCCGAAATGGTGCGCGGTGCGCAACTGTCCAGGGTCGAGAACACGCTGCAGGCGGCGATCGTCCGCGCGCTTTTCGCAGTCGACGGCGCTGTTTCGCGAGCGCACCTCGCGTCAACGCTCGGGGTCGGGCGCAGCGCCGTCAACACCGAGATCCGCCGCCTCGTCGCCCTCGGCCTAGTGGAGGAGGCCGGGTTCGGGGAGTCGCGTGGCGGACGCCGTTCGCACCTCCTGCAGATTCCCCGCAGGGCGGGCTTCGTCGCCGCGGTCGACCTCGGCGCCACCTCGGTCGACGTCGCGCTGACGTCCCTGGCGAGCGACGTGCTGGCTCATGCCGCCGTCGACGCGGAGATCGGGGACGGCCCTGAGGCGACGCTCGAGCGCGTCGGAGAGCTGGTCGACCGGCTCGTCGACGAGCAGGGACTCGACCGCGACGACCTGCGAGCCGCCGGTGTCGGCGTGCCGGGCCCAGTCGAGCACGTGACCGGCCGCGTTGTTGCGCCGCCGATCATGCCGGGCTGGAACGACTTCCCAGTGCGGGACGCGGTTTCCGAGCGACTCGGCTGCCCCGCCTTCGTCGACAACGATGTGAATGTGATGGCGCTGGGGGAGCACGCGCGGGGCGCGGGACGCTCGGTTGAGCACCTCGCCTTCGTCAAGGTCGGCACGGGCATCGGCGTCGGCGTGATCGTCAACGGTCAGCTCGTGCGCGGCGCCGACGGGTGCGCCGGCGACCTCGGCCACGTCTGCATCGATCCGGACGGCCTCGTCTGCACCTGTGGCAACCGCGGCTGCCTCGAAGCGCACGCGGGTGGAGCGGCGATCGCACGCGCTGGCGAGGAGTCGGCTCGTTCCGGCAGCGCGCCGCTGCTCGCGGCGACGCTGGAGCAGAAGGGGGCGCTCGACGCCGCCGACGTCGGCTTCGCTGCTTCGCACGGCGACCTGGAGGCGCTCTCGATCCTCCGCGACCGGGCCCGACTGATCGGGTTGACGCTCGCAACGCTTGTGAGCCTGCTCAACCCGTCGCTGATCGTCATCGGCGGGGGCGTCGCCCGGACCGGCGATGCGTTTCTCGCCGAGATCCGCACCGCGATCTACCGCCGGACGCTGCCGCTCGCGACGCGCAACCTGCCGATCGTCACGAGCGAGCTGGGAGCGGACGCCGGTGTAGTCGGTGCAAGCGTCCTCGCCGCCCGCGGGTTCGTGTTGGGAGGTGTTGCATGACCCGGCCGGTCACGCTCTTCACGGGCCAGTGGGCCGACCTGCCGCTCGCTGAGCTGGCCGAAAGGGCGTCCGCGTGGGGCTACGACGGGCTCGAGCTCGCCTGCTGGGGCGACCACTTCGAGGTCGACCGGGCGCTCGCCGAGCCGGGCTACCTCGACGCGCTGCGCGCGCTGCTCGACCGCCACGGCCTGTGCTGCCACGCGCTCGGCGCGCATCTCGTCGGCCAGTCGACCTGCGACCCGATCGACGAGCGCCACCGGCCGACGCTGCCGCCCGAGGTGTGGGGCGACGGCGATCCCGACGGCGTTCGCCGCCGCGCCGCCGAGCGGATGCAGGACACGGCCCGCGCGGCCGCAGCCTTCGGCGTCACACAGGTGAACGGGTTCACTGGGTCGCCGGTCTGGCACCTCCTCTACTCGTTCCCGCCGAACGACTTCGCCGCGGTCGACGCCGCGTACGAGACGTTCGCCGAGACGTGGAGGCCGATCCTCGACGTCTTCGACGCCGAGGGCGTGCGCTTCGGGCTCGAGGTGCACCCCACCGAGATCGCCTACGACTTCGTGACCACCGAACGCGCGCTCGAAGCGGTCGACCGCCGCGGCAGCTTCGGCCTGAACGTCGACCCGTCGCACCTCGTGCACCAGCACCTCGATCCGGCCGCGTTTGTCGAGGCGTTCGCCGATCGCGTCTACCACGTCCACATCAAGGACGTGCGCCTCCGACTCGACGGGCGTCGCTCGATTCTCGGGTCGCACCTCGACTTCGGCGATTCGCGCCGCGGCTGGGACTTCGTCAGCCCGGGCCACGGCGACGTCGATTTCGAGGCTTTCATCCGCACCCTAAACGCGATTGGCTACACGGGGCCGCTGTCGATCGAATGGGAGGACGCGGCCGTCGATCGGGAGTGGGGTGCCCGGGACGGCCTCACCTTCGTCCGTGGGCTCGACTTTCCAGCGTCTGGACGGAAGTTCGACGCCCCGATGCGCAGGAGCGTCGCATGACGACCGCGGTCGAGCGTGCGAGCACGCGGAGGGGGGGCTTCGCTGATGTGCGCGCTGCAATCGTCGGTACCGGCTTCATGGCGTGGGTGCACGCCGACGCGCTGCGCCGGCTCGGCGTGCAGCTGACCGGCGTCGTCGGCTCCTCACACGAACGGGCGTTGGCGCAGGCGGAGCGCTCGGCGCTGCCTGCGCCCTACGCCGACCTGGACGCGATGCTCTCGGACCCGTCGGTCGATGTCGTCCACATCACCACGCCGAACCACGTCCACTTTGAGCACGCGTCGGCGGCGCTGCGAGCGGGGAAGCATGTCATCTGCGAAAAGCCACTAGCCACCACGGTCGCCGAGGCGGACGAGTTGGTCGAGCTGGCTGGTGCGAGCGGCAAGATCTGTGCCGTCAACTTCAACAACCGCTATTACGGTCAGGTTCAGGAGTTACGCCGGCTGATCGCGGCCGGGGAACTCGGCAGGATCTACGCGGTACACGGAATCTATCTGCAGGACTGGCTTCTCGGGTCCAGCGACTGGAACTGGCGGATCGACCCGGCGCTGGGCGGGCCGCTGCGCGTAGTCGCCGACATCGGCGTCCACTGGCTTGACCTGGCGGAGTTCGTCACCGGCTTGCGCGTCGAGGCCGTGCTCGCGGATCTCGCTCGCTTCATTGATCCACGCGGCGGGCGATCAGTTGAGACCGAGGACGCCGCGTTCGCGCTTCTGCGATTCGCGGGCGGTGGGCGCGGCACGCTGACGCTGTCGCAGGTCAGCGCCGGTCGGAAGAACCGCCTCGGGTTGGAGATCGACGGATCCGAGGCCGCCGCCGCTTGGATCTCGGAGACTTGCGAGGAGCTGTGGATCGGCCGCCGTCACGCGCCCAGCACGATCGGCGCGCGCGAGCCGCGGCTGGTTGCGCCGGGCAGCCGGCCCGAGCTGCCGCCCGGCCACACCGAGGGCTTCACTGACACCTTCATGCGGCTCTACGCCGCAGTCTACAGCGCGATCCTGGGCGCGCCGTCCGACGGGTTCCCAACGTTCGACGACGGCCGGCGGGCCGTCATGCTCGCCGACGCCGTCGGCCGTAGCGCCCGCGCAGAAAGGTGGGTGCCGATCGACGAGTAGCACGGAGGGAGCCCCGCCCCCGGGACGTTCTCCGCCGTTCCACATCCCAAGGAGGAAGCACGGACATGGCAACCCCCCTGCACGTGACGCGACGCGCGCTCTATGTGGTCGCGCTCATTTCGATCCTGGTCGCCGCGGCGTACGTCGGCGTAGCGTCGGCCCGCGGCCAGGCGACGGGAATGGCGACGCCTCCCATTCGCTCGACCGGGCCGCACGGCGAGAAGGCCTATCCCGCGACCAAGGTCAACCTGACACCGGCGCAGCTGAAGAAGGTGAAGTCGCTGCACGCGACGGCCGCCATCGCCCTCCACTACGGCGGCAACGACTGGTCCACGGCGCAAGTCGATGGGCTGAAGTACGAGTTCAAGAAGCTCGGCATCAAGGTCATCGGTGTTACCGACGCGCACTTCGAGGCCAACACGCAGGTCTCCGATATCCAGACGCTGATGACGAAGAAGCCCGACATCATCGTTTCGATTCCGGTCGACCCGGTCGCGACTGCGTCGGCGTACAAGAAGGCGGCGAAGGCTGGGATCAAGCTCGTCTTCATGGACAACGTCCCGAACGGTTTCGTCGCCGGCAAGGACTACATCAGCGATGTCTCCGCCGACAACTACGGCAACGGCGTCGTCTCTGCACAGCTTCTCGCCAAGGCGATTCACGGCAAGGGCACGATCGGGCTGATCTACCACGAGGCGGACTTCTTCGTCACGCACCAGCGTTACCTGGGCTTCAAGAACACGATCGAGAAGTACCCGGGAATCAAGATCGTGGCCGAGAAGGGCGTGCCCGGCCCGAACTTCCCGTCGCAGGCCGAGGCGGCCGCTACGGCGATCCTCACCCGCTATCCCACCCTGACCGCGATGTGGGGCGTCTGGGACGTACCCGCTACGGGCATCCTCTCGGCCGCGCGCGCGACCGGTCATCCGAACCTGGTGGTTGCCACCGAGGATCTGGGTCTCGACGATGCGGTGCCGCTGGCGCAGAAGCAGATGATCTGCTGCATCGGCTCGCAGCGGCCGTTCGACCAGGGCATCGCCGAGGCGAAGCTGGGCGCCTACGGCCTGATCGGTAAGAAGGCGCCCCCGTACGTGGCGGTTCCCGCTCTGCCGGTGTCTCACGCGAACGTGCTCCAGGCGTGGCAGACGGTCTACCACGCCCCGGCGCCGGCCAGCCTGAAGAAGGCCTGGAAGAAGTAGGGGAGGCACGATGACGGAGACGTTGAAGATCGGTCTCATCGGGGCGGGGTTCATGGGCAAGGCGCATGCGCTCGCGTACGCGACCATGCCTATGTTCTTCTGGCCCGCCCCGGCGATTCCGGTGCGGTACGCGATCGCCGACGCGACTGACGAGCTTGCCCGCGAGGCGGCCGAGCGGTTCGGGTTCGGGAAGGCCGTCTCGGACTGGCGGCGGATCGTCGACGACCCCGAGGTGGACGTCGTCGATATCGCAGTGCCGAACGACCTGCACGCCGAGATCGCGATCGCGGCGGCCGAGGCCGGGAAGCACGTGATGTGCGAGAAGCCGCTTGCGCGGAACGCCGCCGAGGCTCACGAGATGGTCGAGGCGGTCCGGAAGGCAGGGGTGATCAACATGGTTGCGTTCAACTACCGGCGCACGCCTGCCGTCCTGCTCGCTCGCGAGATCGTGGAGCGAGGGGAGCTCGGTCGGCTCCTGAACTTCCGCGGCACCTACCTGCAGGACTGGTCCGCGGATCCCGACTCGCCGCTCTCCTGGCGATTCCAGAAGAAGGTCGCCGGCTCGGGTGCCGTCGGCGACATCGCGTCTCACGTCATCGACATCGCACGGTTTCTCGTCGGCGACGTGATGTCGGTCAACGCGGTCGTGAAGACCTACGTCGACCGCCGTCCCGTCCAGTCCGGACTGCGCGACGCGCTCGGTACGGCCCGCACGAGCGGGGCAGTCGAGCGCGCTGACGTGGACGTGGACGACGAGGTGATGACGATGCTGCGGTTCGCAGGCGGTGTGGTCGGCAGCATCGAGGCGACCCGGAATGCGTACGGCCGCAACAACTTCCTGACGTTCGAGCTGCACGGCGAACGGGGCTCGCTCGCGTTCAACTATGAGCGGCGCGACGAGCTACAGCTGTTCGATGCGGGCGACCCGGGCGACCGACGCGGGTTCCGCACGATCTACACAGGACCGCCGCATCCGCATGGAGCGGCGCTGTGGCCGATCCCGGCACTCGGGATCGGCTACGGCGAGACGAAGATCATCGAGTGCCACGACTTCGTCGAGGCGGTCACCACGGGAAAGCCGGTTTCACCCGACTTCGAGGACGGCTACGCCGTCGCGCAAATCTGCGATGCGCTGCTCGAGTCCGGCGAGAGCGGCGCGTGGGTAGATGTCCAGGGGGCGGACAAGGGCGTGGGAGCCGCGGCGTGACGGACGAACGTCATGCTGCGGCAGCCCGCGCCGTCGAGATGCGGGGCATCTCGAAGTCGTTCGGTCGCACCCGTGTCCTCACCGACGTGGACCTCGCCGTCGAGCACGGCGAGGTCCACGCGCTTCTCGGTGGCAACGGGGCCGGCAAGTCGACGCTGATGAAGATCCTGCAGGGCGTCCATCAGGCGGATGCGGGCGAGATACTCGTCGAAGGGGAGCACGTGCATTTCACGTCGCCGCGCGACGCCCGCGACCGTGGCATCGCGATGATCTTCCAAGAGTTCAGCCTGATCCCGACGCTGAGCGTCGCTCAGAACGTCGTGCTGCGGCATGAGCAGAAAGCGGCAGGGATCCTGCTCGACGATCGCGAGGCTCGAGTGCGGGCCCACCGGATCCTCGACGAGATCGGGGTCGACATAGACCCGCGCAGCCGGATGAGTGACCTCTCGACCGCCCAGTGGCAGCTGGTCGAGATCGCGAAGGCGCTGGCGCAGGAGGCGCCTGTGCTGATCATGGACGAGCCGACGGCCTCGCTCACCCGCACCGAGACGGCGTCGTTGTTCCGGATCGTCGCCCAGCTGAAGAACAAGGGCCTCGCGATCGTCTATATCTCGCACCGGCTCGAGGAGGTCTTTGAGATCGCCGACCGCATCACCGTCCTTCGCGACGGTCGGGTCGTCCAGACGTCGCCCACCACCGGGATTCGAATGGACGAGCTGATCGCGCAGATGGTCGGGCGAGAAATCGAGCATGAGCTGCAAGACCTGCGGCCGCGTCGCCGTGACGGCGAACCGTTGCTCGAGGTGCGCGACCTGCATGCCGGAGAGAAAGTGCGCGGCATCAGCTTCACCCTGGCGGCGGGAGAAGTGCTTGGGGTGGCCGGGCTCATGGGGAGCGGGCGCACCGAGCTCGCCCGGGCACTCTTCGGCGTCGACCGGATCGACTCCGGCGAGATCGTGCTCCACGGCCGCACGCTGCGGATCAAACGGCCGCGAGACGCGATCGACGCAGGCATCGTGCTCGTCCCCGAGGACCGGCGGCAGCAGGGGCTCGTCCTCGACCACACGATCAAGAGCAACATCCTGCTGCCGTCACTGCGTCGCTTGGTGCACGGCCTCGCGCGGCCGCTGGGCCTCGGCGGCCTCGTCGACGACGAGCGTGGCGAGAAGGTAGCGACGGAGCTCTTCGCTCGCCTGGAGATCAAGGGCGGCACAACGCGAACGCCGGTGCGGCTGCTCTCTGGTGGCAATCAGCAGAAGGTCGTGGTCGCCAAGTGGCTAGCGACGGATCCCGAGGTGCTAATCCTCGACGAGCCGACAGCCGGGGTCGACATCGGGACCAAGACCGAGCTCATCACGATGATCCGCGAGCTCGCCGGGCGCGGCAAGTCGATCATCCTGATCTCGTCCGAGTCTCTCGAGTTGCTCGCCGCTGCCGACCGGATCCTCGTCCTCCGCGACGGCGTCGTTCGCCGGGACGTCGACCGGGTCGAGATCGCGTCGGAGGCTGCGCTGGAAGAGATGCTCCAGGAGGCAGCCTGATGTCAACGCCCACCCAAGCCAGAGCGGAGCGCGAGGACTCGCCCGCGCAGTTCGGCGCACCGGTCCGGTTCCTGCCGTACTTCGACTGGCGCCAGTACGTCATCTACATCGTCTTCGCGGTCATCTTCGCCGTCTTCGCTGTCACCCTTAGCAAGGACGGCTTCCTCAACCACCAGAACTTGCTCCAGATCGTCGAGCAAACAGCGATGGTCAGCGTCGAGGCGACGGCGATGACCTTCGTGATCGCGGCCGCCGAGATCGACCTCTCGATCGGTTCGGTTGCGGGCCTCGCCTCGGTAGTCACGGCGCTGGCGCTCGGGAAATTTGGGCTCGGGTTGGGGATCCTCGCGGGCATCGGCGTAGGCGTGGGCGCCGGTGTCGTAAACGGCGGGTTGGTAACGGTGCTCCGAATCCCGTCGTTCCTGGTTACGCTCGGGATGCTCGGCGTCGCCGAGGGGGTCGCACGGTGGGTGACCAATGAGTCGGCGGAGCCGGTGACGAACGGCTCGTTCATCCAGGTCTTCGGCGGCGGCAGCATCGGGACCGTTTCAGGTCTGGTCGTCTGGACGCTCGTTGTGGTCGCGGCTGGCGCGGTAGTTCTGCGCAAGACGGCTTTCGGTCGCCAGGTGTTCGCCACGGGCGGCAATCGCATTGCCGCTGAGTACAGTGGCGTCTCCACCCAGCGGATCAAGTTCGCCGTTTTGCTGCTGTCTGGTCTCGCCGCGGCGCTCGCCGGGATGCTCTATGCGGGTCGCCTGCAGTCCGGGCGGTTCGACTGGGGCTCAGGCGACGAGTTGTCGGCCATCGCAGCGACGATCCTGGGCGGAACGAGTCTGTTCGGCGGGGGCGGCTCGGTTGTCGGCGCGCTGTTCGGCTCGCTGATGATCGGCCTGATCAACAACGGCCTCATCCTGGCGGGGTTCGGCGTCAGCCAGCAGGAGGTCATCCAAGGCGTGATCATCATCTTCGCGGTCGCGTTGGGCCGCCGGAAATAGAGGAGGGCTCGTTGCAGCTCGCGTGTCACACAATCACCTGGGGCGGCGTCTACGGGAGCGGCGTCGGCGTCACGAGCGCCAAGGACGCGTTCTACGTCGTCGCGGGCGACCTCGAGTCGGCCCTGCGCGAGATCGCCGAGCTGGGCTTCGCCGGCGTCGAGCTTTTCGACGGTGACGCGGTGCAGTGGTCCGGTGGGACGGAAGCGCTGCGGCGTCTCCTGGACGAGCTCGCACTCGAGCTCGTCGGCGTCTACGCCGGCGGGAGCCTCATCTACGACGAGATCCTGCCAGAGGAGCTGTGGCGGATCGAGCAGGGCGTCCGTGTCGCGGCCGAGCTGGGCGCGCCGCATCTCGTCGTGGGCGGTGGCGCCCGGCGGCATGACCGCGCGCCCGACGACGCCGACTACGACCGGCTTGCGGGGGCGCTCGACCGTGTCGCGGCGCTCGCGGAGGCCGCCGGCGTGGTGGCGCATTACCACCCGCACCTGTCGACGATGGCTGAGAGCCCGGAGGAGATCGAGCAGGTGTTCTCGCGGACGCCGATCGGCTTCTGCCCCGACACGGCGCATCTCGCCGCCGCCGGCGGCGACCCTGCGGACCTGATCCGCCGCTACGCCGACCGAATCTCCTACGTCCACCTCAAGGACGCGAAGCTCGACCCGCTCTCGTTCGTGCCGCTGGGGGAGGGCGACCTGGATGTGGCAGCGATCGTCGGCGCGCTCCAGGACGTTGGCTTCGACGGCTGGGTGACTCTCGAACTCGACGACTTCGTCGGCCCGGCCCGCGATGCCGCGCGGATCGGCCGGGACGCGCTGCGGTCGCTCCTTTAACATCGATCCGTGACCGCGGCCGGCACAGGCGCGTCGCTGCGGCTCGACGTGGGGCGTGGCGAGGTGCTCGCGCACGCGAGCCGGATCGTGGAGCGCGCCTGGCGGAGCTTCGACCACTACCGGCCGGGGCAGCCGGAGGTCGACGACGAGCTGCGCGAGCTGTTCCGGCGTGCGCTGCCCGCCGCCGGCAGCCCGGCGCTCGACGCGCTCGACGCCGCCGCGGCGGCGCTCGACGCCAGCCTCGCCCAGCCGCGCCCGCGCTTCTTCGCGTTCATCGGCTCGTCGGCGCTCGAGATCGGCGTGCTCGCGGACGCGCTCGCCGCCTGCTTCGACGTCAACCTCGCCTCGTGGGCCGGCGCAGCGTCGGAGATCGAGGACCAGGCGGTGCGCTGGGTGGGCGAGTTCGTCGGCTACGCCGGCGAGGGCGGGGCGTTCACGAGCGGCGGCACGATCTCGAACCTGACCGCTCTGACGGCGGCGCGGGAGCGGGCGCTGCCGGGGGCGCGCCGCGGGGGCCTCGGCGGCCGGCGACTCGCGATCTACTGCTCGGCCGAGTCGCACTACTCGGTCGTGCGCGCCGCGGAGCTGCTCGGGATGGGCACGGAGGGGGTGCGCGCGCTGCCGATCGACGAGCGCCGCCGGCTGCGGCCGGACGCGGTCGCGGAGGCGATCGACGCCGACCGCGCCGCGGGGATCGTGCCGGTGGCGGTGGTCGCGACCGCCGGCACGACGCTGACGGGCGCCATCGACCCGATCGACGCGCTCGCCGACCTCTGCGCCGAGCGCGAGGTCTGGCTGCACGTGGACGGCGCCTACGGCCTGCCCGCCGCGGGCGCGCCCGGCGCGGCGCCGCTCTTCGCCGGCGTCGAGCGCGCCGACTCGGTCACGATCGACGCGCACAAGTGGCTGTATCTGCCGAAGGCCTGCGGCGTCGTGCTGGTGCGGCGGCGCGCCGACCTGGAGGTGGCGTTCGGCCACGAGGAGGGCTACTTCCCGCACGAGCGCCGCACGCCGCACGCCGTCGACACGACGCTCGAGTACTCGCGGCCGTTCCGGGCGCTCAAGCTGTGGCTCGCCTTCCGCGTGCACGGCGCGGCGGCGTTCGGCCAGGCGATCGGGCGCAACCTCGCGCAGGCGCAGCTCCTGTACGAGCGCGTTCGCGAGACGCCGGGGCTGGAGGCGCTGCCGCTGGAGCCGCCGCTCTCGATCGTCCCCTTCCGCCACGTCCCCGACGGCGTCGAGGACATCGACGCCCACAATGCCGCGCTGGTGCGGCGGCTGCAGGAGGGAGGCGAGGTGTGGGTCGCGCCGGCGACGATCGACGGCCGCGTCTACCTGCGGCCCTGCATCGTCAACTACCGCACCTCCGACGAGGACGTCTGCGCGCTCGTCGACCTCGTGCGCGAGGTCGGCTCGGGTCTCACTCGCTGAGCTCGAGGCCCAGCGTCAGCAGCCGGCGGCCGGCGTCGACCGCCGGGCTCGCCGGCAGTGCGAGCACCACGCCGTCGGCCGGGGAGCGCACGTCGGCGAGCACCGTCCCGCGCAGGTCGCGCACCCGCCCGAGCAGCGTCCCCTCGACGACCTCCTCGCCGACGTGCACGGCGGGCGTCCACCAGCCGCCCGCGGGCGCCGGGTGGTCGAGCAGCGAGCCGACGAGGCGCTGCCGGCCGGCCGCCGGCGCGCCGGGCAGCATTCCCAGGTGCCGCAGCACGCCGCGCACCGCGGCGGCGAGAACGCGCACCGGCCCCTCCTCGAACTGACCGCCGCCCGCGCGCAGCACGAGCTCGCCCCGGCTCGGGAAGGCAAGGACCGGCAGCGCGAACGGCAGCCCCGTGGCCGCGACCAGCTCCGACGGGCCGGCCGCGCTCGGCGCCAGCTGTTCGCGGCGGCCGCCGCTCCGCAGCGCCACGATCCCATCGGCGCCGGCCCGCAGCCGCGCCGCCCGCTCCTCCGCGTCGCCGTCGGCGTCCGCGGATCGGCGCGCGAAGGCTTCGGGGCTCGCGACCGGGTAGGCGAGGATCGAGCCGCGCAGCTCGCGGCGGTCGAGGCGGCCGGTCACGCGCAGCGCAGCCGCCATCGCCGGAACCTCGTCCCCACGGAGGCCGGCGAGCAGGCCGAGTCGTGGCCCGTCCGAACCGGCGAGGATCAGAGGATCTTCGACAGGAACTGCTTCGTCCGCTCGTGCGTGGGCGCCACGAAGAAGTGCTCGGGCGTGCCGTCCTCCAGGACCACGCCGCCGTCCATCATCACCACCCGGTCCGCCGCTTCCCGCGCGAAGCCCATCTCGTGCGTGACGACGATCATCGTCATCCCCTCGTGCGCGAGCTCGGACATCACCGTCAGCACCTCGCCCGTCACCTCCGGGTCGAGCGCGCTCGTCGGCTCGTCGAAGAGCATCAGCGCCGGCTTCATCGCCAGCGCCCGGGCGATCGCGACGCGCTGCTGCTGCCCGCCCGACAGCTTGCCGGGGTAGGCGCCCGCCTTGTCGGCCAGGCCGACGCGCGCGAGCAGCCGCTCCGCGTCGTCCACGGCCTGCCGGCCGTCGACGCCCAGCACGTGGATCGGCGCCTCGATCACGTTCTCGAGCGCCGTCTTGTGCGGGAACAGGTTGAAGCGCTGGAAGACCATGCCGACGCGCGTCCGCTGCCGCGCGATCGAGCGCTCCGAGTCCTCGACGAGCTTGCCGTTCCGCTCGCGGTAGCCGATCAGCTGGCCGTTCACCTCGATCCGGCCGCCGTCGATCTTCTCGAGGTGGTTGACGCAGCGGATGAACGTCGTCTTGCCGGAGCCCGAGGGCCCGATCACGCACACCGTCTCGCCGGCGCGCACCTCGAGCGAGACGCCCTTCAGCACCTCCAGGCGGCCGAAGCGCTTGCGCACGTCGGTCGCGCGCATCACGACTTCGCTCACCGGAAGCCTCGCGCGGGGAAGAAGGATCGGACGCGCGCGCCGAGGTCGACGGGCTCCTCGTCGACGCGCTCGCTCACCGCCAGCTTGCGCTCGATCCACGCCTGGATGAGGCTCCAGGCCGACGTGAGGATGAGGTACCAGATCGCGACGGCAGTGAAGTACTCGGCGGCCTTGAAGGTCTGCGAGTAGTGGATCTCGGCGTCCTGGAACAGCTCGGTGACGCCGATGAAGGCGACCAGCGAGGTCGTCTTGAGCATGTTGTTGAACTCGTTGCCGAGCGGCGGCACGATCACCCGCGCCGCCTGCGGCAGCACGATCCGCCGCATGCCGAGGCGGTAGGTCATGCCGAGCGACTTCGCCGCCTCCATCTGGCCGCGGTCGATCGCGTCGATGCCCGCGCGGATGATCTCGCGCATGTAGGCGCCCTCGTTGACGCCGAGCGCGACGATGCCGGCGAACACGCCGCCCGAGAGCTGCGCGAAGCCGAGGTTGAGCGTGTTCGGGATCAGCGTCACCCCGAAGAGCAGGTTGACGCCGAAGTAGATGAAGAAGATCTGCACGATCACCGGCGTGCCCCGGAAGACGAGCGTGTAGAGGTTCGACAGTGCTCGCAGCACCCAGAGGCTCGACATGCGCATCAGCGCGGCGATCAGGCCGAGCACGACCCCGACCACCTGCGCCACCACCGCCATCAGCACCGTCCGCCACAACGCGAGGGCGAACTCGGTGCCGGGGTGGAAGAGGCGCTGCCACAGGATGTGCCACTCGAATGCTGCGAGCACCGTCATCGGAACGTTGCGACCGCTACTTCTTCGCGTACTTCTTCAGGGCGAAGTCGGACATGTGCCACTTGGCCAGGATCCGCTGCATCGTCCCGTTGGCGTACAGCTTCTTGACCGCCTTCGTCATCGCGGCCTTGGTCGCGTTGTCGTCCTTGCGGAGCGCGATGCCGACCGGGATCGGGTTGATCGGCGCGCCCGCGAACGCGAACGACTTGTCCTTCTGGATGTAGTACGCCACGACCGGCGAGTCGCCGAAGTAGGCGTCGACGCGGCCCGTCTTCAGGGCTGCGGCGGCGTCCGTGTCCTTCGGGAACGCCTGCACCTGGATCGGCTTCTTGCCCTTCTTCTTCAGGGACTTGGACTCCGCGTCGAGGAAGTCCTTGTTCGTGGTGCCGACCTCGACCGAGACGGTCTTGCCGGACAGCGAGGAGAGCCCCTTGACGTGCGACGGGTTGCCCTTCTTCACCATCAGCGACTGACCGACCGACAGGTAGTCGACGAAGTTGACCGACTTGCGCCGCTGGGCGGTGTCGTTCATCCCGGAGATGATCGCGTCGCACTTCTTCGCGACCAGCGCGGCGATGATGCCGTCGAAGCCCGTGTTCGTGAACTTCGCGTTCTCGCCGAGCTGCTTGGCGATCGCCGTGGCGATGTCGATGTCGGAGCCGACGGCCTTGGAGCCGACGTAGAACTCCTCCGGCGGGTAGGTGATGTCGCTGCAGAAGGTGATCGTTCCTGCCGCCTGGCGAGCCGGCGCGGCGGTCGCAGTCGCCGCGACGGTCGCACCGGCGACCACGGCGGCCAGGACGCCGAGCCAGCGTACGTGCTGAGGCATGTGCCGTTCCTTTCCGTTTGAGCGGGGGGCGTCTGATTGTAGGGCGGCGGCCGGGCCGTCGCCTGCGCGCCGTCAGATCGCCGCGTCGATCGCAGCGACCGCGAACAACAGCGCCAGGTAGAGCAGCGACCAGTGGAAGCAGACGGCCGCGCGGCGGCGGTCGGTGCCGTCGCCGAGCCGGGCGGCGAGCGCGACGAAGACGCCGCCCAGGACGAGGGCGCCGGCGAGGTACGTCCAGCCGAAGGTGCCCGTCAGCACGGGCGCCGCGGTGAACGCCACCAGCGCGAGCGTGTAGACGACGATCTGCCGCACGGTCGAGCGCTCGCCGCGCACCACCGGCAGCATCGGCACGTCGGCCGCGGCGTAGTGGTCGCGCAGCAGCAGCGCGAGCGCCCAGAAGTGGGGCGGCGTCCAGAGGAAGACGATCCCGAACAGCCACAGCGCCGAGAGTCCGAGATGACCGCCGCCGGCCGCGCAGCCCACGAGCGGCGGCACGGCGCCCGCGGCGCCGCCGATCACGATGTTCTGCGGGCCGCGGCGCTTCAGGAAGCCGGTGTAGACGAGGACGTAGAAGAGGTTGCCGGCCAGCGCCAGCGCCGCCGTGAGCAGGTTCACCGTCGAGGCGAGCAGCACGAACGAGGCCGCGGAGAGCGTCAGCCCGAACTCGAGCCCGCGGGCCGCGGTGAGGCGGCCGGCGGCGACGGGCCGGCCGGCGGTGCGCTTGCCCATCAGCTTGTCGATGTCGCGGTCGATCACGTGGTTGAGCGCGCTCGCGCCGCCACAGGCGAGCGCCAGCCCGACCATCGTCTCCGCGAACCTCGCCGTGCCCGGCCAGCCGCCCGCCCCCACGACCGTGCCGGCGGCGCCCGTGATCAGCAGCAGCGACATGATCCGCGGCTTCGTCAGCGTCAGGTAGTCGCGCCAGGCGCCGCGCGCGACCGGCTCGCCGCGGAAGGTCGCCGGCACCAGCGCGAGCGCGGCGGCGAACGAGAGCGCTGCGAGCGCGATGTGCGGCGTCCGCGCGGTGACGGTCGCCGCGGCGAGGAAGGCGACGATCGTCACCGTCGTGGGCGCCAGCAGCCGGCGGTGGGCGACCGCGGCTGCGAGGAGGAGCGCGAGCAACGGCGGCAGCGCGAGCGCCGCCAGCAGGCGGTGGGCGGCGCGGTCGCCGGTCGCGCCGCTGACGACGGCGAAGAGCAGGGTCCCCGCGGCGCCCCCGGCGAGCAGGCGCAGGGCTGCGCCGGGGGCGCCGGGACGCCGCAGATCGGCTGCGCCGGGCAGGACGCCGGCGAGGGCGCTCACTCCTACTGAACCTTTCCGCTGCGGGCGCCGGCCGAGCGGCGGCGCAGGAGCAGCATCCAGTAGATGCCGACGAGGACGAGGAGCACGATCGGCATCGCCCACGACAGGATGGCGCCGGCGAGGAAGTGCGCTGCGAGCAAGGTCATCGATTCACCTCGTGGTCGTGGTCAACGGGGAGAGGCCGGACCGGCGCCGAGACTCGGGCTCGGGCGCGATCCAGCGGTAGAAGAAGAGGACGATGGCGATCGTGAAGGCGAGCGAGCCGGGCACCCACATCACGCCGGCCGCGATCTGCTGGTCGGCGAGCGCGCTCAGCCCGCCCGGCCGGTGCGCGAGCGTCGTGTACGGATGGTAGAGCGGCGTGCGGGCGAAGCCGAGCACGACCGCGAGCACCCAGCCGACGAGCATCGCGAGCAGCGCGTAGAGCGCACGGCGCGGCTCGTCGAGCCGCACGCGGAACGGGGCGGAGGGGATCACCTGCGCCCAGAAGAGGATGCCCGTGGAGAAGAAGAGCGCGTGCTCGAGATCGTGGACGGCGCCGTTGCGGAGCGTCGCGTCGTAGAGGGCGGGCACGTGCCACAGCACGAGGTTGCCGCAGAACGCCACCCAGGCGACGGCCGGGTGCGTCAGCCGGTGCGCGAGCAGGCGCAGCGGCCGGGTGCGCGGGTCGACGACGAGCGCCTTCGCGGTCGTGCGGCGGAAGCCGAGCGGCAGCGGCCGCCAGATCCGCGCCCACGGGGCGCCGAGCACGATCAGCGGCGGCGCCACGCTCAGCAGCAGCACGTGCTGGACCATATGGACGGCGAAGAGCCTGTCCGCCTCGCTGTCGATCGGCGTGTCGAGCGCCGCCACCAGCACGAGCAGGCCCGAGGCGAAGGCGATCGTGCGCCAGCGGTCGCGGCTCCGGTGCACCTGGGAGCCGACGCGCCAGCGGCCGCCCAGCACGTACAGCCCAGCCACGACCAGGATCGCGAAGGTGGGCGGCTGGACCGGCCAGGCCCCCATGACCGCCTAGATGAGGTAGAGGACGACCCAGGCGAGGACGGTCACGCCGGCGAGGAACGTCCAGAAGAAGGAGAACGCCTCGAGCCCGGGGCGGATCACCGTCAGCGGGTTCGCGATGTCGCTGCCCGTCCGGTCGGCGTCGCCCGACGCCTCACCGGGCGGCACCGTCGACGTCGCCTGGTTGCGGTAGCGGTAGGCGGTCGCCACCAGCGTCTCGAGCCAGAACATCGCACCGACCGCGAACAGCACCATGAACGCCGTCCAGCCGTAGAACACGCTCGCGTAGCCGCCGCTCGCCGGCCCGAAGTCGACGGCCGTCCACTCGATCACCTGCACGACGATCGAGGCGATGCCGAGGAGCAGCGCCAGCAGCCCCTTCGTGCGCCACTGCGCCCGGCGCCCGGCGCGCTGATCGGCGAGGCCGAGCCGCACGAGTCCCGCGCTCAGCACGGTCAGCACCATCACGGCCGTGCCCCAGCCCACCGAGGCGTCGACGTGCTTCGGCTGGAACATCCCCGCGTTGTTCAGCGAGCGGAGATAGAAGTAGGCGAAGACGAACGCGAGGAAGAAGAACGCGCTCGCGCTGGTGAACAGGTGCCCGGCGGAGACGAGGTTGCGCCCGAGCAGCTCCGGCGGCTCGCCCTCGACGACCTCGTACTCGGTGGACGACGCGGCGAACTCGCTCACGAGGCACCTCCTGCGGGCGCCGGCACCGCGGTCGGCGCGGGCGCCGGCGTTCCGTAGTCGTAGATGTCACCGGCGATGACCGGGATGCGGTCGAAGTTGTGCACCGGCACCGGCGAGGGCAGCTGGAACTCGAGCGACCGGGAGCCCCACGGGTTCGCCCCGGCCGGGACGCGGGCGAACGCCAGCGACCAGACGAAGTTGTAGAGGAAGATCAGCATCGAGATGCCCAGAGCGAAGGCCGAGACCGACGCCCAGTCGTTCAGGAACTGCAGCGACGGGGCGTAGCTCACCGCGCGGCGCGGCTGGTCGAGGAACCCGATCGCGAACAGCGGCGCGAACGTCGAGTTGAACATCAGGAACATCGTCCAGAAGTGGATCTTCCCGAGCCGCTCGTTCAGCTGGAAGCCCGTCATCTTCGGCACCCAGTAGTAGATGGCCGCGAAGAACGTGAAGACGAGGCCGCCCATGATCGTGTAGTGGAAGTGGGCCATCGAGAAGAAGCTGCCGTGCGTGGTCGTGTCGCTCGGCACGTCGGAGAGGAAGACGCCCGAGAGCCCGCCGATCAGGAAGTTGAAGAACCACGCGAGGCAGAACAACAGCGGCACCGAGTAGCGGATCTTCCCGCGCCACAGCGTCATCAGCCCGCAGATGAACGTGAAGCCGGTCGGGATCGAGATCAGCTCGGTGGAGAGCATGTAGAACGGCCGCAGGTTCGAGTCGATGCCGCTCATGAAGATGTGGTGCTGCCACACGAGCCAGGAGAGCAGCGACACGCCGAGCAGCCCCGCCACCGCCAGCCGGTAGCCCCACAGCGGCTTGCGCGCGAACACCGGGATGATCTCCAGCACGATCGCGAAGCCCGGCAGCGCGAGGATGTAGACCTCCGGGTGGCCGAAGACCCAGAAGAGGTTCTCGTACAGGTACGGGCTGCCGCCGCCCTGCACCACGAAGTACGTCGTCTGCGCCGTCCGGTCGAGCATCCCCATCGACAGGACTGCGACCAGCACCGGCGCCGCCAGCAGCATCAGGATCGCCGTCGAGACGACGCCCCAGCAGAAGATCGGCAGCCGCGACCAGGTCAGCCCCGGCGCGCGCATGGTGATGATCGTCGCCAGCATGTTCAGGCCCAGCAGCGACATCGAGATGCCGACCAGCGCGAAGAAGACGATGTACGAGTCCATGCCCGCGTTCGCCTGGTCCATCAGCGGCTGGTAGCCCGTCCAGCCGGTCGGGAAGCCCCCGAAGAAGATGGTGGTCGTCAGGATCGCGCCGGCCGCCATCAGCAGCCAGAAGGTGAGCGCCTCGATGCGGGGGAACGCCATCCGGCGCGCGCCGATCATCAGCGGCACCAGGTAGTTGGCGAACGGGCCGAGGATCCCGCTCGTCATCATCCCCATCATCATCGAGCCGTGGATCCCGACCAGGGTGAGGTACTGGCCCGCCGGGAACGCCTGCATGTTCGGGCGCAGCAGCTCGAAGCGGATCAGCATCGCGTTCAGGCCGCCGATGAAGAAGAACAGCCCGATGCCGCACAGGTACTGCATGCCGACGACCTTGTGGTCGGTGCAGAGCCCGAAGTAGCGGCCGACGCCCTCGCTCTCCTTCTCGCGCAGCGACGGCGGGTAGCCGCGGAGGCGCGCGAACGGGTAGTTGGCGAAGCCGAGGCCGACGAGGAAGCCGATCACCCCGAGGATGTAGCCCAGGAAGACCGAGATGTCGTTCTGGTCGGTGTCGCCGAAGTAATCGACGCTCGCGCCGGTGATGTGATGCCCGAGGAACCAGCCGAGGTAGTAGCCGCCGATCCCGAGCACGACCGCGGTCAGCAGGTTGAAGCCGATCAGGCGGCTCCAGCCGGAGCGTGGACGTGCGAGGGCGACTTCCCCGGTCATGCTGCTCCTCCCTGGTGGTGTGCTCATCCGGCGCGCTGCTGCGGATCCGGCAGGTACGTCTTCGCGTACGGCGGCAGGTACTTCATGATCGGCGCGTACACGGCCTTCTCCTTGGCGAGGAAGGCGGAGAAGTCGGACTGGCTGACCACGTGGCCGACGTCGTCCATGTAGCCGTGCCAGAGCCCGCACAGCTCGGCGCAGCGCACATGGAAGGTCAGCGGCCCCTTCGTCGTCACGTAGGCGATGTTGTCGACGCCCGGGTTGGCGTCGGCCTTCACGCCGAGCTCGTACGCCCAGAAGGAATGGATGGCGTCGAGCGATGTGACGTGGAAGCGGACGAGCGTGTTCTCGGGCAGCACCAGGTCGGGCGTCTCGACGCCGCCGGCGCTCGGGTAGCGGTAGGTGAACTGCCACTGCTGGCCGATGACCTGCACGTCGAGCGCCTTCTGGTAGCCGACCGGGGTGAACGCGGCCGACGGGCCCTGGCCGCCGCCGGCGCCGTCGCTGACCAGCTCGTACGAGCCGAAGCCGGCCAGGAACAGCACCGTCACGGTGGTGATCGCCACCCACAGCACCTGGATGCGGTTGTTGCCGCGGATCGGCTCGCCGTCCTCCAGCACACCCGCGCGGCTGCGGAACTTGGTCAGCGTGTAGGCGAGCATCACCAGCACGAACGCGCAGACCGGGGTGGAGATCGCGACCAGGACGGTGTTGTCCACCACCTGGCCGGCGGCCTCGACGGTGCCGTGACCCGGCGGGATCGCGGGGCCGAGGAAGATCGCCACGAGCGGGGTCGCGACGATGCTGATCCCGAGCCACCAGAAGAGGAAGCGGCGGCCGTGGTCGACGTCTTCGGCGTCGGCGGCGGACTGTGTCAGAGTCTCGGCCATCGCTCAGACCACGTTGACGTAGCCGTCCATGTACCCGACGGTCTGCATCGGGCCGCCGAAGCCGTACTCGAAGCCGGCGGCGCAGGGGACGAAGCACTGCCACCGGTAGTGGCCCTTCTCGCCGGTGCGGAACGTGAACTCGGTGACGTGGTGCGCCATCGACATCGCGCACGGGGCGTAGCCGCACTGGTTCTTCTCGTCGTCGCCGACCGGCGCGACCGGGACGAGCACGCCGAGGCCGGGGATCGCGAACGTGTGCGACGGCTGGTCAGGCGCGAACGCCTTCACCGGCTTGCCGTCGACCAGCTCGGGCCCGACGAGGCCCTGCGGCTGGCCGAGGAAGGGATTGCGCAGGCCGCTCGCGCCGTCGAAGTTGTAGATCGTCACATGCACGAGCGAGTTCGCCGGCACCGTGAAGACGGTCGAGCGCTGCCACTCGCCTTGCTTGTTGCGGACGAGGTACGAGACCCAGTCCGGGTGGTTCGGCGCGAGCTGCGGGCCGACTGCGGCGACCGTCTGGATCACCAGGTTCACCGTCTTCTGGTTCGCAGCCGCCGCTTGCGGGCGGTACGCCGGCGTGTTCCCCACGAGGTAGCCGGCGATGTAGAAGCCGATCAGGACGCCTGCGATCGCGATGCCCGCTGCGACCAGGCTGAGCTTGCGTGTCGTCGCCATCGGGCGGTGGGTATATCGCCCGGCCGCCCGGGCTCCAAGAGAGATGACGGAGGTGTCATCGAACCGTCATTTACACGTCATCTTCGTGCGGTTAGGGTCATACCGCGGTCCGATGCGGATACTTGTGGTCGAAGACGAGGAGCGGATCCTCTCATTCGTGAAGCGAGGGCTCGTTGCCGCGGGCTATGCCGTCGAGGGCGCGAGCGACGGCCGCAGCGGGCTCGACAAGGCGCTGCGCCGGCCGTGCGACCTGGTCGTGCTCGACCTGCTGCTGCCGGGCCTGAACGGGATGGAGGTGCTCGAGCAGCTGGTGCGCAGCCGGCCCGACCTGCCGGTGCTCGTCCTCTCGGCGCGGGCCGACCTGCCGACGAAGCTGCGCGGGTTCGAGCTCGGCGCCGTCGACTACCTCGCGAAGCCGTTCGCGCTCGACGAGCTGCTGGCGCGGGTGCGCGCGCAGCTGCGGCGGGTGCGGCCGCTCGACGAGCAGGCGAACGTCGTGCGCGGCAGCCGGATCGAGCTCGACCTGGCGCGCCGGCAGGCGATCCTCGGCTCCACCGTCTGCGACCTCGCCGACCGCGAGTTCCACCTGCTGCATCACCTGCTCCTGCACGAGGGCGAGGTCGTCAGCCGCGAGCGGCTGCTCGCCGAGGTGTGGGGCTACGACTTCGATCCCGGCTCGAACGTCGTCGAGGTGTGCGTGCGCCGCCTCCGCAAGCGGCTCGGGCCGGACGCCCCGATCGAGACGATCCGCCATGCCGGGTACCGACTGGCTGCGTAGATATGTAGTCGAGCTCGGCTGGGCGGCGTTCGCCGCGGCCAACTGGGCGTCGATGATCGCCTGGCCCAGCTGGGAGACGATTCCGTTCCACTTCGTCTGGATCAGCCTGACGCTGGTCTACGGGTTCCGCGTGTGGAGCAACCGGGTCACCTCGGTGGCGCTGCTCGTGGTGGCGGTGACGACCGGCGGGGCGATCCTCGCGGACGCCTTCCAGGGCATCCAGCTGTGGGGCGAGCTGTTCGAGGTGCCGTTGATGTCGGCGATGTTCCTCGCGATGGTGTGGCACGCGCGGCGGCGCCGGGCGGCGGCCGAACGGGTGCAGGCGCTGCTGCAGCGGCAGGAGCGGTTCCTGCAGGACGTGTCGCACGAGCTGCGGACGCCGGTGACGATCGCACGCGGCCACCTGGAGCTGCTCGGCGCGCACGCCGACGGGCCGGAGCTGGCGGTGGCGCTCGACGAGCTGGCGCGGATCGAGCGGATCATCTCGCGGCTGCTGCTGCTGGCGAAGGCCGGGCAGCCGGGCTTCGTGATGGCGAGCGCGATCGACGTGGAGCCGTTCCTCGACGACCTGTTCATGCGCTGGTCGGAGATCGCGCCGCGCGCGTGGCGGCTGGGGCCGGTGGCGCCGGGGCGGCTGCGGGCCGACGAGGAGGCGCTGCGCGCGGCGCTCGACGCGCTGCTCGAGAACGCGGTGAAGCACACCGACCCGCATGACCCGATCGAGCTGCGGGCGACCGCCCTGGCGGGCGACCTGGTGATCGAGGTCGCCGACGGCGGCGCGGGCGTGTCGCCGGAGGCGCTCGACCGGATCTTCGACCGGTTCGCCCGCGCCGACGACGCGCGCACGCGCGCCGACGGCGGGGTCGGGCTCGGCCTCTCGATCGTGGCGGCGATCGCCGCCGCGCACGGCGGCTCGGCGGCCGTCGTCCCGCAGCCGTCGGGCGCGACGTTCGTGCTGCAGCTGCCGGGCTTCGAGCCGGCGCGCCGCCCGTGGGAGCTGGCCGTCCCGCCGGACGCCGCGCCGCTTCTCACGAACGGCTGAAGGCTCGTACCTGGTACGTCCCGGGAGCGCTGCGGGCCTCGCGGCCGTCGCGCGGACGTACCAGGTACGTGGGGTACGGGCCTACGCGGCCCGCTCGATGGCCCGCTCGTCCTCGTGGCCGGCGAGCTGGCGGAGCGGGAGCGGGTCGGAGGCGACCCACGGGTCGCCGCCGCTGCCCCAGCTCTCGTCGTTGTGCGGCGCCGAGGAGGGCAACCGGTGGGCGAGGAAGAGCATTCCGCCGACCGAGCCGATCGCGACCAGGGCGAGCACCAGGTTCAGGATGATGAATGTAGGTGTCATGGCACCCGTTATCGCCGCTCCGCCTGTGAAGACGGTGGGTGTTCGGCAAGGGGTCGGTAAAGCCCGCCGGGTCGGTGCAGGCGCCGCCGGCCGTGCCCGGCGTGCGGCAGCAGCAGCCGGAACTCGCTGCCACGGCCCTGCTCGCTGTCCAGCTCGAGCCGGCCGCCCAGCGCCGCCGCCGCCCGCTGGGCGATCGCCAGGCCCAGCCCCGAGCCGCCGCTCGTGCGGTCGCGCGCCTCGTCGGCCCGGTACAGCCGGTCGAAGACGCGCGCGCGGTGCTCCGGCGGGATGCCGATGCCGGTGTCGCGCACGCCGAGCACGTCGTTCGCCCCGCGCCGGCCCGTCCACACCGTCACCGTGCCGCCGGCGGGCGTGTAGTGGATCGCGTTCGAGAGCAGGTTCCGCACGATGCTCTCCAGTACGCGCGGGTCGGCGACCGTCTCCACCGGCTCGAGCCGCAGGTCGAGCTTCAGCTCCGCCTCGTCGAGCAGCGGGCGCATCCGTCCGGTGAGCTCGGCGCAGAAGCGGTCGAGCCGCAACGGCTCCGCGTGCACGGTCTCGAACAGGTCGACGCGCGTCAGGTCGCGCAGGTCCTGCAGCAGCGTGCGCAGCCGCGCCGACTCCTGGGCGATCATCACCGCCGCCTCGGCCTGCTCGTCGGGCGTCTCGGCCGTGCCGTCGGCCAGCGCGGTCGCGAAGCCCACCAGCGCGTTGATCGGGTTCGCGAGCTCGTGCGCCACGTCGGCGAGGAACCGCCGCTGGTCGAGGTCGCTCTGCTCGAGCCGCTCTGCCATCGCGTCGAACGCACGGCCGAAATGGGCGAACTCCTCCAGTCCGGACGGCCCGAGCCGCGCCGAGTAGTCGCCCGCCGCGACACGGTCGGCCACGGCGATCGCCTGCTCCAGCGGCCGCCGCACGCGCCGCGCGAGGATCGTCGAGACGAGCGCCGCCGCCGAGATCACGAGCACGACGACGATCGCGAAGATCAGCGTGATCGCGCGCGGCGACGAATCGTGCGAGGCCGACTCGTGCCGGTGCACCACGACGCTGCCGCCGGGGAACGACGCCCGCTCGACCGCCTCCACCTCGGTCGTGCGCAGCGGCGGCCCCGCGAAGACCCGCCGCCCGTGCCGGAAGACGATCACCTGGTCGTCGGTGAGCACGTCCTGCGCCAGCCGCACCTGCGCCAGCGGCGCCCCGCTCGCCAGCTCCGACGCCAGCCGGTCGGCCACGAGCCTGGCCTTGCGCCGGTCGCTGGCGTGGCTGTCGCGCGACTGCAGCGACGTGACCGCGAGGTTCGCACCGAGCAGGCCGATCACCGCCGTCACCGCCGTCGCGGCCAGCAGCTGCAGCCGGAAGGAACGCAGGCGCGAGAGCATCGTCAGGGATCGAGGCGGTAGCCGACGCCGCGCAGCGCGACGATCGAGACGGCGCCGTCGAGCTTGCGGCGCAGCGAGGAGACGTGCACGTCGACGGTCTTCTCGGACAGGTAGCCGGTCTGCCACGCCAGCTCGAGCAGCTGCACCCGCGAGAGCACCTGCGACGGGTGCTCGAGCAGCGCGACGAGCAGGTCGAACTCGCGCCGGGTCAGCTCCACCTCGCGGCCGTCGACGGTGCACCGCCGCGCGAGCGGGTCGACCTCGACGCGCCCTGCGCGCAGCGTCGGCTCGGGCTGCGCGAAGCCCTGCGTCCGCCGCAGCTGCGCGCGCACGCGCGCCACCACCTCGGCGGCGGAGAACGGCTTGACGACGTAGTCGTCGGCGCCCACCTCCAGGCCGGCCACGCGGCTCGTCTCCTCGCCGCGTGCCGTGACGAGGATGATCGGCACCGTCGTCTCGCGCCGCGCGCGCCGCACGAGCTCGAAGCCGTCGATCTCCGGCAGCATCACGTCGACGAGGGCCACGTCGACGTTGCCGTCGCGCAGCTGCGCGAGCGCCTCGGTGCCGGTCGACGCCTCCACGACCGTGAACCCCTCCTTGCTCAGATGCAGGCGCAGCAGCCGGCGGAGCGCGACCTCGTCGTCGACGACCAGCACGCGGGCGGGTGCGGTCACGTCGGCGGCGGGTCAGCGATCGAGCTGGCGCAGGGTGGCGAGGACGTCGTCCGCCTGGAACGGGTAGAGCAGCAGGGCGCGCTCGTGCCCCGTGCCGTCGACGATGTACGCCGCCTCGGTGTGCTCGACCTCCTGCACGGTCACGCCGGCGATCGTCTTGCTCGTCGTCTGCACGCCGATCGCGTAGTCCTTCCACACCTTCGCGAGCGTGCGCTCGTTCGCGGCGCCCCAGCGCCACTGCGGCGGCAGCCGCCAGTGTGTCCGGTCCTCGGCGAAGGTCGCCTTCGTGTCGCCGGGCGGATTGACGCTGACAGCGACGATCGTCGGCCGCTTCGCCGCGGGCACCTGCCCGATGGCGCTCGTGAGCACCTTCGCCTCGAGCGGGCACATGTTGCGGCAGAGCGGGTCGATGAACGTGACGATCGCCGGCTTGCCGCGCAGGTCGTGGAGCGAGAACGGCGTGCCGTGCTGATCGGTCAGGCGGAAGTCCGGCGCCGGCCGCGTGCCCGCGGCCCAGGTGGCGACGTCGTGCAGCGGCGGCGCGGAGCGGATCGCCGGCGCGTGGTGGCGATGGATGAGCGCGACGGCTGCGCCCGCGCCGACCCCGACGGCGAGCGCGAGCGCCCACAGCCCCCAGATCAGCCGTCTCCGGAACGCGCGCGAGCGCGAGGCACCGGGGCTGTCGACGACGGATGAATCGTGCGTGGACATGCGGCTCGACGGGCGGGAGCCCGCCGTCGGAGGATACTCCGCCCGAACGCGCCCGTCACGGATCGTGCCGGCGCCGTCGGCTTGCGCGACCGCCGCCGTGTTCGCCCTCGACGCCTACGCCTCGCCGTCGCGCTCGCGCGTTCGATGGCGCCGGTTCCGCGCGAACGTTTGCACTCGATCGTCTAGGGTCTGGTCGTGGCCGTGCGCGTCGCCAACGCCCCCGTCAGCTTCGGCGCCTTCGAGCTGACCGTCTCGCGGACCCCCGACGTGCCCGACGCCGAGCGCGTCCTGCGGGCGATCGCCGAGGGCGGCTACGCGGGCACGGAGCTCGGCCCGCCCGGCTACCTGGGCGACCGCGGGACGCTGCCGGCGGCGCTCGCCCGGCACGGGCTCGTGCTCACCGGCGGGTACGTGCCGCTCCGCTTCGGCGACCCTGACGAGCGCCTCGCCGCGCTCGAGGAGACGCTCGACCTGTTCGACGCCGCCGCGATGGACGAACCGCCCCGGCCCGTGCTGGCCGACGACGGCTCCCGCGGCGGCGAGGTCGACTGGCCGCGGCTCCTCGACGGGGTGGCGCGCGCGGCCGAACGCGCCCGCGAGCGTGGATACGAGCCGACCTTCCACCATCACATGGGCACGCGGATCCAGTCGGTAGAGGAGATCGAGCGGCTGCTCGAGGGCGCCGACGTGCCGCTCCTGCTCGACAGCGGGCACCTGCTGGCGGCCGGCGGCGACCCGGTCGCGGCGCTGGGCGACTGGCGCGGGCGGATCGACTACGTGCACGTGAAGGACGTCGACCTCGGCCTGCTGCGGAGCGCGCCGAGCTGGCCGGAGGCCTGGCGCTCGGGCGTCTTCTGCGAGCTCGGGACGGGCGAGGTCGACCTCGCGGCGTTCTTCGGCGAGCTCGACGGCTACGCCGGCTGGCTGGTCGTGGAGCAGGACTGGGTGGCGAGGCCCGGCGAGGACGCGGAGCCGCAGATCGCCGCGCAGGCCCGCAACCGCGCCTGGCTGCGCGAGCACGCAGGCATCTGAGCCTGCCCCTCTTGACACCCGCCCCGGAACCGTGCAAACGTTGACGCAGGTGGCGCGGCCGAACGACTCGCGGGTTCCGATCGTACCGTCCGCTGCAGCGGCCCGGCCGCTGCGGATCGGCGTCGTCGGCCTGGGCGCGGTCGCCCAGGCGGTGCACCTGCCGCTGCTCGCGAAGCACCCCGACCTGTTCGAGCTGTCGGCGCTGTGCGACCTCTCCGCCGGCGTCCGCGACACGCTCGGCGCGCGCTACGGGGTGCCGGCCGCGCGGCGCTTCGCCTCGGGCGAGGAGCTGATCGCCGCCGGCGGCCTCGACGCCGTCGCAGTGCTCACCTCCGGCTCGCACGGGGCGCTCGCGACCGCGGCCGCCCGCGCCGGCCTGGTCGTGTTCTGCGAGAAGCCGCTCGCCTACACGCTGGCCGAGACCGACGAGCTCGCCGCCGCCGGGCCGCGGCTGATGCTCGGCTACATGAAGATCTACGACCCGGCCGTCGAGGCCGCCCGGGCGGCGCTCGCGGGGCGGCCCGAGCCGCGCTCGATCGAGGTGACCGTGCTGCATCCGCCGTCGGAGCCGCAGCTCGCGCATGCCGGCCTGCTGCCGCCGCCGGCCGACGTCGACGCGGACGAGCTCGCGCGCGTGCTGGCGCTGGAGGCGGAGGCCGTGAACGCGGCGCTCGGCGAGGCGCCGCCCGAGCTGGCGCTGCTCTACTCGGACGTCCTGCTCGGCAGCGTCGTCCACGACCTGGCGGTCATCCGCGCCCTCGCCGGCGGGCCGCTGACGGTGGAGCACGGCGACGTCTGGCCCGAGGGAGCCGCGGCCCGCTCGCTCGCGCTGCTCGGCCGCCTCGGCGAGACCCGCGTCTCGATCCGGTGGCACTACCTCGAGGAGTACCCGGCCTATCGCGAGGAGGTGCGCGTGCACGACGCCCGCGGTACGGTCTCGCTCACGTTCCCGGCGCCCTACCTGCTGCACGCGCCCACCGTCCTCACCGTCGTCGACGGCGTCGACGGCGCGGAGCGCATCAGCGAGTCCCGTTCGACGGTCGAGGCGTTCGAGCGCCAGTGGCTCGCGTTCGCCGGCTACGCGGCCGGCGGAGCCGCGCCGCGCGCCGGCATCGACGAGGGCCGCGCCGACGCGGTCGTCTGCCAGGCCGCAGCGCGGCTGCTCGCCGCGCGCGCGGGCGTCGAGCTCGGCGGCGAGGCGGGCGGCGCGCCGCCGGTCGTCCATCGTTCCGTCGAACCGGTCGTCTAATGACGTTGGACCCCAGTGAGTCAACCCAAGCGGACCAGTCGAAGGAGGGTGCAGTGAAGCGGAAGCTCAGTGCGATGTTCGGTATCGCGCTTCTCGCCGCCGTCGCGGCGATCGCCGCGCTGGCGACGGGCTCGAACGCCGCCACGAAGCACGCGGCCAAGAGCGTCACGATCAACCTGTACGCGAGCGGCGACGTGAACGTGCAGTCGCTCTGGCAGGACCACCTGATCCCGGGCTTCGAGAAGAAGAACCCCGGCATCAAGGTCAAGTTCATCTTCTCCGAGCACGGCCAGAACGACACGACGACCCTGGCCCGCATCGGCGCCGCGGTGAAGCAGCGCAAGTGGCCGGGCGTCGACCTGGTCGACGCCGGCATCGTCACGACGCTCGCGATCGACGGGCTCGACCAACCGGTGAGCAAGGCGACGTCGCCGAACATCAAGCTCGTCCCCAAGGCGCTGCTCACGCCGGTGAAGGGCAAGGCGATCCCGTACCGCGGCTCGTCCGTCGTCCTCGCCTACAACACGGCGCACGTGCAGAGCCCGCCGAAGACGCTCACGGGTCTGATCCAGTGGATCCGGGCGAACCCCGGCAAGTTCACCTACAACTCGCCGAACACGGGCGGCTCCGGCTATTCGTTCGCCGAGACCGTGGTCGACAGCACGCTCCCGCAGGACGTGCACAATCAGATGATCGAGGGCTACACGCCGCAGCTCGAGTCGAACTGGAAGCAGGGCCTCGACCTGCTGCACAGCCTGAACGGCTCGGTCTACCAGGGCGTCTATCCGAACGGCAACCAGGCCGTGCTCGACCTGCTCGCGAAGGGCGAGATCTGGGTCGCGCCGGTGTGGTCCGACCAGGCCCTGACCGCGCTGAAGTCCGGCGCGCTCCCGAAGACGGTCAAGCTGACCCAGATCGCGAGCCCGTCGTTCACCGGTGGCGCCGCGTACCTGGGCGTCCCGAAGACGGCGAGGCACAAGGCCGAGGTCTACAAGTTCGTGAACTACGTCCTGTCGCCGGCGGCCCAGACGCAGATCATCGACGTCATGTCGGGCTTCCCGGCGCTTCCCCTCAAGTACCTGCCCCAGGCGATCCAGAACCAGTTCGCCGACGTCTCGGCGAACACGCTGCGGCGCGGGTACTCCTCGAAGATGCAGAGCGACTTCAAGGCGGCGTGGCAGCAGCAGGTTCCGTAGCCGCTCCGCGCGTCTCGATGCGCAGGCGGGAGCTCCGTGAGCGGGTCCAGGGCCTGCTCATGGTGCTCCCGCCGATCGGGGTGATCGCCGTCTTCATCGGTTTTCCGTTGGGGGCGGCGATCGCCTACACCCTCGGCAAGACGGGCGGGCCGAACTCCGTGGTGTCGCTGATCGCGCAGCGGCAGCACGTGGCGCACCACGGCGTCACCATCGACGCGTACCGCGAGATGCTCTCGAACCCGACCGTGCGCGAAGACCTGTGGGCGACGGTCTGGATCACCCTGGTGACGCTCGTCGTCGTGGTCGCGGCCAGCTGGGCGATCGCGCTCTACCTGCGGCTGTCGAACACGTGGCTCGCCCGGGCCGTCTCGAGCCTGTCGGTGGTGCCGCTCTTCATCCCGGTCGTGATCGCCTCGTACTCGATCTTCGTCTTCTGGGGCCCCGACGGCCTCTTCCGCACCATCGCCTTCCGGATCGGCTTCCACGGCTTCCCGTCGCTCGGTTACACGCTCACGTGCGTGCTGCTCGGCGAGATCTGGGTGAACATCCCCTTCGGCGTGCTGATGATGAGCTCCGGCCTGAACGGCGTGCCGGACGCGCTGATCGAGGCGGGGCGCGACTCCGGCGCCTCGATGCCGCGGGTGGTGCGCTCGATCCTCTGGCCGATGAACGTGATCCCGACGGTGATCGTGGCGACCTTCACCGGCATCTACGTGCTCGGCAGCTTCACCGTCCCGTACCTGACCGGCCCGACGCAGCCGAACATGCTCGGGCCGACGATGAGCAACTTCTTCGCGTCCTTCAACCAGCCGCAGCAGGCGGAGGTGCTGGCGATGATCGTCTTCGTGCTGGCTATCGGGATCGGCGCGATCTACGTCTGGGCGAACGTGCGCGCCTCGAAGCGCGCGGGGCAGATCTCATGAGCGCGGTCGAGTCCGAAGGCGTCGTCCTCGGCGACCTCGAGCAGGCGGAGCTGCCGGTGGCGTCGACGCGCGGGCGCGGCTCGCTCGTGCGCGGCGTCGCGCAGCGGTCGGCCGGCCTGCTCTTCGCCTTCTGCCTGCTCCTGTTCATGGTCGGGCCGCTCGTGTGGCTCGGACTGCGCGCGTTCAGCGGGCTGTGGGACTTCCCGCAGCTCCTGCCGAGCGACTGGACGCTGCAGGGCTGGCGCACCGTCTTCGACGACAAGAACCTCAGCCACTCGATGGCGCTGAGCTTCGAGTTCGCACCCATCGTCACCGTCGCCTCGGCGGCGATCTGCCTGCCGGCGGCGTACGCGTTCTCGCGCTACCGCTTCCCCGGGCGGCGCGTGCTGCTGATCTCGATCTTCGCCACGAACGCGTTCCCGAAGATCGGCCTGTACATCGCGATGGCCGGCGTCTTCTACTCGCTCAACCTGATGGGGACGTTCATGGGCGTCGTGATCGTGCAGCTGATCGGCACCCTCGTCTTCATGACGTGGATCCCGACCGCCGCGTTCTCGGCGATCCCGCGCAGCCTCGAGGAGGCCGCGCGCGACGTCGGCGCGGGGCCGCTACGCGTGTTCTTCCGCGTCACGTTCCCGCTCGCCGCGCCGGGGATCCTCGTCGCGATGATCCTGTCGTTCCTGGCGGCGTTCGACGAGGCGACGGGGACGTTCCTCGTCGGCCTGCCGAACTACGTGACGATGCCGACCGAGATGTACACGCTCGTCCTCAACTACCCGGAGCAGGTGGGCGCCGTGTTCTCGATCCTGCTCGCCATCCCGTCCGTCGTCCTCATGACCCTGGCTCGCAAGCACGTCATGGGTGGCCGTCTCGCAGAGGGGTTCCAGATCAGATGACCGACACAGCTACCGACGCCGGCCTCCGCATCCAGCGCGTCTCGAAGGATCTCGGCGGCCGCACGATCGTCTCCGACCTCGATCTCGACGTGGCCCACGGCGAGCTGACGTGCCTGCTCGGGCCGTCCGGCTGCGGGAAGACGACGACGCTGCGCATGATCGGCGGCTTCATCTATCCCGACCGCGGCCGCATCCTCATCGACGGCCAGGACGTGAGCGGGCTCTCTCCCGAACGACGGCCGACCGCGATGGTCTTCCAGAACTACGCGCTGTGGCCGCACATGACCGTCTTCAAGAACGTGGCGTTCGGCCTGCGGCTGCGTAAGCTGCCGAAGCGCGAGGTGGCCGAGCGCGTCGAGAAGATGCTCGACCTCGTCGGCCTGTCGCACCACGTGCACAGCTTCCCGGCGCGCATCTCGGGCGGCGAGCAGCAGCGGGTGGCGCTGGCGCGGGCACTCGTGCTGGAGCCGAAGGTGCTGCTGCTCGACGAGCCGCTCTCGAACCTCGACGCGAAGCTGCGCGTGCGGGTGCGCGAGGAGATCCGCGAGATCCAGCAGCGCATCGGCATCACGACGGTGTTCGTGACGCACGACCAGGACGAGGCGCTGTCGATCTCCGACCGGATCGCGGTCATGTCGGGCGGCAAGGTCGAGCAGTACGCGGACGCCCGCACGCTGTACCGCGAGCCGGAGACGACGTTCGTGGCCGGCTTCGTCGGCGCGATGAACTTCTACGCCGGCAAGGCCGTTCCCGGCGGGCTCGAGCTGGAGGGCGGCGTCGTCGTCCCGTGCGACGAGCTCTCGACGGGCGCCTCCGGCGACTACGACGTCGGCGTCCGTCCCGAGGACGTGCAGGTGAGCCCGGACGGCGACGGCGCGGAGGCGGAGATCGTGCGCGAGGTGCCGCGCGGCCACTTCAAGGAGCTGGTGCTGCGCGCCGGCCCGAACGAGATCCGGGCGTTCGTCCCGGCCGAGCTCGCGACCGTCGACCGGGCGCGGATCGGCTTCGCGCGCGCGCTCCTCTACCGCGACGGCGCGCTGCAGCGCGCCGGGGCTCCGGCGCTGATCTGACGGTGCTGGCGAACGCGCACCGGGGCGACTGGTCTGTTTCCCGGGAGAACACGCTCGCCGCGTTCGCGGCCGCCGAGCAGGCAGGCGCGGACATGATCGAGCTCGACGTGCGACTCGCCGCGGACGGCGGCGTCGCCGTGCTGCACGACCGCACGCTCGAGCGGGTGTGGGGGATGTCGCGGGCGATCGCCGAGCTGACGCTGGACGAGCTGCGCGAGATCGGCGTCCCCGGGCTGCGCGAGACGCTGGCGGCGACCGAGCTGCCGGTGATGGTCGACTACGTCGACTTCGACGTGGCCGAGCCGGCGCTCGAGGAGGTGCGCCGCGCGGGCGCGGTCGAGCGCGCGCTGTTCGCGGGGGGCAATCTCGAGGGCCACCGGCGGCTCCGCGAGCTGGAGCCGGCGGCGCGCATCGCGCTGACGTGGACGACGCGCACGCCGCCCTCCGACGAGCTGCTCGACGAGCTCGAGCCCGAGTACTTCAACCCGGCGTGGGAGCTGCTCCAGCCGGCGCTCGTCGAGGCGATGCACGAGCGCGGGCTGCGCGTCTCGGCCTGGACGGTCGACGAGCCGGCGACCATGGCCGCGATGCTCGACCTGGGCGTCGACCTGCTGACGACGAACCGCGTCGCCGAGCTGGTGGCGCTGCTCGCGGATCGGGGGGCGGCGCGGTGTTGAATGGGTCGGTGCTGACCGAGGCGGAGCTCGACGCCTGCAGCGCGCTGACGCAGGAGCTGGCAGCGCGCGCGATCGACCGCATCGTCGCCGAGCGCCCGAGAGAGGATCAGATCTCCACGAAGACGAGCCGCGCCGACTGGGTCACCGAGACCGACCTGGCGGTCGAGCGGCTCGTGCGCGACGCGATCGAGGCGCGGTTCCCCGGCCATCGGATCATCGGCGAGGAGTACGGCACGAGCGGCCCGGACGAGCCGGCCGCGACGTGGTACATCGACCCGGTCGACGGCACGACGAACTTCGTGCACGCGCTGCCGTGGTCGTCGTTCAGCCTCTGCGTCGCCGACGAGGAGGGGCCGGCCGCCGCGGTCGTCGCCGACCCGTACCGGCGCGAGGTGCTGTCGGCGGTGCGCGGCCGCGGCGCCCGGCTGAACGGCTCGCCCGTACGCTGCTCGTCCGTCGAGGAGCTGGTGGGTGGCATCGTGCTCACCGAGATGGTGGGGCAGACGCTCTGGGAGGGGACGGTCGACCTGATGGCCGCGCTCGTGCCGGAGGGGTGCGTGACGCGGATCATGGGCTCGAACGCGCTCTCGCTGGCGAGCGTCGGCGCGGGGCGCGCGGTCGCGACGGTGATCGGCCGCTTCGGGCCCGGCGACTGCCTCGGCGGGATGCTGATCGCCCGTGAGGCCGGCGCGCGCGTGCTGTCGCGGTCCGATCCGCCCGCGGAGGGCGAGACGTTGGTGTGCGTCGCCCCCGGGGTGGCCGACGCGCTGCTCCAGGTGTGGCCGGAGCGGCACCTCGAGGCGGTCTGCTGATGACGGCGGTCGGCGACGATCCGCGTCATCCGACGCTGGTCGACGTCGCCCGCCTCGCCCAGGTCGCGCCGTCGACCGCCTCGCGCGCGCTGCACGAGAGCCCGCGCATCAGCGAGGCGACGCGCCGCCGCGTCCGCGCCGCCGCGCTGGGGCTCGGCTACAAGCCGAACCGCATCGCGCGCTCGCTGCGCACCCGGACCGCCGACTTCGTCGGCATCGTCGTGCCCGACATCGGCGTCGGCTTCTACAGCCGCTTCGTGAAGGGCGCGCAGGAGCTGCTCGAGACCGCCGGCCACCAGGTGCTCGTGATGAGCACGGAGCGCGAGGCGGCGCGCGAGGAGGCGGCGCTGCGGACGCTGGCCGAGCACCGCGTCGGCGGGCTGCTGCTCGCCACCTCGGACGCGGGCGCCGCCGATCCGGGGGTTCCGACCGTCTACTTCGACAACATCGGCGAGCGGGGCGGCGTCGCGACCGTCGCGTGTGCGAACGGCGACGGGATGGCGCTGCTGGTCGAGCACCTGGCCGGCCACGGGCACTCGCGGATCGCGTACATCGGCGGCCCGCCGGCGTTCACCTCCGGCATCGAGCGGCTCGCGGGGTTCGAGGCGGCGGTCGCGCGCCTCGGTCTGGACGGGCGGAGAGCGTACGTCGAGATCGCCGACGCCGTGTGGTCGCCGGCCAGCGCGGCGGCGGCGATGGAGCGCCTGCTCGCGCTCGCCCAGCCGCCCACCGCCGTCGTCACCTCGGGCGACACGCTGGCCCTGGGCGCGATGAGCGCCTGCCGCGCGGCGGGCCTGCGCCTGCCGGAGGACATGGCGCTCGTCTCGTTCGACGACCCGGCGTTCGGCGACCTGCTCGACCCGCCGGTGACGGCCCTGCGCCGGAACGACGTCGAGATGGGGCGTCTGGCCGCCTCGCTGCTGCTGACGGCGCTCGACGGGCCGCGCCCGCCCGAGCCGACCGAGGTGCGGCTGCCGGTCGAGCTCGTGGTGCGCCGCTCCTGCGGCTGCGCCTGACTCAGTCCGCGTAGGCCGGGTCGACCGAGACGCGCCAGGAGCGCAGCGGGCCGGCCATCACGTTCAGGTAGTAGAGGTCGGTGCGGGCGTCGGCCGACACCGGGTGGTAGCCGCGCGGCACGAGCACGACGTCTCCGTCGGCGACGGCCACCGCCTCGTCGAGCGACCGGTCGTCCGTGTAGACGCGCTGGAAGGCGAAGCCGCCCGGGTCGCGCAGGCGGTGGTAGTAGGTCTCCTCGAGCAGCGTCTCGTCGGGCGGGGCGTCGCGGTCGTGCTTGTGCGGCGGGTAGCTCGACCAGTGCCCGGCGGGGGTGATCACCTCGGTGACGAGCAGCGACTCGGCCTCCTCGGCCTCCATCAGGATGTTCGCGATCCGCCGCTCCTCGCCGCCCGAGCCGCGGGTGAGCAGCTCCGGGGCGTCGAGGAGGCGCGGCTCGAGGGTGCCGGCCGCCGGCGCGGTGCAGACGGCGATCTCGCCCTCGCCCTCGACCCACCAGGACGTTCCGGCGGGCACGTAGAGCGCGGTTGGCGGCCCGTCGAAGACGCTGGCGCGCGCCGCCTCGCCGAGCCCGAGCAGCGAGCAGTGGCCGGAGAGGAGCACGACGCACGTCTCGCGGTCGTCGTCGCGGCGCTCGAGCCGCCCGTCGAGGCGGTAGACCTCGAAGCCGACGTACTGCCAGCCGGCGCTCTGCGGGGTGACGCGGAGGACGCACCCGTCGGGGCCCGGCGCGCCGCTGCGCACGCGCAGCGCGCTCACCGCTGGAACGCTCCAATCACGCCTCCGACGCTGCCAGCGCGGCCGCGCCCTGTCAAGCGGGATCGGCCGGCGGTCACGCTCACGCCACACGTTCGTGGCACTTCCGCAACCCGGGGTCAGACCCGGGTCTGACCCCGGTTTTGGCCCCGGCACGGCGTTTGCGGCGCAGGGTCACGCTTTTGTGACGGTTTGGTGGCAGCCGGGGCGCAGGTCATGGCCGGGGCGCCGACGCCCGGCCCACGTCGCCACACGGGCGGATAGAGTCGTTCCATGCCCGCGGGAACCGTTCGCCTGACCGCCGCTCAGGCGCTGCTGCGCTTCCTCGCCGCCCAGGTGGTGGAGCGCGACGGGGTACGCCGACGGTTCTTCGGCGGCTGCTTCGGCATCTTCGGCCACGGCAACGTCGCCGGCTTCGGCCAGGCGCTGTACGAACGGCCCGACCTGCTCGTCTACCGCCAGGCCCGGAACGAGCAGGCGATGGTGCACGCCGCGGTGGCGTACGCGCGCCAGTCGAACCGTCTTCGCGCATACGTTTGCACGAGCTCGATCGGACCCGGCGCGACGAACATGGTCACCGGCGCCGCGCTCGCCACGATCAACCGCCTGCCGGTGCTGCTCGTGCCCGGCGACGTCTTCGCCTCGCGCCTGCCCGACCCGGTGCTGCAGCAGCTCGAGGCGACCGGCCGCGGCGACGTCTCCGTGAACGACTGCTTCGTCCCCGTCTCCCGCTACTTCGATCGGATCGAGCGGCCCGAGCAGCTGATCCCCGCCGCGCTCGCCGCCATGCGCGTGCTGACGAGCCCGGCCGAGACCGGCGCCGTCACGCTCGCCTTCCCGCAGGACGTGCAGGCGGAGGCGTTCGACGTGCCCGAGGGCTTCCTCGCCGAGCGCGTCTGGCGGGTGTCGCGCGCGCTGCCCGACGAGGAGGCGCTCGCGCAGGCGGCCGCCGCGATCCGCGCGGCGAGGCGGCCGCTGATCGTCGCCGGCGGCGGGACGATCTACTCCGAGGCGACCGACGCGCTCCGCCGCCTGGTCGACGCGACCGGCATCCCCGTCGGCGAGACGCAGGCCGGCAAGGGCTCGCTGCCCTACGACCATCCGTCGTGCCTCGGCGCGGTCGGCGCCACCGGCACCTCGGCCGCGAACCGGATCGCCGCCGAGGCCGACCTGGTGATCGGCGTCGGCACCCGCTACAGCGACTTCACCACCGCCTCGAAGACCGCCTTCCGCAACCCGGACGTCCATTTCGTCAACGTGAACGTCGCCGAGCTCGACGCGGGCAAGCACGCGGGTCTGCCGCTCGTCGGCGACGCGCGCGCGACCCTCGAGCGTCTCGCCGAGCTGCTCGAGGGGCACGCCGTCGACGCCGGCTACCGCGAGCGGGCCGCCCGGGAGGCGCGGGAGTGGGACGACGAGGTGGCGCGCCTCTACGCGCTCGGCCACGGGCCGCTGCCCGCCCAGAGCGAGGTGATCGGCGCCGTCAACGACGCCTCCGCGCCCGCCGACGTCGTCGTCTGCGCCGCCGGCTCGATGCCCGGCGACCTGCACAAGCTGTGGCGGACGCGCGACCCGAAGGGCTACCACGTCGAGTACGGCTACTCGTGCATGGGCTACGAGATCGCCGGCGGCCTCGGCGTGAAGCTCGCCGCGCCCGAGCGCGAGGTGTACGTGATGGTCGGCGACGGCTCGTACCTGATGATGCCGTCCGAGATCGTCACCGCCGTGCAGGAGGACGTGAAGCTGACGATCGTGCTGGTCGACAACCGCGGCTTCGCCTCGATCGGCGCGCTCTCCCGCTCGCTGGGCACCGACGGCTTCGGCACGCAGTACCGCTACCGCCGCGACGGCTCGCTCGGGGTCGACAGCGACGGCGCGAACGGCGACGCGGACCTCCCGGTCGACCTGGCGGCGAACGCCGAGTCGCTGGGCGCGCGCGTCATCCGCGCCGGCACGATCGACGAGCTGCGCGCCGCGCTCGAGACCGCGAAGGGCGAGACGCGCACGACGGTGATCGCGGTCGCCGCCGACCGCTACGAGGGCGTGCCCAGCTACGAGAGCTGGTGGGACGTGCCGGTGTCGGAGGTGGCGGAGTCGGCGTCGGTGCGCGAGGCGCGCGTCGAGTACGAGACCGCGCGCGCCGGCGAGCGCCGCTTCCTCTGACCCCGGGACGGACCCCGTGAACGTCGTCCTGATCCTGATCGACAGCCTGAACCGCGCCGACCTGCCTGCGTACGGCGGCACGACCGTCCCGACGCCGAACCTCGACCGCCTCGCCGCGCGGGCGTGGCGGTTCGACAACCACTTCGTCGGCAGCCTGCCCTGCATGCCGGCGCGGCGGGAGATCTTCGCCGGCTTCAAGGAGCTGCTCTGGCGACCCTGGGGGCCGCTCGAGCACTTCGACGCCCGCCTGCCGCGCATCGTCGAGCGGCGCGGCTACCGCACCGCGATCGTCACCGACCACTACCACTACTGGGAGGAGTCGGCGAACGGCTACCTGCAGAGCTTCCAGCAGACCGAGCTGATCCGCGGCCACGAGCACGACAACTGGCGCGGCCCCGTGCCCGACGGCGAGCCGGTGCCGGCCTGGGTCGAGAACGTCGAGCGCTGGCGGCCCGGCGCGGGGCGCCGCTACTGGGCGAACGTCCGAGGCTTCGGCGGCGAGGAGGACTTCTTCCCGGCACGGACGATGACCGCCGCCGCGCGCCGGTTGCCCGAGCTGCCGCGGCCGTTCTTCCTGCAGGTCGAGTCGTTCGACGTGCACGAGCCGTTCCACGTGCCGGAGCCGTACCGCTCGCTGTTCGGCGACGCCTCCGGCTACGACCGCTTCACCGTCTGGCCGCCGTACCAGGACCCCGCCGCGCTGGCGCGTTTCATGGCCGCCACCTCGCCCGAGGAGCTCGCGTTCATCCGGTCGCAGTACCTGGCGAAGGTCGCGCTCGTCGACCGGTGGCTCGGCGAGCTGCTCGACGCGCTCGACCGCGAGGCGCTCTGGGACGACACCGCGATAATCCTCACCACCGACCACGGCCACGACCTGGGCGAGCGGGGCGTCTTCGGCAAGCAGTACCCGCACTTCGACAGCCACGGGAACATCCCGCTGCTCGTCTGGCACCCCGAGCATCCCTGCGACGGCCGCTCGGTCGAGGCGCTCACCTCGACCGTCGACCTCTTCTCGACGATCGCCGAGCTGGCCGGGGCCGAGGTGGCGCCGCCGCACGGACGCAGCCTGCTGCCGCTGCTCCGCGGCGAGCCGGGCCGCGACGCGCTGCTCTACGGCACCTTCGGCGAGGGCGTCTGCTGCACCGACGGCGAGTGGACGCTCTTCAAGTCGCCGACCGGCGACGCGCCGCTGTACGCGTACTCGTCGCTCTACTTCCGCTCGAACGAGGTCGTCTCCGCCGAGCCGCCGGCGGGGGAGGGGACGTTCCTGCCGGGCGTCGAGGTGCCGCAGTGGCGGATTCCGGTGACGCGCGAGCCGCTCTCGCGCGAGGACTTCCTCTTCCACCGCCCGAGCGACCCCGCCCAGGAGCGCAACCTGTGGCAGAGCGAGCCGGCGCAGCGGGAGCGGATGCTCGCGCTGCTGCGCGGCCTGATCGACACCGAGGGCGCGCCGCCCGAGCAGCTCGCGCGCCTGGGGCTCGCTTGACGCGCGTGCCCGCGGATCGTAGGCTCGGAGGCGCTTTGGAACGTTCCACGAGCGGCGGATTGGCCAGCGCCCCGGTCACCTGGGGCATTTGGGAGCGCACGATCGGGCGCGACGACCTGATCCCGCCCGCGCTGCTGCTCGAGACCGTCTCCGACCTCGGCTACCGCGGCATCGAGCTCGGCCCGCCCGGCTACCTCGGCGGCGCGCTGCTCGAGAGCGGTTTTGAGCTCGTCGGCGGCTTCGCGCCGCTGCGCTTCGCCGACCCGGGCGGGTTCGAGGCCGACGTCGCCGAGTGGCTCGACCCCGTGATCGACGTCCTGGCGGAGACCGGCCGGCGCGGTCCGGTGGTGCTCGCCGACGCCGAGACGCCGGTGCGGCTCGCCGGCGCCGGCCGCCCCGACGAGCAGCGGCGGACGGCGCTCGCCGGCGATGCGCTCGCGGCCGCGCTCGAGCGCGTGAACGAGGCGTCGGAGCGGTGCCGCGCCCGCGACGTCGACGTCGTCTTCCATCACCACGCCGCCACGTACGTCGAGACGCCCGACGAGATCGCGGCCTTCCTCGAGCGCACCGACGTCGGCATCTGCTTCGACACCGGCCACGCCGTGGTGGGCGGCGCGGACCCGCTCGAGCTGGCGCGACTCTGCGGCGCGCGGATCCGCCATCTGCACCTGAAGGACGTCGACCCGGCGCTGCTCGCCCGCGTGCGCAGCGGCGAGCTGGCGCTGGAGCAGGCGTGGCAGCTCGGGATCTTCTGCCCGTTCGGCGAGGGCGTCGTCGACTTCGCGGCGGTGCTCGCACTGCCGGAGCTGCGCGGCTTCGACGGCTGGGTGGTGCTCGAGCAGGACCGCATCGCCGTGGGCGTCGACGACCTGCCTGCGGTGCGGGCGGTCGAGGAGGCGAATCTGCGCGTCGTCGAGGAGGCGCTCGCCCGATGAGTGGCCGTCCGACGATCGTCGACGTGGCAGCGCGGAGCGGCGTCTCGAAGTCGACCGTGTCGAACGTGATCCGCGGCAGCGTCACCGTCTCTCCCGACGCGCGGCGGCGGGTGCTGGAGGCCGTCGAGGCGCTCGGCTACCGGCCGAACGCGGTCGCCCGTCAGCTGGTGCAGCAGCGCACCAGCACCATCGGCGTCGTCGTCGGCGACCTCGCCAATCCCTTCTACGGCGAGCTGGTGAAGCTGCTCGAGCGGCACGCCCACACGAGCGGGTACACGACGATGGTGTCGAACACCGACGGGCATCCTGAGCGCGAGCGGGCGCGCGTCGAGGCGCTGCTCGAGCGGCGTGTCGCCGGCATCGCGATGCTCCAGTTCAGCGGCGACCGCTCGATCCTCGACGAGCTCGTGGCGGAGGGCGTGCCGGTGGCGGTCGTCAGCTCCACCGATCCGCGCGTCGACTCGGTCGGCGTCGACGAGTCGCTCGGCGTGGCCGCGGCGGTGCGGCATCTGGCAGGCCTCGGCCACCGGCGGCTCGCGTACGTCACGAGCCCGCTCGTCGAGGAGCGGACGAACCGCCTGCGCCACGAGAGCTTCGTGCGGGAGTGCGAGCGGCTCGGCTGCGCGCAGGCGCCGACGCTCGCCTTCGGCGACGACGGCGCCGTGCTCGCGCTCCTGAACGCGGGCGCGACGGGGTTCGCGGCGGCGAACGACATGACGGCGATCGCGCTGATCGAGGCGCTCGAGCGCGTCGGCACGCCTGTGCCGGAGCGCGCGTCGGTCGTCGGCTTCGACGGCATCGCGCTGTCGGGGCTGCGGCGGATCGGCCTGACGACGGTCGCGCAGCCGCGCGAGGAGATGGCGGAGGTCGGCCTGCGGCTGCTGCTGGAGCGCATCGGCGGCGACCCGGCGGCGCCGCCCAGACAAGTCCTGCTGGAGCCGCGCCTGGTGGTGCGCTCGACGACGGCACGAACACGAGGAGGAGACGGAGATGGCGACGCAGGCTGAGGTGCGCAGTCCGCTGCACGAGACGGTGGCGACGACGGCGACCGACTACTGGAACGACTCGTGCTCGATCGAGGAGCTGACGTACGCGATCGGCCACGGCGCGGTGGGCGCCACCTCGAACCCGACGATCGTCGGCGAGGTGCTCGCGAAGGAGCTGCACCTGTGGGAGAGCCGGATCCCGCAGATCGTCGCCGAGCATCCGACGTGGACCGAGGACGAGGTGACGTGGCAGCTGATCGAGGAGATGGCCGTGAAGGCGGCGGAGCTCCTCCTGCCGGTGTTCGAGCGGGAGGGCGGCCGCAAGGGGCGGCTGTCGATCCAGACGAACCCGAAGCTGTACCGCGACGCCGACCGGATCCGCGAGCAGGCTCTGCGGTTCGGGGGGCTCGCCCCGAACATGCAGGTGAAGATCCCCGCCACGCGCGCCGGCATCGCGGCCGTCGAGGAGGTGACCGCGGCCGGGATCGACATCAACGCCACCGTCTGCTTCACCGTGCCGCAGGCGCTCGCCGTGGGCGCCGCGGTCGAGCGGGGGCTCGAGCGGCGCGAGGCGGAGGGCCACGACGTGTCCGGGATGTCGCCGGTCTGCACCATCATGGTCGGTCGGCTCGACGACTGGCTCGAGGTCGCGGCGGCGAAGGAGGGCATCCTGCTCGCGCCCGGCGACGTCAACTGGTCGGGCATCGCGTGCATCAAGAAGGCGTACGGCATCTACCGCGAGCGCGGCTACCGGGCGCGCCTGCTCGCGGCCGCCTACCGCCACCACGGGCACTGGTCGGAGCTGATCGGCGGCGACGTCGTGCTGACGATCCCGTACAAGTGGCAGCGGCTGTTCAACGAGTCCGACATCGAGGTGCGGCCGCGGTTCGACGACCCGGTGCCCGGCGAGGTGGTGGAGAGGCTCTACCGGCAGCTCGCCGATTTCCGCCGCGCCTACGACGCCGACGGGCTCTCCGTCGACGAGTTCGACGGCTTCGGCGCGACCGTGCGGACGCTGCGGGGCTTCATCGGCTCGTACCAGGATCTCGTCGGCCGGATCCGCGATTTCATGCTGCCGAACCCCGACCGGTGACCCCGAGGTTTGGAGTTCGCCCTCCTGCGTAGAAGGAGGGCGTGTTCGCAATCGGGGCGAGCCTCACCGCCGCGCGGCAGGCGAGGGGCCTCGAGCTCCGCGACGCGGAGCAGCTGACGTGCCTGCGCGCGAAGTACCTCTCCGCGCTCGAACGCGAGCACTACGACGAGCTGCCCGGCCGGGCGTACGCGCGGGCGTTCCTGCGGACGTACGCCACCGCGCTGGACCTGCACGCCGACCGGCTCGTCGCCGAGTTCGACGAGCAGGTGCCCGAGCCGGAGCCGCCGCCCGCCGCGCCCCCGCTCCGCCGCCACGACCGGCACTGGCTGCCGCTCCTCGGCACGGCCGCCGGCCTCGGTGCGCTCGCGGTGGTCGGCTGGAGCGCGTGGTCGCAGCCGACCTCGGCGCCGGCGCCGGTGGTCTCGCCGCCGGCGAAGCTCGCGGCGCCGGCGCAGACGCACGCCGCCGCATCGGCGGTCAAGGCCGCCCACGTCGTCCACAGGACGGCGGTCTCCGCCGCGCCCCGGCCGGCGGTGATCGAGGCCAGCGGCGACTGCTGGGTGCTCGCCCGCAAGGGCGGGCCGGCCGGCGCCGTGCTCGCGGAGCGGACGCTGCACGCCGGCGACGTGCTCCGCCTGAAGGCGACGCACGTCTGGCTGCGCCTCGGCGCGCCGTGGAACGTGTCGGTCCACCGCGGCGCGCACGTGCTGCACGGGCTGCCGAGCGGCACGCCCGTGAACGTCGGCGTCTAGCTCTCGGCGACGACCGGGTTGCGCAGCGTCCCGACGCCCTCGACCGTCACCTCGATGACGTCGCCGGGGACGAGGTAGCGCGGCGGCTTGCGCTCGTCGCCGACGCCGCCCGGGGTGCCGGTGGCGATCACGTCGCCGGGCTCGAGGGTGACGCCGCGCGAGAAGTACTCGATCAGCGCCTCGAAGCCGAAGATCAGGTTGCCCGTGTCGGAGGACTGGACGACCTCGCCGTTCAGGGTGGTGCGCACGCCGATGCGGCCGAGGTCGAGCGAGTCCGGATGGGCGACGCACGGGCCCATCGGAGCGAAGGTGTCGAAGCTCTTGCCGAGCGTGAACTGGCGCATCGGCGTCTCGAGCTGGGCGCGGCGGCCCGAGACGTCGTTGAAGGCGCAGATGCCGCCGATCGCCGCACGGGCGTCGCCGTCCGCGGCGCGGTAGGCGCGGCGGCCGAGGATCAGCGCCACCTCGCCCTCCCAGTCGGTGCGCGTCTCCTCGTGCGGGATCACGATCGGCGCGTCGTGGCCGGTCAGCGCGCTCGGCCAGATGGCGAAGCAGAAGGGCTCGTCCGGCCGCTTCAGGCTCGTCTCCTCGACGTGCGACTGGTAGTTGAGCCCGATCGCGACGATCTTCTGCGGCTCGCACGGATGCAGCAGCCGCACGTCGCCGATTGCGTGCTGCTCGCCCGCCGCCCGCTCGACCGCCTGCCACGCCTCGTCGCTCGCGTCGAAGCCGCGCTGCCCGGCCGGGCCCGCGTCGACGACGTGGTCGTCCTCCAGCCGGCCGAGCCGCGGCGCACCGCCGCCGACCGAGAAGCGCACCGCCCTCACGCGGTCGCCTCCTGCAGCGAGCGGAGCTCCTTCATCGCGTTGACCGCGCGCGGCACGCCCGCGTACGGGCACGTCTGCAGGATCGTCTCCTCGAGCTCGACGTCGGTCGCGCCGGCCGCCCGCGCAGCCAGCAGGTGTGCCTTCACCTGCGGCTCGCAGCCGCCGAGCGTCGTCAGCATCGCCACGATCAGAAGCTCGCGCGTGCGCGCGTCGAGGCCGGGGCGGGTGTGCACGTCGCCGAAGGCGAAGTCGACGATCCAGTCGCCGAGGACGCCCATCCGGGCGAGGAAGGCGTCGCCGCCGGGCTCGTCGTCGAGCTCGGCGAGACGGGCGAGCGCGCGGTCACGGCGGGGGTCAGAGTCGGTCACGGCGGGTCTCCTTGCACGGAGGGACACGCCGAGCATAATGTATCCAATCTTGGGACGCCCTCTTGTCCGGCGGTGCGGATGATCCGGCTGAGGCGGATCGACCACGCCTGCCTCCGCGTGGCCGACGTCGACGAGGCCGCGGCCCGCTGGGCGGTGCAGTTCGGGCTCACCGAGCGCGAGCGGAGCGCCGGCCGGGTGCTGCTCGCCTGCGGTTACGAGCCGTACTCGCTCGAGCTCGTCGCCGGCGAGCCGGGGTTCGACCACCATGCGTTCGAGCTGGCGCGCGACTGCTCGCTCGGCGACGCGGCCGCGCACCTCGACCGCAACGGGGTGGCGTACGAGCAGCGCGACGGCTCGCTGCACCTCGCCGACCCGGACGGCTTCGGCGTCGAGCTCGTGCCGTTCCGGCCGGTCGACGACCCGCGCCCGGACATCGCGCGCTCCACCGGCGACCTGCCCGGCTACCGCCCGCGGAAGCTCGGCCACACGAACTTCCTCGTCAGCGACCTCGCGGCGCAGACGGCCTTCTATACCGAAATAGTAGGAATGCGCGTGACCGACCGGCTGGGCCACGAAGGCGTCTGGCTGCACTGCAACGCCGACCACCACGTGCTGGCGCTGATCGACAAGGGCACGGCGCACGTGCACCACATCGCGCTCGAGCTCGTCGACTGGGGCGAGCTGCGCGTGGCGCTCGACCACCTCGCCCAGCACGGCCGCTGGCTCGCGTGGGGCCCGCTGCGCCACGGCGTCGGCCGCAACCTGAGCGCCTACGTGCGCATCCCCGAGGAGGAGCTGTTCGTCGAGCTCTTCGCCGACATGGAGCAGCTCGAGGACGGGCACGAGCCGCGCGACTGGCCCGACGACGCCCACTCGTCGAACGTGTGGGGGATCCTGCCGCCGCGCTCGTACTTCCGCTTCGACCCCGCCGCCGTCGAGGCGGAGCGGCAGGGGCTCGAGGCGCTCGGCCACGGCCTGCCGCCCGAGACGACACGAAAGGGGAGCGAATGACGACGACGGAGGAGCGGGTCGCGGCCCGCACCGGGGAGCAGTTCCTCGAGGGCCTGAACGCCGGCGAGCGCGAGATCTGGCTCGGCGGCGAGAAGATCACGCACCCGCTCGAGCACCCCGACCTGCGCGCGGCCGCGCTCTCGATGGCGCGCATCTTCGACCTGCAGCACGAGCACGCCGACGAGATGCTCGCCCCGTCGCCCGACGACGGCCGGCTCGTCAACGTCACGCACCTGATCCCCCGCTCGCAGGCCGACCTCGAGCGCCGCCGCCGCGCGATCGAGCTGACCGCCGCCGCGACCGGCGGGATGATGGGCCGCACCCCCGACTACCTGAACGTCACCTTCGCCTGCTTCGCCGGCCGCTCCGACGTCTGGGCGCGGCGCGGCAACGAGCAGGGCGCCGAGAACCTCCTCGCCTATCAGCGGCACATGCGCGACGCCGACCTCTCGACCACGCACGCGCTGATGAACCCGCAGGTCGACCGCTCGAAGCCGGAGGCCGAGCAGGCGATGGGGGAGGTGTCGCTGCACAAGGTCGACGAGACCGACTCGTCGATCGTCGTGCGCGGCGCCCGGATGCTGGCGACGCTGGCGCCCTTCGCCGACGAGCTGCTCTGCTACCCCGGCTCCGACATCCGCCCGCAGGACGGCCGCTACGCGCTCGCGTTCGCGCTCCCGATCGCGACGCCCGGCCTGAAGTTCATCTGCCGCGACAGCTACTCGAAGCAGCGGAACACGTTCGACTACCCGCTCAGCTCGCGCTTCGACGAGATGGACTGCGTCGTCCTGTTCGACGACGTCGAGATCCCGAAGGAGCGCGTGTTCCTGGACGGCGACACGGTCGGCTACTCCGAGGTGATCACCGAGACCGGCTGGCGCGGCCACATCATGCACCAGGCCTTCACGCGCGCCTACGTGAAGCTGTCGTTCGCATTCGGGCTGGGACACCTGATCGCGAACACGACCGGCGTCGTCCGCTTCGACCACATCCAGGAGAAGCTCGGGCAGATCTGGAACATGGCCGAGCTGACCCGGGCCGCGATCGTCGCCGCCGAGGCCGGCTCGGCCGAGGACGCGGGCGGCGTCTGGTACCCCGACGACCGGCCGTTCCTGGCGCTGCGCGGCGAGATGCCGAAGTGGATCCCGCGGGCGAACGAGCTGCTGCAGCTGATCGGCGGCGGCGGCTTCATGGCCACGCCCTCGAAGGCGGACATCGAGGGGCCGCTGCGCCCGGAGATCGAGAAGTACTACCAGTCGGCCGGCGCCGACGCGATCCGCCGGATCCGCCTCTTCCGGCTGGCCTGGGACTACCTCGGCTCCGACCTGGGCGGCCGCGGCGAGCTGTACGAGCGCTTCTACCTCTCCGACTCCTACCGGATGACCGCGCTCGCCTACACGATCGCCGACAAGACCTTCCCGGAGTCGCTCGTCGAGCAGTTCCTCGACGACTGATGGCTCTGCACGGATACTCGCTGCCGCGCTCGCCGCTCGGCGCGGCGGCGCTCGTTCCGGCGCCGCCGTGGCACTACGCCGGCGACTTCCTCGTCCTCGAGTACTGGGCCGACCCGGACGCGGTCGCCGCCGTGCTGCCGCCCGGACTGGAGCCGTACGCGGACGACCCGGGCCGCTGCGCCGCGCTGTTCGTCGACTGGCAGTGGTGCACCGACTCGCGCGAGGAGCTCGACGACCCGGTGCGCAGCCAGTACCGCGAGTTCTTCCTCGTCGTCAACGCGCTGCTCGACCGCGAGCTCGTCACCACGTGCCCGTACATCTGGGTCGACAAGGACGTCGCGCTCGTGCGCGGCTGGATCCAGGGCTTCCCGAAGAAGCTCGGCTCGATCGAGCTGACGCGCAGCTTCGCCGTCACCGGCCCGTCGGCGCCGGCGGACGGGCCCGGTGGGCGCTACGCCGCGACGCTCGCCTCGAACGAGCGCCGGCTCGCCTGGGGGGCCGTCACCCTCGAGCGCGAGAGCGCGGCGGGGCCGACGCACAACGATCCGCCGATCGTGAACGTGCGCCACTTTCCGCGCCTCGCCGCCGGCCGGCACGAGGAGCCGGCGGTGCACGAGCTCGTGCGGGCGCGGAGCCGGGATCGCTCCGCCTCGACGGTCTGGGAGGGCCGCGCCGAGCTGGAGCTCTACCCGGCGCCGAACGAGGAGCACACCGCCCTCGCCCCGGTCCGGATGGGCAAGGGCTTCCGCTTCTCCTTCGCGTATACGGTCGACGATCTCGAGACGGTGCGCTCGCTGTGAGGACGGCGCTCGTCACCGGCGGCGGCACCGGCATCGGCGCCGCGGTCGCGCGGAAGCTCGCAACGGACGGCTTCTTCGTCGCCGTGGCGGGCCGGCGGGCGGAGCCGCTCGAGGCGGTGGCGGCCGAGACCGGCGGTCTCGCGTTGCCGGGGGACATGGCAGACGAGGCCACGGTCGCAAGGATCGTGGCCGCCGCGGCCGAGGCCGGCGGCGGGCTCGACGTGCTCGTCTGCAACGCGGGCGCGAGCGCCGGCGGCACCGTCGCCGAGCAGACGCTCGAGCGCTGGAATCGCGTGCTGGCGACGAACCTGACGGGGCCGTTCCTCGCGGCGCGCGCCGCGCTGGCGCATCTGGCCGAGCGCGGCGGCTCGATCGTCACGATCTCGTCGCTCGGCGGGCTCCGCGCCGCGCCCGCCTCGGCGGCCTACGCTTCCTCGAAGGCGGGGCTGATCATGCTGACCCGGTGCATCGCGCTCGACCACGGCCCGCAGGGCGTTCGCGCCAACTGCGTCTGTCCCGGTTGGATACATACGCCAATGGCCGACGCGACGATGGACGGGCTCGGCCCCGACCGGGAGACCGCGTACGCGCGGGTCAACCGCACCAACCCGCTCGGCCGGCCCGGCCTGGCCGAGGAGGTCGCCGCCGCCGTCTCGTGGCTCGCCTCGCCGGCGGCCTCGTACGTGAACGGCGCGGTGCTGAGCGTGGACGGCGGCATCGGCGCCGTCGACGCCGCGAGCCTGGAGTTCGTCGCATGACGTCCGTCGCCGGCGTCGACGTCTCGCCCGACCACTTCGTCGGCGGCCGGAGGATTGCAGGCGAGCGGCGGTTCGAAGTGCGCTCGCCGATCGACGAGTCGGTCCTCGCCGAGGTGGCGCGCGGCGGAGCGCGCGAGGTCGATCTCGCCGTCGCGGCCGCCGAGCGCGCGTTCCCGGCGTGGGCGGCGCTCGGGCCGCCGGGACGAGCCGCGCACCTGCGCCGCCTCGCCGACCTGATCGACGCGAACGTCGACCGGCTCGCCGAGGTGGAGTGCCTCGACATGGCGATGCTCCTGCGCTCGCTGCGCGCGCGGGTGATCGCGCGCGGCGCGCGCAACTTCCGCGCCTACGCCGACCTGGCCGCGGCGTACGAGGGGCGCGCGTGGGAGTCGAACGGCACCGCGAACAGCATCCTGCGCGAGCCGTCCGGGCCGGTGGCGGTGATCACGCCGTGGAACGCGCCGTTCATGCTCGCGACCTGGAAGACGGCGCCGGCGCTCGCCGCCGGCTGCACCGTGGTGCTGAAGCCGCCGGAGTGGGCGCCGCTGACGTGCTCGCTGCTCTGCGACCTCGTCGCGGAGGCGGGCCTGCCCGACGGCGTCTTCAACGTCGTGCAGGGGATCGGCGAGGAGGCGGGCGCGGCGCTCGTCGCCGACCCGCGGCTGCGGCGCGTCAGCTTCACCGGGTCCACCGAGACCGGCCGCTTCATCGCCGCGGCGGCCGGGCGGAACCTCGTGCCGTTCACGGCCGAGCTCGGCGGCAAGGGGCCGCTGCTCGTGCTCGACGACGCGGATCTCGACGCGGCCGCCGCGAAGGCCGCGAACATGTACGACGACTCCGGCCAGAACTGCATGGCCGGGACGCGCCTGCTCGTCGACGAGACCGTCGCCGACGGGTTCCTGGAACGCTTCCACGCGCTCGTCGACCGGCATGTGCTCGGCGACCCGCGCGACGACGAGACGACGATCTCGCCGCTCATCCACCGCGACCACCTGGAGCGCGTCGCCGGCTTCGTCGAGCGCGCCCGCGCGAACGGCGACCGCGTCGTGCGCGGCGGCAAGGTGGCCGAGCGCGGTGGCCTCTGGTACGAGCCGACGCTCGTCGAGCCGCGCTCGAACGACTCGGAGATCGTGCAGCGCGAGGTGTTCGGGCCGGTCCTGTGCTTCCAGACCTTCCGCGGCGAGGACGAGGGCGTGCGGCTCGCGAACTCGACCGGCTACGGTCTCGCCGCCACCGTCTGGACGGGCTCACGCGAGCGGGGCGAGCGGATCGGCAGAGCGGTCCGCGCCGGCACCGTCTGGGTGAACACCTTCCTCGTGCGCGACCTGACCGCGCCCTTCGGCGGCATCGGCCTCTCGGGCGTCGGGCGCGAGGGCGGCGACTACGCGCTCGACTTCTACAGCGACCTGAAGACCCTGCAGGTGCTCGACGGGAGCGTCCGATGACGATCACCCTGGCCGACGTCGACCTCTCGAACGACGTCTTCGCCGAGCGGATCCCGCACGAGACGTTCGAGCTGCTGCGGCGGGAGTCGCCCGTGCACTGGTACGACTGGCCGCTCGGCAAGGGCTTCTGGTGCGTGACGAAGCACGCAGACCTGATCGCCGTCTCGAAGGACACGAAGACGTTCTCGTCGGAGGTGGGGGCGACGGCGCTCGAGGACCTCGACGAGGAGCAGATCGAGGCGCGCAAGTCGATGCTCGACATGGACCCGCCGCGCCACTCGCGGCTGCGGCGGCTCGTCTCGCAGGAGTTCACGCCGCGCGCGATCGGCGGCTACGAGCTGCTGCTGCGCGAGCTCACCGATCGCGTGCTCGACCGTGTGCTGCCGCACGGCGAAGCCGCGACAACAGAGTTCGACTTCATCGAGGAGATCGCGAAGGAGCTGCCGATCCGGGTGCTCGCCCAGCTGCTCGGCGTGCCCGCCTCCGACACCCACCGGCTGATCGACTGGGGCGACCGCTGCATCGGCAACACCGACCCCGACCTGACGGACGTGCTGCACGACAGCGCCGATTCGGACGAGTACCGCCTGGTGCCGTTCCGCTCTCCGGCCGCGCTCGAGCTGTTCGACTACGGCCACTGGCTCGCCGAGCAGCGGCGCGACGACCCGCGCGACGACCTCGTCTCGAAGCTCACCCATGCCGAGATCGACGGCCAGCGGCTGACGAAGCGCGAGTTCGACACGATGTTCCTGCTGCTCGTGATCGCCGGCAACGAGACGACGCGCCAGGCGATCGCGCACGGCATGCAGGCGCTGATGGACCATCGCGACCAGTGGGCGCGGCTCGTCGACGAGCCTGGCCTGATCGCGACGACCGGCGCCGATGAGATGCTCCGCTGGGCGACGCCGGTGCTGCACTTCCGGCGCACCGCGACGGTCGACACCGAGATCCGCGGCCAGCCGATCGCGGCCGGCGACAAGGTGGTCGTCTGGTACGTCTCGGCCGACTTCGACGAGGAGGTGTTCGACGAGCCGTACCGCTTCGACGTGGGGAGGCAGCCGAACCCGCACGTCGTCTTCGGCGGCGGCGGCCCGCACTACTGCCTCGGCGCCCACCTCGCCAGGCTCGAGGTGCAGGTGATGTTCGAGCACCTGCTGCCGCGCCTCGCCGACATGCAGCCCGCCGGGCCGGTCGAGCGGGTCCGCACCAACTTCACCAACGCGCTCAAGCGGATGCCCGTCCGCGTCATCTCTCGATAGGAGGTCTGGTGGATCTCGACGGCGTCAACATCGTCCGCCTGCAGTACGCCGACCTGCACGGGGTGGCCCGCGGCAAGGACCTGCCGCGCTCGGAGCTCGAGGCGGTGTGCGAGCACGGCACGCCGTTCGTCGCGGCGATCATGACGACCGATCTCGCGCACAACGTCGCCGCCGGCTTCGAGACCGGGTTCGAGGACATCGCGGCGCGGCCCGACCCGGAGACGCTCGTCCACGTGCCGTGGGAGCCGGGCGTCGCCGCGTGCCTGGCCGACCTGTGGCGCATGGACAGGCGCGAGCCGTACGGGGTCGACAGCCGCGGCGCGCTGCGGAGGGTGCTGGCGGAGTTCGAGGCGCTCGAGCTGACCCCGATCGCCGCGCCGGAGCTCGAGTTCTACCTCTGCGAGCCCGACGAGGGCAGCCGCGAGGGCTGGAAGCGGTACGCCGGCACCGACTCGCCCGTGTACACGGTCGGCGCGCAGTCGGATCCGCTGGGGATGCTGCCGAAGCTGCTCGAGGCGTCGGGCGCGCTCGGCCTGGAGCCGATCGCCGCGAACCACGAGTACGGGCGCGGCCAGTTCGAGCTGAACGTGCGGCACGCGCCGGCTCTCACCGCGGCCGACCGGGCGTTCCGGCTCAAGTGGCTCGTCAAGGAGCTCGCCGCGCGCGAGGGGCTGCTCGCCACGTTCATCGGCAAGCCCTGGAACGACGACGAGGGCTCCGGCTTCCACCTGCACCTCTCGCTCTGCGACGCCGACCGGCGGAACTGCTGCGAGGACCCCGACGCGGACGACGGGCTCGCGCGCGTCATGCGGCACTTCGTCGCGGGCGTGCTGGCGCACGCCCCGGCGCTGATGGCGTTCTTCAACCCGACCGTGAACGCCTACCGGCGCCTCCATCCGGACGCGCTCGTGCCGACGCAGGTCTGCTGGGGCCACGACAACCGCTTCACGTTCGTGCGCATCCCGCGCGAGCGCGGCGGCGCCACGCGGCTCGAGGTTCGGGTCGGCGACGGGTCCGCGAACCCGTACCTGGCGACGGCGGCGACGCTCGTCGCGGGCCTCGACGGGATCCGGCGCGAGCTGCTGCCGCCGAAGCCGCTCGCCGGCCTGATCTACGAGCTGCCCGAGGACGAGCAGGGGCCGCCGCTGCCGACCTCGTTCCCCGAGGCGCTCGAGGCGCTGCACGCCGACGAGACCCTGCGCGCCGCGCTGGGGCAGGAGCTGGTCGAGACGTTCGTGACGCTCAAGGAGTACGAGCTGGCGCGGTTCCGTCGCTGGGTGACGGACTGGGAGTTCCGCGAGTACGCGCGCCATCTGTGAGCGGTCGCCCGGCGTATGCGCGAGCGGCGTCGACGAGGCCGCGGAAGAGCGCGGCGCCACCGGTGCGCGCGTCCTCCTCGGGGTGCCACAGCACGCCGAGGGCGAACTCGCGCTCGGGGTCCTCGACCGCCTCGACGAGGCCGTCCGGAGCACGGCCGGTGGCGACGAGGCCGTTTCCGACACGCCCGAGGGACTGGTGATGGTGCGAGGCCACCGCCTCGATCTCGTCGCCGGCGAGCCGGTGCAGCAGGCCTCCCTCGACGCGCACCGGGTGGCGGCCGAAGCGGCCGGGCTCGGGCAGGTGCGGCTCCGGGGTCGTGTGCTCGGCGAGCTCCTGCACGAGGTCGCCGCCGTAGGCGACGTTCAGCAGCTGGCCGCCGCGGCAGACGCCGAGCACCGGCTGGTCGCGCTCGAGCGCCGCACGCAGCAGCGCCAGCTCGGCGGCGTCGCGGAGCTCGTTGGCGGGGCCGGTGGCGGGGTGGCGCTCGGCGCCGTAGGTCTCGGGCGCCAGGTCCTCGCCGCCGACGAGCAGCAGCCCGTCGACGCGGTCGAGCACGAGCTCCGGCTCGCGCGCCACCTCCTCGGTGGGCGGCACGAGCAGCGGGATGCCGCCGGCGGCGGCGATGCCGTCGACGTAGCCCTGCGGCACGAGCGAAACGGGGTAGCCCCGCCAGGCGCCGAAGTCGGCGGTGCGCCAGTAGGCGCTGATCGCGATCACGGGGCGCATGTGTCGACTGTATCCACGCCGGCGGTGGAGGCGGCATGAGCAGCGTTCCCGCTCGCGCGTTCCGCGACTGCGTCGGCGAGTTCGCGACCGGCGTGACGGTGGTCACGGCCGAGTCGGAGCACGGGCCGGCCGGCATGACGCTGAACGCGTTCACGTCGGTGTCGCTGGAGCCGCTGCTGGTGCTGGTGGCGTTGGGGCGCGACTCGCGCACGCTGTCGGCGGCCGAGGCGAGCGGGCGGTTCGGGCTGAGCATCCTCCATCGCGGCCAGCAGCAGGTGGCGCTCGACTTCGCGGAGCGGGGCGTGCCGTTCCCGGCGCAGCACGTGGTGCGCGACCGCGACGGCTACCTGACGGTGCCGAAGGCGGCCGCGACGCTGCGCTGCGAGGTGCGTCAGGTGATCGATGGCGGCGACCACCGGCTGCTGCTCGGTGAGGTCGCGTCGATCGACCACGGCGGCGGCGAGCCGCTGATCTTCCACCGCGGCCGCCTCGGCGGGATCGTCGCCGACGCCGTCGTGCCGGCGGGCCACCCGATCTCGCTCGACGAGGGCGCCGGCTGGTAGTGAGTCAGAGCGTGCGGACGGCGAGGTCGGGGAGACCCGCGAAGCCGCCGACATCGGCAGTGACGACCATGCGAGCCCGCTCGAGGGCGGTGGCGGCGACGATCAGGTCGTGGGCGCCACGGGGACGGCCGACGCGTCGCGCGTGCGCAAGCAGGCGCGCATGTGCTCGCGCGACGCCGCTGTCATAGTCGTCGACCGCGATCGTCGCGACGAGGTCTGCAACGTATCGCTCGCGCTGCGCTCGGCGCCTCGAATCCGCCAGCTCGACTCCGACGAGCAACTCGGCCAACGTGACCGCTGCCATGGAGACATCGTCGTCGTCATCGAGCAGATCGGCGACAGCGTCGGCGTGTCGCTTGGCGTCGATCAAGACGGTCGTGTCGAGGATCAGTCGCGCCAGCGCCGATCCTCGGGCTGCGCTGCGTCGCGCACACGCTGCACCTCGGCGACCCAGTCGGGATCGTGCGGTGCACGGCGCAGGAGCTGCTTGACCGCGCGGCCGGAACCGTCCCCCGCCGGCTCGATCCGCGCGATCGCGCGACCCCGTCGGACGACGACGAAGCTCTCGCCGCCGTTCTCGACCGCGTCCAGCATCGACGAGAACCGTCGTGCAGCCTCGGTTGCGCTGACGTTCCGCACGGAATCAGATTATCAGATAACGTCTGCCCCACGACGATATCGCCTCGTCGTCGAGGGCAGACTCGTGCTCGACGCCGACGAGACCGACCGCATCGGCTCGACGGCACGCTCGGCCATACGACGTGCGTTCCTCGAAGCCGAATCGGACCTGACCCCGATTCCCGCCAGAGGCCCGAGGTCACCCGGTATTGCGAAGCGCCGCCGCGATCCCGGCGATCGAGCGCAGGAGCGGCACCTGCGCGTCGGGGTCGCCGGCGCGGTGGCGGCGCAGCAGCTCGACCCGCACCGCGTTCATCGGTCGACGTACGGGTTGCGCAGGTCGATCGAGCGCCGCATCATCGGGTGGCGCTCCAGCAGGTGCGACACGCCCGTCACGGCGAGGACGCCCTCGACCGCCCGCGCGTGCGATTGTGAGGTAGGCGAGGTAGACCCGGGTGTTGGGTTCGCTGCGGATGGTGAGGCGGCGGTGGCGGCGGAGCCAGGCGTTGGTGCGTTCGACGACCCAGCGGTGGCGGGCGTTCGGCCTCCAGACACGCTTTGGCCGGGTAGCGCTTCCGGCCGGGATGGCGGAACCTCCGTGGCGGATCCACGAGCAGCGGCTCCAACTGGCCAGCTGGTCGCTGCCGGCACGGCGTCCGTCGTCTCATCCATATTGACTCGAGTTTAGATAGCCGTTAGGCTCACGTCATGCTGGAGATCGACGTCGGGTACGAGCAGCCGAGGCGGCCAGGCGGCGTGCAGGTGCATACGGTGCAGCCGAAAAAGGCAAGCCCGCATCCGGGGCCGAGCACTCAATCGGCTCCTTCCCAGGGACGTGTTCAATCGGCGCCCGCCGTCGCGAATCGTCAGCCGCGGCCGGCCGATGCTGCGCCACCTCCGTCGCTCGCGGGACGGGTTGCCAGGCCGATGACCGTCTCGGGCGCGCAGCCGCGGAAGCCGGTGCCGGCGCAAGTCGACTCCCACCACGGCCTGTTGGGAACGGTTGAGCACGTCGGAGCCGCCGTCGCCGCAGCGCTCGAGCATCCCGCCGCAGTCGTCCACGCTGCAACGAGGACGGCGCCGCTCCGCGCGGCGATCGACGTTGCCGCCGTTCGCCCGTACCTCGAGTACTACGCTGCCTATCGCGTTGCGGAGGCGATCAATGCGGCAGGGTCGAAGGGCGGTCGTGCGGGATCAATTGTCTCTCACGCTCTCGCGGCGCCACTGACGATTCCGGAAGCAGTCGGGCTCGCGCAGGACGTGCTCCTCGACGAGGTCAAGGGCGAGTCGATCCACGACGAGCAGTTCAAGCATGGCTATGTGAATCCGCTTCATTCGTTCCTTCCGCCGTGGTTGCGTGGCCCTAGGACATATCTCCCGGGAGTCGGAAAGGACAGCATCGACTTCGAGTGGTAACGCGTCGTGCTGCGGCGGCGATCGGAGCCCTGGTCGTTGTAGCTGTTCTTGCCGGCTGCGCGTCGATCGACACGATCGACGTGACAACGCAAGGGTTCCCGGTCACGTTCATCAACGACACGCCTTCCAAGGTTCGGCTCGCGTTCTGCTCCGACGATGCATGCGTTCGCTCCGACCATCCCGACCGCATCGAGCCGGGAAGCTCCACCTGGAAGAACCTCTCGGATGCTGGGGTCCTCACCCGCTTCGTGATCAAGGACGACTCGACGGGGAGCATCCTCGGATGCCTGCCGCTCGAATTCCGCCGGAAGGTCCACTACGCCGTCGTGCGGGTCTCTCAGGCCGTTCCGTGCCCTGGTCGCCGCCCCGTGGCCGTAGAGGTCGACCGGGTGCTAGGGCATTCCTGAGCCGAAGCCCTCTGCGCCTAGTGGTCACTTGTCCCGGATAGGTGCCCCGTGAGCTTCGGCGGACATCTCCTCGCGGTTATCTCTGGCCGTGACTTGCGTAGGGGACTGGTTGGTTGCGATACGCGGAGCATCGACGACCCCGATGCCTTCGGAGTCCGCTTCGCGAACGACCTCTCGATCTCGGTCGTTCTTGCGCTCTCTGCCGCAGCGACCACAGCGCGAGGTGCGAACATCCCTATTACTGAGATCGCATCGTGCCGGGTGACGCCACCTCGGAGAACGTCAGCCCCGACGTTCGAACGGAATGGGCGGTCGAGTCTGAAGACGAACAGCCCCTGCCCGGCGTCGTTCTCTATTTGGAAGCACTGGCTGGGCACGACATGCAGGTCGAGGCCTCGCAGGCGCCGCGTTGGGCGTGGCCCTGCGCGCGTCGGACGCCGGCGACGCCAGTTCACTAGCCCGTGTTGCGAAGCGCGGCCGCGATCCCGGCGATCGAGCGCAGGAGCGGCACCTGCGCGTCCGCATCGCCGCCGCGGTGTCGGCGCAGCAGCTCGACCTGCACCGCGTTCATCGGATCGACGTACGGGTTCCGCAGGTCGATCGAGCGGCGCAGCATCGGGTGGCGCTCCAGCAGGTGCGAGACCCCCGTCGCGGCGAGGACGCCCTCGACGGCGCGCGCGTGCTCGGCCTCGATCGCCTCGAACATCTCGACCCGGAGCTCCTCGTCGGCGACCAGCGGCAGGTAGCCGCGCGCGATGCCGAGGCTCGACTTGGCGAGCGTCATCTCCAGGTTGTCGACGATCGTGCGGAAGAACGGCAGCTCCTCGTACAGCCGCCGCAGCTCGCCGGCCTCGACGCTCGCGAACGCGCTGCCGACGCCGAACCACGCCGGCAGCAGCGTCCGGTTCTGCGTCCACGAGAACACCCACGGGATCGCGCGCAGCGACGGCAGGTAGTCGGCGGCGTTGGGCCGCCGCGCCGGCCGCGACGCCAGCTCGAGGCCGGACAGCTCGTCGACCGGGGTGAATGCGCGGAAGAACTCGACGAACCGCGGCTCCTCCCACACGAACTCCTGGTAGGCGCGCCGTGACACCGCGGCCAGACGATCCAGCAGCGCGCGCTCCTCCGCCTCGGGCGAGCGGCCGACGCGATCCGGGAACGTCGCGAGCAGCGTCCCCGCGAGCGCCGCCTCCAGGTTCCGCCCGGCGAGGCCGCGCAGGCCGTACTTGAACGAGACCGTCTCGCCCTGCTCGGTCAGCTTCACGAGGCCGGGCGGCCAGCTAGCCGGCTGCGACGCGATCGCCGCGTACGTCGGACCGCCGCCGCGGCCGGCGCTGCCGCCGCGGCCGTGGAAGATCGTCAGCTCGACGCCGTGTCGCCGCGCCACGCCGGCCAGCTCCTCCTGCGCGCGGTAGATCGCCCACTGCGCCGCCAGGTAGCCGCCGTCCTTGGCCGAGTCCGAGTAGCCGACCATCACCTCCGCGACCCCGCCGCGCGCCCGCACCCGCTCCGCGAACGGCCCCCCGGCGAGCAGCGCGTCGACGATGCCCGGCCCGGCCGCGAGGTCGTCCACCGTCTCGAAGAGCGGCACGACCGACACCGGCTCGTCCGTCAGGGCCAGCGCGCGCAGCACGTCGTCGGCCGACGACGCGCCCGAGACGATCAGCGTGTCGAGCGACGCCGGCCCGTGCTCGCGCCGCGCCCGCTCGACCGCCTCGGCCGCGTCGCGCGCCCGTGGCCCGTCCAGGTCGCGGGCGTGCACGCGCACGTCGAGCTGCGCCACGTGGAAGCCGAACGTCTCGACCATCCGCTCGAGCCGCGCGATCCTGCCCTGCGCGATGCGCCGGCCGCGGTTCGCGCTCAGGCTGCGCCGCACCACGGCGAGGTCGTCGAGCAGCTCCTGGGGCGTGCGGTAGCCGTCGTGGGAGAGCCGCCACCACATGAACGACAGCTTCCGCCGGTAGGGCTCGAGCTCGTTGCGGGCGCCGATCTCGGCCGCGTAGCCGGGCAGCTCCCGCTCGTCGCGCGCGAGCGACGCCTCCAGCTCGTCGGACACCGTGACCAGCGAGCGCGTCGGCGCCACCTCCACCGCCAGCGCGCGCACCTCGTCGCGGTAGCGGCCGAGCGCGAGCGCCCGGGCGCGGGCGAGCGCCTCGTCGACGGTGTCGGCGCCGGTGGACGGATTGCCGTCCATGTCGCCGCCGATCCACGAGCCGAAGCGCAGCGGCGGCGGCGCGTCCGGCAGCCGGCGCCGCCACTCCTCCAGCAGGTCGGTCGCAGCGTCCATCAGCGTGTGCTCGAAGAACCAGAGCCCGTGGCGGATCTCGTCGCGCACGCGCAGCCGGTCGTGCCGCACCTCGTCGGTCTGCCACAGCAGCGTAACCTCCTCGGCCAGCCGATCCGCCACCCGCGCCCGCTCGTCGGGCGTGAGGCGCGGATCGTCGAGCCTCGCCAGCTGCTCGGAGATGCGGATGTGCGCGAGCAGGATCGTCCGCCGCGTCGCCTCCGTCGGGTGCGCGGTGAGCACGAGCCGCAGGCTGGTCGAGCGGGCGCGCGCGTCGAGCTCCTCCGGCGGCACCTCCTCGAGCAGCCGGAACGCCTCGTCGAGCGACTCCCGCAGCGGCCGCCGGTCGTGCGCCAGCTCGCGCCGCCGCCGCAAGCGATGGTGCTGCTCGGCCAGGTTGGCGAGCTGGAAGTAGAGCGCGAACGCCCGCAGCACCAGCACCTGCTGCGCGGGCTCGAGCACCGCGATCTGCTCGTCGACCTCGTCGGCCGCGCCGCGCTCGCGCGCCGTCCGCGAGACGAGGCGGATGCGCTCCACCAGCTCGAGCAGCCAGGGCCCCTCCTGCTCGGAGAGGACGATCCCGAGGATCGTGCCGAGGAAACGGACGTCGCGCCGCAGCGGCTTCGCGCTGCGGTCGAGCCCCTCGTGCGCCACCGCGGCGTCCATCAGCGCTCGAGGCCGAGCCGGTGGAGCACCTCGTCGACGTCCGGGTCGACGACGGTGACGGGCGGAGCCTCCTGCGAGGCGTACGGCTTCACGCCCGCGCCGGTGACGACGAGCACGACGCGCTCGCCGGGAGCGACCTGCTCGTCGCGGACCGCCTGCAGCAGCGCCCCGAGCGCGGCGCCGCCCGCCCGGTCGGCGAAGACGCCGGTGGTCTCGGCGAGCAGTCGCGTGTGCGCGTCGATGCGAGCCTCCGAGAGCGCGACGATCCCGCCGCCGCTCGAGCGGGCCGCACCGAGCGCGAGGTCGCCCGAGGCCGGGTCGCCGATCGCCAGCGAGCGGACGGAAGTGGACGCCTCGACGCGCGAGATGCCGCGGTCGTCGGCGTAGGCGGCGGCGATCGGGCTCGCGCCCTCGGCCTGCGCGGCGTACAGCCGCGGCGGCCCCCCGTCGGCGAGTCCCGCTCGTGCCGCCTCCGCGAAGCCCTGCGCGAGCTTCGCGAACAGCGTCCCCGACGCGGCCGGGCACACGACCGCGTCCGGGAGCCGCCAGCCGAGCTGCTCGCAGATCTCGAAGGAGATCGTCTTCGCGCCCTCGCTCGCGTAGGCGTGCAGGTTGCCGCCGACGAAGCCCCAGGGGAACAGCCGGCCGAGCTGGCGCTCCAGCCGGCGGCAGTCGTCGTACGAGCCGTCGACCGCGAACACGCGGGCGCCCGAGACGCGTGCGCCGAGCCCCTCGGCCGCCTCGCCCGCGGGCGCCAGCACGATCGTCTCCAGCCCCGTGGCGGCCGCGACCGACGCGACCGCGTCGCCGAGGTTCCCGGTCGACGAGCAGCAGAGCGTCGTGACGCCGTGGTCGAGCGCCGCCGAGACGGCGATCGTCGCCACGCGGTCCTTGAACGAGAGGGTCGGGTTCGCCGTCTCCAGCTTCAGGTGCAGCTCGACGCCGAGCAGCTCCGACAGCCGGGTCGCCGGCACGAGCGGCGTCCAGCCGGCGCCCGTCTCGACCCGCGCGCCGGCCGGCAGCAGCGCGCCGTAGCGCCACAGCGACGACGGGCCGGCGGCCACGCGGTCGCGGTCGACGCGGCTGGCGATCCAGTCCCAGTCGTAGGCGACGTCGGTGGGCCCGTCGCAGCGGACGCACGCCTGCGCCGGCGAAGGCGGCGTCACGTCCTCGCAGACCCGGCAGCGCAGCGCGAAGCCGCTCATCCGGCTGCTCCCGTCCTGCTGTCGGGGCCTAACCGGTGTGACGGGTCGATCCGGCTAGGCCTGTTGCGCGCAGCAGGCGATGACCGAAATGAAGCACGGCTTGAAGGTCATCTCCGGCACGACGCGCCCAACGCTAGCAGGAAACGGTGGCGTCCATCCTTCCCTTTTTGTAGTATCGCTCCACCTGGCCGCCGCGGGTGGTGGTCGGGGGGAGGCATCGAGGCCTCGGAAGCGCACAGCCGATGTGCGCTTCCGGGGCCTCTTGTCGTCGTGGACCGACGAAAGGGGAGACGGGATGACCAGGCACGACTTGCTGATCGCCGCTTCGACCATCTGGGTCGTGATCGCGGCCGTGCTCGTGATGTTCATGCAGGCCGGCTTCGCGTTCCTCGAGGCGGGGCTGACGCGGATGAAGAACGCCGGCCACATCGCCGGCAAGAACGTGCTCATCTTCGGGCTCTGCTCGCTCGTCTACTGGGCGGTCGGCTTCGGGCTGGCGTTCGGCGACGGCGGCAGCCTGATCGGCACGCACGGGTTCTTCCCGTCGGTGGGCGAGCTGACGGCGGTGGGCCAGAAGCCGTTCGACTGGTTCTCGGAGATCCCCGGCGCGGCCGGCTACCTGTTCGAGGTCGTGTTCGCGGGCGTGTCGCTCGCGATCGTCTGGGGCGCGATGGCCGAGCGGGCGAAGCTGTGGGTGTACGTCGCCTTCGGCGTCTACTTCACGGTCGTCTACTCGATCGTCTCGCACTGGATCTGGAGCCCGCACGGGTGGCTGTTCGCTCACGGTATGCAGGACTTCGCCGGCTCGACGGTCGTTCACTACCAGGGCGCGCTGGCGGCGCTCGCCGGAGCGCTGATCCTGGGGCCGCGCATCGGCAAGTTCGGCACCGACGGTCGCGCCAACCCGATCCCGGGCCACAACATCCCGTACGCCGTGCTCGGCACGATCATCCTCTGGTTCGGCTGGTTCGGCTTCAACCCCGGCTCGACGCTGTCGGTCGACCTGGGCGGCGTGGGCTTCTTCGCCTACGTCGCGACCACGACGAACATCGCGGCGGCGGCCGGCGCGGTCACGGGCGTCCTCGTCGCCTGGGTGCGCCTCGGCAAGCCCGACATCTCGATGATGCTGAACGGCGCGCTCGGAGCCCTGGTCGCGATCACCGCCGCCTCCGGCTTCGTCGCGCCGTGGGCGGCGATCGCGATCGGCGCCGGCTCCGGCCTGATCGCGGTCTTCGGCGTCGTCTTCGTCGAGTCGATCGGCATCGACGACCCGATCGGCGCCGTCGCCGTGCACGGCATGTCGGGCGTGTGGGGGACGCTCGCCTGCGGGCTCTTCGCGGTGCCGGCGCTGGCCGGCAAGCTCGCGACCGGCACCGGCGGGCTCGTCTACACCGGTTCGCCGCACCAGCTCGGCGTGCAGGCGCTGGGGCTCGTCGCGGTCGGCGCATTCGGCTTCGGCTCGTCGTACGCCGCGCTCCGCGTGATGGACGCGCTGTGGGGGATCCGCGTCGAGCCCGAGGTCGAGACGCAGGGCCTCGACGTGCACGAGCACGGCATGTGGGGCTACCCCGAGTTCTACATCCCGGTCCCGGGCGGCTACGGCACCGAGGTGCACGGACACCTCGGCCACGTCCACGCGCCGGCGCCTCAGCCGGCGCCCGCGCCGCGGATGGTGGCGCTACCCGCCGGCGACGGCGGGTAGCAGCAGGATCGCGGAGCCGGGCTCGACCTCGGTGTCGAGCCCGGCGAGGAGCCGCACGTCCTGGCCGTCGACGAAGACGTTGAGGAAGGCCGGCAGCTCGCCGTTCGGGAGCACGCGCGCCTCGAGCGCCGGGTACTGCGCCAGCAGCTCGCCGATCGCGGCGCGCACGGTGCCCGCCTCGACGGAGACGCTGCGGTTGCCCGCGGCCTCGGCGCGCAGCACGGGCGGGATGCGGATCTCGGGCATCGCTTCAGAAGATAAAGGAACGGGCGGCCGGCTGCATCGCAGCCGCCTGTCTAGCCTTCCGTCCATGTCGATCGGGTCGGACCGCGACCTGGCTGGGCTGCGCGCGGCCGGACGGGCCGTGGCGGAGGCGCTCGAGGAGATGCGCGACGCCGTCCGGCCCGGCGTGGCGACCCGCGAGCTGGACGAGATCGGCGCCGGCGTCTTCGCGCGCCACGGCGCCCGCTCGGCGCCGCAGCTCGTCTACGGCTTCCCGGGCGTCAACTGCATCAGCGTCAACGAGGAGGCGGTGCACGGCATCCCGTCCCAGCGCTGCCTCCGCGACGGCGACGTCGTCACCCTGGATGCGACCGCCGAGCTGGGCGGCTACATGGCCGACGCCGCGATCACCGTCACGGCCGGCGAGGCGCCCGCCGAGGCGGTGGCGCTCGTCGAGACCGCCGAGCGGGCGCTCGCGCGGGCGCTGCGGCTCGTCCGCGCGGGCGTGCGGCTGAACGCGCTCGGCCGGGCGATCCAGGCCGAGGTGGAGGAGGCCGGCTTCAACGTGATCCCGGCGCTGAGCGGCCACGGGATCGGCGAGACGATCCACGAGCCGCCCGTCGTCGCGAACTACTACGACGCCTACGACACGACCGTGCTCACCGAGGGGCTGGTGCTGACGATCGAGCCGGTCGTCGCGGCCGGCTGCGGCGACGTGGTCGTGGAGGACGACGGCTGGACGGTCGTCACCGCCGACCGCAGTCTCGTCGCGCACGCCGAGCACACGGTCGTCGTGACGAGCAGCGAGCCGTTCGTCCTCACCGCCTGAACACGGCCCGGCAGGGGCCGGCGGGGTTGACACCGTCCGGTCGATCGGCGAAAACTCACACCTGAATCGGGTCTCAGGTTCCGCTGCGGCCCCCGCTTTCGTCAGGAGGATGCGTTCATGCGCCATCGCTTCGTCACGGTTCTCGTCGCGCTCGTGGCCTTCGGGCTGCTCGGCGGGACCGCCACCGTCGCCGCGCAATCCCAGCGCGCGTCGGCGGGCTCGTACGACGTCGGCATCGTCTACTCGCGCACCGGCCTGCTGGCCGCCTACGGCGCCGAGTACCTCGAGGGCCTCCGCTACGGGCTGAAGTACGCCACGCACGGCACCAACAAGGTCAACGGCAAGACGATCAACCTGAACATCGTCGACGACAAGGGCGACCCGGCCACCGCGGTCTCCGAGGCCAAGAGCCTGATCGGCCAGGGCGTCAAGATCATCGCCGGCACGGTCTCGTCGGGCGTCGCGCTGCAGCTGGCGCCGCTCGCCGACCAGAACCACATCCTGTACGTCTCCGGCCCGGCCGCGAGCGACGCGATCACGGGCATCAACCGCTACACGTTCCGCTCCGGCCGCCAGACCACCCAGGACGTCCTCGACGCGGCCTCGTTCCTGAACGGATCCGGCAAGAAGGTCGTCGTCTTCAACCAGGACTCGGTCTTCGGCCACGGCAACTACCTGGCCGTGAAGGCGATCCTGGGCGGCAAGGGGCACAACGTCTCGGAGATCTCGGTGCCGCTCAGCGCCACCGACTTCACGCCGTTCGCGCAGAAGGCGAAGCAGGCGAACGCCGACCTCGTCTTCGTCGCCTGGGCCGGCACGACCGCGGGGGCGATGTGGAAGGCGCTCGACCAGCAGGGCGTCTTCGCCAGCACCCAGGTCGTCACCGGTCTCGCCGAGCACGCGACCTGGTCGACGATGGGGCCGCAGGCGACGAAGATCTCGTTCCTGTCGCACTACGTCTACACGGCCCCGAAGAACAAGGTCAACGACTGGCTCGTCAAGCAGATGCGCAAGCGCGGCCAGGTGCCCGACCTGTTCACGCCGGACGGCTTCGTCGCGGCGCAGATGATCGTGCACGCGCTGCAGAAGGGCGACGACGACCCGGACAAGATGGTGTCCGCGCTGGAGGGCTGGAAGTTCCTGGCGCCGAAGGGCTTCCAGGCGATCCGCCCGCAGGATCACGCGATGCTCCAGCCGATGTTCCGGGTGAAGCTGGTCTCGAAGGGCGGTCGGCTGGCCGCGCAGGTGACGGGAACGGCCTCGACCTACGCGACGGCCCCGCCCGTCCACGCGATCAAGTAGACGCACCCCGCGTGACCGCATCCCCGATCCTCGCAGTGAAGGGCCTCGGGCTCGACATCGGCGGCGCGACCATCCTCGCCGACGTCGACCTCGAGGCCCGCGAGGGCGAGCTGCTCGCCGTGATCGGGCCGAACGGCGCCGGCAAGACGACGCTGTTCAACCTCGTCTCCGGGCTGACGCGCCCCACCAGCGGGCGTGTCGAGCTCGGCGGCGTCGACGTGACCGGCGAGCCGCCGCACCGCCGCACGCGGGCGGGGCTCGGCCGGACATTCCAGGTGTCGAACGTCTTCCCGCTCCTGCCGGCGCTCGAGAACGTGCGGCTCGCCGCCGAGGCCGCGCTGGGCGGGACGATGCGGATCTGGCGGCGGGCGGCCCGCGTGCGGGAGGCGGTGGAGCGCGCCGCGTGGGCGCTCGGCCGTGTCGGCCTGGCGGGTCGCGAGGCGGTGCCGGCGGGCTCGCTGTCGCACGGCGACAAGCGCAAGCTCGAGCTGGCGATGCTGCTGGCGGGCGAGCCGCGAGTGATCCTGCTGGACGAGCCGATGGCAGGCGTGTCCGTCGAGAACGTGCCCGAGCTGGTCGAGCTGATCCGCTCCGTCCATCTCGGCGAGGGCAAGACGATCCTGATGGTCGAGCACCACATGGAGGTGGTGACCGGGCTCGCCGAGCGGATCGCGGTCATGCACCACGGCCGGCTGCTGGCGGTCGACGAGCCGCAGGCGATCATGCGCGACGAGACGGTGCAGCAGGCCTACCTCGGGGAGGCGCTCTGACCGCCCTCCTCCGCGTGCGCGACCTGCACGTGCGGCTCGGCGCCTCGCACGTGCTGCAGGGCGTCTCGTTCGACGTCGCCGAGGGCGGCGTCACGGCGCTGCTCGGCCGCAACGGCGTCGGCAAGACGACCACGCTGCGGGCGCTGATGGGCCTCGTTCCCGCCGACGGCTCGGTCGAGCTGGGCGGCGCCGAGGTCGGCCGCGCGCCCACCTACCGGATCGTGCGGCGAGGCGTCGGCTATGTCCCCGAGGACCGCGACGTCTTCTCGGGGCTGACGGTGCAGGAGAACCTGCGCCTCGCCGAGCGCGACCCCGACCCGCGCTACGACCTCGTCTACGAGCTCTTCCCGGAGCTGAAGCAACGGGCGCGGCAGCCCGCAGGCACCCTCTCGGGCGGGCAGCAGCAGATGGTCGCGATCGCGCGAGCGCTCCTGAACGGCAACCGGGTGCTCCTCGTCGACGAGCCGACGAAGGGGCTCGCGCCGCTGCTCGTCACCGAGGTCGCGCAGGTGCTCGAGCGCGTCTCCGAGCTGACGACGGTGCTGCTCGTGGAGCAGAACCTCGGAGTGGTGCGGCGCGTCGCCCGCGACGCGGTCGTGCTCGACACCGGCCGCGTCGTCCACGCCGGCCCCGCGGCCGACCTGCTCGCCGACCGCGGCCGCGTCCAGCAGCTGCTGGGGGTCGCATGAG
>DASVDV010000015.1:0-115345 GCA_036380895.1 Gaiellaceae bacterium | reverse complement strand
CGAAGTTGAACGAGTTCATGTTCTTGAGCTCCGTGCGCGTGCGCAGCTCGTCGGAGCCGGCCGGCCGGACCGACACGTTGACGTCGAAGCGCATCGAGCCCTTCTCGAGCTCTGCGTCGGACAGGCCGAGCTCGACGACCGTCTGGCGGAGCAGCTGCAGAAAGCGCTTCGCCGTCTCGGCGTCGTGGATGTCGGGCTCGGTGACGATCTCGACGAGCGGCGTGCCGCCCCGGTTGAAGTCGACGAGCGTGGCCGTCGCCCCGTGGATGCGCCCCGACGCGGCGACGTGCACGTTCTTCGCCGCATCCTCCTCGAGATGCGCGCGCGTGATGCCGATGCGGAGCACACCGTCCTCGGTCGGCACGTCGAGGTGGCCGCGCGAGCACAGAGGCTCGTCGTACTGGCTGATCTGGTACGCCTTCGGCAGGTCGGGATAGAAGTAGTTCTTGCGGTGGAAGACGGCGCGCTCCGCAATCTCGCAGTCGAGCGCGATGCCGAGCTTGATGCACTCCTCGATCGCGCGCTTGTTCGCTACCGGCAACGCTCCGGGCAGCGCGAGGCACACCGGGCAGGTCTGCGTGTTCGGCCCGCCGCCGAAGCCGTTGCGGCAGCGGCAGAACATCTTCGTCTCCGTCTTCAGCTGGACATGGATCTCCAGCCCGATCACCGGCTCCCAGGTCATCGCAGCCGCTCCGGGACGATGTCGAAGCCGATCGCCTGCTCGAGCGCGTGCGCGGCACGGAACAAGGTGTTCTCCGCGAACTGCGGGCCGACCAGCTGCAGGCCGACGGGAAGGCCCTCCGACAGCCCACAGGGGATCGAGAGCCCCGGCAGGCCGGCCATGCACGACGGGATCGTCAACAGGTCGTTGAGGTACATCGCGATCGGGTCGTGCACCTTCGCGCCGAGCGGGAACGCGACGGTCGGGCTCGTCGGCGACACGAGCACGTCGAAGCGCTCGAACAGCTCGTCGTGCTCGCGCTTGATGACGGTGCGCACCTTCAGCGCGGTGCCGTAGTACGCGTCGTAGTAGCCGGACGAGAGCGCGTACGTACCGACCATGATCCGTCGCTTCGGCTCGTCGCCGAAGCCGGCGTCGCGCGTCTTCATCACCATCTCGCGGAAGTCGGCGCCGTCGTCGCGCAGCCCGAAGCGGACGCCGTCGTAGCGCGCGAGGTTGGCCGATGCTTCCGCAGGCGAGACGACGTAGTAACAGGCGACGCCGTAGTCGACCGAGCGCGGCAGAGAGCACTCTTCGACCGTCGCGCCGAGCGACTCGGCGAGCTCGAGCGCCTTGTTCACCGCGGCCGAGACGCCGGGCTCGATGCCGTCGACTCCGTTCATCTCCCTCGGCACCCCGATGCGAAGGCCTTTCAGATCCTCCGCCGTCGGGAGCTCGACCTCCGGCACGTCGACAGTCGTCGAGTCGTTCTGATCGCGGCCCGAGATGACCGAGTAGAGGAACGCGCAGTCGCGCACGTTGCGCGCGACCGGGCCGACCTGGTCGAGCGAGGACGCGAACGCGACGACGCCGTACCGCGAGACCGTGCCGTATGTCGGCCGAAGGCCGACGTGGCCGCAGAGCGCGGCCGGCTGCTTGATCGATCCGCCCGTGTCGGAACCGAGCGCCCACGGGGCAAGCCCTCCCGAGACGGCCGCCGCGCTGCCACCGCCGGAGCCGCCCGGGACACGCGACGGATCCCAGGGGTTGTGCGACGGCCCGAACGCAGAGTTCTCGGTCGACGAGCCCATCGCGAACTCGTCGGTGTTCGTCTTGCCGATCACGCGCAGGCCGCGCGTCCGGCAGTTCGCGATCACGGTCGCGTCGTAGACGGGGATGTAGCTCTCGAGGATCTTCGAGCCGGCGGTCGTCGGGATCCCCCGTGTGCCGATCACGTCCTTGATCGCGATCGGGATGCCCTCGCCCGGATCGTTCTCGCAGACGTGGAGAAACGCGTGCAGCTCGGGGTCGCGCTCGCCGATCGCGTCGAGGTAGGCGGCGAAGAGCTCGGCGCCCGAGACCTCGCGGCGGTCGAGCAGGTCCTTCGCCCGCTCGGCGGTGAGGGTCAGGGTGTCCAGCGTCATGCCGGCGGCACCCGGAAGTGGTCGTCGTCGCGGTCGGGCGCGTTCGCGAAGACCTCGTCCAGCGGCAGGCAGGGCCGCGGCACGTCCTCGGCCCAGGCGTTCGCAACCTGGAGGGGATGCGCGGTCGGCGGCACGTCCTCCAGGTCGAGCTCGGCGACCTTCGAGACGGCGTCGAGGATCGCCGAGAGCTGCTCCTGGAACCGGCCGACCTCGTCGTCGGTCAGCTCGAGGCGCGCCAGCCGCGCCACGTGCAGCACCTCGTCCCTCGTGATCGCCGTCATCGTCTGCATCCTCCCATAGACAAAAGAGAGGGCTCCTTTCGGAGCCCTCTGCACAACCTGGTTCCGAAAAGGGTTAGAGCGCCGAGACGTTCGCCGCCTGCAGGCCCTTGTCGCCCTGCACGACGTCGAACGAGACGCGCTGACCCTCGGTCAACGACTTGTAGCCCTCACCGGCGATGGCCGAGAAGTGAACGAACACGTCCGCCTCGCCGCCGCCACGCTCGATGAAGCCGTAGCCCTTCTCGTTCGAGAACCACTTGACCGTGCCTTCAGCCAACTGACCTACTCCTTGCTAGACGCCTACAAGCCCGTCGACCGACGGAGCGCGCGCAAGCCTACCACCAGATCAGCCTGGAAATGCAAGGTCGCCGCGGCGATATCGTGCGCAACGGACGGCGTTCTCGAGCAGGCAGGCGATCGTCATCGGGCCGACGCCGCCGGGAACGGGGGTGACGAAGGAGGCAACGCCGGCGGCGCCCGGGTCGACGTCGCCGACCAGCCCGGCCTCGGTGCGGTTCATGCCGACGTCCACGACGACGGCGCCGCTCTTGACCATATCGGGGCTGACGAGGCCGGCCACGCCGACCGCGACGACCAGGACGTCGGCGTCGAGCGTGTGGCGGGCGAGGTCGCGCGTGTGCGAGTGGCAGATCGTGACCGTCGCGTTCGCCTGCAGCAGCAGGTGCGCCAGCGGCTTGCCGACGATGTCGCTGCGCCCGATCACGCAGGCGCGCGCGCCGTCCAGCTCGATCTCGTGCTCGGCGAGCAGGGCCATGATCCCGCGGGGCGTGGCCGGAACGAGCGTCGGCCGTCCGAGGTAGAGGGAGCCCGCGTTGAATGGGTGGAATCCGTCGACGTCCTTCACCGGCTCGACGGCGCGGATCACGGCGGCCTCGTCGAGCCCGTCCGGCAGCGGCAGCTGCACGAGGAGCGCGTCGACGGCGTCGTCGGCGTTCAGCTCGGCCACCCTGGCGAGCAGCTCGTCCTGCGCGATCGTCGCCGGCAGGCGCAGGTCGGTCGCGTCGAACCCGGCCGCGGTCGCCGCGCGGTGCTTCATGCGGATGTAGACGTCGGAGGCGGGGTCGTCGCCGACGAGCACCGTCACGAGTCCGACGTGCCCGAGCGCGCGCACCTCCTCGGCGACGGTGGCGCGAACGCGTTCGGCGAGCGGCTTTCCGCGCATCTCCACGGCGGCCATCCGGCCGAGCCTACCCCGTGTACCTGGTACGGCTGCGTCGTACCAGGTACAAAGCGGCGTGCGCTGGCCCCGGAAGAACGACCCCGCCTCGATCGAGGCCCGCCGCGGCGCCATGGCACTGGACGGCGGCCTCGTCACCTCCGTCGACCTCGAGCCGTTCGCGTCCGCGGCCGAGTCGCTCGTCGGCGTCGCCGTCATCCCCGTCTCCGCGGTGCCGCTCACGATCGAGCTCGGCTCGTACGAGCTCTCCGACGGCGACGGCGCCGTCGTCGAGACCGGGCGGGCGAGCGAGACGGTGCACGTGCCGCTCGCGCACACCGAGGGCGGGCTCACCGCCTCGATGACCCGGGGCGCGCTCGCCGCCGGGACGATCCGCACCTACGTCCTCGCCGACCGGATCACGCGCGCCTCCTGCTTCGTCTGCGCCGACGCGGGCGCGGCGCTCGCGCTGGCCCGCTGGATCGAAGGCGAGCTGGAGCCGATGCGCGCCTGGCTCGAGGCGAGCGACGACCCCGCGCTCTCGCGCCGCGCCCGGCTGCGCGAGGTGCGCACGCACGTGGTCGGGCCGATGTGCCACGTCCTCTGGCGCTGGACGACCGGCGACGCCGTCGGGCCGAACATGATGACGCGCAACAGCTACGGGCTGAACATGGGCTACGTGATGCAGCGCGCACCCGTGAAGCCCGAGCGCGCGATCCTCGAGGCGAACATGGGCGGCGACAAGAAGCCGTCCGCCGAGTACTTCGGCTCCGGTCACGGGAAGACGGTGCTCGCGGAGGCGTTCCTCTCCGACGAGCAGATCCGCCGCGTCCTCCGGACCACCGCCGACGACCTCGCCGCGCTCTCGTGGGCCGGCACGCACGGCGCCGTCGCCTCCGGGATGCAGTCGGTGGCCTTCACGCCCGCCTCGGCGATCGCCGCGATCTTCGCCGCCACCGGTCAGGATCTGGGCATGGTCGCCACCAGCTCGATGGCCCACGGCACCGGCCGCCGCGTCGACGGCGGCCTGCAGGCGTCGATCCGCTTCGGCGGGCTCGAGGTCGGCACCGTCGGCGGCGGCACGACCCTCCCCTCCGCCCGCGACTGGCTCGCCTCGATCGGCTGCGCCGGCTCCGGCCGGGTCTACCGCTTCGCCCAGATCGTCGCCGCGGCCGCGCTCGCGCTCGAGATCAGCGCCTCGGCGGCGATGGCGACCGCGGGCAGCGAGAACTTCTTCCAGGCCCACCACGAGCGCGGCGGCCTGCGGTGATCGCGCTCGCCTTCGTCTACGACGTCCGCGACGCCGCCGAGTTCGAGCGGGTCTACGGCGCCGAGGGCGACTGGGCGCACTTCTTCATGCAGGGCGTCGGCTACGTGGGCACCGAGGTGCTGCGCGACGTCGAGCAGCCCGGGCGCTACCTCGTGATCGACCGGTGGGACACGCGCGACGCGTACAACGCCTTCGTCGAGCTCCACCGCGAGGAGTACATGCGCCGGGTCGACGAGACGGCGTACCTCTACGACCAGGAGCTGCGGTTCGGCACGTTCGAGAACGTCTGGTCGGACCCGAGCACCTCGTAGACGCCACGAAGGCGCGTCGGCAGCAGCGCCGCGGCACGGGAGCTGTCGAGCGACACGTCGGGCGCCCGGTCGGGCGTGGTGTGCGCGCGCTCGATGCGCGCAGGGTCGGCGCCGAGCAGCAGCGCGAAGTCGTAGCGGTCGACGTCGTCGGCGCCGCCCAGGTGCAGCGGCCCCGGCACGTCGCGGTCGAGCAGGTCGAGCAGCGCCTCGGCGAGGTCGCCCGCGTGCACCGGCGAGCGGATCTCGTCGACGAAGAAGCGCGTCCCCTCCCGCGCGAGCCGCTCCTGGGGCCCCGGCTCTGCGCCGCCGTAGATGAGCGACGTGCGGACGATCGTCGCTGCGGGATGGGCCGCGGCGACGCGCCGCTCCGCCTCGGCCTTCGAGCGTCCGTAGTCGTTGACGGGGCCCGTCGCATCCTCCTCGCGGTAGCGGCCCCGGGCGCCGTCGAAGACGAGGTCGCTGGAGAGGTGCACGAGGCGCCCCGACCGCATCGCCCGGGCGACCGCCTCGGAGCCGTCGACGTTGGTCGACCACGCGTCGCCGTCCTGACGGTAGGCGGTGTGGATCGCGGCGTCGCAGCCCGCCGCCGCCTCGGCCACCGCCGCCGGGTCGCGCACGTCGACGCGAACCCAGTCCGCCTCCCCCCGCGGCTCGCGCTGCCACCAGGTCGCGCGTAGCGCCCAGCCGCGCGCCGGCGCCCGCTCGACGAGCTCCCGGCCAAGGGTGCCGCAACCACCGGTGACCAGCAAACGTTGCACTCGAGGAGCCTTGCAGACCGATCGCCCCCCGGAGCAGCAGGACACCTGGCCCACCCCCGAGTGGAGCCCGGCCGACCGACGCCGCACGACGCTCGTCGATCCGGCGCCGCCGCCTCCACCCGCCGGGCCGCCGCCCGACCGGCGCATCGGCTGGGGCATGCTGCTGGCGCTCGGCGTGCTGGCGCTGGTCGCGCTCGGGATCCTGATCGCGTGGCTCGTCACGCATCGCGACAACCAGCCGAACGGCGCGACCACCGTCGTGGTGACGTCGTCGACCGCGACGGGCGGCGGCGCCAGGCCGGGCGCCGGGCGTGTCGCGATCCCCGACGTGCGCGGGCTCGACGTCGCCGCGGCGCAGGCTCAGCTGAAGGCGAAGGGTCTCGACGCGACGACGCAGCAGGTGCGCTCGTCGAAGCCGGCGGGGACGGTCGTCGCCGAGTCGCCCGCGCCCGGCGGGAAGGTCGCCAGGGGCTCGGGCGTGGCGCTCTCGGTGGCGGCCGTGTCCTCGGCGACCGTCCCGGGCCTCACCGGCCGGTCGCAGAGCGCCGCGGCGCACGCCCTGCAGGCCGCCGGACTCTCGGCGCACACCGTGACGGTGCCGTCGTCCAGGCCGCAGGGCACGGTCGTGGCGCAGCACCCGGCGGCCGGCACGCGGATCCCGGGCGGCTCGTCCGTTCGCGTCAACGTCTCGGCTGGATCGCAGCAGGACGCGCAGTCGTCGTCGAGCCCGCCGCCTGCCGGGACGACGACCGCGGCCGCGACGACCTCGACGACGCAGGCGCGGCCGGCGACCGGGACGGTGCCGGACGTCAGCGGCGACCGCGTGCAGTCGGCTGTCCACCAGCTCGACGCCGCCGGCTTCGGCGTCAGCATCGGCTACGTCCCGGGCGACTCGACGCTGGGCACGATCGACGCGCAGTCCCCGGCCGCCGGCGCGTCGGCGACGCGCGGCTCCCACGTCACGATCAACGCCTCGCAGGGCCCAGGAGGCAACCCCGAGGAGACCGTCCCCGACACGACGGGTCAGAAGCTCCAGCAGGCGGTGTCGACCCTGAACGGCGCCCACCTCCGCCTGATCTTCGTGAAGCGCACGGTCAGCGTGCGCGCCGAGGCCGGCACCGTCGTCGAGCAGACGCCTGCCGCCGGCTCCCACGCGCCGGAGAACGCGCAGGTGCTCGTGTACCTGGGCGCCTACCGGGGCGGCTGAGCTACCAGCCGCGGGTCTCGAGCAGCTGCTCGGCCGGGATCGTGCTGGTGGAGATGCCGACCATCGCCTCGCCGAGACCCGCCGAGACGCGCGCCAGCACCTCGGCGTCGAGGTAGTGCGTCGTCGCCTCGACGATCGCGCGGGCGCGCTTGGCAGGGTCGCCCGACTTGAAGATGCCCGAGCCGACGAATACGCCGTCGGCGCCGAGCTGCATGCACAGCGACGCGTCGGCCGGCGTCGCGATGCCGCCCGCCGTGAACGTGACGACGGGCAGCCGGCCGTGCTCGGCCACCCACTGGACGAGCTCCAGCGGCGCGCCGAGCTTCTTCGCCTCCGCGTACAGCTCCTCGCTGCGCAGCGACTGCAGCCGCCGGATGCCGCCGAAGACGGCGCGCATGTGCGTGACGGCGTTGACGATGTCGCCGGTGCCCGCCTCGCCCTTCGTGCGGATCATGGCGGCGCCCTCGGCGATGCGCCGCAGCGCCTCGCCCAGGTTCGTCGCGCCGCAGACGAAGGGGACGGTGAAGCCCCACTTGTCGACGTGGTGCTCCAGGTCGGCGGGCGTCAGCACCTCCGACTCGTCGATGTAGTCGATCTCGAGCGCCTGCAGGATCTGCGCCTCGGCGAAATGGCCGATGCGGCACTTCGCCATCACCGGGATGGTGACGGCGTCCTGGATGCCCCGGACCATCTCCGGGTCGGACATGCGCGCCACGCCGCCGTCGCGGCGGATGTCGGCCGGGACGCGCTCGAGCGCCATGACCGCGCAGGCGCCGGCGTCCTCGGCGATCTTCGCCTGCTCGGCGTCGACGACGTCCATGATCACGCCGCCCTTGAGCATCTCGGCGAGGCCGCTCTTGACGCGCATCGTCCCGATCTCGTGCATCGGGACGAATCCTAGCTCAGCGACCCGGGGTCACCAGGCGCTGCGCGAGAAGACGCCCAGCACCGCGAGGACGATCGCGACGACCAGGACGATCCAGAGAATGGACACGCCGACGGCATCCCCGGTTCGAGGGATGGTCGAAACCTCGATGAGTCGTTCCACGGACGCGCGTGCCCGGCTACGCGATCTGGCTACTTGTCCACGACGCCTGCGGGACGACCTCGGTGCGCAGCGGCAGGACCCGCAGCTCGGGCGCGGGGCGGCGCAGCACCGACGCGACCACCGCGAGCTCGTCCATCGCCTCCGGAGCGAGGCTCGGCTCCGCCCGGAGCGCGTCGGCCCGGCCGGCGGCGAGCTCGAGCCGGCCGTCGCCGGCCAGCTGCCGCGAGCGGACGACGCGCCCGTGGGCGACGAAGAACGCGCGACGCCGACCGTCCTCGACGTCGGGCGCGACAATGCAGACCGCGAGCCGACGCAGCCTCTGCGCGGCCTCGATCTCCGATGCGACCTGCTCGAGCGCCGCGAGCCGGTCGCGCAGGCGCGCCGCGTCCTCGAAGCGGAGGTCGCGCGCGAGGCGGGCGAGCTTCCGCCGCAGCTGCGGCACGGCGTCTCGCGGGGTCTCCCACTCGAGCCCGTCCAGCGCCCGTGCGGCGAGCCGCGCGCGATTGCGGCTGCGGATCGGCCCGAGCTCGGTGGGCTCGCCCGTGCAGACGACGCCCGCCCCGCGGCGCCGGAGGTAGACGTAGCGGTCGGGTCGCGCCGAGCGCGCGTTCGCGGGCGGTCGCAGCTCGCGGATCAGGCGCAGCTCCTCCAGCGCCGCCTCGAGCTCCGAGCCGGTGACGCGCCACTCGATCCGCTCGAGCGCCGCCACCGCGGCCTCGACCGCCGGCCGCTGCCGTTCGGAACGGAAGTACGAGCGCAGGCGGGCGCGCAGGTCGCGGGCGCGGCCCACGTAGAGCACCTGGTCGGAGGCGTCGCGGAAGAGGTAGACGCCGGGCCGCTGCGGCGCGCCGAACGCCAGCGAGCGCTTGCGCTGCGCCCGCCGGGGCCGCGTCGCGGCCAGCTCGACCAGGTCGGCGACCGTGCGCGCGCCCCGCTCCTGCGCCAGCCCGATCAGCTGCACCAGGATCTCCGCCGTCGCCTCGGCGTCGGGCAGCGCGCGATGGCAGGGCTGGACGTCGGTGGCGAAGCGATAGGAGAGCGCGGCGAGGGTCGCCGAGCGGCCGCCGAGCAGGCGCCGCGCCAGCCCGAGCGTGTCGACGACCGTCGCCGCGACGCGGCGGCCGGTGACGCGCATCGTCTCGGCGTCGAGGAACGCCATGTCGAAGCGCGCGTTGTGGGCGACCAGCACGGCGTCGCCGGCGAAGCCGAGGAACCGGCGCACGGCCGCGGCGACGGGCGGCGCGCGCCGCAGCTGCTCGTCGCGCAGGCCGGTCAGCGCCGCAACCGCCGGCTGCAGACGCGAGCCCGGGTTGGCGAGCGTCTGGAAACGCTCGCCCAACTCGAGGCCGTGGACGCGCACCGCGCCGATCTCGCACGGCCGCGCGACGCCCGGACGCAGGCCCGTCGTCTCCAGGTCGAAGACGACGAACGTCGCGCGCTCGAGCGGCAGCTCCTCGCCCGCCGGCCCCGCCAGCGCCACCAGGTCGCCGGCCCAGCGCAGGCGCGCGTCGGCGGCGACCGTGTCGTCGAGCAGCGAGCGCGCCAGCCCCACCGGCACCGCCCGACCGAGGCGCAGCACGAACCGCGCGGCCTCGTCGGCCGCGACCGGCCCCCGCCGCTCCTCGACCAGCTCGACGAGCCGGTCGGCCACGTCCAGTCGCAGTTGCACGCCGCGAGGCTAGTACGAACACCTGTTCGTGTCCAGCGAAGAGGGAGAAAGCCGTCTACGGTGTCGGCGCGGTGAACGAGCGCGAGCGGCGAATCGGTCTGAACGAAGCCTTCTTCCGGGAGGTGAACGAGCACATCGAGGATCTCGACCGGACGCTCGCCCTGCAGGCGGCCGACCTGGAGATCGTCTGCGAGTGCGCGCGCGCCGACTGCTTCGCTCACGTCACCGTGCCACGCGACGTGTACGAGCACGTGCGCTCCGACTCCACCCTCTTCCTCGCGTTGCCGGGGCACGTGGCTCCGGATGCCGAGGACGTGCTCGAGGAGCACGGCGCCTACGTCGTGCTGCGCAAGCGCCCCGACACAGAGGCGGCGGAGGTCGCCGAGGCGACCGATCCGCGGAAGGGCCCGCCTGGATTCGAACCAGGGACCGACGGATTATGAGTCCGCTGCTCTAACCGCTGAGCTACGGGCCCGCGCGGATCGAGACTACCCTCGCAAGGCGGCCGCGCCGGCATTAGACTCCGCCCTCGATGAAGGTCTTCCAGGCCGAGCGGGAGTTCCAGACGACGGGCGGCCTTCACGTCTCGGACATCACCGAGCAGGTCTGCGAGATCGTCGCCGAGTCGGGCGTCGTCGACGGCATCTGCTGCGTCTACTCGCCGCACACCACCTGCTGCGTCCGCGTGAACGAGTACGAGCGCGGCATGTTCGAGGACTTCGGCGCGCTGCTGCGCCGGCTGATCCCGCACGAGACCTACTACGCCCACGACGACTGGGACCGGCGCACCGAGAACATCTGCCCCGAGGACATGGAGGTCGGCAACGGCCACGCCCACTGCATGTCGATGCTGATGGGCTCCGCCGGCGAGTCGATTCCCGTCTCGAACGGCGAGCTGTGCCTCGGCACCTGGCAGCGGGTGCTGTTCATCGAGCTCGACCGCTCGCGGCCCCGCCGCTGGGTCTGCAAGGTCGTCGGCTCCAGCGTCGACGACTGACCGCCCGCGGTTGACCGAAGAGCTCGTCGCGCTCTCGGCGCGCCTGCGCGCGACCGCCGCCGACGCGGCCGTCGAGGCGGGCGAGCGGGTGCTGGCCGCGTTCCGCGAGGGCGTCGTCGCCGAGCAGAAGTCGGGCGCGCACGACCTCGTGACCGAGCACGACCGCCGCACCGAGGCGTTCCTGCGCGCGCGGCTGACCGCCGCGTTCCCCGGCTCGGCCGTGCACGGCGAGGAGGACGGCCGCGTCGGCGAGGGCGAGATCACCTGGTACGTCGACCCGATCGACGGGACGAACAACTTCGCGGCCGGAGTCCCCTTCTTCTGCGTCTCGATCGCCGCCGTCGCCGAGGGCCGCGTCGTCGCCGGCGCAGTCGTCGACCCGGTGCGCAGCGAGGTGTTCGCCGCCGACCTCGCCGGCGCGAGCCTGAACGGCCGGTCGCTCGCCGCCGCCGGCGCGTCCTGCGACGCCGGCGCCCTGCTGGCGACCGAGTTCCCCGGCCACCGGCCCTGGTCGGGCGACGACGGCGCGCTGTTCGTCGAGCTCGTCCGCTCGTTCGGCACCGTGCGGCGCCTCGGCTCCGGCGCGCTCGCGCTCGCCTACGTCGCCGCCGGGCGCGTCGACGTGACGTTCGGCGTGCGGACGAACCCCTGGGACGTCGCCGCGGGGATCCTGCTCGTGCAGGCCGCGGGCGGGACGTACCTACCCCTGCCCTCCTCCCACGCCGAGCGGCCGTGGGAGGCGCCGGCCTACGTGGCGCACGTCGCCGGCTTCGACCTCGACGGGTCCGCCCTCGCGGAGGTGTCAGCGTCCGAGTAGGACGGTGCGGATCTCCCACGGGCCGAGCTCGAGCCGGTGCTCGTCGGCGCCCACCCTCACCGTGGCGGTACACGGCTCGTCGTGCTCGCAGACCACCCGCAGCTCGAGCTGCTCGCCGCGCCGGCGCAGCGCCGAGAGCACGACACCGCGCCCCTCCAGCTCGAGACCGGGCAGCTCGGGCGGAAGCGCGCCGGCCGGACCGCCGCCCCGCGCGACACGGAACGGGTGCAGGTACGTCTCCAGCTCGCCCGGCACCCCCGCCGCGCTCCAGCCGCCGGCATGCGGGAGCAGCGCGAACGACAGGCTCCACGGGCCCCGGCACTGCGCCGCCGGGATCGCGATCTGCGGCCCGGCCGGGTCCTCGCGGTACGCGTTGTCCGAGCGGCTGATCAGCCCCGTCGAGCGGAGGACGGTCAGCGCCAGCTCCGCGCCGTCCTCGACGAGCTCGTACTCGCACACGTGCTCCAGCAGCAGCGCCGCCCCGCCCGCGTCGACGAAGCCCGAGGCGGGATACGTCGCGAGCGGCACCTCCCCGTGGCCGGCCTCCGGCGCGCCGCGGCGCTCCACGACGGCGAACTGCCCCTCGGCGAACGTGCTCTCGGCCCGGCGCGCGAGCGGGACGTGCAGCCGCAGCCGGTGGTCGGCCGACGGGTTGTCGAAGGCGACTCGGAGCCGCACGAAGGGCTCGCCCGCCCGCAGCTCGATCAGCGTCTCGACCTCGACCGGCACCGTCTCGTCGCTCCGGGCCTTCGCGTCCTCCGTCAGGCCGGCGGGCCAGCGGTAGCCGCGGCGAACCGCCAGCTCGGCGACGAGCGGGCCCGCCTGCCGGACCTCGACGGCGACCGCACCGGGCGCGTCGACCAGCGTGTCGCGCGCGGGCGGCGCCCAGTTGTAGCTGTCGCCCGCGTCGCCGCCGTCGACCAGCCGGCCGACGCCGCGGAGCGCGGCGCCGCCGCCGGTCACGTCGAACGTGCCGTCGGCGGCCACCTCGACCCGCACGAGGCCGTTGTCGAGCGTGCGCGGGCCCGCCTCGACGGGCTCCGCGACCTCGACGGGGCCCGCGACGGCGCGCGCGGACGTCCAGCCCAGGCCCGGCGCGGGCACGCGGGCCACGAGGCGCCGCGGCGGCGTGGTGACGATCCGCATCCGGAAGGTGCGGTCGGGCGCCGCGGCGGCCGCATCCGCGAGCGCCCGCTCCAGCGCGCCGCCGTCGAACGGCGCGTCCGACGCCTCCTCCTCGACCTCGAAGACGACGGTGCCCGCGTCGGCGTCGACCGCGAAGCCGTTCACCTGGCGGCCGAACAGCTCCCTTCCGTGCAGCCGGTTCAGCAGCTCGGCGAGGCGCTCGCCGGGCAGCTCCGTCGCGTACAGCTCGGCCTCGCCACGAGCCAGCTCCTGCGTCGCGACGCGCGTCCCGTCCGGCAGCTCGAGCGCCACCGCGCCGACGCCGTCGGCCACCGGCAGCTCGACCTCGACGAGGCCGCTGCGCGCGAGCGGCGACGGGTTGTAGACCGCCAGCGCGCCTCGCGGCACGGCCGCGGCGACCTGCGCGGCGGTGCGCTCGGCGAGCCCCTCCGCGAGCTGCTCGGCCTCGGCGTAGCGGACGAGCACCTGGGTGCAGACGTCGTCGGCGGAGCAGCCGCAGATCGAGTCGTGGGCCGAGTTGGCGATCACGCGCGACCAGGCCTCGCGCAGGAACGCCTCCGGCCAGGCGTCGCCGTGCAGCGCGAGCAGGGGCTCGGCGCCGCGCGCCAGCGCGCGCTCGGCCCGGGCGCACGCCTGTTTCAGGTCGATGCGCGCCGAGACGACCCCCATCAGCATGTTCGCGCGCGCGGCCGAGCGCAGCTCGCCCCGCTGCACGAGCCCGTCCGGCTCGGGCGCGCCGGCCAGGTACTCGCCGAGCGTCGAGAGCCGCAGCCGGAAGCGCTCCTGGCGCGCGTTCGCGCGGGCGATCAGGGCCGGCAGGTCGGGGCTCGGCGGCATGTGGTCGGTGCCGACCATCGCCAGCCGGTCGCCGCCGTCGAAGAACGGCTCGACGGCGGCGCCGAAGCGCTCCAGCTCCTCCTCGACACGCTCCGGGTCGTCGGCGAGGTACGCGGCATTGCCGTAGCCGCCGACCAGGTACTCGGCGCGCACCGCCGAGCCGTCGGGCGCCTCCCAGCGGAAGACGTGCCGGTCGACCGCCGCCGGCACGCCGCGGTAGACGACGGCGTGGCGGATGCCCGCCCGGCTGAGGATCTGCGGCATCTGCGCGACGTGGCCGAACATGTCCGGCAGGTAGCCCACCTCGAGCACGTCGCCGAACTCGGCCGCGCGCGCGAGTCCCGCCTCGAGGTTGCGCACGATCGTCTCGCCCGAGACCAGGAACTCGTCCATCAGGATCTGCCAGGGCCCGAGCGCGAGCCGGCCCTCGGCCGCGAGCCGCCGGATCCGCTCCTCGCCCTCCGGGCGGATCTCGAGGTAGTCGTCGACGGTGGCCAGCTGCCCGTCGAGGGTGAAGCGGTACTCGGGCGAGCGCTCGAGCAGGTCGAGCACCTCGTCGACGACGTCGACCAGCCGCAGCCGGAACCGCTGGAAGGGCAGGTACCACTCGCGGTCCCAGTGCGTGTGCGGGACCACGTGCACGCCGATGCGCTCCGTCATGGCGTCAGCGCGAGCGCGAGCCCGTCGTCGGCGACGAGCCGGTACGTGCCCTCCGCGGCAGGCACCCGCACGCGCGGCGCCTCGATTCGCCGCCGCGCGCCGTCGGGGCCGACCAGCGTCGCGCCCTCGCCCTCGAGCACGACCAGCTCGCCGTCGTGGCGGACCAGCACGGGACCGTCGGGGCCGGCCGAGATGGCGATGCGCCCGGCGCGGAGCGCGCCGAGCACGTCGTCGTCCTCCACCTCGAGCCACGTGGTGGGCCAGCCGGGCGGGAGGTCGCCGGTGCGATGGAAGTCGCTGCCGCCGATCGGCACGCCCGCCCCCCACGCCTCCCACCACTCGAACGGCGCCGGCGCGTAACGGTCCCAGCTCGTGTGCCAGATCTCCACGAACGGCGGCCGTCCCCGGAGCGGGTGGCGCCAGGACATCTCCCCGTCGACAGGGTGGTTGATCGAGAGCAGCCCGCCGGCCGCCTCGCTGTCCGTCAGCCACTCCTCGGCGGGACGGCGGAAGTCGATCCACCGGTCCGGCCCGAGGCAGTTCGCGTGCCCGCGGTCGGTCGTGAGCTCGAAGCCGGCCACGAGCAGGATCCCCGCGTGCGCGGCGGCGGCCGGCAGCACGGCGTGGTGGCTGGTCGTGTTGTGGTCGGTGACCGCGAGGTAGTCGAGGCCGCGCGACCGTGCGAGGCAGGCGAGCTGGTGCACGGTCAGCCCGCCGTCCGAGTGCACCGTATGCGTGTGCAGGTCGCCGGCGAGCCAGCGGCGGCCCTCCGCCGCCGGCAGCTCGCGCCGCGGCGGCCGCTCGGGCCGGGGCGGCGGCGCCGGCTCGGGCTCCGGCTCGGCCGCGCCCGTCGAGATCTCGACCTCGTACTCGACGCCGTCCGCCGGAACGCGGTGCAGGCCGAGCAGGACGCGCCACTCGCCCGCCGGCAGCGGGCCGGGCAGGTAGCCGGGCGTCGCCCGCTCGGGCGTGACGACGAAGCCCTCCCGCGCGCCGCCCGACCAGCCGCGGAAGCCCTCCGGATCGAACAAGCCGAGGTCGAGCACCGCGCGCGAGCGGTCGTAGCGCAGGCGCACCGACACGGCGGGAACGCCCGCCGGCACCTCGAAGGGCAGCTCCTGGTAGATCGACGCGGCCCGGTCGGCCGGCGTCCAGCGCCCCCGGATCAAACCGGCGCGCGCTCCGCCACGGCGGCGTCGTCCTCGACCGTGCGCTCCGACCCGACCAGCTCGCCGTCGGAGGCCCGGTACACGAGCGCACGGTGCTCGATCGGCCGTACGCGCACCTCCTCGCCCTCGGCCGGCTCTTCGCCCTCGCCCACCGTCGCCTGCACCGTGACGCCGTCCTCGGCCTCGACCGTGACCAGGAACTCGGTGCCGAGGTTCTCGAGGATCGCGACGGTGCCGGCGATCCCGTCGCCGTCGGGGCCGCGCTCGACGACCGCGAACTCCGGCCGGGCGCCGAGGATCACCTCGTCGCCGTCGCGAACGTGGCCGGCGGCCGTCGGCGGCAGCGGCACCGCGCTGCCGCCGACGCGCAGCGCGCCTCCCGTCACCGTCGCGGGCAGCAGGTTCATCTGCAGCGAGCCGATGAAGCCCGCCACGAACAGGTTCGCGGGGCGCTTGAAGACCTCGCCGGGCGTGCCGAGCTGCCGGATGCGGCCTCCCTCCATCACCGCGATCCGGTCGGCGAGCGCGAGCGCCTCGGCCTGGTCGTGCGTCACGTACACGGTCGTCGTCTGCACCTCGTTCTGCAGCCGCTTCAGGAAGGTGCGCGCCTCCAGCCGCAGACGCGCGTCGAGGTTCGAGAGCGGCTCGTCGAGCAGGAACAGCTGCGGCCGGTACGCGATCGCGCGCGCCAGCGCGACGCGCTGCTGCTGGCCGCCGGAGAGCTGCGCCGGCCGCCGCGTCAGCATCGACTCGAGCCCGAGGTTCGTCCCGACCTCCCCCGCCTTCGAGCGCCGCTCGCCCTTGGCGACCTTCTTGATCTTCAGCGGGTACGCGATGTTGTCCACCACCGTCATGTGCGGGTAGAGCGCGTAGTCCTGGAACACCATCGCCACGTCGCGCGGGCCCGGCGGCAGGCGGGTGACGTCGCGGCCGCCGATCTCGAGCGTCCCGGAGGTGGGCGCCTCGAGCCCGGCGAGCGTGCGCAGCAGCGTCGTCTTGCCGCAGCCGGACGGCCCGAGCAGCGCGAAGAACTCGCCGTCGGCGATGTCGAGGTCGAGCTCGTCGATCGCCCGAACGCCGTTCGGGAACACCTTGGTCAGCGATCGGATCCGGACGTTTCCCATCAGCGCTTGATCCCCCCGTGGAAGCGGAAGCCGTACCGGCGGTTCACGAACAGGTACATCACGACCACCGGGATCGAATAGAGCAGCGAGAAGGCGGAGAGCAGGCGCAGGTTCGCCTGGCCGCCCTCGGTGTAGAAGTTGTAGACGACGACCGCGGCGGGCTGGCGGCTCGGGTCGCGGAGCAGGATGAACGGGATCAGGAAGTTCCCCCAAACGTTGACGATCGCCCACACGGCGATCACCGCGAAGCCGGGGCGGGCGACCGGCGCGACCACGTCGCGCAGCACCTGGAACGAGCTGGCGCCGAACACCCGCGCGGACTCCTCGTAGCTGCGCGGCAGCCCGTCCATGAAGTCCTTGAGGATGAAGATCGCCGCCGGCAGCAGCCCGCCCGCGAGCACGAGCACGACGCCGACGTACGAGTTGATCAGCCCCAGGTCGAAGACGAGCAGGAAGAGCGGCACCATCGCCGCCGAGCCCGTGACGATCGACGAGAAGAGCAGCAGCACGTACAGCAGCACGTTCCGTCCCGGGATCCGCACGCGGCTGAGCGCGTACGAGGCAAACGCCGCCAGCAGCACGACGATCGCCATCGTCCCCAGCGCCAGCACGATCGAGTTGCGCAGCGACGGCCAGGCGTACGGGTCGCGGAAGACGTCGCGGAAGTTGCCCAGCGTCGGCGACGGCACCTGCACCGACAGCGTCGGGTTCTTGTCGAACGGCGCCAGCACCAGCCAGGCCAGCGGCAGCGCGAAGAACGCGCCCACGACGACCGCGAACACGTAGAAGCCGATCCGCGCCAGCACCGCGCGCACGAGGAACATCCCCTCGCCGTCGGTGCTCGACCGCGGCAGCGCGGGCGCGGTCACGCCGTCTCCTTCCGCTCGCGCAGCAGGCGCAGGTAGCCGAGCGCCAGGATCAGGTTGATCGCCAGGATGATCGTCGAGATCGCCGAGCCGAGGCCGAGCGCGCCGTAGCTGAAGGCGTTCCGGAACACGTAGATCGGCAGCAGGTCGGTCTTGAAGTTCGGGCCCCCGGCGGTGATCAGGTACGGCGTGAACTCGTTGAACGTCCAGAGGCTGATCAGCAGCATGTTCGTGAGGATGTGGCCGCGGATCGACGGCAGCACGATGTCGCGCACCTGCTGCCAGCCGGAGGCGCCGGCGAGGCGCGAGGTCTCGAGGTGCGACGGCGGCAGGTTGTTCAGGGCCGCGCCGAAGAGCAGCATCGAGAACGCGGTCCCGCGCCACGTGTTGAAGACGACGATCGAGAGCAGCGGATGCGAGATCAGCCATTCCACGTGCAAGCCGAAGATGGTGTTGAGCGTCCCCGACTCGCCGTCGAGGAATGCGATCCAGAGGAACGCGACGACCGAGCTGGGGATGATCCAGGCGACGATCACGAGCGCCTCGATGAGCCGCCGCAGCGGGCTGTGCCAGTCGCGGAAGCGCCACGCGAGCAGGAAGCCCAGCACCATCTGGCCGATCAGCGCCGAGCCGACGACGAAGATCAGCGTGACCTTGAGCGAGTTCGTGAACTGCGGGTCCGAGAGCGTCTGGGTGTAGTTCTCGGTCCCGACGTACTGCGGGTGGGCGGCCTGGATCCCCGTCAGCCGGTAGTCGGTCAGGCCGAGGTAGATGGTCCAGACCGCGGGGAAGATCAGGAACAGCCCGATCAGGGCGAGGGCCGGCGCGACGAACGCCGTCGCGCCGGCCCTGCTGAGGCTCGTCCGAGGTGCGACCTGCGCGCTCAGACGGGCCTCCCCTCACCTGTCGCGAACGCGGCTACGACGTCTCCACGTTCTTCGCGCCGACGAGCTTCACCAGCGCCTGCTGGTAGCTCTTCGCCGCCTTCTGCACGCTCGTGCCCGAGACGACCTGCTGCGAGGCGAGCTGCAGCAGCTCGGAGACCTGCGGGTACACCGCGAGGCCCGGCCGGTAGGTCGTGATCGGGAGCACGTTGCGGGCCACGTACCCGAGCATCGGGTCGTTGTAGAGCGTCTCCTTGTTCACGTCGGAGCGCTCCGTGATCCGCGCCGCGCCCGCCACGGCGGCCTTCGTCGCGGCCTTGCCGCTCATGAACGCGAGCAGCTGCCACGCCTCCTTCGGGTGCTGCGTGTGCGGGTTGAGCACGTAGCCGCCACCGCCCGAGACGCTGACGAAGCTCTGGCCCTTCTTGAAGGCCGGCCCCTGCACGCCCGAGTGCGGCTTCTCGGCCGGGAACAGCGCCCAGCCGAGCGTCGTCGCGCGGTCGTTCATCGGGTCGATGCCGCCCTTCGGGTTGACGACGCCGCGCCAGAGGTAGTCGCTCTCGCCGAGGATGGCGATCTTGCCCTGCGAGAACTCCTGGAACGAGCGGTCGCGGCCGTCGGCCCGCAGCTGCAGGTCGGCGTCGCCCAGCGCGGGCTTGCTGCGGTACACCTGCTGGTAGAAGCGCAGCACGTCGCGGATGCCCTGGGTGTTGCCCTGCCACTTCTTGGCCTTCGTGTCGTAGATGTTCTTGCCGGTGCCGACGAGCAGCGGCAGGAAGCCCTGCGCCGTCGTCGCCTCGCCCATCGCCGTGCCCGCGTTGATCTGCAGCGGCGTCACGTCGGGCAGCTTCGCCTTCAGCTTGCGGGCCGTCTGCAGGATGTCCGCCCAGCTGCGGGGCTGCCACTTCGCCGGAAGGCCCGCCTGCTGGAACAGCTTCTTGTTGTAGAAGAGGACGCGGCCGTCGGTGCCGCTCGGCACCCCGTACCGCTTCCCCTGGAACGACATGTTCGCCTGCACGGCCTTCGGGATCTGACTCCAGCCGTCCCAGGTGTCGGAGGCGGGAGCGATCTGCGTGAGCGGCTTGATGTAGCCGGCCTGCGCGAACTCCCCGACCCAGATGCCGTCGACGGCGATCACGTCGGCGCCGCCGCCGGTCTTCAGGTCGAGGGCCTGCTGCGTCTTGTACGCCTCGTCGGCGACGCCGGTCCCCTGGAAGCGGACGTCGACCGGATCGCCGGCCGCCTGCATCTGCTTCTCGAAGTTCGGGATGACGTAGTCGACGATCCACCGGGCGCCGGAGTCGTTCTTGCCGCCGACGACCGAGTTGGCCGCGATCGTCAGCGAGACGGCCTTGGCGGTGCCTTTCCGCGCGGGTGCAGCCCAGGCAGCCGCCACGGACGCGAGCGCGACGAGCACGGCAACCAGGCCGAGCACGCCGACGCGGACACGACGTGTCCGTCCGAGCATCGATTCCTCCCTTGGTCGGTTCCCCCAGGTACGACAGTGGCCGACGCTACCACTCCGACCGTGCCGCGTTCAAGTCCGCGCAGCAACCGTTTGCACGCGTGCGATCTGGACGATTTTTCGCGCACCGGAGCGGTGTTTTCGTGAGCGCGCAACCGCTCCGGCCAACGATTGCACAGCGGCCGGTTCCCGCTATCGCTCCTCGACGGAGACCGTCCCCGGCACGCGCCGCTCGTCCGCGTCGAGCGAGAAGACCCAGAAGTCGCGGCCCATGACGTGCACGGCGACGTTGTAGACCGGGACGTCGTCGACGGCCCCCTCGAACGAGCCGTGGTGGGCGTGGCCGTGCACGACGAGCTGCGGCCGGTGGTCACGGATGGGGCCGGCGAGCCGGTCGGCGCCGAGCACCAGCCAGAGCCGCTCCGGCTCGCCTGCGAGTGTCTGCTCGCAGGGCGCGTAATGGAGCAGGGCGATCCGGACGGCGCAGGTCTCGATCGCGCGCAGCCCGGTCTCGAGCCCCTCCACGTCGGCGGTCGTCTCCGCATAGGCGGCGCGGATGAGCGGCTCGCCGAAGTTCGCCCAGGTGTTGCCGAAGCCGCCCACGAACCCCTTCACGCCGGCGATCCCGACGCTGACGCCGCACACCGGCAGCACCGTGTGCGTCCGCTCGAGCACGACGACTCCCGCCTCCCCCAGCGTCCGCTCCAGGTCGTGCGGCCGGTCGGATTGCCAGTCGTGGTTGCCGAGCACCGCGACGACGGGCACCTGCAGGTCGCGGCACGCGTCGGCGACGACCTGGATCTCCTCCACCTGGCCGTGCCGGGTCAGGTCGCCCGCGAGCAGGATGAGGTCGGCCTGTTCCCCGACCCGCCTGAAGGCGTCGCGCACGCGGTCGCCGTCCGCCGACCCCGCGTGGATGTCGCCCGCCGCCGCCACCCGCACCGTCCGCGCCATGCCGGCTGCCTACCCCAGGATTGGCGCTCTCAGACACGGGAAACGGTCCTGCGACGCCGTGGGCAGCGACCAGAACTTCGACACGCTCCTGAACGCGATGCGCCATGCGGCGGCGGTGCTGCGCGACCACGACATCCCGTTCGCGCTCGCCGGGAGCCTGGCCGTGTACGCGCGCGGCGGCCCGGAGAGCGACCACGACGTCGACTTCGTGCTCAAGCCCGAGGACGCCGAACGGGCGCTGGAGGCGTTCGGCGAGAACGACTGGCGCTGCGAGCGGCCGCCCGAGGGGTGGCTGTTCAAGGTCTACGACTCGAACGACGCGATGATCGACCTGATCTTCGCCCCGAACAACGCGCCGGTGGACGACGAGTTGCTGGCGCGCACCGACGAGCTCGAGATCTACGCGATCGAGATCGACGTGATGAGCGTCACCGACGTGCTCGCGACGAAGCTGCTCGCGCTGAAGGAGCACCAGGTCGACTACGAGGCGGCGCTCGAGGTCGCGCGCGCCTGCCGCGAGCAGATCGACTGGGACGTGCTGCGCGAGCGCACCGCGTCCTCGCCATACGCCAAGGCGTTCTTCACCCTGGCCGAGGAGCTCGCGATCGGGCCGAGGTCGGCATGAGGGTGGCCGTTACGGGGGCGTCGGGGAACGTCGGGACGGCGCTGCTGCGCGCGCTCGCGAGCGAGCCGGCGGTCGACTCGATCGTCGGCATCGCGCGCCGGCTGCCGCGCGCCTCGTTCCCGAAGGTGACCTGGGCGGCCGCCGACGTCGCCCACCACGACCTGACGCCGCACTTCGCCGGCGTCGACTGCGTCGTCCACCTCGCCTGGCTGATCCAGCCGTCGCACGACCGGAACGCCACCTGGCTCGCGAACGTGCACGGCTCGCGGCGCGTGTTCGGCGCGGTCGCCGAGGCGGGCGTGCCGGCGCTCGTCTACGCGTCGTCGGTCGGCGCCTACTCGCCGGGGCCGAAGGACCGGCTGGTCGACGAGTCGTGGCCCACGGGCGGGATCCCGACGAGCTTCTACTCGCGCGACAAGGCCGAGGTGGAGCGCCTGCTCGACCGCTTCGAGGGCGACCACCCGTCCGTGCGCTCGGTTCGGCTGCGCACCTCGCTCGTCTTCCAGCGCTCGATGGGCATCGAGGCGAAGCGCCTGTTCACCGGCCGCTGGATCCCGCACCGGCTGCTGTCGCCGGAGCGGGTCCCCTTCGTCCCCGACCTGGAGCGGCTGCGGTTCCAGGTGACGCACTCCGACGACGTCGCGGACTCCTACCGCCGCGCGATCGTCGGCGACGCGCGCGGCGCCTTCAACGTGGCGGCGGAGCCGGTCGTCGACCCCGACCTGCTGGCCGGCCTGCTCGGCGCCCGCAAGGTGCGGGTGCCCGAGGGGCTCGTGCGCTCCGTCGTGGCGGCGACGTGGCGGGCGCGGCTGCAGCCGACGCCCGAGGGCTGGGTCGACATGGGCTTGCAGACGCCGCTGATGGACGCGAGCCGGGTGCGGCGCGAGCTCGGCTGGGAGCCGGTGCGCCGGGCCGACGAGGCGCTGCTCGAGCTGCTGCGCGGGTTCCACGCGGGCGACGGCGCCCCCACGCCGCCGCTCGGCCGCTGACGCCTACGCGGCCTTGAGGGCGGCGATCTCGCGCCGCTCGGCCAGCCGGCGCAGCGCCTCGCCCTCCAGCTGCCGCACGCGCTCCCGGGTGATGCCGAGGATGCGGCCGATCTCCTCGAGCGACTTCGGATCGGCGTCGCCGTCGAGCCCGTAGCGCAGGCGCAGCACTTCCTGCTCGCGCTCGGGCAGCTCGGCGATCGCCTCGTGCAGGGCCCGCTCCGTGAGCTCGACCTCGACCTGCTCGTCGGGCTGCGCCTCGTCGCTCGCGAACAGGTCGCCGTAGGCGGCGGCGTCGCCCTCGCCCACCGGCTTGTCGAGCGACGCGACCGCGCGCGCGGCGGCGCGCACCTCGCGCACCTGCTTCAGCGGCAGCTTGGAGCGCTCGGCGACCTCCTCGTCGGTCGGCGCCCGCTCGAGCTGCGCAACCAGCTCCCGCTCGGCGCGCGAGATCTTCTGCTCGCGCTCGACGATGTGCACCGGGATGCGGATCGTGCGCGCCTTGTTGGCGACGCCGCGCTGCACGGCCTGGCGGATCCACCAGGTCGCGTAGGTGGAGAACTTGAAGCCCTTGCGCCAGTCGAACTTCTCGGCGGCGCGGATCAGGCCGATGATCCCCTCCTGGATCAGGTCGAGCAGGCTCAGCCCGTGCCCCTGGTACTTCTTGGCAATCGAGACGACCAGGCGCAGGTTCGAGTTGACGAGGAGATCCTTCGCCCGCTTGTCGCCCTGCTCGACGCGCTTCGCGATCTCGACCTCCTGCGCGGCCGTCAGCAGCGGGTAGCGCCCGGCCTCGTTGAGGAACAGCTGCAGCGCGTCGGTGGTGGTCGACGCCATCGACTGGTTCGTGTAGCTGACCTCCTCCTCGATCGCGCGGGAGCAGTCGTCGGTCAGCTCGATTCCGGCCGTCTCGAGCCGCTCGAGCAGGTTCTCGATGTCCTCTTCCTCGAGCTCGAGCCGCTGCACGACCTCGTTCAGCTCGGTCATGTGGACGCAGCCGTGCTCCTCGCCGTGTTCGACCAGGAGGGCGATGGGGTCACTCGTCATGCGGCCCGCCTACCCCGCGCCCACGCTCGGCTAACCCGTCCGTTGAGGGAACCTTTACAGCGGCATCACCCCGGGCGGCAACAGTGGAGAGACATGCGCGCCGTCGGGGTCTTCGTCGCGATGCTCGTCTGCGTGAGCGCGCTCACGCACCAGTTCTGGCTGCTGCCGGTGGGGCTCCTGCTGGGCGGAGCCGGGCTGCTCCTGACGTCTCGATAGATAGGATCCCGCTCCGTGTGGTGGTGGGTGCTTCCGATCGTCGTCGTCGGCGTCGCCCTGCTCTTCTTCGGGGTGCTCGTGTTCCTCAGCCGCTTCCGCAAGGGTGCGCTCCTGCGGCCGCTGATCGAGCGGCTCTCGCGGATCGGCTTCATGCGGCGGTTCTTCCAGAAGGTCTCGACCGCGGCCATGGAGCGCCAGAACCCGGACCTGGCCGGCGCGGTGCGGAAGATGAGCTCGGTGGCGTCGAACCCGAACCCGCAGGCGGTGCAGAAGGCGATGAGCCGCCTCACGCCCGCCGAGCGGCGCGCTTACCTGCAGGCGATGGAGGAGCAGGGCGCCATGCCCGAGTCGGCGAACCGGCAGATGCGCCGGCAGGCCGAGCGGATGCAGCAGCAGGCGCGCGGCGGGAGCGGCGGCGGCAGCAGCGGCAGCGGCGCTCCGGGCCGGCGTAAGCGGAAGCGCTGAGCGCTCAGGCGCGGCGGTAGAGCGAGAACTGCAGGCCGCCGTGCTCGCAGACCGAGGTCGGCGGCACGATCGGGACGATCGTCGAGCCGCCTCCGGGGGCGAAGACGCGGAGGCGCGACGCGACGCGCTCGCAGCGGGTTCCGGCGACCGGCTCACCGACGCCGGGGACGTCGGGCGAGAAACGGGCTGTCGCCGTCGCCTTGGCGCCCGGCGCGAGGCGGATCAGGGCGGCGGCGCCCGTGCCGGGCCGTGCCGGCGTCACGTGTGTGGGCAGCGCGGCGCCACCGCGGGTCAGTAGGCGTACGCGCGGCAGGCCGCTGACGGTGCAGGTCTGGGCCGATTGGTTCCGCAGCGCGAGCCGGTAGACGATGTTCCCGGCGCCGGCGCTGCCGTAGACGACGGCGAAGCGGCCGGTCAGCTGGGCGCCCCTGCAGAAGGCGGTCTGCGCGGCGGTCGTGGTCGTGGCGGCGCTGCCGGAGCCGCCGCATCCGGCCAGCGCCACGAGCAGGGCGATCAAGCGCGTGGCGCGGCGCACGTCTAGGCGCGTCCGAGGCCGAGGAGCCGCTCGACCGGGCGGGGCGGCTCGCGGGTGCGGACGTTGAGGGTGCCGCCGATCCCGCTCGCGTGGATGCGGACGACGGGTCCTCCGGGAACGGGCGCGGCGCTCGTCGTGTCGAGGTGCAGGCTGGCGAACGCGCCGTCGCCGCCCTCGACGCGCACGTCGGTGCCGTCGGGCACGAGCACCGTGACGGTGCCGAAGATGTTGTGGACGGCGAGCTCGACCTCGGGCGCCTCGATCGTCGCCTGGCGCAGGTCGAGGTCGATCGTGCCGAAGAGCGAGCGGTACGAGGAGCTGGCCGGCAGGCGCAGCGGGCCTTTCCGGACGAGGTGCGAGAACAGCGCCCGATGCCGCGTGGGCTGCGGTTGGCTCCCGTGTGGCGCGGCGGGGAGGTCGGCGACGAGCGTCGCCAGCTCGTCCTCGGTGCGAGCCAGGTGGGCGGAGCCGACGCGGTCGCCGAACTCCTCCAGGGTCAGACGTCCCTCGACGACCGCGGCGCGCAGGACGTCGACCGTGCGGTCGCGGTCGGCGTCGCCGGCGCGCAGAGCCGGGTGCGGCGGCTCGTCGGGCATGCCCGCGAGGCTAGCAACCGCTCGTTGCCTCCCAGGGGTGCCTCGACGGCCGTGCCGGGCGGGTCGCGGCGGACGGCCGGGCTTCGTCAGGCGAGCGCACGCTCGAGGGCCGCGCGGTCGGCCGGCGCCCCGTGCGTCGGCAGCACCACCTCGACCGGCAGCTCGAGCAGCGGTTGCAGCGACGCCAGGATCTCCGCCGCCGGCACGCCCTTGTTCGCCCAGTCGGTGGGGAACTCGAGCCCCTTGCCGCGGTCGATCAGCGTGTCGCCGGCGACGATCGCGCGGTGGCTCTCGATCCAGAGCACGAGGTCGTTGGGCTCCATGCCCGGAAACACCTCGACGCCGATCGGCAGCCGGTCGCCCGCGCGGAACACCTGTGCGGGCAGCGGGTTCGGGTCGCCGTCGTCCGACGGCGGCGCGTGGAGCGGCGCCCCGAGCCGCTCCGCCTGCTCGCGCGCCTTGCGGGCGTGCCACGGGCAGGTGAGGACGATCGCGGTCTCGCGGCTCGCCGCCAGGTCGGCGACGTCGTCCGGCAGGTCGGTCGGGTCGATCAGCAGCAGCCGTCCGCCGTGGTCGATCGCGTACGAGGAGACCTCCGGTCCCCAGTCCTCGGTGGCGGCGTCCTCGGGCTGCCATTCGGGGTGGACGGCCTCCCAGTGCCACAGGCCCGGCTTCAACTCCCGCATGGCGGGATCCTACGAGAGCGGTGTCAGCGGGCCGCGGCGGTGGCGAGTCGCGCATCGACCTCCGCCGCGGTGAGACCCTCGACCACGAGCGTCTTGTCGCGCGAACGCGTGCCGGACGCGATCGCCACGTCCCGCTCCCCGACGTCGAGTGCGGCAGCCAGCAAGCGCACGACCTCGGCGTTCGCGCGCCCGTCCTCGGCCGGCGCCGCCACGCGGATCTTCCAGCCGGCGCCGTGCCGGCCGACGACCGCCGAACGCGCCGCGCCCGGCGAGACGCGCAGCCGGATCCGCGCCGGGCTCAGATGCCGATGTGACACGTGCCGTGCAGGTACGCCCGCACGACCCTCGCCGGCTTCGCGATGGCGTTCCCCTTGGCGATGAGAGCCGGGAAGTACGGCTTCATCTTCGCAACCTGCCAGTCGGCCTTCTCGAAGTCGGCTTTCACGAGGTTGAGGAAGGAGAAGACCTGCGCCAGGCTCGGGCGCAAGGACTTCGGGGCCGTCGCCGTGAGCGCCGGCTCGCTGTTCACGACCGTCGTGTAGGCGAGCTCGAGGTTGGCCGGGGTCTCGTCGACGACCCCGTTGGTCATCGCGAGGGCGCCCTTGAGGTACTTCGAGATGGCGTGCGCGGCACCGCAGAACGTGCGCGCCTGTGTCGATCCGCGGTGCGCGGGCGCCGCCGTCGCCGCGGAGACACAGAGCGCGAGTGCTGCGACTGCCGCTGCAACCGTCGAGACGAGCTTCATGGCACGGTCCCCCTTGTCGCGACCCTGTGGGCGCCGACGATGGCACACGGCCCGGCCTGGCGCAAGTCCGCGTGCGGCACGAAGCGTCGAGTGGCGGGCGACGACCTCGGTACGGTTGCCGGGTGCCGCGCTTCGAGCCCCTGCGTCCCGACCACGCGCCGGAGGTGTTGGCGTTCGAACGGGCCAACCGGACCTACTTCGCCGCCTTCATCTCCGACCGAGGCGATGCGTTCTTCGACGAGTTCAGCGAGAGGTTCGACGAGCTGCTTGCCGAGAGGGAGGCTCGTCGTGACGCCCACTACGTGCTCGTGGACGACGACGGGTCGGTGCTGGGCAGGTTCAACCTGTACGACATCGAGGACGGAGCCGCCGAGGTCGGCTATCGGCTGGCGGAGCGAGTCGCGGGACGAGGCGTGGCGACGGCGGGCGTGCGGGAGCTGTGCCGGCTGGCGGCATCGGAGCATGCAGTGCTCACGCTGCGTGCGCGAACGACGCACGAGAACGTGGCGTCCCAGGGAGTTCTCGCCAAGACCGGCTTTTTCGCCGCCGGCGAGGCTGACGTCGCCGGCCGGCCCGGCATCTGGTTCGAGCGGGTGCTGCCGCAGCCGTAGCTTGTATGTATGGAGGCGGCGAATCGAACCCGCGTCCTCCTGATTCTGCGGGCTCTCCGCAGGCGTCCTCGGATCCCGACGGTTCGGGCGAGTCCGGTGCCGGCGCGAAAGACTGTCACGAACGACCGCGAATAGACGACGACCCGCGTTCGCAGCGCGGGCCCTCGAGCGATTCGACTCACCGTCCTGGTGCTGCGGGCGATGCAGGACGGATTCCCTGGTTCCAGAGAGCGCGACGTTGTCGTCTCGCGGCGCGACCGCGCGGTCGTTGTCGACTGGGCTCCGAGCGAGCTCTTCCTCGGCTGAGGTGGAGCCTACGCCGCCGCGGCGGGCAGCTCGACCGTGAAGGTCGAGCCGCGGCCGGGCAACGACGAAACCGTGAGCGAGCCGCCCATGCGCGCGATGAAGTCGCGCGTGATGGGCAGCCCGAGCCCGGTGCCGGAGATGCCTCCCGTCAGCTGCGGGTCGAGGCGGACGAACCGGTCGAAGATCCGCCGCTGGTCGCCGGCGGGGATGCCGATCCCCTCGTCGTGGACGAGGAAGCGGAGGCGGCCGCCGCGCGCTTCGAGCTCGAGCGCGACCCGTCCGCCGTCCGGCGAGTATTTGACCGCGTTCTCGAGCAGGTTGACGAGCGCCTGCCGCAGGTGCGTCTCGTCTGCGACCACGCGGGGCAGGTCGTCGGGCAGCTCGAGCTCGAAGCGGTGTCGCGTCGAGAGCGGCCGGACGAGGTCGAGCGACCGGCGCGCGATCTCGCCGGCGTCGAGCAGCTCGAGCCGCATCGGCAGTTCCGAGTTCTCGAGCTGGGCGGCGAGCAGGATCTTTTGGACGATGTCGCTCAGCCGCTCCGACTGCGTCTCGATCAGCTCGATCAGCTCGCGCTCGAGCCCGTCGGCGAACGCCGCCGTCCGCGCGAGCGTCTTCGCGGCGCCGTAGACGGCCGTCAGCGGCGTCCGCAGCTCGTGCGACGCGGTCACGACGAAGTCCGCTCGCGTCTGCTCGAGCCGCTCCGACTCGCGCTGTGCCGCCAGCCGCAGCTCGAGCTCGTCGACGACGATCGAGGCGAGGTCCGCGAGGGTCGCGGTCTCGTCGGCGGTGATCGCGCGCGGCTCGCGGTCGATCACGCAGATCGTGCCGAGGTTGTGGCCGTCGCGGGTCTTCAGCGGGGCGCCGGCGTAGAAGCGCAGTCCGAAATCTCCGGCCACGAGCGGGTTCGCGAGTGTCCGCGGGTCGGTGTCGGCGCGCTCGACCGTCCAGACGTCGTCCTGGAGGATCGCCGAGGCGCACAGGCCCGGCACGCGGTCGATTTGCGTCACCCCCGGTACGCCCTGCTGCGACTTGAACCAGATGCGGTCGTGGTCGACGAGCGTGACGATCGAGATCGGCACCCGGAAGTGCCGCGCCGCGATCGCCGTCAGGCGGTCGAACGATCCATCCGGCGGCGTGTCGAGGATCTCGTAGCGGCGGAGCGCCGCGAGGCGCTCGGGCTCCGACGCCGGGATCAGCTCCGCTGGGGTCGCCACGGCTCCGCAGCGTACCAGGGGCCTACCGGGGCGACCTTCAGAGTCCCACGTCTAGAAGTTGGGGCCACCAGCCGCGAAAGTCGGAAAGCGGCGCCGCTCCTGTCGAGCGCGCTCCTGGAGTCCCATGCTCCGCGCTGCTGCCGACCGCGGTTGGTGAGGGAAGCGATCCTCGTCGCGCACCTCTCGAGAGCCGGCATCGAATCGAGATTCCCGGACTCCCCGACTTCAAGCCCGCCGAGGACTATCCCGAGGTCGACATCCGCTACCTGGGCGCGAACGACCTTCGGGCGTTCCTCAATCGCTGGCGCGACGCGAGCTCGTCGACCCGGTCGAATGTCATCTCCGTCCTCCACTCCTTCTTCGCCTGGGCGAACTGAGCGTCCAGCGATTCTGCTCATGGAGGGCGTCGGGCTCCGTCGCAGCGAGGTCGTGCGCGCTCGCTGGGCCGACATCGACTTTCGTTCGGAGCCATATCCGTGTGTTCCGCAAGGGTGCGAACTGGCAGAACGATCCGAAGAAGCCGGCGAGTGGACAGGCGCTCTGGCGGATGGTGCAGCGGATCTGCCGTCGCGCCGGCGTACGCGAACTCTCTCCGCACCAGCTCCGGCACGGGTTCGCGAACCGGTTCCTCCGCGAGAGCGGACGCGACGTCGCCGCGCTCCAGGCGCTGCTCGGGCATGAGCGGATCGACACCACGCAGCAGTACACCGACGACATCGAGGTCGACGAGCTCGCCCATGTTCTGGCCCGTGCGTTGGCGTCTCGTGAGCCCGCACAAGCGTCGTCCGATCTGGCGACGCTCGCGGCAGAAGTTGCAGCTGCTCGGGAAGAGCTGCTATGGAGGCGGCGGGAATCGAACCCGCGTCCGCGGAAGCTCCGAATCGAGCGTCTACAAGCATAGGCCGCGATTGCGATTCGCCCGGCGGCCGGTTCGCGACCGACCTACCGACGGGCTAGCCCTCCTTCGGTGTCGCGCGTCGGGCGAGTGGCTCTCCTTCGGCGCCGAGCCCGCTCGTTGATGCCGCCTCCGGGACGCGGGCAGGCCCGGGGCGACACGCTGCTAATCCCTAGACGAGATTAGGCAGCGAGTGCGAGATCGTGATCCGCACTTGCGTTTGGTTCCGGTTGTTTAACGAGGCCGACCGGAGACCTCGGCTTGCAGCTCAACCGGAGAACCGACCACGTCGAAGCCATGGCGCCCCCGTATGTTCGTCGTCTGCATTGTACCGACGGTCAGCGCCGGCTCTTGAGCGCGCGCTCCATCTGCCGCTTCGACTCGCGGTCGGCGATCGTCTGGCGCTTGTCGGCCCGGTCCTTGCCGCGCGCGACGGCGACCTCGATCTTCACCCGGCCGTCCTTGAAGTACAGCCGTGTCGGCACCAACGTGAGCCCCTTCTCGCGCACGGTCTGGTTGAGACGGTCGATCTCGCGCCGGTGCAAGAGCAGCTTCCGCGGGCGCATCGGCTCGTGGTTCGCACGGTTGCCCTGGTCGTACGTGGCGATCTCCATCCCGCTGATCCACACCTCGCCGTCGCGGATGTCCGCGTAGCTCTGCGCCAGAGTGGCGCGGCCGGCGCGCAGCGACTTCACCTCCGTCCCGGTCAGGACGAGGCCCGCCTCGAGGCGCTCCAGCAGGTGGTAGTCGAACCGCGCACGGCGGTTCTCGGCGATCGTCTTCGTCTCGGCCACCGCGCCAGTGTAGGGCGCGAACGAGGGTCGGATTAGGGTGATTCCGGATAGACGCGCCGCCGCGTCGGCGGCACCCTCGTGGCATGAGCGAACACATCACGCATCCGCCCCGCGTCCGCCGCCTCGAGCGCAGCGCGTCCGACCGCATCCTGGCCGGCGTCTGCGGCGGCCTCGGACGCTACTTCGACCTCAACCCCGCCTTCTTCCGCATCGGCTTCGTCGTCCTGACGCTGCTCGGCGGCGCCGGCGTGCTCGTCTACCTCGCCGCCGTGCTCGTCGTCCCCGACGAGGCGAAGACCGAGTCGATCGCCGAGCAGGTGCTCCGCGAGCGTCGCGAGCGGCCCTGGCCGCTCGTGGCGCTCGCCCTCGCCGGCATCGCCCTGATCGTGCTGCTCTCCCGCGCCACCCTCTGGCCCGCCGCGGGCGCAGGCTGGATCGTCGTGCTCGTCGCCGCCGTCGCCATCCTCTGGGCGACCCGCGCGACCCGACGGGCCACCGTTCTGCTGCGCGTCTTCGCGGCGTTCGCCGTCCTGATGACCGCCGCGGTCGTCGCCGCGATCGTGCTCGCCTTCGCCTGGTTCAACGTCAGCCTCGGCGACGGCATCGGCGAGCGCACGTACACGCCGTCGGCCGCCGCCTTCGTCGAGCCCTCGTACAAGCTGGGAGTCGGCGACCTGCGCGTCGACCTCAGTCAGATCGGCGCCGTCGCGCACCCGCTGCACGTCCGCGCCCACGTCGGGGTCGGGCAGGTCTGGATCAAGGTCCCGCGCGACCTTCCCGTGGCCGTGGACGCGCACGCGAACGTCGGCGACGTCTCGGTGCTCCAGCGGCACGACGACGGGCAGAACGCCGAGGTGCACGCCGGCCGCGACGGGCTGCTCACGATCGACGCCAAGATCGGCGCAGGACGCATCTACGTGGTGCGAGCGGGTGACTGAGCCGGCGGCGACACTGCTGTTCGAACGCAGCGAGCGCGATCGCGTCGTCGCGGGCGTGTGCGGCGGCATCGCCGCGCGGCTCGCCGTCGACGCGACGCTCGTGCGCCTCGTCTTCGCGATCCTCGCGCTCGCGGGCGGCGCCGGCATCCTCCTCTACCTCGCCCTGTGGGTCTACGCGGGCGGCCGCCGCGCCTGGGCGGCCGCCGTGCTGGTCGCCTTCGCCGGGGCGAGCCTGTTGCTCGCGCTCGGGCTCTCGGGCGTCGCAGTCGCAGGCGCGACCCTCCTCGTCGCGGGGCTCGCAGTCTTCCTCGCCCGCGGCGGCTCCCTGCGCCCGGGAGCGTCGCTGCCCAGGCTCGGCGTCGCCCTGCTGATCGCCGGCGCGGTGATCCTGCTCGGCCACGGCGGGGCTTCCGGCTCGTTCGTCGCCCCGGGCGCGATAACGGGCGCGCTCGTCCTCGTCGTCGGGCCGTGGCTGTGGCGCCTCACCGCCGAACGGACGGAGCGGATCCGCCTCGCCGAGCGGGCCGACGTCGCCGCCCGCATCCACGACTCGGTGCTGCAAACCCTCGCGCTCGTGCAGCGCCACGCCGACGATCCCGCCCGCGTCGCCTCGCTCGCCCGGCGGCAGGAGCGCGAGCTGCGGCGGTGGCTCTACGGCAGCGGCGTCGCCGACGCCGCCACCCTGGTCGACGCGCTCGCCGAGGCCGCCGCCGACGTCGAGGAGCTGCACCGGGTGACGATCGAGCTGGCGAGCGCAGGCGACGCGCCGCTCGACGAGCCCACCGGCCAGCTCGTACTGGCGGCGCGCGAGGCGATGACCAACGCCGCGAAGTTCTCCGGCGTCGACGAGATCGCCGTCTACGCCGAGACGACCGCCGACGCGATCTCGGTCTTCGTCCGCGACCGCGGGCGCGGCTTCGACCGGGCCGCCGTGCCGCCCGACCGGCGCGGGCTCGCCGAGTCGATCGAGGCGCGCATGGCACGGGCCGGCGGCAGCGCGACGATCGTCACCTCGCCGGGCGCCGGCGCCGAGGTCGAGCTCACCCTCCCGCGGAGGGTGCAATGAAGCGCCGCGTTGTGCTCGTCGACGACCACGTCCTTTTCCGCGCCGGTGTGCGCGGCGAGCTGGGCGACGCCGTCGACGTGGTCGGCGAGGCCGGCTCGGTCGCCGAGGCCGTACCGCTCGTGCTCGAGCTCGATCCCGACGTCGTGCTGCTCGACGTGCACCTCGGCGACGGCGGCGGCGAGGGAGTGATCGCGCGCGTCGCACCCGAGCGGCCGGGCGTGAAGTTCCTCGCGCTCTCCGTCTCGGACGCGGCCGAGGACGTGATCGGCGTGATCCGCGCCGGCGCCCGCGGCTACGTGACGAAGACGATCTCGGGCGAGGAGCTCGCCGACGCGATCGAGCGCGTCGCCGAGGGCGACGCCGTCTTCTCGCCCCGGCTCGCCGGCTTCGTGCTGGACGCGTTCCGCGCCGGCGAGCGCGTCGGCGGCGACGCCGACCTCGACGAGCTGACCCCTCGCGAACGAGAGGTGCTGCAGCTGATCGCGCGCGGGTACCGCTACAAGGAGATCGCGGCCCGGCTGCACCTGTCGCCGAAGACCGTCGAGGCGCACGTCTCGAGCGTCCTGCGCAAGCTGCAGCTCTCCTCGCGCCACGAGCTCTCGCGCTGGGCCCAGGAACGCCGCCTGATCTGACTCAGGCGAGGCTGAGGTCGACCTTGCCCTCGAAACGGGCGATCGACTCGACGCGCACGCGGATGCCGTCGCCGAGCCGGAACCGCCGCCCGGTCGTGCGGCCGACGAGCGCCGTGCCGAGCGGGTTCAGCTCGAAGAACTCGCCGTGCAGCCGCCGCGCCGGCAGGAACCCCTCGAACACCTCGCCGAAGCGGACGAAGATCCCCGACCCGATCGCCCCGACGATCTCGCCCTCCCAGGGCTCGTCCCAACCGAGCTCGAAGAGGCGCCGCTCGAGCAGCCAGGCGAGGCAGATCTCGTCGGCCAGGTATTCGAGCTGCGCCGCCTCGCGCTCCCGCGCCGACACGTGCTCGGCGAGCGCCGGCAGGTCCTCCGGCAGCGGCTCGTCGGTCGCGCCCAGCTCGCGCAGCAGCGCCCGGTGCACGACCAGGTCGGGATAGCGCCGGATCGGCGAGGTGAAGTGGCAGTACGCAGGGCTCGCGAGGCCCGCGTGGCCGAGGTTGAGCGGGTCGTAGCGCGCCTGCTTCAGCGCCCGCAGCACCAGCGCCGGGAACGCCTCCCTACCTCGCTTCGCCTGGCGCACGTACTCGCTCACGCGCACCGAGATGGCGCCCGCCAGCCGGGCCGCCTCCTGCGGCGACGGCTGCTCCGGGGCGGGCGGCGTCGGCACCCCCAGGTCGTCCAGCTTCGCCAGCAGGAGCGAGATCGCCTGCGGATCGGGCCGCTCGTGCACCCGGTACAGCGCCTCGCGCCGCCGCGAGGCGAGCAGGCCCGCGACGTGCTCGTTCGCCCGGATCATCAGCTCCTCGACCAGCATGTGCGCGTGCGGCTCCCCCTCGAGCATCGCCTCGGCCACGCCGCCCCGCCCGTCGAAGCGGAACGACACCTCGGGTGACGACACCTCGAGCGCGCCGCGGGCGAAGCGCGCCCGTCGCAGCTCGCTCGCCAGCTCGTCGTTCAGCGCCAGCGCCTCGACCACCTCCGGAGGCGCCTCGCGCCGCTCCGCCTGGCCGTAGGTGAGCCGCGCGTCGGAGCGGATCGTCGAGCGGTAGAAGAGCGGCTGCGCTCCGGTCGACCCCGGCGGCGGCATCTCGACGGTGACGCACAGCCGGTCCTGGTGCGGGCGCAGCGAGCAGAGGTCGTCGGCGAGCTCGTGCGGCAGCATCGGCGCGACCGTGCCCGGCACGTACGTGGAGAAGCCGCGTCCCGCCGCGCCGCGGTCGAGCGGCGTGCCGGCGCCGACGAACCAGGAGACGTCGGCGATGTGCACCCAGGCGCGGATGCCATCCGCCTCGCGCCGGAACGAGAGCGCGTCGTCGAAGTCCTTCGCCGTCTCAGGGTCGACGGTGTAGGTCAGGAGATCGCGCAGGTCGACCCGCGTCTCCGCCGAGATCGACCTGCGCTCGAATGACTCATACGGCTGGCGCGCGCCTCTTTCGACGAGCAGCCCCTCGAGCACGTTCTCGACGTCCGATGCGGCCCCGAGCACCGCCTCGACGCGCGCGCGGCCGCGGCCGGTGCGCACGACCGCCAGGTCGCCGTCGCCGGCCTCCCCCGCCCCCTTCGGATCGAGCACGAGCGGCACGCCCGGCGTGAACACCGGCTCGCCCGTGAGCAGCCGGCCGCGGCGGCCGACCTCCACGACGAGGCGGTTCTCGTCAGGGCTCAGCGGCTCGGCTCAGACGCGGAGGAAGCGGCGGATGGTCATGCCCGACCCGACCGCGCCGAGCGCGAGCCCCATCGCCAGCAGGATCAGCGCCACGAGCGGGAACTCGAGCGCGCGCACGTCGGAGTCGCCCGACAGGTGCGGCAGGATCGCGGGCAGCGCGACCGCTTTGCCGATCACGAGGAAGAAGATCGCGAGCAGCGACCCCGCGAGGCCGCAGAAGACGCCCTCGAGCATGAACGGCCCGCGCACGAACCAGTTCGTCGCCCCGACCAGCTTCATCACCTCGATCTCGCGGCGCCGCGAGAAGATCGACAGCCGGATCGTGTTCGCGATCAGCAGGATCGACGCGATCAGCAGCACGATCGTCGCCAGCGTGAACACGACCTCGATCACGTGCGCCACCTGCAGGATCCGGTGCGACACCTGCTTGCCGTCGCGCACGCTCGACACGCCCGCCGGCACGTGCGGCTTCGTCAGGCTCGTGTAGAGCCGGTCGACGTTCTCGCCGCGGTCGGGCGTCACGTTGAGCGAGTCGGGCAGCGGGTTCGACGCGATGTTGCGGACGAGGTCGGGGTACTCCTTCTTCATCTGGTCGAGCGCCTGCGCCTTCGAGACGTAGACGATCCCGCCCGGCCCGTGCTTGACGTACGGGTTCTGCTCGAGCTGGCGCGCGAGCGTCGTCTTCTGGGCGCTCGTCGCGTCGGGCGCGAAGTACACCTTGACCACGAGCTCCTTCTTCACGTGGTTCGACCACGAGACCGTCCAGGTGCCGAGCGCGATGAAGAGCCCGAGCAGGAACATGCCGATCAGCACCGTCATCGTGGCGGCGACGGTGGTCGAGAGGTTGGCGCCCAGCGACCGCCACGCCTCCGAGACGAGCAGACGGGCCTTGCCGCTCATCTACGACTCGCCTGCGTAGCCGCCGCGCCGCTCGTCGCGGGCGAGGCGGCCGCCCTCGAGCTGGATGACGCGCTTGCGCATCTTGTCGACCATCTCGCGGTCGTGGGTGACCATCAGGATGGTGGTGCCGCTGCGGTTGATGCGGTAGAGGAGCTGCATGATCCCGACGGAGGTGTCGGGGTCGAGGTTGCCGGTGGGCTCGTCGCAGACGAGCAGCGGCGGGTGGTTGACGAACGCGCGCGCGATCGAGACGCGCTGCTGCTCGCCGCCCGAGAGCTCGTCGGGCAGGGAGTTCGTCTTGTGCGAGAGGCCGACCATCGCGAGCACCTCGGGCACCTTCTTGCGGATCGACGCGCGGTTCTCGCCCTGCACCTTCAGCGCGTAGGCGACGTTCTCGGCGGCGGTGCGGTTCGGCAGCAGCTTGAAGTCCTGGAACACGCAGCCGATGTTGCGGCGCAGCATCGGGATCTTCGAGCGCTTCAGCCGCGTCAGGTCGCGGCCGCCGACCACGATCTTGCCGTCGGACGGGTCGAGCTCCTTCAGCAGCAGGCGCACGAGCGTCGACTTACCGGAGCCGGAGGCGCCGACGATGAAGACGAACTCGCCCTTGTCGATGTGGAACGTGACCTCGCGCAGCGCCGTCACATCGGGCTCGTACACCTTCGTGACGGAGTCGAAGACGATCATCGACGCCGCGCCCGGGCGCGGGGCCGAAACGGGCTCGTCGAGGACGGCCGCGGTCGGTACTGGTGAGAAAGTCGGTTCCTGCACGGGGAGGCTTGGCGAGAGCGGATCCTGACCGTCCGCTCCCGTGCGAAGACGCTCCGGAGTGTAGCTCACGGGCTAGACGACCCTCCCCGCGGCCCGGGCGAGCAGGTACTCGCGGATGAACGGGTCGAGGTCGCCGTCCAGCACGGCCTGGGCGTTCCCCGTCTCGTATGCGGTGCGGCTGTCTTTCACGAGTTGATACGGGTGCAGGACGTACGAGCGGATCGACTCGCCGCCGAAGCCGGTGTCGGCCGAACCACCCCGCTCCTTCGCCAGCAGCGCCTCTCTCTCCTCCTCGGCGCGCTCGACGAGCCGCGCCTTCAGCACCCGCATCGCCGTCTGCTTGTTGGCCGACTGCGAGCGCTCGTTCTGGATCGCGACGACGATGCCCGTCGGCAGGTGCGTGATCCGGACGGCGCTGTCGGTCTTGTTCACGTGCTGGCCGCCGGCTCCCTGCGCGCGGTAGGTGTCGATCTTCAGGTCGCCCTCGTCGATCTCGACGTCCGTGTCGTCGGGCAGGAGCGGCGCGACGATCACGGTCGAGAAGGCCGTGTGGCGGCGGTGCGCCTGGTCGAACGGGCTCTGGCGGACGAGCCGGTGCTTGCCGCGCTCCGCCTTGAGGATCCCGTAGGCGTTCTCGCCGTTCACGGTGAAGGTGGCGGACTTGAGGCCGGCCTCTTCCCCCGGGCTCGCCTCGAGCAGCTCGACGCCGAAGCCACGGTCGGCGGCCCAGCGCTCGTACATGCGCAGCATCATCTCCGCCCAGTCCTGCGCGTCGGTGCCGCCGGTGCCCGACTGCAGCGTCACGACCGCGTCGCCGGCGTCGTACTCGCCGTCGAAGAGCGCCGCCTCCTGCAGCCGCTCGAGCTCGCGCCGCAGCGGCCGCAGCGACGCCGCGATCTCGTCCTCCGCCTCGCCCAGCTCGGCCAGCTCGCGCGCGTCCTCGTACTCCTGCCGCAGCCGCCGGTAGCCCTCCAGGCGCCGCGAGACGCGTGCGTGGTCGGCGGAGACGCGCGCCGCCCGGGCCTGGTCGTCCCAGAAGCCCGGCGCGTTCATCGCCTTCTCGAGCTCGGCTAGGCGGCCTTCGAGCGCGGGCGGGTCAAAGGTACTCACGGACCCAGTCGAGCTGGGCCCCGAGCTCCGAGAGCTGATCCGAGAGAGGTGCGCCTTCTTCCGCCATCGCAGGGGCGGATGCTAGCGGCGGCGCCGGCCGGGGGCGACCGCTACGCGCCGTGGCAGCGCTTGTACTTCTTGCCCGACCCGCACCAGCACGGGTCGTTGCGGCCGATGTTCTCGTGCTCGGCGTTCACGTGCGGCCGCTGGGCCGCCTGCGCGCCGTTGGGCCCGCCGCCGGGGGCGAGCGCGGTGGCCGCCGCCGGCGCGCCGCCCGCAGCCAGCATCGCATCGGCGCCGGCGAGCGTCTGGTGCTCGTAGGAGAGCGCGCCGCCGTTCTGCTGCGCCGCCGGCTGCGGGATGCCGCCGTCGGCGCCGCCGTCGCCGCGCTCCACCTCGGCGTGGAAGAGCAACGCGACGACCTCCTCGCGGATGCTGCGACTGAGCTCGCCGAACATCACGTGGCCCTCGTTGCGGTACTCGACGAGCGGGTCCTTCTGCGCCATGCCGCGCAGGTGGATGCCCTCGCGCAGGTAGTCCATGTTCTCGAGGTGCTCGCGCCAGCGCACGTCGACGACCTGCAGCACGATGAAGCGCTCCAGCTCGCGCATCAGGCCCTCCTCGACCTTGTCGAGCTCCTCCTCGCGCTCGCTGTAGGCGTCGGCGGCGTCGTCGCGGAACTCCTGCGCCACCGCCTCGCGGTCGAGGCCCCGCAGCTCGTCGGCGGTGACGCCCGTCCCGTACAGCGCGTCCATTGCCGCGACGAGCCCTTCGAGGTCCCACTCGTCCTGCAGCTCGCCCGCGGTGTACTCCGCCGAGACCGCCTCGATCACCTCGGGCAGCCACTCCTCGCGGATCTCCTCGCCCAGGTCGACGCCCTCGAGCACGCGCCGCCGCTGCTCGTAGATGACCTGCCGCTGCACGTTCATCACGTCGTCGTACTTGAGAACGTTCTTCCGCGCGACGAAGTTCTGCTCCTCGACCTTCTTCTGGGCGTTCTCGATCTGCTTGGACAGGATCGAGGCCTCCATCGGCTGATCGTCGGGCAGCTTGAAGCGCTCCATGATGTTCTTGATCCGGTCGCCCGCGAACAGGCGCACCAGGTCGTCCTGGCCGGACAGGTAGAAGCGCGTCTCGCCCGGGTCGCCCTGGCGGCCGGAGCGGCCGCGCAGCTGGTTGTCGATGCGGCGCGACTCGTGCCGCTCGGTGCCGAGCACATACAGGCCGCCGAGCTCGCGCACGCCCTCGCCGAGCTTGATGTCGACGCCGCGGCCGGCCATGTTGGTGGCGATCGTGACGGCCCCGGCCTCGCCCGCGTCCTTGATGATCTCGGCCTCGCGCGCGTGCTCTTTCGCGTTCAGCACGTTGTGCACGACGCCCTGGCGCTTCAGCAGCTCGCTCAGATACTCCGAGGTCTCGACCGCGATCGTGCCGACCAGCACGGGCTGCCCCTTCTGGTTGCGCTCCTTGATGTCGGAGACGACGGCGGCGAACTTCGCCTCCTTCGTCTTGAAGATCTGGTCGTTGCGGTCGTCGCGCGCGACCGGGACGTTCGTCGGGATCTCGACGACGCTCAGGCCGTAGATCTCGACGAACTCCTTCTCCTCGGTCTTCGCGGTGCCGGTCATCCCGGCGAGCTTGTCGTAGAGGCGGAAGTAGTTCTGCAGGGTGATCGTGGCGAGTGTCTGGTGCTCCTCCTGGATCGCGACGCCCTCCTTCGCCTCGACCGCCTGGTGCAGGCCCTCGCTCCAGCGGCGGCCCTCCATGATCCGGCCGGTGAACTCGTCGACGATCTTCACCTCGCCGTCCTGGACGACGTAGTCGATGTCCGGCTTGTAGAGCGCCTCGGCCTTCAGCGCCTGGATCAGATGGTTGACGAGCTGGACGTTCGACGGGTGGTAGAGGTTGTCGATCTTCAGCGCGCGCTCGATCTTCTCGATGCCGGACTCGGTGGGCGAGACCGTCTTGTGCTTCTCGTCGAAGAGGAAGTCGTATTCGCGGGCGAGCACCTCGTCCTCGGCCTTCGTGCCCTTCGACTGCACGCCCTCGAGCAGGCGGACGACGCGGGCGAAGTCGGTGTAGGTCTTCGCGGCCTTGGTCGGCTCGCCGGAGATGATCAGCGGCGTCCGCGCCTCGTCGATCAGGATCGAGTCGACCTCGTCCACGATCGCGAAGGAATGGCTGCGCTGGACGACCTGCTCGATCGAGATCGCCATGTTGTCGCGCAGGTAGTCGAAGCCGAACTCGCTGTTCGTGCCGTACGTGACGTCGGCGTTGTACGCCTCGCGGCGCTGGTCGAACGGCATCATCGTCTCGATCGCCGCGACGGTCATGCCGAGCCGCTCGAAGACGCCGCGGTTCCACTCGGCGTCGCGCTGGGCGAGGTAGTCGTTGACGGTGACGAGGTGCACGCCCTTGCCGGCGAGCGCGTTCAGGTAGAGCGGCAGGCTCGCGACGAACGTCTTGCCCTCGCCCGTCTTCATCTCGGCGATGTCGCCCTCGTGCAGGACGATCCCGCCCATCATCTGGACGTCGAAGATGCGCTGGTCGGACTCGCGCAGGCGCGCCTCGCGCACGGCGGCGAACGCCTCGAAGAGCAGGTCCTCGAGCGTCTCGCCGTTCGCGAGCCGCTCCCGGAACTCCGCCGTCTTGCCGCGCAGCTCGTCGTCGGAGAGCGCCTGGAACTCCGGCTCCAGGGTGGCGATGTAGGCGGCCTGCTCGGCGAGCCGCTTCATCCGCCGGCCCTCGCCGAAGCGGAGTGCCTTCTCGAAATTGCCGATCGCCGGCGCCATCTCCACAGGGTAGCCGGTCGGTCCCGGCCGTTCAGGCGGCGACGGGCACGGCGACCCGGCGCCGGCGCGTCAGCAGGTAGGCGCCCGCGGCGGCCGTGACCACCGCCATCGTCGCGACGAGCACGCGGTAGTCGACGAGCGTCGACAGGCCGGCGCCGGCGGCGATCGAGATCGTCTGCGGCGTCCCGACGAGGGCGTCGGCGGCCGAATAGACGCGCCCCTGGAGCGCGTCGGGGGTCCGCACCTGGATCGCCGTGCCGAAGGCGACGATCAGGTAGGAGATGCCGCAGCCGGCCACGACGACGCCCGCGAGCACGACCGGCAGCGAGGCCGAGGCGAGCCCGAGGTCGCCCAGCGCGAACAGCGCGATGCCGCCGCCGACGAGGCGCACGTCGCCGATCCTCCGCAGCGCCCGCGGCGCCGTAAGCCCGCCGAAGATCGCTCCGACGCCCTGCGCGGCCGCGATCACCCCGAAGAACGCCGGCGGGCGGCCGAGCGCGTGCACCACCGCGAAGACCACCGTCTCGGCGAACCCGACGACGAGCAGCGCGACCGCCGTGGCGAGGACGATCTGCCGCAGCGCGACGGTGGCGGCGATGTGACGCGCGCCGGCGGCGACCTCGGCCAGCACGTGCTGCTCGCCGGGCCGCGGCCGCTCCTCGTGGACGTGCAGCAGCGAGAGCGCGACCGCCGAGCAGGCGAACGTCGCCGCGTCGACCACGGCGACGCCGCCGCCGCCGATCGCCGTGAAGAGGCCGGCGCCCGCGAGGGGCGCGACCAGCCGCAGACCCTCGCGCATCGTCTGGTAGAAGCCGTTCGCCGGCGCGAGCAGGTCCGCCGGCAGCATCGTCTTCAGCAGCGCCGACTGCGCGGACGAGAAGACGAGCGACGCCGCGCCGTAGGAGACGGCGACCGCGTAGAGCAGCCACAACTGCGAGCGGCCGTGCACGAACAGCAGGAGCAGCATCGCCGCGCCGACGAGCAGGTCGACGACGATCATCAGCGGCCGCCGGCGGACGCGGTCGACCAGCATCCCGCCGAGCGGCGCGAGCAGCGACGGCAGGACGATGAAGAAGAACACGAGCCCGGCGGCGCCGTTGGAGCCCGTCAGCTCCTTCGCCCACACGCCGAGGGCCAGGAACATGGCGCGGTCGCCGAACGAGGAGAGCGTCTCGCCCGCGAGCAGGAGGCGCGCGTCGCGATGCCGGAGCAGCTCCTTCACGGTGTCATCATGACATCATCATGATGTCATGTCAATCACCCTCAGAGTACGGTCGTCTCGACCTCCCATGCGTCCCCGCGCAGCCGCCGGGCGCGCACGACCGCCTCGCCCCGCGGGGCGAGCCGCTCCAGGGCAGGCAGCGACGCGAACCACGGTCGTCCGTCGACGCGCGTCGTCCGCTCGGCTGCGGTCGCGACCAGCTCGACCTCGTCGCCCGGCATGTCGGCGAGCTCCACCACCCGGATCCGCGCAGCAGCGACGGCCCAGCGGTCACCGGTGCGGCGGACCGCCTCGGCCCGGTAGGGCGGTCGCAGCGCGCCGAGCGCGGCGACGAGCGGCGCCACGGCGGCCGGGTCGGCGTCGCCGACGACCGTGCCGTCGGCCAGCACGGCGAAGGCGAGCTCCTCGCCTGCGAGCCCGGGCGCCTCGACGGCGGCCACGGCGTCCCAGCGGCGGGGCCGCGCGATCCCGTGGATGCCCGGCTCGCCACGCGGCTCGCCTTCCCAGCCGGGCGGCTCCGCCGGCGATCCCACGGTCCGGGGGGCCGTCACGCGCCGTCGACGGGCGGTGCGTGCCGGCGCGGCTCCTCCACGCGCTTCTCGCGGTAGCGCTTCACCTGGCGCTCGAGTTTCGTGACCAGGCCGTCGATCGACGCCTTCATGTCCGGGCTGCTCTCGCGGCAACGGATGGTCGGCCCCTTCGTGAACACCGTCGCCTCGGCGACGCTGTTCGCCGCGATCGCCGGGTTCCGCTCCTCCGACAGCTCGAGCTCGACCTGCGTCTGCTCGGCGAGCTGGCGGTCCAGCTTGGCCAGCTTGCCTTCGGCGTAGTCGCGAAGGGCCGGCGTGACCTCGACGTTCTTGCCCTTCACCTGAAGACGCATGCGACCTCCTCGTGGTGGGCTGACAGTCTCCTCGAGCCTAACGAACGGCGCGAGCGAAGGTCACCACCTCGACGTGGTGCGCACCCGCCGCCCGCAGGGCCGAGGCGGCCGCCGCGACGGTCGAGCCGGTTGTATAGACGTCGTCGACCAGCACGACCCGCGGCGGCGCACGACCGGAGGTTGCGAACAGACGGCGAACGTTGCGGCCACGCTCGTCGCGAGCCAGCGCGGTCTGGCGCGGTGCGGCACGGGTGCGCCGGAGCAGTGGCGCCGATTCGAGGCTCCAGCGGCGGGCGAGCTCGGCGGCGAGCCGCTCCGGCGGATGGTGACCGCGACCGAGCAGCCGCCCTTCGTCGGGCGGCACCGGCACGACGACGTCGACCTCGGGCCGCTCGACCGCGGAGGCGGTCAGCTCCGCCGCCAGCGCGGCGAGATGCCGCAACCCGCGCTCCTTCCAGGCGCGGACGAGCGCCCGCGCGGGCCCCGCGTACGCATACGCCGCCCGCGCGGCGGCGAAGGCGAGCCGCCGACCGGCGCACTCGCGGCAGCGCTCGACCGGCCAGGCGGTGGGCGCGCCGCAGCGGGCGCAGCGCGGGGCGCGCAGCAGCCGCAGGGCGGCGAGGCAGCCGGCGCAGAGCCCGTCGGCGGCCGCACCGCAGGCGGCGCAGCGGCGAGGCAGGACGAGGTCGAGCAGCGCGTTCACGAGCTTCCACGGTACGACCGGCGCACGTCCGGCGCCAGACGCACTTTCGGCCATGTCCGGTGTGGTCGAGGCGATCCGAATGACGCGATCGCCCGTAGGGCTGTGACACGGTCAATCTCAGGGAGGGAGCCACCATGACAGAGGTCTTCGCGCTACGTGCGCGCCCGCTCCTGGCGCTCGTCGCCGTCGTGGCCGCAACGGCGGCCGTTCTCGCCGCCCACGCCGCCGCCCGACCGGCGGCACGGGCGACGGTGCAGATCCGCACCACCGCCCTCGGGCCGATCCTGGTCGACGCCAGCGGTCGCACGCTCTACCTCTTCGAGGCCGACAAGGGCAAGAAGAGCGCCTGTTACGGCAAGTGCGCGGCGCTCTGGCCGCCCCTCGTCACGACCGGCGCGCCCCGGGCCGGCAGCGGGGCGAAGGCCGCGTTGCTCGGCACCACGAAGCGCCACGACGGGAGCCTGCAGGTCACCTACGCGGGGCACCCGCTCTACCTGTTCCTCAAGGACAAGCACGCCGGCCAGACGTCCGGCGAGAACAAGGACGCCTTCGGCGCCGAGTGGTACGCCCTCTCCGCCGCCGGCCGGAAGGTCGAGCCGCACGGGAAGTCGCCGGCACCGACCACCACGAGCGCAGCGACGACCACCGCGCCCGCTGCGACAGGCGGCGGGTACGGATACGGCCGTTGACCCGGCTCAGTTCGGCGAATACGCCTCGCGCGCGGGCAGACCGTGCGCGAGGCGCAGCCGGTTGTCGGCCTCGAGCAACTGGCCGACGTCGCCGATGTCGTACCAGTCCTCCTCGAAGAGCCATGCGTACACGGGCTCGTTGCGGTGGAGCCAGGCGACAAGGCGGCCCGGCTGGTCGGGCGCGTTCCCTTCGGCGAGGTAGCGCCCCACGAGCGGCACGTGCGCACGGTGGTAGAGGTAGGTCGCGGTCGCGGCGAGGGTCGAGGGCGGATCCGCCGGCTTCTCGACGAAGTCGACGACGCGGCCGTCCGGCGCCAGGTCGACGATTCCATAGCGCGAGGCGAGCTCGCGCGAGCCGACGTCGCGGACGGCGACGGCGCTCGCGACCCCGTGCGCACGCCACGCGTCGACGAAGTCGGTGAGGGCGAAGTCGAAGAGGTTGTCGCCGGCGATCACCAGCAGGTGGTCGTCGATGCCCGCCTGCTCGACGACGAAGCGCAGGTCGCCGATCGCACCGAGCCGGTCGTCGTTCGAGGTGGTTCCGTCGTCGTGAATCGTGATGCCGTCGCGTCCGGCCGCCCACTCCGCGAACGCCGGCGCCTTGCGCGCGTTCGTCACCACGTGGACCTCGTCGACCTCGTCGACCCGCTCGATCGCCTCGACGATCCAGTCGACGATCGGCCGGCCGCCGACCGGCAGCAGCTCCTTGGCCCAGGTGTCGGTGAGCGGCCGCAGGCGAGTCGCATATCCGGCGGCGAGGATCACCGCCTTCATGCCGCCACCGCCCCTGCGAGCGACTCGAGATACGGCGCGCGGTGCACCCCGCGCTCCGTCACGATCGCGTCGATCAGCTCGCAGGGCGTGACGTCGAAGGCCGGATTGCGCGCCGGAAAGCGCGTGGTCACCTCGGCGCCGTCACGCTCCTCGATCGGGATGTCCGCCCCGTCCGGCGTCGCCAGGTCGACGGTCGAGCTGGGCGCCACCACGTACATCGGGATGCCGTGATGCCGGGCGAGAACGGCGAGACCGTACGTCCCGATCTTGTTGGCCGCGTCGCCGTTGGCCGCGATCCGGTCGGCGCCGGTGATCACGCAGTCGACCTCGCCGGCGGCCATCAGCGACGCAGCGGCTGAGTCGGCGATCACCGCATGCGGGATGCCCGCCGTCTCGAGCTCCCAGGCGGTGAGACGCGCTCCCTGCAGGAGCGGGCGCGTCTCGTCGACCCACACCCGCTCGAGCAGGCCTCGCTCCCAGGCGGCGAGGAGCGCTCCGACGGCGCTGCCGTAGCCTCCCGTCGCGAGACCTCCGGCGTTGCAGTGCGTGAGCGCCCGGGTGCCGGAGCCGAGCAGCGCCGCCGTGTGCGCGGCCATCTCGCGGCAGCGCCGCACCTCCTCGGCGTGCAACGTCCGGGCGTGCTCCGCCGACGGGTCGTCGCGCATGCGGTCGAGGGCCCACGCCAGGTTGACGGCGGTGGGCCGCGACGCACGCAGCACGCGGTCGGCCTCGTCGAGGTCGGCGCCCTGCGCGGCCGCGAGCGCGATGCCGTACGCCGCGGCGACGCCGATCGCCGGCGCGCCGCGGACGACCATCGTCCGGATCGCGTCGGCGACCTCGGCCGCACTGCGGCACGCGACCTCGGTCTCCTCGAGCGGCAGCAGCCGCTGGTCGAGCAGGACGACGGCGCCGTCCTCGAGCCGGAGGATCCGCTCCGGCTCGAGGAACTTCGCCGTATCTCCCGTGCTCAGGTGCCCTCGTCCCACGAGGCGAGGTAGGCGGCCTGCTCCTCGGTGAGCGTGTCGATCGCCACGCCCATCGTCTCGATCTTCAGGCGCGCGATCTCCTCGTCGATCTCCGTCGGCACCGCGTACACCTTCTTCTCCAGCGACGCGGCGTTCTGGACGGCGTACTCCGTGGCGAGCGCCTGGTTGGCGAAGCTCATGTCCATGACGATCGCCGGGTGACCCTCGGCGGCCGAGATGTTGACGAGCCGCCCCTCGGCCAGCAGGTAGATCCGCCGGCCGTCCGCAAGCGTGAACTCCTCGACGAAGTTGCGCGCCTCCCGCGTGGACACGGCGAGCTTCTGCAGCGCCGGGATGTCGATCTCGACGTTGAAGTGGCCGGTGTTGCAGACGATCGCGCCGTCCTTCATCGAGGCGAGGTGCTCGCCCGAGATGACGTGCTTGTCGCCCGTCGCGGTGCAGAAGACGTCGCCGATCCGGGCGGCGTCCGCCATCGGCAGCACCTCGTAGCCGTCCATCAGCGCCTCGAGCGCGCGCATCGGGTCGACCTCGGTGACGATCACGTGCGAGCCGAGCCCCCGCGCCCGCATCGCGACGCCGCGGCCCGTCCAGCCGTAGCCGGCGACGACGAACTTCTTGCCGGCGAGCAGGACGTTGGTGGCGCGGATGATGCCGTCGATGGTCGACTGCCCGGTGCCGTAGCGGTTGTCGAACAGGTGCTTGGTGCGCGCCTCGTTGACGGCGATCACCGGGAACGCGAGCGCGCCGTCGGCCTCCATCGCCTTCAGCCGGATGACGCCGGTGGTCGTCTCCTCCATGCCGGCGATGATGTCGGCCAGCTGCTCGCGGCGGCTCGAGTGGAGCACGCCGATCACGTCGGCGCCGTCGTCCATCGTCAGCTGCGGCCGGTGGTCGACCGCCGCCTGGATGTGCGAGTAGTACGTGTCGTTGTCCTCGCCCTTGATCGCGAAGACGGGGATGTCGTACTCCTCGACCAGCGCCGCTGCGACGTCGTCCTGGGTGGACAGGGGGTTCGACGCGCAGAGGACGACGTCGGCGCCGCCCGCCTTCAGCGTCCGCATCAGGTTCGCGGTCTCGGTGGTCACGTGCAGGCAGGCGGAGACGCGGAAGCCCGCGAGCGGCTGCTCGCGCTCGAACCGCTCCCGGATGGCGGCCAGCACCGGCATCTGCCGGTCGGCCCAGAGGATCCGCCGCACGCCCTCGGGGGCGAGCGAGAGATCCTTGACGTCGTGTCGCTTGGTGGTTGCCACGTATCGGTTCCTCTCGGTTGGGGTCAGGCGGCGAGCAGCCGCTCGTGCTTGCGCTGCTCCCACTCGATCCAGGAGCTGGAGTCGTCGGCGGCGGCGAGCCACGCGTCGACCGCGCCGCGCAGGTCGGGCTCCCGGCGGAGGCGTCGCGCGAACGCCAGGTGGGCCGGGTCGATGCCGAAGCGCGTGCGCAGGTCGCGCAGCCCGGCGAGCCGGTTCAGCTCGGCGAGCCCGTACAGCCGGTAGCCACCCTCGCTCCGCCGCGGCACGACGAGCCCGTGCTCGTCCAGGTACCGCAGCATCCGCGCCGACCAGCCGCTGCGCGCGGCGGCCTCGGTGACCGTCAGCCCGTTCACGGCCGAACCTTAGCAGACATGTGTGAGGGTTCTGGCGGCAGGCGTCACGCTGCCGCAGGCGCGGCCCCCGGAAAGGGGGCGCGAGCTCCCCTCTGGGAACGGTAGCCGTGTCCGTTGCACGCGCGCGTGCCGGCTTCGTGCCGCGGGTGCGACATCTCGTCCACAGCCCGTGCCCGATGCGCCGGGCGCGGCTAGGGCTTTGAGGTGCCCGCCCGACCGTAGGCGTCTTCGAGCCGCACCACGTCCTCCAGGTGCGGCGTCGAGACCTCGAGGATCGTCGTGTCCTCGAGCGCCGTCACGCGATGCACGGTGCCGGGCGTGTAGTGGAAGGCGGCGCCGGCGCCCACGACCTCCTCGGTCAGCAGCTTCTCCCCCGCCCGGCCCAGCTCGAGCCGCGCGCGGCCCGACTGCACCAGCCACGCCTCGTCCTTCTCGCGGTGGAACTGCAGCGACAGCGACTGGCCGGCGCGCACGAACAGCACCTTGCCGCAGTACGTGTCGGTGAGGGCCCAGATCAGCTCGTAGCCCCACGGCTTCTCGACCGTTCGGACGTCGAACGCCCAGGCGTCCAGCGACGGGATGTTGGGCGAGTCCACGCTCACAGTCCGCGATCCTCTCACGCGAGCCACTCCGGATGCGAGGCCACGTGCTCGCAGGCGACGCGCAGCTCCTTCGGCGTGTTCACCGTCAGCCACAGCCCCTCGTGTCGATGCGCGTGCAATGTCCCCTCCGCGGCGAGCTCCGGGAACGTCGTCGACTCGTGGTCGCCCTTCTCCGGAAAGCGCGCGATCGCCTCGGCCGTCAGCACGTAGTTGCCGCAGTTGACCCAGTAGGGCACGCGGGCGTCCTCGCGGAAGCCGCGGACGACGTCGCCGCCGTCGACCTCCACCAGCCCGAACTGCGACTTCGGCCGGGCGACGGTGATCGTCGCGAGGCCGCCCGCCTCGCGGTGGCGCGCGAGCAGCGCCGCGAAGTCGACGTCGACGAGCTCGTCGCCGTTCAGCGCATACACGTCGCCGCCCTCCCGCAAGCTCGACGCGGCGAAGCGGATGCCTCCCCCCCGCCCGAGCCGCTCCGGCTCCTCGGCGGCGACGATCTCGGCTCCGAGCCCGGCGAGCTCCGCCTCGAACACGGCTCCCTGCCCGAGCGCGCACGAGACGATCACGCGATCCACGCCCGCCCGGACGAGCCGCCCCACCTGGTAGGCCGCCAGCGGGCGGCCGGCGACCTCGACGAGCGCCTTCGGGCGACCGCCCGCAGCGTCGCCGAGCCGCTCGGCCTTGCCGCCGGCCAGGATGATCGCTTCCATCGGCGGCTACCTGCCGGGTGCGGGCTCCGGCTCCGTCGGAACCTGCGGGAGCACGTCGGTGGGCGAGAAGGGCCGCCCGATCCCCTCGTAGGCGAAGCCGGCGGCCCGCACCTCGTCCGGGTCGAGCAGATTGCGGCCGTCGACGATCAGCGGGTTCGCCATCGCCGTGCGCACCTCCTCGGAGGCGACCGTGCGCAGCTCCGGCCACTCGGTCACGATCACCGCCGCATCCGCGCCGTCGACGGCGGCCGCGACCGAGTCGACCACGTCGACGCCGCGCGGGAGCTTCGTCCCGTCGGCGACCGGATCCCAGGCGCGCACCTCGGCGCCCTCCGCGAGCAGCCGCGCGGCGAGGATGATCGACGGCGCCTCGCGCATGTCGTCGGTGTGCGGCTTGAAGGCGAGGCCGAGCAGCGCGACCCGCCGGCCGCGCAGCGAGCCGAGGTGCCGCTTCAGCTTCCCGATCACGCGCCGCTTCTGCAGCTCGTTCACCTCGATCACCGCGGACAGCAGCTGGAAGTGGTAGCCCGAGTTCGACGCGAGCTGCTTCAGCGCCAGGGAATCCTTCGGGAAACAGGAGCCCCCGAAGCCGATGCCCGCCTTGAGGAAGTGCGGGCCGAGCCGGTGGTCGAGCCCGACCCCGTCCGCGACGGAGACGACGTCCGCGCCCACCGCCTCGCACACGTTCGCGATCTCGTTGATGAACGAGATGCGCGTCATCAGGAACGCGTTCGCGGCGAGCTTCACCATCTCCGCCGAGTTGACGTCGCAGCGCACGACCGGCGCGTCGAGCGACGCATACAGCCCCGTGACCGCGTCGCCGTCGGCCTGCTCGAAGGCGCCGATCACGATCCGGTCCGGGTGCATGAAGTCCTCGACCGCGTGTCCCTCGGCCAGGAACTCCGGGTTCGACACGTAGCCGACGTGCGCGAGGCCCCGCTGGTCGAGGCCGTGCCGCACCTTCTCGCCGGTGCCGACCGGGACGGTCGACTTCATCACGAGGATCGGCCGACCGGCGAGCTCGGGCAGCTGCTCGACGACGCTCCACACGCGCGACAGGTCGGCGTCGCCGGAATGCGTCGGCGGGGTGTCGACGCACACGAACAGGAAGTCGCAGTCGGCCACGTCGGCGGCCTCGAGCGTGTAGGTCAGGCGCTTGGCGTTCCGCTGGAGCAGCTCGGGCACGCCCTTCTCGTGGAACGGCACCTGGCCGGCGCGCAGCGCCTCGATCTTCTCCGGCACGACGTCGCGCACGACCACCTCGTGGCCGAGCTCCGCGAAGCACGCCCCCGTCACCAGGCCCACCCAGCCGGCCCCGAAGATGCCCACCTTCGACGTCATCCGGCGGGGACTCTACTTCGCGGTTGTTAGCGGTTCGAGACCTTGGGCGATGTGCAGCATCGTCTCGTTCGACAGGTCGTCGAGCAGCGTGTTGATCACCCAGTAGGTCGCGCCGTGCTCGTGCAGCACGATCATGTGCAGCCGCGGGCCCGAGTAGTAGAGATCGAACTCGCGGCCGCCGAGCGAGTGCCGGAAGCTCTTGTCCTGCAGCGCGGGAGCGGAGTTCCAGTCGGTCTCCTCGATCCCCCAGTACTGGTTGCCGCCCGTGCGGAACACCATCCGCACCGCCCGGTGCTTGCCCGCGATCGTGTACAGCCGCACCGGCGTGTCGCCGTACTGCGTGTCCGGCTCCGAGCTGCTCTCCAGCACCGTCGGCACCTCGAGCGGGAACGGCACCTTCTTCGCGAGCGGATCGAGCAGCTCGTGGCCCGGCGCGGAGTCGCTGCGCACGTGCGGCACCTCGTGCTTCGGCACCACCTTCGGCGGCAGCGGCTGGATCTGGCCGCTGAACGTCGTGCCGAGCACCACCATCAGCATCGAGCCCGGATCCAGCGCGAGCAGCGCCGGCGTCCGCGGCAGCGGCGCCACGTCGGCCGGCTGCATCAGCTGCTGCAGCGCCGTCGCCGCCGCCTTCGACCGCGCCTGCGCCGGGTCGTAGTAGATCTTCGAGTGGAACATGCGCTTCGGCGCGTTCGCCTCGAGGCCGTTCGGCGGGACGAGCGACTTGTAGCCGCGCTGGGCGAGCAGGTATGACGCGTTCGCCGCCGCCCCGGCCTGGCCGTTGCCGTTCAGGACGGTGACCGTCACCGATGCCGGCGGCGGCGTCTTCGGCTTCACCTTCTTGCCGAGCGCGACCGCGTTGGCCGTCTTCGACGAGCCGACGTCCGGGTTGGTGAACTGCCGCACCGCCGCCTGGATGTCGCCCGGGTCGGCCGTGCAGACGCCGACCGGCGGGCAGTTCACGTTCGAGAAGCGATCCTGGAACAGGTGGCCGTGCGGCAGCGTGAAGGCGAAGCGCGCGTACGACAGCACCTGGTCGCCGCCGAGCAGCCGGTGGCCGCCCTCCGCCACCTCGATGTTGTGGACGATCGCGCCGACAATCCCCGGCACGCTCGTCCACGAGAAGTTCTGCGACACCTGCTCCTTGAACGAGCGCACGAATTCCTGCTGGCGGGCGACGCGGTAGAGGTCGGAATCGGTGTGGCGGAAGCGCACGAACGAGAGCGCCTCGCCGCCGTCGAGCCGCTGGTAGCCCGGCTGCAGGTTGATGTTCGCGTAGTTCGTCGCCGCCGTGCCGACGTTCTTGTTGTAGTAGCGGCGGTCGACGTCCATCCAGACGCCGCCCAGCTGGTTCACGACCTCCTTGAAGCCGTGGAAGTTGACGGTGATCAGGAAGTTGATCGGGAGCCCCGTCAGGTGCTTCACCGTCAGCACCGTGCCCTTCTCGCCGCAGCGTGAGTACGCCGAGTTGATCCGGTCGTGCGCGACCGGCACGACGCTCTCGCTGCAGTAGATCGGGACGGAGAGGTCACGCGGGAACGAGAGCATCGAGATCGTCTTCGAGACCGGGTCGGCACGCAGGAGCATCAGCGTGTCCGACAGCGAGGGCGTGCCCTTCGCCTCGTTCGCACGGTGGTCGTAGCCGATCACGAGCGCGATCGCCGCCTGGTCGGCCGACGGCACGGCGTCGAGCGACTTCTCGGCCTTCACCACGCCCTTCGAGTGCGCCTGCACCGACGAGACCGACTGGTGGAAGTAGAGGTACGCGCCGCCGCCGATCGCGGCGCCGATCGACAGCGCCGCCAGCAGGACGCCGAGCAGGATCCGCCCGAACAGTCCGAGCCCGCTGCGCCGCGGCGGCGGAGGCTGTAGATAGGTGGTGACGACGGAGGGTGGCGCGGGAGGCAGCTTCGCGCGGCCGTTCCCGTTCCCGTTCGCGCCGGCGCCGCGCCCGACGCCTCTCTTCAGTGTCGTCCGCATAGAAACGCTCGAGGCGCCCGAGGGGCGCCCGCCGCAGGCCAGGATAGCCGAGCCGGCGGCGGGCTCAGGAAAGACTCAGGAGAGGTTCGGGGAGAGCCAGCCACGTGCGACGTCGACCGTCACGCCGCGCCGCTCCGCGTAGTCGGCCACCTGGTCGTCGCCGATCCGGCCGACCGCGAAGTAGCGCGCGTTCGGGTGGGCGAGGTAGACGCCGCTGACCGCCGCGCCCGGCGTCATCGCGAACCCGTCGGTGAGCGCCAGCCCGGCCCGATCCGCGTCGAGCAGCTCGAACAGCTTCGGCTTCTCGCTGTGGTCGGGGCAGGCCGGATAGCCGAATGCGGGCCGGATGCCGCGGAAGCGCTCGCGGATCAGCTCCTCCGCCGAGAGCTGCTCGTCGGGCGCGTACCACTCGCGGCGCGCCCGCCGGTGCAGCCATTCCGCGAACGCCTCGGCCAGCCGGTCGGCGAGCGCCTTCGCGACGATCGCCCGGTAGTCGTCGTGCTCGGCCCGGTAGCGCTCCGCGAGCTCCTCCGCCCCGTGCACGCCGACCCCGAACGCGCCGAGGGCGTCGCCGGCGGGCGCGACGTAGTCGGCCAGGCAGCGGTTCGGGCGCCCGTCCTCGTTCGCCGCCTGCTGGCGCAGGAACGAGAAGCGCGTGCCGTCGACGACCACGTCGTCTCCCTCCGCGCGGGCCGGCCAGAAGCCGTAGACGCCCCGAGCTTGTAACAACGTGTTACGAACCAGCTCGTCCAGGAGCACGCGCGCGTCGTCGTACAGCTCGCGCGCAACCGGGTTGTCGAGGATCGCCGGGAACTTCCCCTTCAGGTCCCAGGCGTGGAAGAAGAACTGCCAGTCGATGAACGGGACGAGCTCCTCGAGCGGCGGCTCGACGAGCCGGACGCCTTCGAACGGCGGCTCCGGCAGGTCGTCGAAGGCGACGGCGTCGCGGTTCGCGCGCGCCTGCGCGAGCGGCAGCAGCGGCCGCCGCAGCTTCTGCGCGTGCTGCTCGCGCAGGCGCTCCTGCAGCTCGCGGTTCTCGCGGTCGAGCGTCTCGCGCCGGCCGGGGTCGAGGAGCCGCTGCACGACGTCGACGACGCGGCTCGCGTCGAGCACGTGCACCGTCTCGCGCGAGTACGCCGGCGCGATCTTCACGGCGGTGTGCTGCCGGGAGGTGGTTGCCCCGCCGACGAGCAGCGGCAGCCCGAGGCCGCGGCGCTCCATCTCGCCGGCCACGGACACCATCTGGTCGAGCGACGGCGTGATCAGCCCCGAGAGGCCGACCACGTCGACCTGCTCGCGCTCCGCGGTGTCGAGGATCTTCTCGGCCGGGACCATGACGCCCAGGTCGATCACGTCGTAGTCGTTGCAGCCGAGCACGACGCCGACGATGTTCTTGCCGATGTCGTGGACGTCGCCCTTGACCGTGGCCAGCAACACCTTGCCCTGCGCGCGGTGGACCTCGCCCTTCTCGGCCTCCATGAACGGCTGCAGGTAGGCGACCGCGCGCTTCATCACGCGCGCCGACTTGACCACCTGCGGCAGGAACATCCGCCCCGACCCGAACAGGTCGCCGACCACGCGCATCCCGTCCATCAGCGGCCCCTCGATCACGTCGAGCGGGCGCGGCAGTTGCTGCCGGGCCTCCTCGGCGTCCTCCTCGACGTAGTCGACGATGCCGTGCACGAGCGCGTGCTCGAGGCGCTTGGCGACCGGCTGCTCGCGCCACGCGGTGTCGACCTCGCGGGCGGTGCCCGCGCCGCGCAACTGCTCGGCGATCTCGACGAGCCGCTCGGTCGCGTCGGGTCGCCGGTTGAAGATCACGTCCTCGACCCGCTCGCGCAGCCCCGGGTCGACGTCCTCGTAGACGGCGAGCTGGCCGGCGTTGACGATGCCCATGTCGAGGCCGGCGCGGATCGCGTGGTAGAGGAAGCACGCGTGCATCGCCTCGCGGACGAGGTCGTTGCCGCGGAAGCTGAAGCTGAGGTTCGAGATGCCGCCCGAGGTGCGCGCGCCGGGGCAGCGCTCCTTGATCAGCGGCAGGCTCTCGATGAACGCGCGGGCGTAGTCGTCGTGCTCGGAGATGCCGGTCGCCACGGCGAGCACGTTCGAGTCGATGACGATGTCCTCCGGCGGGAAGCCGACCTCGTCGACGAGCAGCCGGTAGGCGCGCTCGCAGATCGCGACGCGCCGCTCCACGTCGGTGGCCTGCCCCTCTTCGTCGAACGCCATCACGACGACGCCGGCGCCGAAGTCGCGGATCCGCCGCGCCTGGCGCAGGAACTCCTCCTCGCCCTCCTTGAGCGAGATCGAGTTGACGATCCCCTTGCCCTGCAGGCAGGCGAGCCCCGCCTCGAGCGCCGACCAACGGGAGCTGTCGACCATGATCGGCAGCCGCGCGATCTCCGGCTCGGTCGCGACGACGTTGAGGAAGGTCGTCATCGCCTGCTCCGCCTCGAGCAGGTCGGCGTCCATGTTGACGTCGAGGATGTTCGCGCCCCCGCGCACCTGCTCGAGCGCCACCTGGGTGGCCGCGGGGAAGTCGCCCGCCTCGATCAGCCGCCGGAAGCGGGCCGAGCCGGTGACGTTCGTCCGCTCGCCGATCAGCACGAAGCCGGTGTCGTCGCCGATCGCGAACGTCTCGAGGCCGCTGAAGCGCGTGCCGCGCTTTCTCTCCGGGACATGTCTCGGGGACTGTCCCCTGGACATGGCCGCAATGGCCCTGGTGTGCTCGGGCGTCGAGCCGCAGCAGCTGCCCGCGAGGTTCAGGAAGCCCGCCTGGGCGTACTCGCCCAGCAGCCGCGCCGTCACCTCCGGCGTCTCGTCGTAGCCGCCGAAGGCGTTCGGCAGGCCGGCGTTCGGATGGCAGGCGACGAGGCACGGCGCGAGCGCCGACAGCTCCGCCACGTACGGCCGCATCTGCTCGGCGCCGAGCGCGCAGTTGACGCCCACGATCAGCGGGTCGGCATGCTCGATCGACGTCCAGAAGGCGTCGATCGTCTGGCCGCTCAGCGTGCGCCCCGAGAGGTCGACGATCGTGGCGCTGATCCAGAGCGGCAGCTCCGGCGCCACCTCGCGCGCGGCGGCGATCGCCGCCTTCGCGTTCAGCGTGTCGAAGATCGTCTCCAGCAGCAGCAGGTCGACGCCGCCCTCGGCGAGGCCGCGGATCTGCTCCGCGTACGCCTCCTGCACCTGCGCGAACGTGTGCGTGCGAAAGCCGGGGTCCTCGACGCGCGGGCTCAGCGACAGCGTCACGTTCAGCGGGCCCACCGATCCCGCGACGAAGCGCCGCCCCTCGGCCGCGTCGGCCGCCTCGCGCGCGATGCGCGCGCCGGCGACGTTCATCTCGTAGACGTGCGCCTCGAGCCCGTAGTCGGCCTGCCCGATCGAGGTGGCCGTGAAGGTGTTGGTCGTCGTCACGTCGGCGCCGGCGGCGAGGTACGCGTCGTGGATGCCGCGCACCACCTCCGGGCGCGTCAGGTTGAGCACGTCCGGGTCGCCCGTCACGTCGAGCGAGTGGTCGGCGAACAGATGGCCGGCGTAGTCGGAGGGCGCCAGACCGGCGCCGTGGATCATCGTCCCCCAGGCCCCGTCGAGCACGAGGATCCGCTCCTCGCACAGTTCCCGGATCTCGTCTGCTGCGTTCCGCGCCATCACGTCCTCCATGTCCCGAGGCCGCGGACCCGCGTCGCGCGGCTCTTTAGGCGTTTGGTGACCCGGTCGCCAAGCTGCTCGTCAAAGCTCTCCGGGACCTCAAGCCTAGCTGCTCGGACGGCGCCGGCTACGGCCGGCCGGCGACGGAGAGCTGGTTCTCGGCGTGCGCGATGCGCTGCTCGACCTGCCAGCGGTCGGCGGAGGAGTCGCCGCGCTCGATCGCCTCCAGCTCGGCGCGCGCCGCCTCGAGCTGCTCGCGGGCGCGGTCCTCGTCGATCTCCGTCGCGCGCACCGCGTCGTCGACGAGCGCGATCGCGCGGTCCTGCAGCACCTGGAAGAACCCGGGGCCGGTGGCGAGCTCGCGCACCTCGTTGCCGCCGAGGTGGATGCGCGTCGAGCCCGCCTTCAGCGTCGCGATCAGCGGCGCGTGCCGTGCGAGCACGCCGATCTCGCCGGCGGCGCCCGGGACGACGAGCATCTCGGCCTCGCCCTCGAACGCCGGCCCGTCGGGCGTGACGACCGAGACCGAGAAGACGCGACCCGAGCCCGGCATCAGGCGGCGGCGCCGGCCATCTGCTGGGCGCGCTCCACGGCGCCCTCGATCGGGCCGACCATGTAGAACGCCTGCTCCGGCAGCTCGTCGTGCTGGCCCTCGAGGATCTCGCGGAAGCCGCGGATCGTGTCCTCCAGCTTGACGTACTGGCCGGGCGTGCCGGTGAACACCTCGGCGACGAAGAACGGCTGCGACAGGAAGCGCTGGATCTTGCGTGCCCGGGTGACCGTCAGCCGGTCCTCGTCCGACAGCTCCTCGATGCCGAGGATGGCGATGATGTCCTGCAGGTCCTTGTAGCGCTGCAGCACCTCCTGGACGCCGGTGGCGACGGAGTAGTGCTCGTCGGAGACGATGCCCGGCTGCAGTGCACGCGAGACGGAGTCGAGCGGGTCGACCGCCGGGTAGATGCCCTGCTCCACGATCGCGCGCGACAGCGTGGTCGTCGCGTCGAGGTGGGCGAAGGTGTTCGCCGGCGCCGGGTCGGTGAGGTCGTCGGCCGGCACGTAGATCGCCTGCACCGACGTGATCGCGCCCGTCGTCGTCGAGGTGATGCGCTCCTGCAGCTGCCCCATCTCGGTGGCCAGCGTCGGCTGGTAACCGACGGCGGACGGCATGCGGCCCAGCAGCGCCGACACCTCGGAGCCCGCCTGCACGAAGCGGAAGATGTTGTCGATGAAGAGCAGCACGTCCTGGCCCTGGTCGCGGAAGTACTCCGCCATCGTCAGGCCGGACAGGCCGACGCGCAGGCGCGCCCCCGGCGGCTCGTTCATCTGGCCGTAGCAGAGGGCGACCTTGTCGATCACGCCCGACTCGCTCATCTCGATCAGCAGGTCGTTGCCCTCGCGCGTGCGCTCGCCGACGCCGGAGAAGACCGACACGCCGCCGTGCTGCCGCGCGATGTTGTGGATCAGCTCCTGGATCAGCACCGTCTTGCCGACGCCGGCGCCGCCGAAGAGGCCGATCTTGCCGCCGCGCACGTACGGGGCGATCAGGTCGATCACCTTGATCCCCGTCTCGAAGATCTCCACCTTCGGCGTCAGCTCGTTGAATGCGGGCGGGTCGCGGTGGATCGACCAGCGCTCCGCGTCGGGGCCGGGCGCATCCTTCTCGTCCACCGGCTCGCCGAGCACGTTCCAGACGCGCCCCAACGTGACGTCGCCCACCGGCACGGCGATCGGCCGGCCCGTGTCGACCACCTCGGTGCCGCGCGCGAGCCCGTCGGTGGCGTCCATGGCGACCGCGCGCACGCGGTCGTCGCCCAGGTGCTGCTGGACCTCCGCGATCAGATCGCCGGCGCCGTCGGGGCGCGCGATCCGCAGGGCGGAGTAGATCTCCGGCAGGTCGTTCGGGAAGACGGCGTCGACGACGACGCCCTTGATCTCGAGCAGCGTGCCCCGGTTGGTGGCGTTGCCGTTCTCGCCTGCACTTTGAGACATGTGGTTCAGAGCTCCTGGAGGCGCGTTGACGATCGGTTCCGTACCGTCCGCGGCAGCCGCAGCGCGCGAAGCGCGTCCGCCACCCGCACGGGCAGCCGGAGCGTACCCGAACGGTCCGCGTCCTCGCACCCCCAGCGGAGCTCCGCCGCCCGCAGCCCGCTCGACACACGGTCGAGGCGGTCGAGGTGTCAGACGTACGAGCTGATCGTGCTCGGCATCATGGCGTGCGAGGACGCTAGCCGAGCTCGACGACGCGGATGCGGAGGTTGTCGAGCGTGACCCGCGGCACGTGCAGCTCGGCGCGGCGCAGCGCCCGCAGGTTCGCCAGGTCGACGTTGCCCGAGCCGGCGATCCGCACCGCCGTGACCGCGTCGGAGCGCTGGTCGCCGGGCACGCCGCTCGCGAACACGGCCGCGATCGACGCCGCGGCGATCGCCGCGCCGAACGAGACCCGCTGCGCCACCCTGCGCCGCGGCCGCTCCGGCGCCGGCACGGTCAGCTCGAGCGCGACCGGGCGCGCGGCCCGGACGAGGGACGTGGCGGCGCGCACGTCGTGCGCGAAATCGCGGCACGGCGAGCAGGCCCGAAGGTGACGGTGCATGACCGCCGCCTCGAACTCCGACAGCTCCGCGTCCAGGTCGAGCGAGACCCATTCGCGGCACCGTTCGCACTGCCGACTGAGCGCCATCACCTCTTTCAGACGGTCAGGAACCTTGACAAGTTAGCCGACCGACGATTCGTGGCGGCAACCGTTCAGAGCAGGCCGTGTCGGCTGTCGACCGCCGCTCCGACGACGATCAGGCAGACGCCGATCGCGACGAGGATCGCCGGCAGGTTGATCGCCTCGCGGTGCTCGTCGCGCGTGGCGAACCGCACGCCGCCGCCGAGCCAGCGCCCGAAGCCGACGAAGCCGCCGTCGTCCTTGCCCCGCACCGGCGGCCGGCTGCCGAGCAGGAACGCGATCGCGCAGAGGCCGACGCCGCCGAGGTAGAAGCCGATCGCGAGCCCGCGCAGCAGCGACTCGCGCGTCAGGCCGGCGATCAGGAGGCCGAGGAGCGCCGCCCCTGCCGCCGAGGCTCCGAGCAGCGCGACGAAGCGCCGCAGCGCCCCGAGCAGCAGGCTCTTGCTCGGCACGGCGCTCAGGCGACGGGCGGAGCGACCGCCGCCCCCGCCTGCCGCATCTCCTGCTCGGTGAGCGGCCAGCGCTCGAGCGGGTAGTGGCAGCGGGTGACGTGGTCGGGCTGCGAGCCGGCGGGCACGAGCAGCTCGGGCGGCTCGACGTCGCAGTGGCCCGCCACGAAGCGCGGGCAGCGCGGATGGAACCGGCAGGCGCTCGGCGGGTTGATCGGGTTCGGGACGTCGCCCTCGAGCACGATCCGCTTCCGCCGGTGGCCCGTCTCCGGGTCGGGGACCGGCACGGCGGACAGCAGCGCCCCCGTGTACGGGTGCTTCGGCGCGCCGTACAGGTCGGCGCGGCTCGCCGACTCGACGACCTGGCCCAGGTACATCACGAGCACGCGGTCGGAGATGTGCCGCACGACGTTCAGGTCGTGGGCGATGAAGATGTAGGTGAGCCCGAAGTCGCGCTGCAGGTCCTTGAGCAGGTTGAGGATCTGCGCCTGCACCGACACGTCGAGCGCCGACACCGGCTCGTCGCAGACGATCAGCTTCGGGTTCACGGCGAGCGCGCGGGCGATGCCGATGCGCTGCCGCTGACCGCCCGAGAACTCGTGCGGGAAGCGGTTGTAGTGCTCCGGGTTGAGCCCGACGACGTCGAGCAGCTCCTGCACGCGCCGCTTGATCTCGGCCGGCGTGCCGAGCTTGTGCACCTCGAGCGCCTCCGCGACGATGAAGCCGACGCGCTTCCGCGGGTTCAGCGAGGCGTACGGGTCCTGGAAGATCATCATCATCTCGCGCCGGTACGGGCGCATCTCCGCACGCGTGAGGTTCGTGATGTCGTGGCCGCGGAAGACGATCCGGCCCGCGGTCGGCTCGAGCAGCTTCATCACGCAGCGCGCCATCGTCGACTTGCCGCAGCCCGACTCGCCCACCACGCCGAGGGTCTCCCCCTCGCGGATCGCGAACGAGACGCCGTCGACGGCCTTGACCGCCGCGATCTCCTTCTGGAAGACGATGCCGCGCCGGACCGGGAAGTGCTTCTTCAGATCCTCGACGACGAGGAGCTCGTCGCCGGTCAGGTCGAGGCCGGCGGGGCTTTCGGTCTGCGGCGCGGTCACGACGCCCCCGCCATCATCCCGGCCAGCAGCTTCTCGGCCTCGCGGCTCTTCGTCTCCTCGTCGAGGTGGCACGCCTGCAGGTGGCGCGGGTCGTCGCCCGTGGGAGCCAGCACCGGGTCGACCTGGCGGCAGATGTCCATCACGTACGGGCAGCGCGGATGGAAGCGGCAGCCCGACGGCGGGCGCAGCAGCGACGGCGGATGCCCCTGGATCTGCACGAGCCGCTCGACGTCGGTGTCGAGGCGCGGCAGCGACCCCATCAGCCCCCACGTGTACGGGTGGCGCGGCTTGCGGAAGATCGCCTCGACCGGCCCGTGCTCGGCCACCTCGGCGGCGTACATCACGACCACGTCGTCGGCGATCTCCGCGACGACGCCCAGGTCGTGCGTGATCATGATCACGGCGCTGTTGTAGTCGGCCTGCAGGCGGTCGATCAGCGCCAGGATCTGCGCCTGTGTCGTCACGTCGAGCGCCGTCGTCGGCTCGTCGGCGATCAGCAGGTCGGGATCGTTGATCAGCGCCATCGCGATCATCACGCGCTGGCGCATTCCGCCGGAGAACTGGTGCGGGTAGTCGTCGATGCGCTGCTCGGCGCGCGGGATGCCCACCTGCTTGAGCAGCTCGAGGGCCCGCGCGCGACCCTGCTTCTTCGTCAGGTCGCGGTGCAGCCGGACCGCCTCGACGAGCTGCGTCCCGATCGTGTGCACCGGGTTCAGGCTCGTCATCGGGTCCTGGAAGATCATCGCGATGTCGTTGCCGCGCAGCTGGCGCAGCCGCCCCGGCGACATCGTCAGCAGGTCCTCGCCGTTGAAGAGCGCCTCGCCCATCGAGATCGTGTTCTTCGGGTTGTTCAGGCCCATGATCGTCAGGCAGGTCACGCTCTTGCCCGAGCCCGACTCGCCGACGATGCCGAGCGTCTCGCCCTTCTCGATCGAGAAGCTGACGCCGTCGACGGCCTTGACGACGCCGTCGTCGGTGGAGAAGTACGTCTTCAGGTCCTTGACTTCGAGCAGGGGCATCGGGCTCTTTCTCTCGCTTCTCGCCGCGGTCAGACCAGCCGGATGCGCGGGTCGATCCACGCATACAGGAGATCGACGATCAGGTTCATCACGATGATCGCCGTGGTTGCGAAGACAATGATGCCCATCACGGTCGGGCTGTCGTAGTTGCCGATCGCCTGGATCGCGTTGTAGCCGAGGCCGTTCAGGCCGAACACCGTCTCGGTGAAGATCGCCCCGCCGAGTGCGGCGGCGACGTCCATCCCGAGCATGGTCACGATCGGCAGGAGCGCGTTCCGCAGGATGTGCGCGCGCATCACGCGGAACTCGGGCGCGCCCTTGGCGCGCGCGGTGCGCACGAAGTCCTCGTTCATGGTCTCCATCACGTTCGCGCGGATCATGCGCACGTAGATCGCCGCGTTCAGGATCGCCAGCGTGATCCAGGGCAGGATCAGGTGGTAGGCCCACTGGATCGGGCCGCCCGGGGCGCCGTAGAGGCCGCCGAAGAAGTTGGCGTAGCCGGCGATCGGCGTGAGGTGCGCCTCGTAGCCGATCAGGAACGACAGCATCAGCCCGATGAACACCGGGTGCAGCGAGATCCCGATCAGCACGCCCGTCATCGATGCTCGGTCGAGCAACGAACGTGGGCGCAGGGCGCTCAGGATGCCGACCGGCAGCGCGATCAGCATCCACAGGATCATCGCGCCGAAGACGAGCGACGCGGTGACGGGCGCGGCCTCCGCGACGACGCTGTCGACGTCGCGGCGGTTCACGAACGAGCGGCCGAGGTTCGGCTTCTTGAGGTGCGGGCCGCCCTTGAAGCTGACCGGCATCAGCCGCCCGAGGAACCACCCGTACTGGGTGTAGACCGGACGGTCGGTGCCGAGCGCGTGCGCGACGCGCTGGACGTCCTGTTGCGTGCACGCCTTGCCGCAGGCCAGCTGGGCGGGGTTCGCCGGGATCAGGAAGAAGAGCACGAACGCGATCAACGTCACGACGACGAAGAGCAGCACGGCCCAGAGAATGCGGCGGACGAGGTAGCGGAGCATGGGGCGGTCGGTGTCGGTGGGATGTCGGGGCCGGGCACTGCGCTGGGGCAGTGCCCGGCCCCCGACGGATGTTCCTACGGTCTTGCGGTTCCTACTTCAGGTACAGCGTGCCCAGGTCCATCGCGGCCTTCGCCGGCTGGAAGACGTACCCAGCGACGTTCGGCCCGATGTAGTCACGCAGGTTCCGGTTGTCGATCGACACCCACGGAGCGAGGTGCGTCGTCGTCCAGATGTCGAGCTTGCCGAACGCCTTCAGGCGGCCTTCGCCGGTGATCGCGTTCGCCTGGTCGATCTTCTTGTTCAGCTCCGCGTTGTTGATGTACGCGAGGTTGTTGTTGTTCTGGGCGTGGATGTTGCGACCGTCCAGGAGGATCCCGAAGAAGTCGATCGGGTCCGGGTAGTCCTGGTTCCAGCCCGAGAACATGATGTCGAAGTCCGCGCCCTTCGTACCGGCCGCGGTGTAGATCGCGTACCCGCCGAACTGCTTGACGGTCACGTCGCAGCCCGCCTGCGTGAGGTTGTAGCGGACGATGCCCTCCTGCGTCTGGGCGAGCGTGGTGTTGCCGCCCCAGAGGTTGACGTGGCCGCAGTTCGGGTTCAGCTGCTTGGCCTTGGCCGGATCCGCGCCCTTGGTGGCGTAGATCTTCTGGCCCCAGTACCCGCCGGCGAGAGCCTTCGGCAGGATCGTCGAGGTGCGGACGCCGCCCTCGAAGCCGCGCGCCCGCAGGACGGCCGGGCGGTCGACGGCGTAGTTCGCGGCCTTGCGGGCTGCCAGCGAGCCGAACGCCTTGTTGGCCGTGTTCAGCGCCAGGTAGTCCGTCTCGACCAGCGAATTGACCCAGAAGCGGCTCTTGTTGATGCCGTACTTCTTGGCCAGGCCCGCCGCGGCCGTCGGCACGTCGAGGCCGTTCGGGTCGGCGGCGTAGGTGCCGTTCGTGACCTGCAGGTACGTCTGCTGGTCGTTGGTGTTCATCGTGAACACCATCGTCGACGAGCGGGCAGGCCGGTCACCCTTGTAGAACGGGTTCTTCTTCAGCACCAGCTGCTTGCCGGGGGTGCGGCTCGCGATGTAGTACGGGCCGGCGCCGGGCAGGGTGTTGAGGCCCTTCGGGTCGATCGGGGTCTTCGCCCGCTCGACCGCGCAGAAGAACGGCATCGTCAGCTTGGCCAGCAGAGCGCCGTCCGGCTTGGTCAGGTTGATGATGAACTTCTGACCGTCCGCCTTGACGCCCGTGACGGCCTTCGCCTTCTTGTTCACGACGTCGTTCACGCCGACGACATCGGTGATGAACGGGATCACCGGCGACTGCATGGCCGGGTTCGCGTCGCGGTTGAACGCCCAGACGAAGTCGGCGGGCGAGACCGTGGCGCCGTCGCTGAACTTGAGGCCCTTCTTGATCGTGAACGTGTAGGTCTTCCCGCCGTTCGAGATCACCGGCATCGCGGCAGCCGCATCGGGCTGGAGCTGGGAGCCGGCAGCACCCGTCTTGTCGGGGTAGTTCACGAGCTGCAGACAGGTCTCGTACTCGATCTGCCACGACAGCACGCCGTAGGCGAGAGCCGGGTCCGTGAAGTCCACGTCGGCGCCGGCCGAACCGAAGTTCAGCGTACCGCTGGCGTTGGAAGCCGACGACTGCGCCGACGCCGTCACGGCGAGCAGCGCAGCGAGCACCGACACCGCGATCAGGCTCAGCGGAGCCGTGTACCACAACCTCTTACGCATCCTGCTCCTTTCGATGATTGAACCGGGTCCTCTTCCCGGCTCTCGTCTCGCATCCGTGAGACGAACTTGTGAACGTGGGGTTAGCAGCGCGCATCAGCGCGCGCTCCGCGGGTCGAAGGCGTCGCGCAGGCCGTCGCCGAGCAGGTTGAACGCGAGCGTCGTGATCAACACGGCGAGGCCCGGCCAGAGCATCAGCCACGGCACCTCGAGGTAGTAGGCCGGCGCCTGGGCGAGCAGCGTCCCCCAGCTGGGGGTCGGGTCGACGACGCCGACGCCGAGGAACGAGAGGCCCGCCTCGGCGAGCACGTTCTGGCCGACGACGATCGTCGCGAGCACGATCATCGGCGCCACCAGGTGCGGCACGAGGTGCGACCGGATGATCCGCGCGTCGCTCGCGCCGACCATGCGCGCCGCTTCGACGAACTCCTTCTCGCGCAGCGACAGCACCTGCGCGCGCACGATCCGGGCCGGATAGAACCAGCTGAAGACCGAGAGGGCGACGATGATCGTGAACACGCCCTTGCCGAGGAAGCCGAGGGTGATGCTGGAGAGCTGCGGGCCGGCGACCGCGGCGAGCGCGATGATGAACAGCACCACCGGGAAGGCCTGCACGAGCTCGGTGATGCGCGAGACGATCAGGTCGACGAAGCCGCCGTAGTAGCCGGCGATCGAGCCCATGATGATGCCGATCACGATCGACACGAGCATCGCGCCGATCGCCACCTCGAGCGACGCCTGCCCGCCGTAGAGCAGGCGCAGGAACTCGTCGCGGCCCTGGGCGCCGTCGGAGCCGAGCGGGAAGAAGACCTGCTGGAACGGATGCCCGGGCGGCGCGACCGCCCCCACGTAGGGCTGGTTCGCGAAGTGCGACCACGGGCCGAGCGGCAGCGCGCCGCTCGTCACGGCGCCGTCGAACAGCTCGTCCGGGCCGTGCCCCAGGAGCTTGGCGAAGATCGGCGCGCCGACGAACGAGAGCAGGAACAGGAAGACGATCGTGATCCCGCCGCCGATCGCGACCTTGTCGCGCTTGAAGCGCCGCCAGACCTGGTGCCAGTAGCCGAGCGGCGCGACGACGAAGCCGTCGTCCGCGTGCGCCAGATCGGCGCCGAGCGCGGCCTCGACCGCTTCCGCCCCCACGGAGACCGCCACGTCGCGGTCGTGCTGCTCCTGGAGGCTCATCGCTGGGTGAGACTGTACTCTGGGGAAAAAGTTTGTGCCATGTGAAGACGGGGCATGTGCAGGGGTTTCGTCGGGGAAAGCCGTCCGATCGAGGATCCTCTATCGGGGGGCGTCTATCAACCCGAGAGGGCGTCGGCGCCGGCGACCACCTCGAGGATCTCCTGGGTGATCTCGGCCTGGCGGGCGCGGTTCATGGCCAGCGTGAGGTTGTCGATCAGCTCGCCCGCCGCCTTCGACGCGTTGCGCATCGCCGTCATCCTGGCACCCTGCTCGGACGCCGCCGACTCGAGCAGCGCCCGGTACACCTCGGTCTCGACGTACACGGGCAGCAGCCGGGCGAGGATCTCCTCCGGCTCCGGCTCGTAGATGAAGTCGCCGGCCTGCCGCCTGACCTCGTCCTCCTCCCCGGAACCCGCGAGCACGTGCTGCGGCACCGGCAGCACCTCGCTGACCGTCACCTTCTGCACGAGCGGCGACACGAACGCGTTGTAGACGAGCACCACGCGGTCGACCTGCCCCTCGACGAACGCCTCCGAGAGGGTGTGGGCGATCGCCTGCGCGTCGGCGTACTCGGGCCGCTCGCTGAAGCCCGTCCAGCCCTGGGCCACCTCGAGCCGGCGGAAGCGGAGCGTCGAGCCGCCGCGGCGCCCCGACGGGTACCAGAGGACCTTCTGCCCCTCCGCCTGCGCCTCGCGGGCGAGCGCGAACGAGCGCCGCAGCACCTGGGCGTTGAAGCCGCCGGCGAGGCCGCGGTCGCCCGTCATCGGCGCGATCGCGACCGTTCGAACCTGCTCGCGCTGCTGCAGCAGCGGCAGCCGGGCGGCGGCGCCGCCGGACGCCTGCGCCACGCCGGCCATCAGCTCCTGCATCCGGTCGGCGTACGGGCGCATCGCCTCGATCCGCGACTGCGCACGGCGGAGCCGCGCCGAGGCGACGAGCTCCATCGCGCGCGTCACCTTGCGCGTGTTCGTGATCGAGCGGACGCGCCGCTTCAGCTCCTGCGTCGAGGCCATCTATGCCATCACGCCGTCGCGCCGACGGGCTGCTCGCCCTGCACGTTGAACATGCCCTTGAACTTCTCGATCTCGCCGTTCAGCTGCTCGGAGATCTCGTCGGACAGGTCCTTCGTCTCGCGGATCGTCTTCAGGATCTCGCCCTGGGTGCGCAGCTGCTCGCGCAGCTCCTCCTGGAAGCGCGGCACCTGGTCCGTGGGGATGTCGTCGAGGTAGCCGTTGATGCCCGCGTAGAGCGCGGTCACCTGCTCCTCCATCGGCCACGGCTGGTACTGCGGCTGGTTGAGCGTCGCGACCATCTTCTCGCCGCGATTCAGCGCCGACTGCGTCGCCTGGTCGAGCTCCGAGCCGAACTGCGCGAACGCCTCCAGCTCGCGGTACTGGGCCAGGTCGAGGCGCAGGCGGCCGGCGACCTTCTTCATCGCCTTCGTCTGCGCCGACGAGCCGACGCGCGACACCGACGTGCCGACGTTGACGGCCGGCCGGACGCCCGAGAAGAAGAGGTCGGCCTGCAGGAAGATCTGCCCGTCGGTGATCGAGATCACGTTCGTCGGGATGTAGGCGGAGATGTCGCCCGCCTGCGTCTCGATGATCGGCAGCGCGGTGAGCGAGCCGGCGCCGAGCTCGTCGGAGAGCTTGCACGCCCGCTCGAGCAGCCGCGAGTGCAGGTAGAAGACGTCGCCCGGGAACGCCTCGCGGCCCGGCGGCCGGCGCAGCAGCAGGGAGAGCTGCCGGTAGGCGTCCGCCTGCTTCGTCAGGTCGTCGTAGATGATCAGCGCGTGCTGGCCGTTGTAGAGGAAGTACTCGGCCATCGCGCAGCCCGAGAACGGCGCCATCCACTTGATCGGCGCTGCCTCGGCGGCGCTCGCGTTGACGACGGTCGTGTACTCCATCGCCCCCGCCTCGCGCAGCCGCTCCACCACCTGCGCCACCGTCGACGCCTTCTGCCCGATCGCGACGTAGATGCACTTCACGTCCTGGTCGTGCTGGTTGAGGATCGTGTCGATCGCGATCGCGGTCTTGCCGGTGGAGCGGTCGCCGATGATCAGCTCGCGCTGGCCGCGGCCGACGTTCGTCATCGAGTCGATCGCCTTGATGCCGGTCTGCAGCGGCTCCTTCACCGGCTGGCGCTGGATCACGCCCGGCGCTTTCCACTCGACGGGGCGCGTCTCCGACGTCTCGATCGGGCCGAGCCCGTCGAGCGGGTTGCCCAGCGGATCGACGACGCGGCCGAGCAGCGCCGGGCCGACCGGGACCGACGCGACCTTGCCGGTGCGGCGGACGGCGTCGCCCTCCTTGATCTTCTCCCACTCGCCGAACAGCGCGACGCCGACGTTGTCCTCCTCGAGGTTCATCGCGAGGCCGACCACGCCGTGCTCGAGGTCGAGCAGCTCCAGCGCGAGGCAGTTCTCCAGTCCGTGGACGCGCGCGATGCCGTCGCCGACCGACAGCACCGTCCCGACCTCGGTGAGGTCGCTCTCGACGTCGAACTGCTCGATGCGCTCGCGCAGGATCGACGTGATCTCTTCGGGGCGAAGCTTCACTTGTTCCTCAACTCCTTGCTGTCGTCAGCTCGTTGCGTAGTCGTTCGAGCCGGCCGCGCACGCTCGCGTCGAGCCGCATCGACCCGGCCTGGAGGACGATGCCTCCGATCAAGTCGGGATCAACTGTCCGGGTGGCCTGCACCTTGCGGCCCGCCGCCTGCTCGATCCGCTCCAGGATGCGGCCGAACTCGTGCTCGTCGAGCTCGAGGGCGGTCGTCAGCTCCACGTCGAGCACCTGCTGCTCCGCGGCGACGATCGTCTCGTACTCCCCGGCGACGTCGTCGAGCGCGGCCGCGCGGCCCTTCTCCGCCAGCAGCCGCACCAGGTTGACGACGAGCTCGTCGCCGCCCTCGGCGACGCGCAGCAGCACGTCGCCCTTCAGGCGCGAGTCGAGCTCGGGGTTCTCGAGCAGCGCGCGCAGCTCGTCGCTGCCCGCGAGCGCCTCGCGGAGCTCGGCGAGCTGCTCGGCCACCTCGCTGACGCGGCCCCGCTCGGTCGCGGCCTCGTGGAGGGCGCGCGCGTAGATGCGGCCGACGGCGCTTACGACCGGCTCCCCTCGAGCTGGGAGAAGTCGATCTCGGCGAGCGCCTCGTCGATCAGCCGCCGCTGGTCGTCCTCGGTCAGCGACTTGCGGGCGATCTTCTCGGCCGCGATCACGCTGAGCCGGCCGACCTCGTCGCGGATCTGCCCCAGCGCCTGCTGGGTGGCCTGCTCGATCTGGCGCCGCGTCTCCTCCAGGCGCCGCTGCCGGTCGGCGTCGGCCTCCTCGCGCACCCGCTCGCGCTGCGCCTCGCCGATCTTGCGCGCCTCGGAGAGGATCTCCTCCGCCTCGGTCCGCGCCTGGGCGATCAGCTCCTTGTGCTCGGCGAGCAGCTTCCGCGCCTCGTCGCGGGCGTTGTCGGCCTCGTCGATGGCGGTGCGGATCCGGTCGCGCCGCTCGTCGATGATCCGCTGCACCGGTCCGAAGGCGTACCGGCTGAGGACGAAGAGCGTGACGAGGAACGCCACGATCGTCCAGATCATCAGGCCGGGCGTGACCTTGATCAGCGCGTTGGCTGCGAGCAGGTTCGCCATCGTCTAGACGAGGACGTAACCCAGCAGGCCGCCGATGAGGCCGTAGAACACGACCGCCTCGGTGAGGGCGAAGCCGAGCCACTGGATGCCCTGGAGCTCGCCGCGCAGCTCGGGCTGGCGGGCGACCGACTGGATCATCGAGCCGAAGATGTTGCCGATGCCGACGCCGGCGCCGAGCGAGCCGAGGCCGATGCCCAGCGCGAGCGCGATGGCCTTGCCGGCCTTGGTGACGTCGCCGGACGTGGCGGCGATGATTGTTCCGAGCAAGTTCCGTTCCTCCTTGGGGGTCTGGTGCTAGTGCTCCGGCTCGATCGCCGAGCCGATGTAGATGGCGGACAGGGCGGCGAAGATGAAGGCCTGGATGCCGACGACGATCACGACCTCGAAGATGTAGAAGAGGGTCGCGAAGGCGGTGCCGAACACGGCGACGACCACGTTCGTGAGCACGAAGCCGAGCCCGATGAACGTCAGGATCAGCATGTGCCCGGCCAGCATGTTCGCGTAGAGACGGACGGACAGGCTGATGATCCGCATGAACTGGCCGAGGATCTCCAGGGGGATGATCAGCGGCAGCAGCAGCTTCGGCACCTCGGGGATCCAGCTCTTGAAGTAGCGGACGGGGCCATTCCAGCGGATCCCCTCGAAGTGCGTGAGGAAGAACGTCATCAGCGCGAAGGCGAGCGTCACCGACAGCGACGACGTGGCGGCGTAGATCCCGAACTGGGGCAGCCCGTGGTAGTGCTCGCCGAACGGCAGTGGGATGAAGCCGATCAGGTTGATCATGAAGATGAAGATCATCAGCGTGGCCACGTACGGGAACCAGCGCTTCACGTGCTTCGAGGGCAGCCCCTGCTCGGCCACCTGCGTCTGGGCGATGTCGTAGATCATCTCGCCGAGCGCCTGGCGGCGGTTCAGCCGGCGGCCGCGCATCAGGCCGATGCCGAGCAGCATCGAGAGCACCGCCCCCAGCCAGAGGTACACGACGGCCTTCGTGATCGACAGGTCGAGCGGCCCGAGGTGAATCGGGATCCAGTCGTGCTGCTCGAACTCGATCGACGGGTCGAACTTGCCGCGGGCCGACGCCGCCGACGGCACGACGAGCGCGGTCAGGCCGATCGCGCCGAAGGTGCGGATGCGCGCGGTCATCGCGCGGCGCTCCCCGCCTCGGGCCCCGTGTAGTAGGCGACCAGCGACAGGCCGAGCTGCGCGGTGTACCCCGCCGCGTAGGTGAGCAGCGCTGCGACTCCGAGCCACTTGTCGGAGGCGACCAGCACGAGTACGACCACCATGACGGTGACCGCCCGGAAGAGCATGAGGAATCCAGCCACGCCTGCGGCGGCGAGATTACCCGTCCGGCCGCGCAGGCGCGCGAGGAACCAGCCGAGCGCCTCGAAGCCGATCCAGAGGATCGCGCCGATCGCCCAGCCGGCGATCCGCCAGCCCGCCACGGCGAACACCGGCAGCGCCAGCAGCACCACGAAGGTGCCGGCGGCCGCGGGCAGGAGCTGCGGCGGGGCGACGCGAGGCTGTGTCCAGGCGGGCATCAGACGTTCCGGTACTTGACGACGACGGTGGCCACGCCGATCGGGATCCCGACGACGGCGCCGATGGCGGTCCCGATCCCGACGCTTCCCGCCGCCCAGCCGATCAGCGCTCCCGCGACGATGCACGCCGCGGTGAATCCGATGAGCACGCTTCCGGCCCCGGCGAGGGAGAACGACGGTCCCTGGGGCTGCACCGCGCGGGAGCATACCAGCGAACTTTGTAACAGCGGTTTTCGGCTGCTCGTGCGGCGGTAGCCTTCTGTTTGTGACGGACCCCGATGCGATCGTGGTGGGCGCCGGACCGAACGGGCTGACCGCCGCGAACGCCCTCGCCGACGCGGGCTGGTCGGTGCTCGTGGTGGAGGCCGAAGCCGAGCCGGGGGGCGCGGTCAAGTCGGCCGAGCTGATCGAGCCGGGCTTCGTCAACGACGTCTTCAGCGCGTTCTATCCGCTCGCCGCGGCCTCCCCCGCGCTGCGCGCGCTCGAGCTGGAGCGCTTCGGCCTCGAGTGGTGCCACGGGCCGCTCGTCCTCGCGCACCCGGCGATCGACGGCAGCTGCGTCGCGCTCTCGCGCGACCCGGACGAGACGGCGGCGTCGCTCGACGGCTTCGCGCCCGGCGACGGCGATGCCTGGCAGGAGCTGATGGCGCTGTGGGCCCGCATCGAGCCGGCGCTGCTGCGGGGCATGACGACGCCGCTGCCGCCGGTGCGGTCGGGGCTCGATCTGCTCCTGCGGCTGGGCCCTCGTGGGCTCCTGCGCCTGGCGCGGCTCGGAGTGCTGCCGGTGCGCCGCTTCGCCGCCGAGCGCTTCGCGGGCGAGGGCGGGGCGCAGCTGCTCGCCGGGAACGCGCTGCACGCCGACCTCGGGCCCGAGTCGGCGCTCGGCGGCTTCTTCGGCTTCTTCCTCGCGGCGCTCGGGCAGCGGTACGGCTTCCCGTACCCGCGCGGCGGCGCCGGCCGGCTGTCGGACGCGCTCGTCCGGCGGGCGCGGGAGCGCGGCGTCGAGATCGTCTGCGGGGCCCGCGTGGCGGACGTGGTCGTCCGCGGCGGCCGGGCTCGTGGCGTGCAGCTCGCCGGCGGCGAGCGGCTCGCCGCGCGGCGCGCGGTGCTCGCGGCCGTCGACGCGCAGGTGCTCCCCTCCGCGCTCCTGGGTCGCGACGGCGAGCTGTTCGACCGCGACTGGGCGACGTTGAAGGTCGACTGGACGCTCGACGGCCCGGTGCCGTGGAGCGCGCCGGACGCGCGGCGGGCTCCGGTCGTGCACGTCGGCGGCACGGTCGACGAGCTGTCGCTCTACGCCAACGAGATCCACCGCGGCCTCGCCCCCACCCGCCCGTTCCTCGTGTTCGGGCAGTACGCCTGCGGCGACCCGACCCGCGCGCCGGCGGGCAAGGAGACGGCCTGGGCGTACACCCACCTGCCGCAGGGGCTGCACCCCGGGGAGGCGCTCGCGACGGTGGAGCGCATCGAGGCGCACCTCGAGCGCTACGCGCCCGGCTTCCGCGCGCTGGTGCGCGGCCGCCACGTGCTGACGCCGGAGGAGCTCGAGACGGCGAACCCGTCGCTCGTCGGCGGCGCGCTGAACGGCGGCACGGCCCAGCTGCACCAGCAGCTCTTCCTGCGCCCGCGCCCGGGCCTCGGCCGCCCCGAGACGGCGGTCCGGCAGCTCTATCTCGCCTCGTCGTCGGCCCATCCGGGCGGCGGCGTCCACGGCGCCGCCGGCTGGAACGCCGCACGGGTGGCGCTACGCGGCGGGCTCAGGCGGCGCGCCGCTCGCGCTCCTGCCGGCGCCTCGTCCGCGGGCTCGCGAGCTTGACGATCTCCAGCAGGACCACGACGTAGAGCGAGAAGGCGAGCGCGAGGGCGCCGGCGGCGACGTCGATCGCCAGATTGGCGGTGCTCCAGCGGCCGTGCGAGTGCGGCGGCGCGAAGCGCGTCGCCAGCGCGGCCAGGGCGAGCGTCCCGCACCACGCCCACACGTGCAGCACCGCCCGCCGTTGCGTGAAGCCGATGCGCATGAAGCGGTGGTGCAGGTGCCGCGCGTCGGCGCGGTAGATCGGCTGGCCCGTCTTGATCCGCTTCGCGATCACGAACGACGTGTCGATCATCGGCACGGCCAGCACGAGCAGCGGCAGCACGAGCGTCGCCAGGGCGGCGGTCTTCAGGAGACCCTGCACGGAGACGGCCGCGAGCGTGTAGCCGAGCAGGAGCGCACCGGAGTCGCCCATGAAGATGCGCGCCGGATAGAAGTTGTGGCGCAGGAACCCGAGGCAGGCGCCGCACACGATCGCGGCGAGGATGGCGGCGCCCGTGCGGCCCAGCGACAGTTCGATCACCGCGAACGTCGCGCCGGCGATCGCGCACACGCCGGCCGCGAGCCCGTCCAGCCCGTCGAGGAAGTTGACCATGTTCATCACGGCGACGATCCCGACGACGGTCAGCGGCGCGCCGACCCAGACCGGGAACGTGAGCGGCCCGCTCAGGAACGTGAACGAGTGGACCCACACGCCGAAGAAGGTCGGGATCGCCGCGGCGAGGACCTGCCCGCCGAGCTTCTGCCACCAGGCGAGGCCGCGGAAGTCGTCGACCGCGCCGAGCGTCGCGGCCACCGCCGCGCCGAGCAGCACCCCGCGCAGCTCGCCGCCGAGCGGCAGGAACGCGAGCGAGGGCACGAACAGGCCCAGCAGCAGCGCCAGGCCGCCGAGCCGCGGCACCCCCGGCCGGGCGCGGTCGCCCTCGCGGGGGCGCACCACGCGCAGGTGGCGCGCCGCCGAGCCGACCGCCGGCGTCAGCACCAGCACGATCGCCAGCGCGAGCGCCGCGCCGTACAGCACCTCGAGGTGGTCCGTGAGCTGCTCCCAGACCATCGGTCCAGCTTACTTCGTCCCGTAGAGGCGATCTCCCGCGTCGCCGAGGCCGGGGACGATGAAGCCCCGCTCGTTCAGGCCGCGGTCGATCGCCGCGACCACGATCTGCACGTCGGGATGGTGCTCCTCGATGTTCGCGATCCCCTCCGGGGCCGCGATGATCGCGATCAGCCGAACGCTCGTCGCGCCCGCCTCCTTCACCACCTGCACGGCGTGCGCGGTCGAGTTGCCGGTCGCGAGCATCGGGTCGAGCAGGATCACGTCCCGGTCGGCCACGTCCTGCGGCAGCTTCACGTAGTACTCGACCGGCTGCAGCGTTTCCTCGTTGCGGTACAGCCCGATGAAGCCGACGCGCGCACCCGAGATGAGCGTCAGGACGCCGTCGAGCATCCCGAGGCCCGCCCGCAGGATCGGGCACACCGCCACCTTCTTGCCGGAGATGCGCGGGAAGGGCGCCCGCTCGAGCGGCGTCTCGATCTCGACGTCCTCGGTGCGCAGGTCCTTCGTCGCCTCGTACGTGAGCAGGAGCGTCACCTCCTCGACGAGCCGGCGGAAGTGGACCGTGGGCGTCTCGGCGTCCCGCAGGTACGACAGCTTGTGCTGCACCAGCGGGTGCCGGACCTCCGTGACGGGCACGAACCTACGCCTCGTACGTGGTGTAACCGCGGAAGCCCGGGTACAGCGGGTGCCGCTCGCACAGCGTCTCCGCCCGGCGGCGGAGCGCGCCCAGATCGGGGCTGTCGGCCAGCGCCTCGACGATGATCGCGGCGACCTCGCGGAAGTCGTCCTCCTCGAAGCCGCGCATCGTCGCGGCCGGCGTGCCGATGCGGACGCCCGAGGTGACGGTCGGCGGCCGCTCGTCGAAGGGAACGCCGTTCTTGTTCACGGTCAGCGCCACCTCGTGGAGGCGGTCCTGCGCCGCGGCGCCCGTCCAGTCGGTCGCGCGCAGGTCGAGCAGCACGAGGTGCGTGTCGGTGCCGCCGGTGACGAGGTCGAGCCCGCCGCCGACGAGGCCCTCGGCCAGCACGTCGGCGTTGGCGCGGATGCGGCGCTGGTAGTCGCGGAACGCCTCGGTGGCGGCGATCCCGAAGCAGGTCGCCTTGGCGGCGATCGTGTGCATCAGCGGGCCGCCCTGCATGCCGGGGAAGTTCGCGCGGTCGAGGGCGGTGGCGTGCTCCTCGCGGCAGAGGACGAAGCCGGCGCGCGGGCCGGCGAGCGTCTTGTGGGTGGTCGAGGTGACGAAGTCGCAGTGCGGCACCGGGTTCGGGTGCAGCCCGGCGGCGACGAGCCCGGAGAAGTGCGCCATGTCGCACATCAGCAGCGCCCCCACCTCGTCGGCGATCTCGCGGAAGCGGTCGGCCTCCACCGTGCGCGGGTAGGCGCTGCCGCCGCAGACGATCAGCTTCGGCCGCACCTCCTTCGCCTTCGCGAGCACGTCGTCGTAGTCGACCGTCATCGTGTCGCGCGAGACGCCGTACGAGTGGAACTCGTACAGCCGCCCGGAGAAGTTGACCTTCAGCCCGTGCGTCAGGTGGCCGCCCTGGTCGAGCGACAGCCCGAGCACGCGGTCGCCGGGCTCGAGACACGCGAAGTAGACGGCCATGTTCGCCTGCGCGCCCGCGTGCGGCTGCACGTTCGCGTGGTCGGCGCCGAAGAGGTTCTTCGCGCGGGTGCGGGCGAGCTCCTCGATCTCGTCGACGACCTCGCAGCCGCCGTAGTAGCGCTTGCCGGGGTAGCCCTCGGCGTACTTGTTCGTGGGTGTCGACCCGATCGCCTCGAGCACGCTCGGCCAGGTGAAGTTCTCCGACGCGATCAGCTCGATCTGACTGCGCTGCCGCTCCAGCTCGCGCCCGAGCAGCTCGGCCACGGCCGGGTCGATCTGCGCCAGGCCGTCCGTCCTCAGGTGCTGGAAGGTCTGCTCGGCGACGGCCATGGGGCCCACTCTAACCGGGTCCTACGACGACAGGGCCTGCTCGACCCGGGCAAGCGCCTCGGCCGAGGACGCCGCGCCCTCGCGGAGCACGCGCGGCTCCGTGTCGGTGAAGTCGATCACCGTCGAGGCGGTGCCCGGAAGGCGTCCGGCGTCGATCGCCGCGCACGCGGTGCGGATGCGTTCCGGCACGTCGTCCAGCGTGGCGGGATCGGGGCCGCCGGGCTCGTTCGCGCTGGTTGCGGCGACGGCGCCGAGCCTCTCGACGACGCGCCGTGCCTCCGGCGGCAGGTCGGGCACGCGCACGCCGATCGTCTGCGAGCGCGACCCCGCGAGCCAGCGGAAGCGCGCGGCCGGGTTCGGCAGCACGAGCGTGAACGGCCCCGGCAGGAGCGCCCGCGCGATCACCCCGGCGCGCCCGCGCAGCTCGGGCACGCACTCGAGCAGCATGTCGACGCTCGCCGCGAGCAGCGCCGTCGGCTGCCCCTCGTAGCGGCCCTTCAGCCGGTACAGCCGCGCGACCGGCTCCTCGCGGTAGGGCGACGCGCAGAGGCCGTAGACCGTGTCGGTCGGCAGCAGCGCGGTGCGCCCGCGGCGCAACGCGTCGATCGCCTGCTCTACGTGCTGCCCCATCGCCCCTCCACGATTCGCGGCCTGCCTGTCAGGTCGCATGCGATCCTACTGTCCGCGTACCCCTCGGCCTCGAGCAGCGCGCAGGCACGCTCGGCATGGTCGGCGTGCACCTCGAGCACGAGCGCGCCCGCGAGCACCGCCTTCGCCTCCCGCGCCAGCCGTTCGGTCTGGCCCTCGTCGAGGAGCGCGCCGCGCGGCTCCCAGTCGCGCACCTCCGGCTCGAGCCCGTCCAGCTCGCCGGCGAGCACGTAGGGCGGGTTCGAGACGACGAGATCGAACGGGCCTTCGATGCCGGCCAGCAGGTCGGCCTCCACCAGCTCGACCTCGAGCTCGCAGGCGGCGGCGTTCTCGCGCGCGAGGGCGAGCGCGTCGGGTGAGACGTCGGCGCCGGTGACCCGGGCGTCGGGCCGCTCCTGCTTCAGCGCCAGCGCGATCGCCCCGGTGCCGGTGCCGACGTCGACGACGCGCGGAGCCTCGAGGCCGGAGAGCAGCTCGAGGCAGCGTTCCACCACCGCCTCGGTCTCGGGCCGCGGCACGAGCGCACGCGCGTCGGTGCGCAGCGTGAGGTGACGGAAGTCCCAGTCGCCGAGCACGTACGCGAGCGGCTCGCGGCGGCCGCGCCGCTCGACGAGCGCGCGCGCCGCCGCCCGCTCGGCCTCCGTCAGCGGCCGGTCGTGCTCGGTGTAGAGCTGCAGGCGCGTCAGGTCGAGCGCGCGGGCGAGCAGCCGCTCGGCGTCGTGGCGCGCGTTCTCGACCCCCTTGCGGGCGAGGTAGTCGGTCGCGGCGCGGAGAACCTCCTGGAGCGTCACACGGTCGCCGATTCGAGCGCGCGGCGGCGCTCGTCGGCGGTGAGCGCGTCCGTGAACTCGTCGAGCGCTCCGCCGAGCACCTGCTCGAGCGGGATCTTCACGCCGACCCGATGGTCCGTGACGCGGCTGTCGGGATAGTTGTAGGTGCGGATCTTCTCGGCGCGCGCGCCGGTGCCGACCTGTGCGCTGCGGGCCGCCGCCTGCTCGGCGGCCTGCCGCTCGCGCTCGGCCTCGTAGATGCGCGCCCGCAGCACCCGCATCGCCTTCTCGCGGTTCTGCAGCTGCGAGCGCTCGTCCTGCATCGCGACCACGATCCCGGTCGGCAGGTGCGTGATCCGGACGGCCGAGTCGGTGGTGTTCACCGACTGTCCGCCGGGGCCCGACGAGCGGTAGACGTCGATCTTCAGATCGCTCTCGTCGATCTCGACGTCGACGTCCTCGGCCTCCGGCATCACGGCGACGGTGGCGGTGGAGGTGTGGATGCGTCCCTGCGACTCGGTCTCCGGGACGCGCTGCACGCGGTGGGTGCCGCCCTCGAACTTGAAGACGGAGTACGCGCCCTCGCCCTTGATCGCGAAGGTGCCCTCCTTGAGGCCGCCCGCGTCGCTCGGCGAGACCTCGAGCTCCTCCCAGCGGAAGCCGCGGCGCTCGGCGTAGCGCTGCAGCAGCCGCGCCAGGTCGCCGGCCCACAGCTTCCCCTCCTCGCCGCCCTCGCCGCCGCGGATCTCCACGATCACGTCCTTCTCGTCGGCCGGGTCGCGCTCGGCCAGCGCCAGCTTCAGCCCCTCCTCGAGCCGCGCGACCTCCTCCTCGTAGTCGGGGACCATGTCGACGAGCTCGGCGTCGCCGCGAGCCGCCTCCAGGTCGGCGCGCGCCTGGCGCCAGTCCCGGGCGAGCCGGTACGGGGTCTCGAGCTCCTTCAGACGCCGGCCGGCGACGGCCGCCTCACGGTGGTCGTTGTAGACGGCCGGATCGGCCATCCGCTCCTGCGTCTCGGCGTAGGAGCGCTCGAGCTCGCTGACGAGGTCGTCGAGGGCGGCCATGCGGCCCAGGGTAGTCGGCGGGGCCCCGGCTCAGCCGGCGAGGGCTGCGTCGAGCGTCACCTCGGGGATCCCCGAGAGCGCCTTCGACACCGGGCAGTTCGCCTTCGCGTCCTCGGCCGCCCGGCGGAAGCCGTCGGCGTCGAGCCCCGGAACCGTCCCGCGCACGGTGAGCGCGCCCTTCGTGATCCCGGTGCCCGGCTGGAAGGTGACGGTGGCCGACGTCTCGAGCTTCTCGGGCGCGTTGCCCGCCTGGGCGAGACCGTGGGAGAGCGCCATGGCGAAGCAGGAGGCCCATGCGGCGGCGATCAGCTCCTCCGGGCTCGTGCGGCCGTTCGGCTCCTCGGCGCGCGACGGCCACGACACGTCGAGCGGGCCGAGCGCCCCGCTGGTCACCGAGTCGATCGTGCCGCTGCCGTTCATCAGGTCGCCCTGCCACACGGCGTCTGCTCTGCGGTCGGTCGCCACTACGCCATCACCTCCACTCGTCGATCTGCCGGATTGAAACGCCCTTCGAGCTCCAGAACTTCCCGCAGCGCGCGGATGGACACCTCGAGCTGGTCGAGGGTCGGCTCGCGCGTGGTCAGCCGCTGCAGCCACAGGCCGGGCGCGAGCAGCGTCATCAGCACGCGGTTTCCTGTGTGCTTGCCGGCGTAGCGGATCAGCTCGTAGGCGAGGCCGGCGATCGGCAGCAGCAGGCCGACGCGGCTCACGATCAGCCAGTACCACGGCAGCCGGCCGAAGAACGCGTACACGAACACGCTCAGCACCATCACCCAGAGCAGGAACGCGGTGCCGCAGCGCGGGTGGATCAGCGAGTAGCGCTGGGCCGTCTCGGGGGTCAGCTCCTCGTCGGCCTCGTAGGCGTTGATCGCCTTGTGCTCGGCGGCGTGGTACTGGAAGACCCGCTTCAGGGAGGGGATGAAGCTGAGGGCGGTCAGGTACGCGACGAAGACGGTGACGCGGATCACGCCCTCGACGAGCACGAACCAGAAGCCGTTCGAGATCGGCAGCGAGTCGGCGAGCAGCGCCGGTCCGACCTTGAAGAGCATCAGCGCGAAGCCGATCGCGACGAGGAAGGCGAAGACGATCGCCCAGCGGCCGATCTCCGCCGGCTCCTCGTCGCCCATCTCCTCCTCGGCGGCGGCGTACTGCGCCGAGACGCTGAGCGCGCGGAAGCCGATCGCGAGGCTCTCGCCGAGCGCCACGACGCCGCGCACGATCGGCAGCCGCAGCAGCACGTGGCGCATCGCGAGCGGCTCGATGCCGCGGCTGACGTGCGCGATCTCCCCGTCCGGGGTGCGCACGGCGACGGCCCAGTTGCGCGGGCCCCGCATCATCACGCCTTCGAGGACCGCCTGACCGCCCACAGCCGAGGACGACATGGCCCCGATCCTCAGCTCGTGCGGGCCCGGCCGGCCTTCTCGAGCCGCCGCTGGAAGCGCTCGACCCGACCGCCGGTGTCGAGCAGCTTCTGCTTGCCGGTGTAGAACGGGTGGCAGGCGGAGCAGATCTCGACGTGAAGCTCCGGCTTCGTGGAGCGCGTCACGAACGTGTTGCCGCAACCGCAGTGGACGGTCGTCAGCTGGTACTCGGGATGGATCTCGGCCTTCATGGCCGCGCCAGGATAGCAGAGGCCGTCCGGGTGGCCACGTTGCCTCCGCTGACGACGAGAACGGGGTTCTGGGCCTCGATCCGGCCGCTCAGCCAGGCCGCCGCGGCAGCCGCTCCGGCCGGCTCGCAGGCCAGTTTCGCGCGCTCGTAGAGGAGCCGGAACGCGTTCTCGATCTCCTCCTCGGAGACCAGCACTCGCTCCACGTCGCGCAGGATCGCGAGCGGCAGCTCACCGGCGAACGGCGCGTTCAGCCCGTCGGCGACGCTCGCCGGCGTCACAGGGGTCGGCTCGCCGCGCTCGAGGCCGGAGTGGAGCGCGGTGCTCGTCGCCGGTTCGACCACGACGACGCGCATCCGGTCGCCGATCGCGGTCTGGATACCGGAGGCGAGGCCACCGCCGCCGACCGGGACGATCACGACGTCGGCGTCGGGCGCCTGCTCGGCGATCTCGAGCCCGACGGTGCCGGCGCCGGCGATCACGAGCGGGTCGTCGAAGGGGTGCACGAGCGTGCGGCCGGTCTCGGCGAGCAGCCGGTCGAGGCGCTCGAACGCCTCCGTCGGGTCGGCCGCCTCCAGGTCGACGGCGGCGCCGTAGCCGCGGGTGGCGGCGATCTTCTGGGCCGAGGCGCCCTGCCACATCACCACGAGCGCGTCGACGCCCTCCTCGGCGGCCGCGTAGGCGACCGCCTGGGCGTGGTTGCCGGCGCTGATCGCGATCACGCCGCGGGTCTTTTCCTCGGCGGTCAGGTGCGACAGCTTGTTCAGCGCGCCGCGCGCCTTGAAGGAGCCGGTGCGTTGGAAGAGCTCCGCCTTCAGGCGGGCGCGCAGGGTGCGGCTCGCCAGCATCGGCGTCCGGGGCAGGCGGTCGCCGATCGTGGCGCGCGCGCGCTCGACGTCGGCGCGGGTCGGCTCAGCCACGCTGGCGAACCGCCTCGTAGAGGAGGATCGCCGCGGCGGTGGCGGCGTTGAGGCTGTCGGCGGTGCGGCCGCGCATCGGGATCGAGACGTGGAGGTCGGCGGCCTGTCGCCACGCGGCGACGAGGCCGGTGTCCTCCGGGCCGACGATGAGCGCGGTCGGCGTCGTCAGGTCGGCGGCGGCGTGCGTCGTCGGCGCTCCGAGCACGGCGGCGATCTTCGTCAGCGGGAGGGCGCAGACGTCCTCGAGGGTGGCGTGGACGACGGGCAGGCTGAAGACGGCGCCGGTCGAGCTGCGGATCGCGTTCGGGTTCCAGGGGTCGGAGGCGGCGTCGGCGACGACGAGCGCGTCCGCGCCGGCCGCGTCGGCGGTGCGGGCCATCGCGCCGAGGTTGCCGGGCTTCTCGATCCCGACGGCGACGAGGACGAGCGTCGCGTCGGCCGGGATGGTGCGCGTCGGCGCCTCGACGACGGCGAGCACGCCCTCGGGCTCGTCGCGGTAGCTCATGCGGGCGAGGACGCGGGCGCTCACGTCCTCGGCGGGGTGCGGCCAGTCGGGGATCAACTCGGGCGCGACATACGTGGAGCGAACGGCGAGCCCGGCCGCGAGCGCGCGCTCGACCTCTCGCCGCCCTTCGGCGAGAAACAACCCGCGTGCGCGCCGCTCCCGGGAACGCCGGAGGCGGAGCACGTCCTTCACCCGCGGGTTGTCGACGGAGGTGATCAACCGTGCGACCCTACCGGCCGAGGAGGAGCCGCCCCGACCGCCGATCGGGACGCGGCAGCCCGTCTGGCGACTGTCTCCGTCGGCCGTGTCCGTCGGCTGCCGCCATCGCGGAACGCGAACGGAAGTGGAAAAAGTGTGTGAACACCACTTCCGGACGCAGCGGTTGCCGGCGACCGACACGCACGATGTTCCCGTGAACAAGCCGCGCATCGAGATCGCCGGCGCCTACTACCACCTGGGCACGCGAGGGAACAACAGGTGCGACATCTTCGAAGACGACGATGACCGACTCGTGTTCATCCTCATGCTGAACGGCATCGCAGACAGGTACGGCTGGAGCATCGTGGCGTACTGCCTGATGACGACCCATTACCACCTCGTCATGCGGATCGGCGAGGCGGGGATGGCGCGGGGCTTCTGCGAGCTCAACGGCGGCTACGCGCGTGAGTTCAACGCTCGACACGGGCGCCGCAACCATCTCTTCGGGCGACGCTACTGGGACGGGATGATCGAGAGCGAGGGATATCTCCTGGAGTCGATCCGCTACACCGTCCTCAACCCGGTGCGGGCCGGCATCGCGGGGAGCCCGGCGGATTGGCGCTGGAGCAGCTATCGCGCCTGTGCCGGCCTCGACCATCCGATCGCATGCCTGGACCTCGAGCATGCGCTCGGCCTCTTCAATCGGCCGCACGTCGTCGCGGCGAGACACGCCTTCCGACGCTTCGTCCACGCCGGACTCGTCCCGCGGCAGCCGACGAAAACGAAGTGGGTCGAGATCGCTACGTGAGTGTGTATTCCGGGCCGCTGCCGCCCTCGGGGGGTGTGAGACGGCCGCCCTTGGCGGTGATGGCGCCGCACTGGACGCAGTTCGACGGGGCGACGTGGACGCGCACCGTGCCGTCGCCGTCGGCCTCGCCGACCTCGTACACCTGCGCCGGGCACATCCTCGCCCACAGCTCCGCCACCTCGCGCGGCACCCGCTCCCGGATGCGGATGTGGCTCGGCTGGTCGTCCCGCGTGCGGTTGCCCGACGCGAACACGCTCGAGAGCTTGTCGAAGGTGAGCGAGCCGTCCGGCGCCGGATACGACGCGGCCCGGTCGGTCGTGATCAAGGTCTGCTCGGCGTCGCGCTCCGTGCGCGCGTCGCCCGGCGGGAACCGCCCCTTCGTCGCCGTCATCGCCCCCGCCAGCGCCCCGCCCAGCCAGAACCCGCTCCCGAACGCCTGGCGCATGTTGCGCACCTCCTGCAGGTCGCGCCACACGAACGACTCCCGCAGCGACGCGTCGTACGTCGCGAGCGCCGTATCCGCCCGCGCCCCGCGCTCCAGCGTCCGCCACGCCGCCTCGGCCGCCAGCCGCCCCGACTCGATCGCGTAGTGGATGCCCTTCAGCGCCGGCACGTTCACGAGCCCGACGCCGTCGCCGCAGAGCAGCAGCCCGGGCGCGTGGAACCGCCGCGGCAGCCCGACGAACCCGCCCTCCGGAATCGTCTTCGCGCCCCACTGCACCCGCTCGCCGCCCTCCAGGATCCGACGGATCCGCGGATGCGTCTTCAGCTCCTGCAGCAGGTCGTGCACCGACAGCTCCGCGTCGCGGTAGTCGAGCCCCACGACCAGGCCGATCGTCACCATGTCGTCGCCCATCGGGTAGATGAACGAACCGCCGAACTCGCGGTAGCGCCGCCCCGGCCGCAGCGGCCAGCCCATCGTGTGGATCACCCGGTCGAGCGGACGTGCGACCTTCCAGACCTCCTTCACGCCGAGCGCCCACACCTGCGGGTTCTCGCCGCGCAGCCCCAGCCCCTCGAGCGCCGCGCCCGTCAGATGGCCCTGCGTCCCCTCGGCGAGGATCGTCACCCGCGCGGTGATGTCCGAGCCCGGCTCGAAGTTCGCGAGCTTCTCGCCGTCGCGGCCGCGCCCGCGGTCGCCGGTGCGCACGCCGAGCGTGCGGCCGCCGTCGACGAGCAGCCTCTGCGCGCTCGTCTCCGGCAGGATCGTCACGCCCAGCCCCTCCGCCTCCTCGGCCAGCCAGCGGCCGAACTGCGAGAGCGAGACCACCTGGTTGCGCCCGTTCCGCATCGTCGGCGGCGTCGGGATCCGCAGCGCCTTCCGCTTCGTCAGGAACAGCACCGACTCCGCCTCGACCTCGCCGAGGAACGGCATGTCGCCGAGCGACTTCCGCCCGCGGAAGAGCCGTTGCAACCCGCGCGGGTTCACCACCGCGCCCGAGAGCAGGTGCGCGCCGGGCGCCTTCCCCTTCTCGAGCACCGCCACCGGCACGTCGCCGAGCCGCTCGGCGACCGCCGGCTGCTCCTCCATCAGCTGGCCGAGCCGGATCGCCGCCGCGAGCCCCGCCGGCCCGGCGCCGACGATCAGGAAGCCCACCTCGATCCGCTCGTCCGGCGGATCGGTGGGAGGCCCCAGCACCTCCGAGGCCGCGAAGGGAGGCGGAAAATCGGAGGGACGAATGCTCACGACCGCCGCGCGCGGACGAGCTCGGTGAGCTTCGGGACGATCTGGTGCAGGTCGCCGACCACCCCGAGGTCGGCGAACTCGAAGATCGGCGCGTTCGGATCCTTGTTGACCGCCACGATCGTGCCGGAGCCTTGCATCCCCACCTTGTGCTGGATCGCCCCCGAGATGCCGACGGCGACGTACAGCTTCGGCGACACGGTCTTCCCCGTCTGACCGACCTGCGTCGAGTACGGGTACCAGCCGGCGTCGACGACCGCGCGGGTCGCGGCGACGGCGCCGCCGAGCGCCTGCGCGAGCTCCTCGCAGAGCTTGAAGTTCTCCGGCTCGCCGAGCCCGCGACCGCCGGCGACGATCACGTCGGCGTCCTCGATCGACGGGCCCTGCTGCTCGGCGTGCGCCTGCTCGACCATCTCGGCGCGCAGCGAGAAGTCCTCCAGCTCGACCGCGGCGTCGCGAACCTCCGCGCTGCCCCCGGTCGGCGCCGCGTCGAACGAACCGGAGCGGAAGAGCGCGAGCCGCGGCTCCGACGTCCAGCCGGCGTCGACGTAGACGGAGTCGGCGAGCGCCGGCCGCTTGCCGACGAGCGCGCCGCCCTCCTCGACCAGATCGACGAGATCCCAGTTCAGGCCCGCGTCGAGCCGCGCGGCCAGTGCCGCCGCCACGTCGGCTGCCAGCACCGACTGCGCGAACAGCACCGTGTCGAAGCTCTCGTCGCGCACCAGCTTCGCCAGCACGTCGACCCGAGGCTGCGGCAGCGGCGCCGCCAGCCGCTCGTCGTCGGCCACCCACACCGTCGCGGCGCCGTGCTCGCCCGCCTGCTCCGCGAGCGTGCGCACGCCCGAGCCGGTCAGCACGCCGTGCACCTCTCCGCCCAGCTGCACCGCCTTCGCGAGCACGCCCAGCGAGCCCTTCTGCACGGCGCCCTCGTGGTGCTCGAGGAAGACGAGCGTCTTCATCAGACGAGCCGCTTCTCCACCAGGAACTCGACGATCTGCGCGGCCGCGTCGCCGTCGTCCTCGATCCGGCGCGCCTCGGCGCGCGCGGGCGGCGGGTTCAGCGCCCGCACCTCGGTGCGCGCCCCGGCCGCGCCGCCGACGTCGGCCGCGCTCAGCGTGTCCTGCGGCTTCTTCTTCGCGCCCATGATCCCCTTCAGCGAGGGGTAGCGCGGCGTGTTGATCGAGTCGGCCACCGCGACGACCGCCGGCAGCGGCGCGCGGATCGTGTCGTAGCCGAACTCGGTCTGCCGTTTACCGGTGATCGATCCGTCCCCGACGGTCAGCTCGCTCACCTGCGAGATCGTCGGCTGCCGCAGCCGCTCGGCGACGGCCGCCCAGAGGCAGGCGCCGTCGCCGTCCGCCGACTGCTGGCCGAAGAGGATGAGATCCGCGGACTCCCGCTCGAGCGCACCGGCCAGCGCCTTCGCCGTGCCGAGCAGGTCGGACCCGGCGAGCGCGTCGTCGGACACGAGCACCGCCCGGTCGGCTCCCATCGCGAGCGCCTTGCGCAGCGCGTCGAGCGCGCGCGCCGGCCCCATCGAGACGACCACCACCTCGCCGTCGCCGGCCGCCTCCTTCAGCTTGAGCGCCTCCTCCACGGGATGCGTGTCGTAATCCGACAGCGCCGGCTCGCCGGAGCGGTCGAGCCGCTTCGTGCCCGGGTCGAGACGCCGCCCGCCCGACGCGTCGGGGACGGCCTTGACGCACACCGCGATCTTCATGCGCGCCTGGACTCTAACGTTGAACGGCGAGTCAACGTCCGGCGAACCTCGCCTCGCGCTTCTCGACGAACGCCGTCAGACCCTCGCGTGCGTCGGCGGTCGCGAACAGCTCGCCGAAGGCCCGCGCCTCCGCGCGGAGCTGCCCGGGATGGTCGCCCGCCAGCGAATCGTTCGCGAGGCGCTTCGCCGCGGCCAGCGCGAGCGGCGCCTTCGCCGCGCACAGCGCCGCCGTCTCGAGCGCCCGCTCCAGCACCGGGTCGTGGACGCCCTGCACGAGCCCGACGCGCAGGGCCTCGTCGGCGTCCACGAGCCGCCCGGTGAGGATCAGCTCCTTGGCGAAGCCGAGGTTCGTCGCACGTGCGAGCCGCTGGGTGCCGCCCCAGCCGGGGATGATCCCCAGGTTCACCTCGGGCTGGCCGAGCTTCGCGCGGGTGCCGCAGTAGCGGATGTCGCAGGCCAGGGCGAGCTCGCAGCCGCCCCCGAGCGCGAAGCCGCCGATCGCGGCGATCGTCGGCTTCGGCATCGTCTCGAGCAACGTCGCGACCCCATGCCCCAGCTCGCCCCAGGCGGTGGCGCCCGCGACGTCCAGGCCGCTCATGTAGGCGATGTCCGCGCCCGCCACGAACGCGCGGTCGCCGGCGCCCGTGAGGACGACCGCCCGCACGGATTCGTCGGCGGCCAGCGCGGCGAGCCGGTCGCGCAGCTCCGTCAGCGTGGCCACGTCGAGCGCGTTCAGCGCCTCGGGACGGTCGATCGTGACGACGGCGACGGCGTCGGCACCGCCGGCGCGCTCGACGCGGACCGCCATCTACGCGGCGACCCGCGACTGCAGGAAGTCGACGATCTCGGCGGTGGGCGCCCCCGGCGTGAACACCTCGGCGACCCCCTGCTGCTTCAGCTCGGCCACGTCCTCGGTGGGGATCGTCCCGCCGACGACGACCACGACGTCCTCGGCGCCCTGCTCCCGCAGCAGCTCCAGGATGCGCGGCACCAGCGTCATGTGCGCGCCCGAGAGGATCGAGATACCGACCGCGTCGGCGTCCTCCTGGATCGCGGTCTCGACGATCTGCTCCGGCGTCTGGTGCAGGCCGGTGTAGATCACCTCCATGCCGGCGTCGCGCAACGCCCGCGCGATGATCTTCGCGCCGCGATCGTGCCCGTCGAGCCCGGGCTTCGCGATCACCACCCTGATCTTCGCCACCACGGAGCGTCAGTATAGGAAGCGCTGATGCGCCTGATCGTGGTCGGCAGCTCTCCCGCGTGGCCGAACCCCGGTTCGGCGCACGCGGGCTACCTGGTCGAGACGCCGACGGGCCGGCTGCTCGTCGACTGCGGCCCCGGCGTCCTGGCGCTCCTGCGCGAACGGGAAGGCTGGCCCCGCGTCGACGCGATCGCGATCACGCACACGCACCTCGACCACGTGGGCGACCTGGTGCCGTGGGTCTGGGGCCGCCTGATGGGGCCGGCGCCCGACGAGCGGCCGCCGCTCTGGCTGCCGCCGGGCGGGCGCGACGCGCTCGGCGAGCTCCTGTCGAGCGACCAGCTCGACGGCTGCTTCGCCGTGCAGGAGTACGCCGAGCGGGCCCCGTTCGAGGCGGCCGACGCCACGGTCGAGCCGATCGGGGTGCGCCACTACGGCATCCCCGCCTTCGGCTTGCGGGTGGCCGCGGACGGGAAGGTCGTCGCCTTCTCGGGCGACACCGGCCCGACCGCGGCGCTCGACGACCTGGCTCGCGACGCCGACTGCTTCGTCTGCGAGGCGACGCTGCCCGACGGCACGGTCGACGAGGGTCACCTCACCGCGGCCGAGGCGGTCGCGGTCGCCGGCCGCGCGGGCGCGCGGCGGCTGCTGCTGACGCACCGGCCGGTCGAGCTCGCCGCGCCGGCCGGCGTCGACGTCGCCCGCGACGGGCTGACGATCGAGCTCTGAGCTACTGGTTCTTCGGGATCGGGATCGAGGCCCGCGGCACCCAGCTGTTCACGAACCACTTCCCGTTCTTCTTGACCAGGTCCATGAAGAACAGGGCGGGCTTCTCGTGCGGGGTGTCGAGCAGCAGCTCGAGCTTCGCGCTCTTCGCGTGCGACTCGTCGATCGCCATCCGGGCCGACGTCGCGTCGGTCACCTTGTACGGCACGACCGCGATGTTGCCGGTCAGCCACTGCTTCAGGGTCATGCCCTCGCGGATCGCCGGGCCCGAGAACGCGTACGCCTCGCGCAGGTTCTTGCGCGCGACGGCCGTCTGGACGAAGCGGCGGGCGACGGCCTTCGCGTCGGAATCGAGCGGCACCGTCTTCTGCGTCTTCGGCTCCGGGTACGTGACGCCCCAGCCGGTCTTCGACTGGCTCGCGCCGCTCGAGCCGACGAACGCGTCGTAGACGAGCAGCCCGGCCCCGACCGCGCAGACCGCTGCGACCGTCGGCAGCACGACGCGCCAGAACTGCTGGCGGCGCCAGGGCGGCTTGCGGCTGATGCTGATGTGCGCGTCGGCGGACGAGCTCATACCTCGAGCAGGTTAGACGTCCTCTCCCCGGATTGGTTGGCGCGCGTCAGAAGACGGGCGTCTCGCGCCAGGTGCCCCACACCTCGCGGAAGGCGTCGCACATCTCGCCCATCGTCACGTACGCGCGCGACGCATCGACGATCGCGGGCATCAGGTTGCGGTCGTCGCGCGCCGCGTCGTCCTTCAGGCGGGCGAGCGCCTGCTCCACGGCCGCGGAGTCGCGACGGGCCCGCAGCGCCTGCACGCGGTCGATCTGCTTCCGCTCGAGCGCCGGGTCGATCCTGAGGATCGCCGGCTCGGGCTCGTCGGCCAGCTCGTAGCGGTTGACGCCGACGACGATCCGCTCGCCCCGCTCCACCTCGCCCTGGTAGCGGAACGACGCCTCGGCGATCTCGCGCTGGAAGAAGTTGTCGCGGATCGCCGCGACGACGCCGCCGAGCTCGTCGATCCGGTCGAAGTACTCGTACGCCTGCCGCTCGAGCTCGCCCGTCAGGTGCTCGAGGTAGTACGAACCGCCGAGCGGGTCGATGGTGTTGACGACGCCGGTCTCGTGGGCGATCACCTGCTGCGTCCGCAGCGCGATGCGGACAGCGTCCTCGGTGGGCAGCGCGAGCGCCTCGTCGAAGCTGTTCGTGTGCAGCGACTGGGTGCCGCCGAGCACGGCCGCGAGCGCCTCGATCGCCGTGCGCACGATGTTCACCTCCGGCTGCTGCGCCGTCAGCGACACGCCGGCCGTCTGGGTGTGGAAGCGCATCAGCAAGGAGCGCGGCTCCTTGGCGCCGTAACGGTCGCGCAGCACCGTCGCCCAGATCCGCCGCGCCGCACGGTACTTGGCGATCTCCTCGAAGAAGTCGAGGTGCGCGTTGAAGAAGAACGACAGCCGCGGCGCGAACTCGTCCACCTGCAGGCCGCGCTCGAGCGCCCACTCGACGTAGGTGAAGCCGTCGGCGAGCGTGAACGCGAGCTCCTGCGCCGCCGTCGAGCCGGCCTCGCGGATGTGGTAGCCGGAGATCGAGATCGGGTGCCACAGCGGCATCTCCCGCGCGCAGAACTCGACCATGTCGGTGACGAGCCGCATCGACGGCTCCGGCGGGAAGATGTACTCCTTCTGGGCGATGTACTCCTTGAGGATGTCCGTCTGGATCGTCCCGCGGAGCTGATCGCGCGACACCCCCTGCTCCTCGCCGACGCAGGCGTAGAACGCGAGCAGGATCGCCGCCGGCGAGTTGATCGTCATCGACGTCGACACCTCGCCGAGCGGGATGCCGGCGAAGAGCGTCTCCATGTCCTCGAGCGAGTCGATCGCCACGCCCTCCCGGCCGACCTCGCCGAGGGAGCGCGGATGGTCGGAGTCGTAACCCATCAGCGTCGGCATGTCGAAGGCGGTCGAGAGGCCCGTCTGCCCGTGGTCGAGCAGATAGCGGAAGCGCCCGTTCGTCTCCTCGGCGGTGCCGAACCCGGCGAACTGCCGCATCGTCCACAGCCGCCCGCGGTACATCGACGGGTACACCCCGCGCGTGAACGGAAACTCTCCGGGTTGCCCCAGATCGCGGCCGTAGTCGATCGCACTGTTCTCCGGGGTGTACAGCGGCTCGTTCTCGATTCCCGAGATCGTCGAGGTCAGCCGCTCGCCGGTCGTGGCCATCTGCCCGGAAGGGTAGTGGCCCCGCGCGGGTCGTGCCGTTATTCTCCGGTCCCTCGAGCAGTTGAGCGCCACCGATCCCACACCCGAAGCCCCGGCCGACACCGTCTCGCTGCCGCTCGAGCGGGGTTTCCGCGGGTATTCGCGCCGCAGCGTCGACGCGGTCGTCGACGAGCTGACCCGCCGGCTCGCGAGCGCGGAGCAGCGGGCGATGGAGGCGGAGCGGCGGAACGCCGAGCTGCTCGCGGAGCGCGAGCGCGGCTCGTCGGAGCTCGACCGCTACCGGCAGATCGAACGGTCGCTCACGCAGACGCTGGCCCTCGCCGAGGAGAGCGCGCAGACGACGCAACGCCGGGCCGAGGAGGAGGCCGACGAGCTGCTCGCGAAGGCGCGCGCCGACGCGGACCTGCTCGTGCGCCAGGCCGAGATGGACCGCGACCGGATCGCGGGCGAGATCGACCGGATCCGCCGGCAGCTCGCGCAGGCGGTCGCCGCGCTCGGCGTCCCGACGGGGTCGGAGCCGGCCCCGATCGAGGCCGCGCCCTCGTTCGACGAGTAGCCCTTCCGGCCACGTCGGTTATTGACAGCCTCGGGAAGCTGAGGCACCATCCGAGCACTGCGACACTTAGTTAGAAACCGGTAGGAAAGGCCTGCAGCGGCGGGAATTTCCCGCGAATGCTGCTACAAACGGCCTGGCGTACCACGAAGGGCCTTTGCCCAGGCGTCTCCGCGAGCGGCCACTCAGGCGGAGAGACCGGGCGAAACAGACAACCGAGCAGACAACCGAGCGGGGCCTGACCGGGCCCCGAAGGGCTACGCCCAGGGAGCGACACGTCATGTCACGGAAACGAGTCAAGCAGTACCTGATGCTGCTCACGGTGATCGGGCTGATCGCCGTAGCGGCCAACGGCGCCGGGACGTTCGCGAGCTTCAGCGCCCAGACGACGAACGCCGGCAACACCTTCGCAAGCGGAACGCTGTTCCTGCACAACAAGGTCGGCACCAGCGGCACCACCTGCACGTCGGAGGTCGATTCCAACAACGGTACGACGGACGGTACGACCTGCGACACCCTCTTCACGGTCTCCGACGTCTCGAGCGCCCAGACCGCCAAGCTGACGCTCACGAACGCGGGCTCGCTCGACTCCGCCCACATCGACTTCAAGGCGACGTCGTGCCAAGACTCGATCCAGTCGATTGGCACCGTCGGCGGCAGCGGCGTCGCGGCGAGCGCGATCGACCCGACGATCACGATCGCGAATCTCAATCAGCCGCTCGCTGACGGGACGAAGATCGAGGCGAAGGACTCCACCGGGACGTACCAGACCTTCACGGTCAGCACGACCAGCACGTTCGCGGCGGGATCGAGCGTCGACGTCACCACCACGGGCACCAACGGGTCGAACACGATCCCGGCCGGCAACGACGTCGCGGTCGTCGAGAGCTTCGCGACGACGCAGAACCTGTGCTCGACGCTGCCGATCTCGGTCCAGGAGACCGACTCGAGCTTCGCGGCGATCTCCGGGATCTGCGCCTGGCCTTCCGACGCCAGCAACGACTGTTCGGCCAGCTCCACGACGAAGTACCTGAGTGACCTGCCCACCAGCTTCACCGACACCACGAATCAGACCCAGCTCAACCTGAAGTCGGGCGGCGGATCCGGGAATACGGGGACGGCGCTCAGTGCGGGTGGAAGCCGCTACTTCCTGATCACCGTCGACGGCTCGTCGCTCGGGAATACCGCGCAGAACGCGCAGGCGAGCTTCGACGTGAGCTGGCAGATCAGTCACTAGGTCGACTCGCAGGTAACGCACGTGTCGCTCCCCAAGCTCAAGGCGTTCCTGACGCTGCTGATGGCGATCGGTGCCGCCGCCTTCTTCGGAAGCGGCGGCACCTTCGCCTCGTTCAGCGCCGAGACCACCAACGCCGGCAGCACCGCCGCCTCCGGGACGCTCACGATGAGCAACACCGTCGGCACGGGGAGCGCGTGCGCGACCGCCTCCGCGGCTTCGCAGAACAACTTCAACGAGGCCTGCTCGCCGGCGTTGACGCTCACGAACCTGGCGCCGGGGACCTACGGCGGAGCGGCGAGCATCACGATCCAGAACACGGGCAGCATCGACGCCTCCGCCCTCTCGCTGTGGGCGCCGCCGGTCAACGCGACGCTCGACGCGGCGCTGACGAACGGCGTCACGTCGGGTTCCAGCCTCACCGTCACGGCGCTCGAGGGGACGGTGACGAGCGGCGACTCGATCGTCGTCAGCTTCGGCACCCACACGCAGACGTTCGTCGCGAGCGGCTCGGCGAGCGGCGGCGCGACGTCGATCCCGATCACGGCGCAGACGGCCAACTACGCCTACCCCGTCGGCTCGATCGTGCAGGACACGAGCAGCAACACGACCGCGTCGAACACCGACTGCTACGACGTGAAGACGACGGTGGCGGGAACCACGGGCGCGACCAAGGGCACCGACCTCGACTTCAACCCCACCACCGGCAACCCGCTCTGCGCGGCCGCGCTGCTGTACGTGCAGGAGCAGACCGGCGGCTTCAACTACTGCTGGTTCGGCAACAGCTCGAACGCGCCGACGGGCGGTTGCACAGCCCCGATCTCGGTCACCCCGTCGAGCGCGCTCAGCACGAGCGGCGCCATCACCACGATCGGCGTCTCGGCGCTGAACGGGAACGTGAAGAAGAACGACACGATCAGGATCGTGTCGGGGAACAACACCCAGGACTTCACGGCGAACGCCGACGCCTACATCGGCGCGACCTCCCTCACGATCGTCTCGGCGACGCCGAACTTCGCCTATCCGACCACGTCGACGATCACGGACACGACCGTGCAGAACACGCTCAACCCGGATCAGGCGGACACGATCTCGAAGTTCGACACGCTCCACAACGGCAGCTCGGGGAAGATCCCGCTCTACCCGCTGACGGCGAACGGCACAGCCAGCACCACGGCGCCCGTCGCGCTCGCGCACTCGGCGACGCGCACCTTCTACGTCGGCGTCTACCTGCCCGGCCCGCCCGCCAACAACCAGAACCCGCTGCAGGGCCTGTCGTCGACGTTCGGGCTCACGTGGCACCTCGACCAGTGAGCGGCCGCTCGTTCAAGACGCTGCTCGCGAGCCTGATGGTCGTGGGCGGGCTCGGCTGCATCACCGTCTCCGGGACGTACGCCGTCCTCAGCTCGCAGCAGACGAACACGAAGAGCACCGTCGCCTCCGGCACGCTCACGTTCGGCGACACGGTGAACACCGGCACCACCTGCTTCTCGTACGGGTCCGGCAGCACCGCGAACGTGAACGGCGCGTGCGCGCCGCTCATGTCGTACAGCGCCGCTGCCGAGAACTACCCGGGGGTGCCCGCGACAGCCAAGGTGACGATCGTGAACAACGGCTCGATCGGCGCCTCCGACCTGGCGCTCTTCATGCCCTCGTGCACCGCCGCCGCGACGCCCGACGCCCCCAGCCCCGGCGGCGGCAACCCCTGCGCGGGCGGCGCCGACATGATCGTCCAGGAGACCGACTCGTCCGGGAACGCCACCTTCTGCTGGTACCCCGACTTCGCGCCCGGCACCTGCTCGTGGATGGACGACACCCTCTCGTTCTTCGCCGGGGCGACCGACCTGTCCGGCGCCCTCGACCTCGGCAGCGGCCCGGCGGCCGGAGCGAGCCGCTACTTCACGATCGGGCTCGAGCTGCCGTCCACCGCGAGCAATACCCTCCAGGGCCAGGAAGCCGTGTTCTCGCTCACCTGGCACGTGACCAACTGATCGATCCGAAGCGAGGACACATGTCGAACGTCGTGCCCACCGAGCCCCCCATCACCCCGCCCCCCGTCTCCGTCACGATCGTGCGCCCGGCGCCGGCGCCCCCCGGCCTGCGCCGCGCCGGCACCATCGTCTCCTGGCTCGTGCTCACGCTCGTCACGCTGGTCGTGCTCGGGCTGCTCACGATCACCATCGGGCCGAAGCTGCTGCCGTACCAGGCGCTCGTCGTGCGCTCGGGCTCGATGTCGCCGACCATCCCGACCGGCTCGATCGTCTTCTACAAGCACATCGACTCGAGCAAGGTCAAGGTCGGCGACGTGATCGCCTTCAGCAAGCCGGGCGACCCGTCCGAGAAGGTCACGCACCGCGTCTACAAGGTCGAGAAGGGGCCGACGGGCCGCTACTTCGTCACGAAGGGCGACGCGAACGGCGCCCCCGACGACTGGCAGGTGCCGGCAGTCGGCACGGGTTGGATCGCCAGCTTCCACGTCCCGGTCGTCGGGTACATCCTCTACGACCTCCAGTCGACCACCGCGCGGCTCCTGCTGCTGCTCGTGCCGGCGCTGCTCCTCGGCGGCATCACCCTCTACGAGCTGTGGCGCGACCGCGGCCGCGAACGAGGCGCCCCGGCGTGACGCATCGGGCCCTGCGGCGGGCCGCGATCGTCTCGCTCTTCCTGATCGTCGCCTCGGCGCTCGCGCTGGGAGGCGGACGCATCGGGAGCACGTTCGCGGTCTTCAACGGCGAGACGACGAACGCCGGCTCGGTGTTCGCCGCCGGCTGGATCGGCGCGCCCAGCGCGCCGGCGACGACGGTCAGCGGCGCGAACGTCACCCTGACCTGGACGCCGGGCGCGCACGGCCCGATCACCGGGCAACAGCTGCTCGGCGCCGACAACGGCAACAGCTCCAGCTGCTCGAGCCCCACCTACGGCACGATCGGCTCGACCCTCTCCGCGACCGCGACCAGCACCACCGACACCGGCCGGGGCTCGAGCGCCAACGGGCACTGGTTCTGCTATGCGATGCGCAGCGTCACCGCCTCGTCCTGGACGGCGCAGACGGCCGCCGCGCCCGTGCGGATCGGCTTCTTCATGACGGGCATCGCGATCGGCGCCTCCGGCGGCACCGTCGACAACAACGACACCGTCGCGATCACCTTCAACCAGCAGCCGAGCACGCCGACCGTCAGCCGCGTCTGCGTGTTCGCGAGCGCCAAGACGCTCATCCTCGGCGACACGAGCAGCACCTGCTCATCGACGGGCGACTCCTACACCGTCGGGAAGCTCGTCACGACCGGCTCGGTGACGAACGACAACAACTACGGCGCCACCATCTCCCGTTCCGGCAACACGCTCACCGTGACGATCTCCGGGAACAACACCCCCGCCACCTCCGTCGGCTCGGGCACGTGGACGTTCACCCCCGCGGCGCTGACGTCGGCGGCCGGCTCCGCCGCCCTCTGCACCTCGTCGGGCAGCAACTGCCTGCCGACGCCCACCGGCAACTTCTGAGCCGGCATGGACGTCCTCGAGGAGCCGGTCGAGCCGCAGGAGGCGCCGCGGTGGGAGCCCTGGTGGACGCGCCGCTGGCCGTACGTGCTCGCCGGCCTGGCCGTGGCGATCCTCGCCGTCTTCTGGGCGGGGCAGCGGGCGACGCAGGGCGTCCGTCACGAGCTCGACGCACGGCTGCGCGCCGCCGGCGCAGGCGCCGACGCGGCGCTCGTCGACGTCGAGGCCGAGCAGCTGTCGGCGCTCAGGGCGATCTCGTTCACGGACGGCGTCGGCCGGGCTCTGGCCGAGCACGACGTGAAGACCCTGAACCGGCTCGTCGCGCCGATCCAGGCCAACGCCGGCGTCCCGATGGTCGACATCGTGCTCCCGGACGGCCGCGTGGCCCTGGCCGTGCGCTCGAAGGGCGCGCCCGCGCCGGCCGCGAGCCGCGCCGGCATGTTCGCGATCACCACGGCCCTCGCCCGCGCGCACAACAGCCGCAGCGGCCGCTTCAGCGAGATCGTGATCCTGAAGAGCGGCCCGACCCTGCTCACGATCGGCCCTCTCCTGTCCGGCTCCGTACCGATCGGGGCGGCCCTCGTGATGACACCGCTCGCCGACGTGCTGGGCCGTCTGGCCCAGGAGGTCGGCACGACGCTCACCGCGTACGACACGCGGGGCGACCCGATCGCGACCACGGCGGGCTGGGATCCGCGGCCGGTCGACTCCGACACGGCGCAGTCGCTGACCGCGGGCGGCGCGATCGTCATGCGCTACGTCCACGGCTCCCAGCGCGAGGCGCTCGGCCGGCTGATCGTCGACCACCAGGCGGCGTCGCTGCTCGGCGTCTCGCTGCACGACGACAGCGCGGCCACCGGGCGGGCCGTGACGCTCTACGCCGCGCTCGGCCTGATCGGGACGATCCTGATCGTCGTGAGCTTCTCGTTGCGGCTCGCCAACCGGTGGTGGCGTTCGTGAGGCGGCTCGTCGCCGCAGGGCTCGGCCTCGCGGGCGGGCTCGCGCTGCACGCGGCCCCGGCATTGGCGGCGGCGCCGCCGATCGCCCGGCCGAACCCGGCGCTCGTCAGCCCGCGCCTCGACTACGTCGGCCCGGTGACGGGCCCGTCCGGCGAGGCGACCACGCTCGCGCCGCTCGACCAGACGGTGATCGCACAGGCGCTGGCCGACCAGGCCGCGCTCGTGTATCGCGGCCGCGGCGACCTCGGCGGCTTCGTGGTCGCGCCGATTCAGGACTTCGTCGCGACGACGAGCGGCCGGGCCGTCGTCGGCGTCGAGCAGGGGCCGAGCGAGATCCCTCGCCTCGCGCAGGCCGGCGACGGCCGCGTCACGAGCTTCGCGAACAGCGGCCTCGACTTCGGCGCGCCGTCGGGCAACCCGCCCGACAACGGCGTGCTGCCGGTCCCGGGCGTAGGCACCCCGCCGGCGACGACTCCGCCCGGCAACACGAACACCGTGCCGCCGCCGAACCAGGGCTTCGGCGGCAAGCCCGAGCCTCCCGGCACGACGACGCGGCCGAGCGCGACGACGACCACGACCGGCCGCGGCACCGGCACGACGTCCACGGCGTCCCCGCCGCCGCCGACGACCGCGCCCACGACGACCACGCGCCCGCGCCCACCGACGACGACCACGACGCCGACGACCACGACGCCGACAACCACGACCCCGCCTCCGACGACCGTGCCGACGACGACCGCCCCCACGACCACGACCGTGCCGACCACCACCACGAGCGGCAGCTCGAACGGCGGCGGATCGAGCGGCGGCTCGACGGTCGGCGGCGGCGCGTCCTGCGGCACGACCGGGCTCTCGATCACGAGCGACCACGCGACCTGCCGGATCTACGCGACCAACATGTCGCCCGGCGGATCGGCGTCCGAGGTGATGACGGTGCGCAACGAGACCGACGCGCCCTTCACCCTCTCGCTGAAGGCCGCCGGGTCGAGCAACCAGCTCTGGGACGACCTGCGGATGGGCGTCTGGCAGGCCGGCACGGCCGCCCCCTCGCCGCTGCCGCCGCTCGGCTACTGGACGACGCAGTTCAACGACCTGACGACGCTCGCAGCGGGCCAGACGATCCGCTACGAGATCGAGCTGCTGCTGCCCGCCGACGCGGGCAACGCCGACCAGGGGCTGGTCGCGTCGATCGACCTCGTCTGGAAGGCGTCCGGCTGAGTCGTCACCCTTTCGGGTGTTGTCCGGATCGACGAATCGGACGACAGTGCATGCAGTAAACTGGGGATTGCGGCTCGTGAACTCTGCGGCGAATAGGACTGGTCCGCGCATGCGGCGATGGCGGCGTGCGGGCGTCGGCCTGCTCGCGCTCGGGCTCTGCGTCGCGATCGGCTCCGCGCGGCCGGCATCGGCGCGGATCTCAAGCCCCTGTCCCACGGCGACGGTCACGCTCACCGCTCCGTCGACGGCGACCACGAGCCTGCCCGTGCGTCTGAGTGCGACTTTGACAGGAGCTCCGGACCCGGCGACGGACAACAAGATCCGATTCAAGGATGGAACCACCTGGCTCGGCGTCGCGCTTGCGGTCGACGGCAGCGGCACCGCGGAGATGGAACAGACGCTGACGCCGGCCGGGACGCACGACATCGAGGCCGTCTACATCTACAAGAACTTCTATCAATGCGTCCCCTCCAACACCGTGCACGTGGCGGTAACCGACGCGACGGCGCACACGACCTCCACGAACGTGAGCCTGTCGTCGTCGAGCATCACCGTCGGTGACAGCGTCACGATGACCGCGACGGTCGCAGAGACCGACGGCGGTGCTGGAACGCCGACAGGGTCGGTCACCTTCTACTCGGACGGCAGCCGACTCGGCGACGCCACCCTCGACACCGGCGGCGTAGCCACCCTCACCAGCGTTGGCGGCCTGCTCGCGGGAACGCACTCGATCACGGCGACCTACGCGGGTGACGCCTCGAACCAGGGCTCCACCTCGGCGGGGGCCTCGCTCACGGTCGGCGCAGCGCCGACGGTCCACACGACCACCACGACGCTGACCTCGTCGGCCGCCTCGATCACGTCCACCGACAGCGTCACCTTCACCGCGACGGTGGCCGAGAACGACGGCGGAACCGGGACGCCGACCGGGACGGTCGTGTTCAGCGGAGGAGGCAGCGTCCTCGACACGGTCACGCTGGACGGCAGCGGCGTCGCCACGCTCACGAAGTCGGGCTTCGTCGCCGGCACCTACACGATCACCGCCACGTACAGCGGCGACGGGTCGAACTCCGGCTCGAGCAACGCGGTGGGGCTCACGGTGAACGCGCCGCCCTCGATCACGCTGACGACGATCACCGCCGGCGCGAACCAGAGCCCGATCAGCGCCGGCGCGTCCGTCACGCTCACCGCGCACGTGGTCCAGGCCGGGACGCAGATCGCCCCGCCGGCCGGGCGGGACGTCATCTTCTCGGCCAACGGCATCCGCGTCGGGAGCGCGCCGCTGAACGGCAACGGCGACGCGAGCCTCGCCACGGCGGGCTGGCTCGCCGGCCACTACACCGTCACCGCCTCGTACGTCGGCGACGCGTTCGACGCGCCCGCGAGCGGAACGTTCACCCTCGACGTGCTGCACGGCCTCAGCGTGATCGGGCCCAAGGTCACGATGACCTACGGCGGCGTTCTTCCCGCGCTCACCCCCACGTACGAGGGCTTCGAGAACGGCGACGACACCTCCGACCTGGCGAGCCAGGCGACGTGCACCGCCGCCGTGACGAGCGCCACCCCGGCCGGCACCTACCCGGTCACGTGCAGCGGCGCCTCGAGCCCGAACTACGTGATCGCGTACGCACCCGGCACCGTCACCGTCCAGCCGGCGACGCTCACCGTCACGCCCGCGGACGCGCTGATGACCAAGGGGCAGCCGGTGCCGACGCTCACCGCGAACTACACCGGCTTCGTCAACGGCCAGACGCTCGCCACCTCCGGCGTCACCGGCTCGCCGCTCTGCACCACCACCGCCACCAGCGCGAGCCCGCCCGGCACGTATCCGATCACCTGCGCCCAGGGCACGCTCGCGGCGAGCAACTACACGTTCGTCTTCACCGGCACCGGCACGCTGACGGTCTCGTCCACGACCCAGCTCACCGTGACCGCCCCGACGCTGTCGGTGCACCAGGGCGACCCGATCCCGGCGCTGACGCCGACGTACGCCGGCTTCGTCAACGGCGACACCGCCGCGTCGCTCACCGTCCAGCCGACGTGCTCCACGACCGCGACGAGCAACAGCCCGGCCGGCAGCTACCCCGTCACCTGCAGCGGAGGCGTCGACACCGACTACACGTTCGTCTACGTCGGCGGCACGCTGACGATCACCACGGGCTGCTTCGACGTGACGGTGCACCCGAGCTGCGAGTCGCTGCTCGCGAGCCCCGTGCCGACGCCCGGCTCCGACGTCAGCCCCGGCCAGACGATGCTGATCTTCTACGTCGACGACAGCGACATCGGCACCGGCTCGAACGCGCCGACCGCCGTGCTCAGCACGGGCGAGTCGCTGCCGGTGACGGTGACGCCGGCGTTCATCCCGTGGCCGTTCTGGTACGTCGACGACGGCCGCTGGGGCTGGGCGTGGCACCAGTACGCGCTCACCTTCCAGCTGCCGTCGCACATGACCCCCGGCGACTACACCGTGCTCATGACCGCGCACGACGCCCAGGGCGACTACGACAAGTGGAACTGGGCGATCACCGTGCCGGGCGACGATGACGACGACGGGCACGGCCACGGCAACGGGCACGGCCACGGCAACGGGCACGGGAACGGGAACGGCCACGGCGGCGGTCCCAACGGCCACGGCCACGGGCACGACCACGGCCCGCAGACGCAGGACGACGACTAGCGTCTAACGGTCTCGCTCGCCGCCCGGCCGCCACAGCGGCTCGGAGGCGCCGGCGTTCGCGGCGCGGGCGAGGATGAACAGCAGGTCGCTGAGCCGGTTCAGGTAGACGGTCGCCAGCGGGTTCAGCGGGCGCTCGGCCGCCACCTCCAGCACCTCGCGCTCCGCGCGGCGGCAGGCCGCCCGCGTCACGTGCAGTCGCGCCGCCGCCTCGGTGCCGCCGGGCAGCACGAAGCTCTTCAGCGGCTCGAGCGGCTCGTTCACCTCGTCGCAGTCGCGCTCGAGCCGGTCGATCGACGCCTGGTCGATCCGCAGCTTGCCGTCCCCCTCCACGAACGGCACCGAGAGATCCGCTCCCAGGTCGAACAGCTCGTTCTGGATGCGCACGAGGCGGTCGTCGCCTGCCACGACTCGCGCCCACCCGAGCAGCGAGTTGAGCTCGTCGACGGCGCCGTACGCCCGCACGTGCCCGTCGAGCTTCGAGACGCGCGAGCCGTCGCCGAGCGACGTCAGCCCCCTGTCGCCGCCGCGCGTGTAGATCCGCGTCAGCCGGACGGGCTCGTCGCGCGCACGCGGGCTCATCGGGCGGCTCGCTCGCGTTGCGCCAGCAGCTGTCGCGCGATCACGAGCCGCTGGATCTCGCTCGTGCCCTCGTAGATCTCGGTGATCTTCGCGTCGCGGTAGTAGCGCTCGACCGGGAACTCCTTCGTGTACCCGTAGCCGCCCAGCACCTGGATCGCCTCGGCCGTCTGCCGGCGCGCCATCTCCGACGCGAACAGCTTCGCCTTCGCGCCCGCCTCGGTCACCGGCCGCCCCTGCTCCTTCAGCCACGCCGCGCGCAGCATGAGCAGCCGCGCCGCGTCGATCTCCATCGACATGTTCGCGAGCTTGTGCTGGATCGCCTGATGCTCGCCGATCCGCCGCCCGAACGTCTCGCGCTCCTGCGCGTACCGCAGCGCGACCTCGTAGGCCGCCTGCGCGATGCCGACCGCCTGTGCGGCGATGCCGATGCGACCGCCGTCGAGCGTCGCCATCGCGATGCGGAAGCCGTGGTGCTCCTGGCCGAGCAGCCGGTCCTCCGGCACCACCGCGTCGATCGCCAGGTCGACGGTCGACGACGAGTTGAGGCCGAGCTTCTCCTCCTCGCGCGTCACCTCGACGTGCTCGCGGTCGAGCACGAAGGCCGACACCCCGCGGGCCGAGGCCGTCCCCGGATCGGTGCGAGCGAAGACGAGGAACGTGCCGGCGTACGAGCCGTTCGTGATCCACTGCTTCGAGCCGACGATCCGGCGGCCGCCGTCGACCGGCTCCGCACGCGTCGTCAGCGAGCCCGCGTCCGAGCCGGCCTCCGGCTCGGTGAGCGCGAACGCTCCCAAGGTGTCGCCGCGGGCGAGCGGCGGCACGAACCGCGCCCGCTGCTCCTGGGTGCCGAAGGCGAGCAGCGGCAGCGTCACCGCCGAGGTGTGCACCGCCACCGTCACGCCAACCCCGGCGTCGGCGCGCGACAGCTCCTCGAGCACGAGCACGTACGAGACGAAGTCCGCCCCGGCGCCGCCCAGCTCCTCCGGCAGGCACACGCCCATCAGCCCGAGCTCGGCCAGCTTCGCGAACACCTCCTGCGGGAAGCGGTGCTCGCGGTCCCAGTCGGCCGCATGGGGGTCGATCTCGGCCCGCGCGAAGTCGCGCGCCAGCGCCTGGATCTCGCGCTGCTCCGGCGTCAGCTCGAAGTCCACGGCCGCAGGATAGTGCGGCGGCGCCGCCGCGACTTCTACTTCGGCTCGGCCTCGAGCTTGTAGCCGACGCCGAAACGGGTCTGGATGAACGAGTGCGTCGAGGCGACGCGGTCGACCTTCTGGCGCAGGCGCCGCACGAAGACGTCGACTGTCCGGTCGCGGTGCGTCTCGCGCCGCCCCCACACCTTCTGCAGCAGCTCGTCGCGCGTCACCACCCGCCCGCGGTCGAGCGCCAGCGTATAGAGCAGCTTGAACTCGGTCGGCGTCAGGTCGGCGCTCGCGCCGTCGACGAACGCCTGCACCTCGCGCGGGTCGATCCGCAGCTCCTCGATCTCGATCGCGTCGCCGCGGCGCTCCTCCGCCGGGCGCACCCCGCGCCGCGCCGCTGCGCCGACGCGCGCGACCAGCTCGCGCATCGAGAACGGCTTCACCAGGTAGTCGTCGGCGCCGATCTCGAGCGCGTGCACGCGGTCGTGCTCCGTCCCCCGCGCCGAGACGACGACGATCGGCGTGCCGATCCCCTCCGCCCTCGCCGTCTCGATCAGCCGCCAGCCGTCGAGCTCCGGCAGCATCAGATCGAGCACGCAGACGTCGGGGTTCTCGTAGCGCAGGCGCGCCAGGCCCAGCTCGCCGCGGCCGACCACCACCGGGTCGAAGCCGGCGGCCGCGAGGTGGCGGGCCATGCCGTCGGCGATCACGGTGTCGTCCTCGACGATGAGCACCCGCGTCACGTCCGTACGATAGTTCCGGCCCCGGCACACGCTCGTGACGGTCCGGTGACGATCTGGTGACAGAGACGCGCGACTTCGACGACCTGAGGACCGGGTTCACGGCGGCGGTCTCGCACGAGCTGCGCACGCCGCTCGCGCGCATCCTGTCGCTGCTCGACTCGACCGAGCTGCCCGACGCCGACGTGCGCGCGCTGATCGACCAGGCGCGCGCCGAGGTGGTCTACGCCGGCTCGCTGATCGACGAGATCCTCTTCCTCTCCGAGCTGGAGAGCGGAACCGAGGTGGTGTCGCTCGGCCGCACGCCGGCCCTGCCCGTGCTCGAGGAGGTCGTCGACACGCTCGAGGACGCCGCCGCCCGCGCCGGAGTGCGTCTCGCCGCGGGCGGCGACCCGTCCGTCGAGCTCCCGCTCCGCCCGCGGATGCTGCGGATCGTCGCCGAGAACCTCGCCGAGAACGCCGTCCGCTACGCCGGCCACGGCGCCCGCTGCACCCTCTCCGTGGAGCGGGCGGGCGGCGCCGTCGTCCTCACCGCCGCCGACGACGGCGTCGGGGTCGGCGCGGAAACCCTGTCCCGGCTGTTCGAGCGCTTCTTCCGAGGCGACGCCGCCCGCACCTCTCGCGGCACCGGGCTCGGGCTCGCGATCGTCAAGCACGTCGTCGCCGCGGCCGGCGGCGACGTGCAGGCGGACGGAGGCCCAGGCCGGGGCCTCCGCGTCCGCTGCGCCTTCCCGCTCCCGGATGACTAGAGCGTCATCGTCTTCAGCGACTTCTCGGCCGCGACGAGCACGACCTTCGGCAGCGGGGCGAAGACGAGCTTCGCCGTGTACTGCCGCCCCTGCCCCTGCGTGAGCGCCCAGAAGACGAACTTCCGCAGCTCGGCCGCCTTCGGCGACCGCCGCGGCAGGATCACGTAGGTGAAGGTCGAGATCGGGTACGCGAGCCGGTTGCCCTTCGGCGGGTCGACGATGTGCATCTCGCCCGACGCCGGAACCGACTTCACCGTGGCGGCCGCCGCGGCGATGCCGCGGATCCCGGGCGTCGCGTAGACGCCGGAGGCGTTCCGGATCGCCGCCACCCGCAGGTGGTTCGAGAGCGTGTACGCGACGCTGATGTAGCCGATCGCGCCCTTCGTGTTGGTGACGACGCCGGCCACGCCCGCGTTGCCCTTGCCCCCGACCCCGGCCGGGAACTGGACCGCGGTGGCGTTGCCGACCTTCGACTTCCACGCCGGGCTGACGCTCGACAGGTAGTCGGTGAACGCGTAGGTGTCGCCCGAGCCGTCGGCGCGGTACACCGGCGTGATCTTCAGGTCGGGCAGCTTCACCCTCGGGTTCAGCCGCTGGATCTGCGGCGAGCTCCAGTTCGTGATCCGGCCGAGGTAGATGCCGGCGATCACGGGGCCTGTCAGATGCAGGTCGTTCGGCGTGCCCGGGACGTTGTACGACAGCGTCGTCGCCGACAGCGCCCAGGGAATCTGGACGCAGCCGTGGCAGCTCGCCGCCTGGTCGGGCGTCAGCGGCGCGTCCGAGGCGCCGAAGTCGACCGTGCGCGACGAGATCGCGGCGATGCCGCCGCCCGACCCGATGCTCGCGTACTGCAACGAGTAGCCGAACGCGTGCCCGACGGGCCGCACCCACTGCGAGACGAGCGGCGCCACGAGGCTCGAGCCCGCGCCGGTGAGCTGCGTGTCCGTGTTCCGCGCACCGGCGACGGCCGTGAGGCCGAGCGCCGCGACCGCTCCGGTCGCGACGAGGACGAGCGCTTTCTTCATGTCTTCCCTCTCCTCTTCTCCGTGTTTCCGTGTCGCCCGCACCGTGCCGCGCACCGCGCCGCGCGTGGGCTGAAAGTCGGTGACCGGCGGGTAACGGAGTGGTTACCGCGACCCGCCGAGCTTGCGGCGCGAGCGGTCGAGCAGCACGCGGGCGGTGAGGCTCGTCACGAGCACGAAGGCGATCAGCACGAACGCCGCCGCCCAGGCCTGCTCGTGCGACTGCGGGTCGGGCGCCTCGGAGTAGGTGAAGATCGTCAGCGGCACCGACGCGACCGAGTGCGCGGGGTTCCAGTCGACGAAGCTGCCGGAGAGCGCGCAGGTGAAGAGCAGGGGCGCCGTCTCCCCGGCCGCACGCGCCACCGCGAGCGTGGTGCCGGTGAGGATCCCGCCGAGCGCCGCGGGCAGGACGACCCGAAGGACGGTCTGCCAGCGAGAGACGCCGAGCGCGTAGCTGGCCTCGCGTTGCTCGCGCGGCACGAGCGCCAGCACCTCCATCGTCGACCGGGCGACGAGCGGCAGCATGATCACCGCGAGCCCGAACGCCCCGGCGAGAGCGCTCTGGTGGTGCCCCCAGCCGACGAGGGGAAGCGGCACCTCCACCATCAGCGCGAACACGAAGATCCCGATCACGATCGACGGGAAGCCGTTCAGCACGTCGAGCCACAGGCGCACCTGCTCGCCGAGGCGGCGGGAGGCGAGCTCGCTCACGTGGATCGCGGTCAGCACCCCGACCGGCACCGCCATCGCCGCCGCCAGCCCCACGAGCAGCAGCGAGCCCGCGAGCGCGGGCGCGATGCCGCCGCCGGTCTGACCGAACGGCGCCGGTGGCTTCGTGAGCAGGTCGACGCTCAGCGCCCCGGCCCCGCGGCGCAGCACCGACCACACGAGCAGGCCGAGGATCGCGACGGCGACGGCGGCCGCCGCCACGGCCGCGGCCTCCGCGAGGCGGTTGACGACGAGGCGGCGGCGCCCGCGGCCCGTCGCGCGCAGCGAGAGCGGGCCGGCGGTCATGCGAAGCGCCGCACGACGCGCCGCGCGGCGAGGTTCGAGACGAACGTGATCGCGAGCAGGATCAGCCCGAGGTAGATCAGCGCCGACACCTGCAGGTCGGAGACCGCGCCGGCGTACTGGTTGGCGATCCGGCTCGCCAGCGTGTCGCCGGGCTCGAACAGCGAGAGCTTCAGCGGGGTGAAGTTGCCGATCACCTGTGTGACGGCGATCGCCTCGCCGAGCGCCCGGCCGAGGCCGAGGATGACGGCGGCGACGACCCCGCCGCGCACCGACGGCAGGACGATCGTCCGCACCGTCTCCCAGCGGGTCGCGCCCAGGGCGATCGCGCCCTCCTGCAGCTCGTGCGGCACGCCGGCGAAGAGCTCGCGGCACACCGAGGACGTGATCGGGACGGTCATGATCGTGAGCACGAGGATCGCGCTGAACACGGTCGATTCGGCCTGGTCGCCGCCGTGGGCGAACAGCGGGACCCAGCCGAGGACGCTCGAGAGGAACGGCTGCAGGTGGTGCGCGTCGAACGGCGCGAGCACGTAGATCCCCCAGAGCCCGACGACGACGCTCGGCACCGCCGCGAGCATCTCGACGAGCGTCCCGATCGGCCCGCGGATCGCCGGCGGCGCCAGCTCGCTGAGGAAGAGGCCGATCGCGATCGAGAGCGGCGTCGCGAGGATCAGCGCGCCGAACGAGGTCACGAGCGTGCCGATCACGAGGTCGCGCGCCCCGAACTGCGAGGTGACGGGGTTCCAGGCGCTGTGCCAGAGGAAGGCGAGGTGGAACGCCCGCAGCGCCGGCCAGGCGCCGGAGACGACGCGCCAGACGATCGCGGCCACGACGAGCAGCGAGAGCAGCGCCGCCACCGCCGTCAGGCCGGCGAGCGCACGGTCGCCGGCGCGGTCGAGCAGGCGGCGGGTGCGGGGCAGCGTCAGCTCGGGCGCGGGAACGTCCATCGCCCCGAGCATGCCCGGCGTCGCGCCGCCGTGGCCATGGCGTCACCACCCCGTCACACGACGTTCACACGCCGTGCACCCCGGCGCCGGGCAGGTCCCGCGACACTCGCCCCGTGGCCTCCATCGCGCTCCAGCCGCCCCGCCTTCACGCCGCCGCCGGGCGCGAGCCCGTCTTCCGCGTGACGGACATGAGCGTCGCCTACGGCAGCAACGTCGCGCTCCGCGATGTCACGCTCGACCTGCAGGAGAGGGCGATCACGGCGCTGATCGGGCCGTCGGGCTGCGGGAAATCCACCTTCCTGCGCTGCCTCAACCGGATGAACGACCTGATCGCGGACGTCCGGGTCGGCGGCGGCATCCGCTACCGCGGCGTCGACCTGTACGGCAGGGACGTCGACCCGATCGAGGTGCGGCGCCGCATCGGCATGGTCTTCCAGCGGCCGAACCCCTTCCCGAAGTCGATCTACGACAACGTCGCCTACGGCCTGCGCATCCTCGGGCTGAAGGACGACCTCGACGGGCGCGTCGAGCGGGCGCTGCGCCGGGCGGCGCTCTGGGACGAGGTGCGCGACCGGCTGAAGCGGTCGGCCCTCGGCCTCTCCGGCGGCCAGCAGCAGCGCCTGTGCATCGCGCGGGCGATCGCCGTCGAGCCGGAGGTGATCCTGCTCGACGAGCCGGCCTCGGCGCTCGACCCGATCTCCACCTCGGCGATCGAGGACCTGATGCACGAGCTGAAGCGCGACTACACGCTCGTGATCGTCACCCACAACATGCAACAGGCCGCGCGCGTCGCCGAGACGACCGCGTTCTTCTCGCTGGAGGACGGCGCCGGGACGCTGATCGAGGTCGGCCCGACGGAGCGGATCTTCACGCAGCCGTCCGACGAGCGCACCGAGGGCTACGTCACCGGCCGGTTCGGGTGAGGGAGACCTTCCAGGAGGAGCTGGCGGGGCTCGAGGCCGCGCTGCAGGAGGAGGGCGACCTCGTCCTGCGGGCGCTCCGGTCGGCCCTGAACGCGCTGGCGCGCGGCGACGAGGAGCTCGCCGACGAGGTGATCGCCTTCGACGACGAGGTCGACCGGCGCTACCTGCGCATCGAGGAGGGCGTCCAGTCGTTGCTCGCGCGGCAGACGCCGGTGGCGACCGACCTGCGCCTCGTGCTCGCCGTGCTGCGCGTGAACCTGCATCTGGAGCGGATGGCCGACTACTGCGTGACGGTGGCGAAGCTGACGAAGCTGATGGGCCACCTCGACGTGACCTCGGAGACGATCGGCCGCAGCATCGATGACATGGGGCAGCGCGCCGAGCAGATGATCCGGGTCGCGCTGGACGCGCTCGCCGACCGCGACGCCGCGAAGGCGCAGACGCTCGTCGAGCTCGACGAGCTGATCGACCGGGCCAACCGCCACGCGACCGAGGACGTGCTCGCGCTCGGCGACTCCGCGGCCGAGCGCGAGTACGGGCTGCGGATGCTCGTCGTCTCCCGCTGCGTGGAGCGGATCGGCGACCACGCGGTCGACATCGGCGAGCAGGTGGCGTTCCTCGTCACCGGCGAGCTGCGCGAGTTCAGCGACGCCTCGCACCCCGCCGCGTAGACGCGTCGCTCAGGCGTTCTTGACGAGGATGTTGCCGACCCGGTGCGCCGCGGTCTCGCAGGCGTCGACCGCGTCCTCGAGCGCCTCGTAGATCCCCTTCCAGCGGATCACGATCATCGGGTCGATCCGGTCGTCCTCGAAGAGGCTCGCGCGGGCGGCGCGCGCCACCTGGTCGGCCTCGTCCTCGATCGTCTTGATCGCGACGATCTCGGCCGCCGAGCCGCGCACCTCGCCGAGCCGCGCGAGCAGGATCGCGAGCTGCTCCGCCGCCCGCACGAGCAGGGCGCACAGCTCGAACGACTGCCGCGTGGGCGTCTCGACGCCGTACAGGCCGAGCAGCTCGGCGGCGTTCTCGGCGGCGTCGGCGACGTCGTCGACGGCGAAGGCGAGCGCCACGATGTCGTCGCGGTCGTAGGGCGTGACGAACTGGACGTTGACGTTGTGCAGGAGGTCGGAGATCACCTCGTCGGCGCTGTGCTCGAGCGCCTTCACGTCCTCCTGCGACGGCCCGTTCGGCCACTCGACGAAGCGCTCCTCGACGAGCCGCGCCACCGCCAGCACGGCCTCGCCGGCGGCGGCGAGCAGATCGTGGGTCTCCCCGCTCCGCGGCCCGAGCGAGAACCGCATCAGAAGATCCACCTGACCGGGAACCAGACCATAGCCGCGACCGCCGCCGCCGCGGGCAGCGTCAGCACCCAGGCGAAGAGGATGTTGCCGGCGACGCCCCAGCGCACGGCCGACAGGCGGCGCGTCGCCCCGGCGCCCATGACGGAGCCCGAGACGATGTGCGTCGTCGACAGCGGGTAGCCGAAGCGCGTCGAGGCGTAGAGCACGCCGCCCGAGGCGAGCTGGGCGGCGAACCCGGCCGGCGGGTCCATCGCGAACACCCGCTGGCCGAGCGTGCGGATGATCCGCCAGCCGCCTGCGTAGGTGCCGAGCCCGATCGAGACCCCTGCGGCGATCTTCACCCAGGTCGGGATGTAGAACGACGAGATCGAGCCGTGGGTGTAGAGGGCGAGCGCGATCACGCCCATCGTCTTCTGCGCGTCGTTGGCGCCGTGGCTGAACGCGACCCACGTGCCGCTCGCGAGCTGTCCCAGCCGGAACGATCGGTTGGCGAGCCCGGGCGTCATCCACTGGAAGAGCCAGAAGATCGCGATCAGGAGCGCGAAGGCGGCGACGAAGGCGATCGCGGGCGCCCAGAGGGCCGGGATGACGACCTTGTGCGCGATGCCGTGCCACTGCACGCCCGTCTCGCCCGATTGGACGAGCGCGGCGCCGACGAGCCCGCCGATCAGCGCGTGCGAGGACGACGACGGCAGCCCGAACCACCAGGTCAGCAGGTTCCAGGCGATCGCGCCGATCACGGCGGCGAGCACGGTCTTCGTGTTCGCGAGGCCGGTGTCGATGATCCCGCTGCCGACCGTCTTCGCGACGGCGGTCGTGACGAACGCGCCGCCGAGGTTGGCGATGGCCGCGATCAGCACCGCGAGCCGCGGCGAGACCGCGCGAGTCGAGATCGAGGTGGCGACCGCCGTGGCGGTGTCGTGGAAGCCGTTCGTGAAGTCGAACGCCAGCGCGACGACGACCGTGACGACGAGCAGGGTCACGGCGCCGTCAGCGGTTCTTCACGAGGATGCCTTCGAGGACGTCGGCCGCGGTCTCGCAGGCGTCGACCGCCTCCTCGAGCTGGGCGTGGATGTCCTTCCAGCGGATCACCGCGAGCGGGTCCTGCTCCGTCCGGAAGAGCTCGGCCACCGCCTCGCGCTCGATCCGGTCGCCCTCGTCCTCGAGCTGCCGCAGCGCGGACAGCTGCCGCCGCGAGTCCTTGAAGCCCTCCAGGAGCGCGACGGCCTCGCAGAGGCGCGCGGCGGCCCGGTGGATCACCTCGGCCTGCTGGCGGGCGGCGGAGGGCACCTCCTGCACGTCGTAGGCGTCGACGTTGTCGGCGGCCTCGTCGACGTGGTCGCAGACGTCGTCGATCGCCCCGGCCAGCCGGTACATGTCCTCGCGGTCGAGCGGGGTGACAAACGTGCGGTTGAGCAGGTTGATCACCTCGCCGGTGAGCCGGTCGCCCTCGTGCTCGAGCTCGCGGATGTCGCGCAGGCGCTCGCGCCCGTCCGGCCACTCCTCGAGCAGCTCGACGAGCGCCCGGGCGATCGCGCGCGCGTTCTCCGCGGCGGCGTTGAACAGGTCGAAGAACTCCCGTTTCTCGGGCTTCAGGCGCAGCGGCATGGGCTCACGAGCGAGCGATGCGGCGGCGCCACACCGGCGCCAGGATGGGATCGGTCGCACGCTCGACGAGCCGCACGAGCCGGGCGATCACCGGCCGCGCCCAGCGCACCACGATCACGGCGCACACCGTGCCGATGCCGGCGCCGGTGATCGCGTCCAGGGGGTAGTGCTCGCCCACGATCACACGGCCGACCGCGATCAGCACCGCGAGGACGAGGAAGAGCGCGCCGACGACCGGGTCGATCAGCATGACCGCGACGGCGATCGCGAACGCGGCCGTCGAGTGGTCGCTCGGGAACGACGCGTCCGTCTTCCGCGACCCCCAGATGTGCGCCACGTGGTGGGTCTGGTACGGCCGGTCGCGGTGCCAGCCGCTCGCGACGATGCGGTTGACGAGCAGCCCCAGCGCGGCGGCGCCGAGCGCCGAGCCCGCGGCGAGCTTCCATTTGCGGTCGCCGCCCGGCCGGGCGAGCAGCCAGAGCGCGAAGGCGGCGATGGCGATCGCGTACGTGCCGTAGGTCTCGATGAAGCGGAAGACGTGGCCGATCCACACGTGGTGGCCGACGAACCCGTTCACGGCGTGGTACGCGCGCCAGTCCACTGAGGCTCAAGGCTACCCGATCACGGCGGCGCCTCAACGGTTCGCGATTGTCTGGTCAATAGGTATAGAAGCCGCGGCCCGTCTTGCGGCCGAGGCGGCCCGCCTGGACGTACTGCCGCAGCAGCGGGCAGGGCGCGTACTTCGGGTTGCCGAGGCCCCGCTGCAGCACCTCCATGATCGCCACGCACGTGTCGAGGCCGATCAGGTCGGCCAGCGCCAGCGGGCCCATCGGGTGTGCGAAGCCCAGCTTCGCGATCGTGTCGATCGCCTCCGGCTCGGCCACGCCCTCCATCAGCGCGTACGCGGCCTCGTTGATGAACGGCATCAGGATGCGGTTCGACACGAAGCCGGGGAAGTCGCGCGCCTCGGCCGGCTCCTTGCCGAGGTCGCGCGCGAGCGCGACGATCGCCGCCGCCGTCTCGTCGGAGGTCTGCACCGCCCGCACCACCTCGACCAGGCGCAGCACAGGCACCGGGTTGAAGAAGTGCATGCCGATCACGCGCTCCGGCCGGCCGGTCGCCGCGGCCAGCGAGGTGATCGGGATCGAGCTCGTGTTCGACGCGAGGACGGCGCCCTCGGGCAGCGCCTCGTCGGCCCGCCGGAACACCTCCTCCTTGGCGGCGGCATCCTCGACGATCGCCTCGATCATCAGGTCGGCGGCGACGAGCTCGGCCACCGGCGCGATCCTCGGCAGCACCTCGGCCGGCGGCGGGCCGCCCTTCTCGGCCAGCTTGCCGAGGCTGCGCTCGATACCCTGCAGGCCCCGCTCGACCGCGCCCGGGAACGGATCGTGCAGCGACACGCGGCGGCCCGAGGCCGCGACCACCTGCGCGATCCCGGCGCCCATCTGGCCGGCGCCCACCACGAGGACGTGCTCGAACTCCATCGGCGGCTGAGCGTACCGTTCGGCCGGTGATCGTCAGGCCGGCAACCGGCAACGACGCCTGCGCGATCGCGCGCGTGCAGGAGCGCAGCTGGCAGCAGGCGTACCGGCACGTCTTCCCGCCGGCCGACCTCGACCGCGGCGGGTTCATCGACCCGGAGCTGTGGCGGCAGCGCCTCGAGGAGCCGCCCGGCGGCTGGACGACGCTCGTGGCGGAGCTCGACCGCGGCCTCGCCGGGTTCGTGTGCAGCGGCCCGAGCCGCGACCAGCGGGCCACCGGCGAGGTCTACGCGCTCTACGTCGACCCCGACGCCTGGGGACACGGCGCCGGCCGGGCGCTCCTCGCCGAGGCCGAGCGGCGCCTCGCGCAGCGCTACCGGGCGGCGACGCTGTGGGTGCTGGACGACAACCCGCGCGCCCGCCGCTTCTACGAGATCGCCGGCTGGCGGCCGGACGGCGGCCGCAAGATCGAGGCGCTGCGCTTCGACGTGCCGACCGCGGAGGTGCGTTACCGCAAGGAGCTCGCGACGGCCTGACGGTCGCGCTCGTAGGTCAGGAGCCCCGCCGCCTCGTCCGGCGTCGCCCAGCGCAGCTCGTCCACCTCGTTGCGGGGCCGGGCCTCGCCGGCCGCGCTCATGCGGAAGTAGCGCACCTCCTTCGGAGCGCCGTCCACCTCGTAGTGCGTCCGCGCCGCCTCCGGCCCGAGCTCGCAAACGAGCCCCGTCTCCTCCTCGACCTCGCGCAGCGCGGCCTGCTCCCAGGTCTCGCCCGCCTCGAGCTTCCCCTTCGGCAGCGACCAGTCGTCGTGGCGCGGGCGGTGCACCACCAGCACGCGGCCGTCGCGCACGACGATGCCGCCCGACGCGCGGATCACCTACGCCGCTTCGATCAGGAGGGCGTCGCCCTGGCCGCCGCCGGAGCAGATCGCCGCGAGCCCGAGCCCGCCGCCGTTCCGGCGCAGCTCGTGCACCATCGTCGCGACGATGCGGCCGCCGGAGGCGCCGATCGGGTGCCCGAGCGCGACTGCGCCGCCGTTCACGTTCACGCGCTCCTCGTCGGCGCCGAGCATCTTCGTGGAGTTCCAGGCGACCGATGCGAACGCCTCGTTGATCTCGACCCGCTCGACGTCGTCGATCGTCTTCCCGGCTCGCTCGAGCGCCATCGCGCCGGCGCGGGCGGGCGTGCGCGCGAGGTAGGCGAACTCGTCGGCGACGTAGCCCTGCGCGAGGATCGTCGCGAGCGGCTCGAGCCCGCGCTTCGCCGCCCACGCCTCCGAGCAGACGACGACGCAGCTGGCGCCGTCGTTGACACCCGGGGCGTTCCCGGCGGTGGTCGTCCCCTCCGGGTCGAACACCGGCTTCAGGGCGGCGAGCTTCTCGGCCGACGTGTCGCGCCGCACCCCCTCGTCGGCGACGACGTCGCCCACCGGGACGAGCTCGTCGTCGAAGCGGCCGGCGTCCTGCGCGGCCGCGGCCCGCTGGTGCGAGCGGGCGGCCCACGAGTCCTGCTGCTCGCGCGAGATGCCGAGCTCCCGCGACACCCGCGAGTTCTGCACCACCATGTGCAGCTCGTCGAAGGTCGACGTGAGCCCGTCGAAGATCATCGAGTCGATCAGCTCGCCGTTGCCCATCCGGTAGCCGAACCGCGCGCGGCGCAGCAGGTAGGGCGCGTTCGACATCGACTCCATGCCGCCGGTGACGACCACGTCGACGTCGCCGGCCCGGATCATCGAGTCGGCGATCTGGATGGCCCGCACCGACGACGCGCAGACCTTGTTGATCGTGTCCGCAGGCGTCTCGACCGGCAGGCCGGCCGCCACGGCCGCCTGCCGCGCGGGCGCCTGGCCCGCGCCGCCCTGCAGCACCTGGCCCATGATCACGTACTGCGGCTCGTGCGGCTCGACGCCGATCCGCTCCAGGCCGGCCCTGATCACGAGCCCGCCCAGCTCGGTCGCGGCGTAGCCCGCCAGCCCGCCGCCGAGCTTCCCGAACGGCGTGCGGACGGCGCTGACGATGACGCTCCTGGCCACGGCCGCCAGCCTACCCGGCGCCTACCTGACGAAGGAGCTGTCGCGGCGGAGCCGCCGGGCGAACGCGACGAGGAGCGCGATCGTCGCCTCCACGTCGCCGAGCTCGCACAGCTCCGTCGGGGTGTGCATGTTGCGCAGCGGGATCGAGAGCAGCGCCGTCGGCACGCCGGCCCGGGCGAGCTGGAACTCGTCGGCGTCCGTCATCGTCGCCCGCGTGTACACCTCGAAGCCGTGCGGGATCCCCTCCTGCTCAGCCGTCTCGACCAGCAGATCGGTGACGCGCCGGTTGAGCGACGGGCCGACGGCGATCATCGTGCCGCCGCCCAGCTCGACCTTGCCGACCCGCCGCGGGTCGCCGCCGGGCACGTCGGTCGCGTAGGTGACGTCGACCGCGATCGCCACCAGCGGGTCGAGCGCGAACGCGGCCGGACGCGCACCGAGCGACCCGAGCTCCTCCTGCACCGCCGCCACCGCGACCACGTCCACCTCCGCGGCCGGCCCCTCCGCGAGCCGCCGCGCCGCCTCGAGCGCGGCGTAGGCGCCGAGCCGGTTGTCGAGCGCCTTCGAGACGAGCCGGCCGTTCGGCAGCTCGACCGGCTCGCCGCGCCACACGCCCTGGTCTCCCGGGCGGACGAGCGCCTCGGCCTCCTCGCGGCTGCGGGCGCCGACGTCGACGTGGAGGTCGGACAGCTCCACCCGCGGCCGCTCGCCCGCCTTCCCGGGCTCGATCGTCGTGCGCCCGATCACGCCCGGAACGCGTCCGTTCCGCGTCAGGAGATCGACGCGCTGCGCGAGCAGCGCCTCCGCCCGCACGACGCCGACGGTCGTGAACGACAGCAGCCCGCTCTCCTCCACGTTCGTGATCGCGATCCCGATCTCGTCGACGTGCCCGACGATCGCCAGCGTCGGCGCGCCCTCCCCCGGGCCGACGCGCGCGTACGAGGTGCCGAGCGTGTCGGAGCTCACCTGCGCGAACCCCGACGCGGCGTCGCGCCACACGCGCGCCGCCTCGTCCTCGCGACCGGAGGGGCCGGACGCGGCGAGCAGCGAGCGCAGGAGGTCGGGGATCGGCGACGCCATGGGCTTGCGGATTCAAGCAGCAGGCCCTACCCTGAGGCCCTGATGAGCTTCCCGACCTCGCGGATCTGGTGGGCCTGGCGCCACGAGCGGGGCGGGAGCCTGGCCGCGTAAGCCGCGCGCGCCGACAACCCCGCACCGCTCGACCGACGACCCGCGAGGGTCGTTTTTCGTTTCCCGAACCGACATGACCGTTGCAGCCATCGACACCGACCTGATCACCCCGCTCGGGGCCTACCTGGCGCTGCGCCGCCGCGGCCGCGCGTCGTTCCTGCTCGAGTCGGTCGACCAGGGGCGGCTCGGCCGCTACTCGCTCGTCGGCTGCGGCGACCGGCTCGTCTCCTTCGAGGAGGCCGAGCGCGTCGACGCCCCGGTCGTCGGCTACCTCGGCTTCGACCACGTCGCGACGCTCGAGCCGACGGTGCCACTGCCCGCGGACGGCCCCGACGTCCCGGAGAGCCGCTGGGTCGTCGCCGACGTCTTCCTGCGCTTCGACCACGTCACCGGCACGGCCGACGTGCTGCACGGCGACCCCGGCGAGGTCACCGCCACGCTCGCCGAGCCCCTCGACCTGCCGACCTCCGGCCGCGCCGGCGGCGGGCCGACCGAGCGCTTCCCGGCGCGCGACGAGCACCTGCGCCGCGTCGAGCGGGCGAAGGAGCACATCCGCCGCGGCGACGTCTTCCAGGTGGTGCTGTCGCAGCGGGCGGAGCGGCCGACGACCGTCGGGCCGCTCGCGGTGTACCGGGCGCTGCGCCGCGTCAACCCGTCGCCGTACCTGTTCCTGCTCGAGCTCGACGGGATCGCGCTCGTCGGCTCGTCGCCCGAGACGCACGTGAAGCTGGAGGGCCGCCGGGCGAGCCTGAACCCGATCGCCGGCACGACCGCGCGCGGCGAGGGCGACGCCGAACGGCTGCTGGCTTCCGACAAGGACCGCGCCGAGCACGTGATGCTCGTCGACCTCGGCCGGAACGACCTCTCCCGCGTGTGCCTGCCGGGCACGGTGAGGGTCGAGCGGTTCCTCGAGCCGGAGCGCTTCTCGCACGTCACCCACCTCGTCTCGGAGGTGGCGGGCGAGCTGCGCGAGGGCGTCTCCGCCTTCGACCTGCTGCGGGCGACGTTTCCCGCCGGCACCGTCTCGGGCGCACCGAAGGTGCGCGCCATGCAGATCATCGGCGAGCTCGAGGGCTACCGGCGCGCCTGGTACGCCGGCGTCGTCGGCTACCACCTGCCGGGCGTCGGCCTCGACACCTGCATCGCGATCCGCACGGTCGTCCTCCGCGGCGGACGCGCGTACCTGCAGGCGGGCGGCGGCATCGTCGCCGACTCCGATCCGGCGGCCGAGCACGACGAGTGCCTGAACAAGCTCGCCGCGCTGGAACAGGCGCTCGAGCTGGCGGAACGCGGATGATTCTCCTGATCGACAACTACGACTCGTTCACGTACAACCTGGCCGACCTGTTCGGGCAGCTCGGGTGCGAGGTGGACGTGCGCCGCAACGACGCGATCGACGCGGACGCGGCCGAAGCGCTGCGGCCCTCGCACGTCGTCGTCTCCCCCGGCCCCGGCCGCCCCGAGGCCGCCGGCGAGACGCCCGCGATCGTCGCGCGGCTCGCGGGGCGCGTGCCGCTGCTCGGCGTGTGCCTCGGCCACCAGGCGATCGTGCAGGCGTTCGGCGGCGAGGTCGGCTTCGCGCGCGAGCTGGTGCACGGCAAGGCGACGATCGTGACCCACGACGGCCGCGGCATCTTCGCCGGGCTGCCCGAGGACTTCCTGGCGGGCCGCTACCACTCGCTCGCCGCCACCTCGGTGCCCGACGTGTTCGAGGTCTCGGCGACCTCGGCCGACGGCGAGGTGATGGCCGTGCGCCACCGCGAGCTGCAGGTGGACGGCGTGCAGTTCCACCCGGA